>CAKTOW010000001.1 GCA_934590325.1 uncultured Oscillospiraceae bacterium
GCCTGGTGCCCGGCATCGGCGAGATCATCGGCGGCAGCCAGCGCGAGGAGCGGCTGGAGCTGCTGGAGGGCCGCATCAAGGAGCTGGGCATGAATCCGGAGGACTACTGGTGGTACTGCGACCTGCGGCGCTACGGCAGCTGCAAGCACGCGGGCTTCGGCCTGGGCTTCGAGCGGATGGTGATGTATCTGACGGGCGTCAGCAACATCCGCGACGTGGAGCTGCATCCCCGCACCGTGGGCAACGCGGAATTCTGAGAATATGGAAAGAGCACCCTTAGGCCGCCTGACATAAGAAAACACACGGTTTTGCCTGTGTCTATCCGGCTGAAATCGTCCGAAAAAACGCCCACATGCGTCAGCATGCGGGCGTTTTTGCAGCCAATTTCAGCTCGAATTTACTTTTGCAAAACTGCTTCGCACCGAAAAAGAGCGCGTTTTGTGCAGAGCCGAGGCGCACCGCCGCAGGCATACTGGATGTCTGTCAAGGCGGCGCAACGACGGGGCTGCGCGAAACGCGCCTTTTGCGGCGTATGTTTTCTTGTGCCAGGCGGCCTAAAGGGTGCTCTTTTTTTGCGGGGCTTACATTTTGTATGATTCGCGCAAAGTGCAAAATAGGGGGTAGCATTTTGAGGACGGGTCTGCTATAATATACGATTGCAAGGTATTGTGTTGTTCGGTCAACGTAATATAGCATATTAGATATGCTTGTAAAAACCGAAAATAAATATTAGGTACATAGGAGAAATATATGGAGACCTACAAGAAACGCCGGGGCGACCGCAAGGACGGCCGGCTGCTGCGGGAGCTGGACTCCCTGCACTTCATCACCGGTATCATCTACCCCAACCGGTGCGACAACGAGGCGTACATCTCCGTGAAGGTGGACCTGACGGCCATGAACGAGTATCTGGCCAGGAAGAACGCCGCGGAGACCGAGTTCCCCTACACCATGTTCCACATCGTGGTGGCTGCGCTGGAAAAGACCATCACCCTGCGGCCCAAGCTGAACCGCTTCATCGTCAACAGCAATTTCTACCAGCGGAACGAGGTGTCCGCCGCCTTTGTGGTGAAGAAGCAGTTTTCCGACAAGGGCGCGGAGGCACTGGCCTTCCTGCACGGGAAGGACGAGCACACCATGGCCGACGTACACGAGTACATCCGCCGGCAGGTGACGGAGTGCCGCAGCGACAAGGTGGATGCCTCCACCGCGGGCATGGATATGTTCAACAAGATGCCCCGCTGGATGGGCAAGGCCATCGTGCGGTTCCTGATGTTCCTGGACCGCCACGGCTGGGTGCCCGCCGACCTGATCGCCACCGACCCCTACTACAGCTCGGTGGTCATCTCCAACCTGGGCTCCATCAAGCTGAAGTGCGGCTATCACCATCTGACCAACTGGGGCACCTGCTCGCTGTTCTGCATCATCGGCGAGAAGAAGCTGGCCCCCTACTACGACGAAAACGGCAATGTCTCCATGCGCGAGACACTGGAGCTGGGCCTGACCATCGACGAGCGGCTGGCAGACGGCTACTACTACTCCAAGTCCGTGCGGCTGCTGGAGTACCTGCTGACACACCCGGAGGAGCTGGAAAAGCCCATGAGCGAGGAGGTAAAATATGAGTGAAGTAAAGACCCCGTGGAAGGATTATATGGGCGACGTGCCCATGCACCTGGACTATTTCCAGGGCAGTATGTTCGAGGCCGTGGAGCGCATGGCCGATATGTACCCCAACAACATCGCCTTTGACTTCATGGGCAAGTCCACCACCTACCGCAAGATGGTGCAGGAGATCGAGAAGTGCGCCAAGAGCCTGAAGACCCTGGGCGTGCGCCCCGGCGACAAGGTGACCATCGCCATGCCCAACTGCCCCCAGGCCATCTATATGTTCTACGCGGTGAACCTGGTGGGCGGCATCGCCAACATGATCCACCCCCTGTCGGCGGAGAAGGAGATCGAGTTCTATCTGAACGCCTCCGAGTCCACCACCGCCATCACGCTGGACCAGTTCTACGACAAGTTCGAGCACATCCGCCAGAACACCAAGATCATCAACATCATCATCGCCTCCGTGAAGGACGCGCTGAGCCGCACCATCCGGGCGGGCTATATGCTCACCGAGGGGCGGAAGATACAGAAGATACCCGAGGACGCGCCCGTCATCCGCTGGAAGGAGTTCATGGACATGTCCCGGTACTGCTTCTACAAGAACTACCGGGTGGCGCGGGGCTATGACGATCCCGCGGTCATCCTGTACTCCGGCGGCACCACCGGCACCACCAAGGGCATCGTGCTGACCAACGGCAACTTCAACGCCCTGGGCCAGCAGATCATCGCCACCAACCCCATGTTCCGCCCCGGCGACAAGATGCTGGCGGCCATGCCCCTGTTCCACGGCTTCGGCCTGGGCGTGTGTGTGCACTCCATGCTCTCCCAGGGCGGACGGTGCATCCTCATCCCCCGTTTCACCGCCAAGAGCTACGCCAAGCAGATCGTCAAGTACAAGTGCAACTTCATCGCCGGCGTGCCCACCCTGTATGAGGCACTGCTGCGCCTGCCCAGCATGGACGGCGCCGACCTCAGCAGCCTGAAGGGCGTGTTCTCCGGCGGCGACAGCCTGTCCATCGAGCTGAAGAAGAAGTTCGACAAGTTCCTGTACGACCACCATGCGGTCATACAGGTGCGGGAGGGCTACGGCACCACGGAGACGGTGACCGCCTGCTGCCTGACCCCCACCAATATCTACAAGGAGGGCTCCATCGGTCTGCCCTTCCCCGACACCTACATCAAGATCGTGAAGCCCGACACCGACGAGGAGCTGCCCTACGGCGAGGAGGGCGAGATCCTGCTGGCGGGCCCCACCGTCATGAAGGAGTACATGAACAACCCCGAGGAGACCGCCCACACCCTGCGCAAGCACGCCGACGGCCTGACCTGGGTGTACACCGGCGACCTGGGCAGCATGGACGAGCAGGGCTTCATCTACTTCAAGGGCCGCGCCAAGCGCATGATCATCACCTCCGGCTACAATGTGTACCCCGGCCAGCTGGAGAACATCCTGGACGCCCACGAGGACGTGCAGATGAGCTGCATCATCGGCGTGCCCGACCCCTACAAGATGCAGAAGGTCAAGGCCTTCGTGATGCTCAAGCCCGGCGTGCCCGCCAACGACGCCACCAAGCAGACGCTGCTGGACTACTGCCGCAAGCACGTGGCCAAGTACGCCATGCCCTACGACATCGAGTTCCGCGACGAGCTGCCCAAGACCCTGGTGGGCAAGGTGGCCTACCGCGTGCTGGAGGACGAGGAGAAGGCGAAGCTCGCCGCCCAGGCGGAGCAGACCGAGGCGTGAGCCCGGCCGCATACGCCGCGTAAAAAGAGAAAAGGAGGCTGCCTGCCATGGATGCGGAGCTGATACGGCAATACACCCTTATCGTTGATTTTCTCGGGCACGTGCTGGGCCCGGATTATGAGATCGCACTACACGAGCTGGAGGACGACTCCAACCGGATCATCGCCATCGCCAACGGCGAGCTGACCGGACGGCATATCGGCTCCCCCCTCAGCAACAAGATGCTGGAATTCGTGGCGGGGAACCTGTACGAAACGCAGAACTACGTGCTGAACTTCGAGTCCGTGTCCGCCACGGGCAAGACCATGTGCTCCAACTCCATGTTCATCAAGGGGCGGCACGGCGAGCTGAGCGGACTGCTGTGCATCAACTTCGACGCCAGCCGGTTCGAGGAGCTGAGCCGCCGGGTCATGGAGCTGTGCGGCGGCGGAGTGCAGCGCGGCGTGCCCAGCGGCACGCGGCTCATCGCCGACGGCAACGACCCGGTGGAGACACCGGTGCGCAGCGGCTATCCCACGTCCATCGCCGGCGCCACCGCCAGCATCGTGTCCCAGGTGGTGGCCAACTACCCGGTGGAGGTGGACCGTCTGACCCAGGACGAAAAGATGGAGATCATGGACATCCTGAACCGCAAGGGCGTGTTCCTGCTGAAGGGCTCCGTCAGCCACGTGGCGCAGACGCTGCACAGCAGCGAGGCCAGTATCTACCGGTATCTGGGCAAGCTGAACAACAAGTGAAAAAAAGACCGGCGAGGGCCGGTCTTTTTTTCTTCTGCAATTGACCGGAATACCGAAAGTGTGTATAATGTAAGCCATGAATCAAGGACTGGAGGCGACAGGATTGAAAACAAAGACCATCGTCCATAAATCGGCCGCGCCCATCTACGCGGCGGCGGTGACGTGGGTGCTGTATGCGCTGCTGTTTCCGCTGTATCAGGTGGGGCATTTCCTGCTGGCTGCGGCGGCTTCCGCCGTGGTGGCGCTCATCGCCCGGATGTTCTGCCGTGACGTGACGGAGACCGTGGAGGTGCCCGAGGAGCCGGTGACCACCGGCAACGTGGAGCTGGACAAGGCCATCGCCGAGGGCGGCGCAGCCATCAAGGCCATGCGGGCCCTGAACGACAGCATCCAGGACGAGACCATCTCCGGCCAGATCGACCGGCTGGAGGAGGTCAGCACGAAGATATTCGACTACGTGAAGGAGCATCCGGAGAAGCTGCCGCAGATCCGGAAGTTCATGAGCTACTACCTGCCCACCACGCTGAAGCTGCTGCGCAGCTATGACGAGCTGAGCCGCCAGGGCGTCAGCGGGCAGAACATCACCGGCACCATGGAGAAGGTGGAGGGCATGATGGCCACCATCGTGCTGGCCTTTGAAAAGCAGCTGGACAGCCTGTTCGGCGACCAGGCCATGGACATCTCCACCGATATCACCGTGCTGGACAACATGATGGCGCGGGAGGGCCTCACCGGCGGGGATGCGCTGCATAAGACGGCGCAGGAAAACCCGGTGACCGATCCGGCGCCGGAGCTGGACATCCGCAGCGCCGGCGCGGCGCAGACCCAGCCGCCCCAGAAGGACGACAGCGTGGACACCGGCAGCGGCATCACGCTGGAGCTGTGAGCGAATACGCGACACGCGAAGCAAATACAGGACCATCCACTGAAAAAAACACAGAAAGGAACAGAATACCATGACGGATAACATGATGCCCCAGCTGACCCTGGACCCTGACGACACCGCCGCCGCGGCCGCCGTGGAGGTACCCTCCCTGACCCTGACCCCGGAGGCGCCGGAGGTGCCCCAGCAGGAGGAGAAGAAGATCGAGCCGGTGGAGATGGACGACAAGCTGCTGACCGACGAGGAGAAGAAGGCCGTGGAGGAGTTCTCCCACAAGATCGACATCCGCGACACCAACCAGGTGCTGCAGTACGGCGCTGCCGCACAGAAGAGCGTGGCCTCCTTCTCCGAGAACGCGCTGAACAACGTCCGCAGCAAGGACATGGGCGAGATCGGCGAGGACCTGAGCCGCCTGGTGGTGGAACTGAAGGGCTTCGGCGAGGAGGACGAGAAGAAGGGTCTGTTCGGCATCTTCAAGAAGGCCGGCAACAAGCTGGAGACCATGAAGGCCCAGTACAGCAAGGTCGAGGCCAATGTGGACAAAATCGCCCAGAATCTGGAGAACCATCAGATCACGCTGCTGAAGGACGTGGCCATGTTCGACCAGATGTACGAGCTGAACCTGAAGTACTACAAGGAGCTGACCATGTACATCCTCGCCGGCAAGAAGCGGCTGGCCGAGGTGCGCAGCACCGAGCTGGAGGAGCTGCGCAAGAAGGCGGAGCAGACCGGCCTGGCCGAGGACGCACAGGCCTACAACGACCTGGTGAACCTGTGCAGCCGCTTCGAGAAGAAGCTCCATGACCTGGAGCTGACCCGCATGGTGTCCGTGCAGATGGGCCCCCAGACCCGCCTGCTGCAGAACAACGACACCCTGATGATCGAGAAGATCCAGTCCTCCCTGGTGAACACCATCCCCCTGTGGAAGAGCCAGATGGTGCTGGCCCTGGGCATGGAGCACAGCCGTCAGGCCACCGCCGCCCAGAACGCCGTCACCGAGATGACCAACGATCTGCTGAAGAAGAACGCCGACACCCTGAAGATGGGCACCATCGCCACCGCCAAGGAGGCCGAGCGCTCCATCATCGACATCGAGACCCTGCAGCACACCAATCAGCAGCTCATCTCCACCCTGGACGAGGTGCTGACCATCCAGCAGGAGGGCACCGCCAAGCGCAAGGAAGCCGAGGTCGAACTGGGCAAGATCGAGGGCGAGCTGAAGCAGAAGCTGATGGAGCTGAGAGGGTAAGAATGAGATCTATCTCCTTTGGAAAGGGGAACAGGTATGAAATTTTTTGAAAAGCGCGGCACCGCGCTGGTGGTGCTGCTCATCGCCATCGCGGCCGCCGTGTTCATCGGCCAGAGCCGTAAGGACGGCTTTATCGCCAACAAGGCCACGGAGCTGCTGGACGTGCAGTATCAGAACTGGATCTGCGACGACGCCGGACTGCTGAACGGTCAGACGAAGCAGCTTATCGCCGACTACAACAGCAGCTGGGACGGCAAGTACTACGCCATCGTGGCCGTGGCCACCATCGACCACCTGAACGGCTGGGATGCGGAGGACTATGCCGCCAAGCTGGGCGAGACCTGGGGCCTAGGCCGCAACGACATGATCCTGCTGCTGGTGAAGGACGGCGACTGGCAGGTGTACTGCGGCGACAACGTGGGCTACACCATGACCGACACCCAGCAGAGCAAGCTGCGTCAGGCCATCGAGACCACCTATTACAGCGGCGACTTCGACAGCGCCGTGACAGCCTTCTTCCGCCAGGCGGACGTGTTCTACGCCCAGGCTGACCTGAGCGGCGGCAGCAGCGGCGACAGCGGCTGGTACGCCCCGGCGGCGCCGGCCTCCGCCGGCAGCACCGGCACCTCCATCGGCGCCGTGGTGATGCTGATCATCGGCATCTTCGTGGTGTGGATGGTGCTGGACGCCATACGGTACAGCCGCTACCGGCGGCGGTACATCGTGGGCGCACCGGTGAACGTAGTGCGGCCTGTGTACTACCCCGTGTTCTGGGGCAGGCACTACGCCCCGCCCCGGCCGCCCAGAGCGCCCCGGCCTCCCCGTCCGCCCCGCGGCGGCGGGCCGAGACCTCCCTACGGCGGCGGTCCCCGTCCTCCCATGGGCGGCGGCGCACCCCGGCCGCCCCGGCCCAATACCCGGCCCTCCGGCGGCCCGCGCCCTGGCGGCACAAGACCCAGCGCCCCCCGGCCCAGCCGCCCCAGCCGGCCCAGCGGCGGCAGCGGCTTCAGCGGAGGCGGCTTCGGCGGCGGTTCCCGCGGGGGAAGCTCCCGTGGGGGCGGTTCCCGCGGCGGAGGCTTTGGCGGCGGCGGATTCGGCGGCGGCAAGCGTCGGTAAAAGATACGAAACACCCGGCCTTCGGCCGGGTGTTCTTTTATCCCGTGCCGCCCCTCGGCCGGGTGTTTTTCCTTTATCGCATCTGCCCGATGAACTGCTCCAGGCCGTACCGCAGCAGGCCGGAGGCCCGTTGCCCCTCCCCTGCCTCGATATAGGCGGTGAACTGCCCCAGGCGCTCCAGACAGCGGTCGATACCGGTGACCTGGATGTACTCCTTCCAGAACTCCAGGTTCACGGTGGCGAAGGCGTTGAATATCAGCGGCGTGATGGTGTTGCCACTGAGGAAGGTAACGCCCCGGTGGTAGCGGAACAGTGCCTCGGCGAAGGCGGGGACGCTCTGGCGGGCGGCCTGCTCCGCCTGCTGCTGCAGGGCCCGCAGGGCGGCCATATCCGCCGCCGTGTGCCGCGCGGCCAGTTCCTCCATGGCGGGGCCCTCCAGATAGTACCGCAGCTGCAGGATGCTGGCAGCGGTCTTGGCATCCGGGATGCCGCCGTGGAAGTCCATGATGGCGCGCAGGGTCTCCAGGCTGCCGGTCTGAGCGTAGTCCGCCACGGTGACACCCCGACGGGAGGCAATGTCCAAAAAGCCCAGGCGGTGCAGCTCACGCAGTCCCTCGTGGACCACGGTCTTGCTTATCTTCATCTCGTCGGCCAACTCCCGCTCGGTGGGCAGACGGTCGCCGGGGCGCAGCTCGCCGGACAGGATCATGCCCTCCAGCTGCTGGATGAACAGCTCCTTGACGGTGGGGGCGACGATCTCACGAAAGGCCATGGTAAAGGCTCCTTTACTATATGTTTTGGTCCGACCAAGACCATATAAAAGTGTACCACAGCTTTGGCGGAAAAGTCAATAGGATTCCGGCGGAAAAGTTGGTATTATAGGTATAATAGAGTGAAAAATACAACGCTGACCCCGTTTCCCGCGGCCGTCGCCGCTGGTCGGAGCAGCAGATAACGGAGGAGAGAGACTATGCGCGACATCAACGGCAGCAAGCCTACCAACTTCCCCCTGGACGAGGAAAAGCTCTCGTTCAAGATCCCCTGTCCCGACCGGCCGCCCCGCGAGAACATCCTGAAGCTGGGCAGCATGATCACCAACCGCATCGGCCTGAAGGCCACCGTGGACGACCCGGAGTACTGGGGCCTGGACGCGCTGGTGACCGACGAGATGGCGGACGTGGCGCTGAAAATGGGCGTCCGCAAGCCCAAGACCATCGAGCAGCTGATGAAGCTGACGAAGATGGAGCGCGAGCCCCTGCAGAAGCTGCTGGACGAGATGTCCTGGCTGGGGCTCATCGAGTACAATTGGGAAAACCTGGACGGCAAGAACCCCAAGCACGAGAAGCGGTACATCCTGCCCCTGTTCGTGCCCGGCAGCGCGGAGTTCCTGAATATGCGCCGCAGCCAGATCGACGAGCACCCGGAGGTGGCCGCGTTCTTCGAGCGCATGACCATGCTGCCCCTGGAGAAGATCACCCCCATGGTGCCCCCCGGAGGCGCGGGCATCGGCATGCACGTCATCCCGGTGGAGAAGGCCATCGAGACCGAGCAGGAGGCCATCGGGCTGGAGAAGATCTCCTACTGGCTGGATAAGTACGAGGGCAAGTACGCCAAGAGCATGTGCTCCTGCCGCGCCAGCCGCGACAAGCTGGGCGAGGGCTGCGGCGACGATGTGGAGAACTGGTGCATCGGCGTAGGCGACATGGCCGATTATATCGTGGAGACCCAGCGCGGCACCTACATCACCAAGGAAGAGGCGCTGGAGATATTCAAGAAGGCCGAGGACAACGGCTTCGTTCATCAGATCACCAACATCGACGGCGAGCAGAAGATATTCGGCATCTGCAACTGCAACGTAAACGTGTGCAACGCCCTGCGCACCAGCCAGCTGTTCAACACGCCCAACATGTCCCGCAGCGCCTATGTGGCGGCGGTGGAGACCGAGAAGTGCGTGGCCTGCGGCCGCTGCGTGGAGAACTGTCCCGCCGGCGCGGTGAAGCTGGGCCAGAAGCTGTGCACCAAGGACGGCTTCATCGAGTATCCCCGCGCCGAACTGCCCGACGAGACCAAGTGGGGCCCGGAGAAGTGGAGCATCGACTACCGTGACCGCAACCGCATCAACTGCTACGACACCGGCACCGCCCCCTGCAAGACCGCCTGCCCCGCCCATATCGCCGTGCAGGGCTATCTGAAGCTGGCGGCCCAGGGCAAGTACCGCGAGGCACTGCAGCTGATCAAGCGGGAGAACCCCTTCCCCGCCGTGTGCGGCCGCATCTGCAACCGCCGGTGTGAGGACGCCTGCACCCGCGGCACCGTGGACGAGGCCGTGGCCATCGACGAGGTGAAGCGCTTCATCGCCCAGCAGGATCTGGACGCGGAGACCCGCTTCATCCCGGAGAAGGTCATCCCCAAGGTGGACGGCGAGTTCACCGAGAAGATCGCCATCATCGGCGGCGGCCCCGCGGGCATGAGCTGCGCCTACTACCTGGCGGAGAAGGGCTATCGCCCCACCGTGTTTGAAAAAGAAAGCCGCCCCGGCGGCATGCTGATGAACGCCATCCCCTCCTTCCGCCTGGAGAAGGACGTGGTGGAGGCGGAGATCGACGTGCTGCGCCAGCTGGGCGCGGAGTTCCGCTGCGGCGTGGAGGTGGGCAAGGATGTCACCATCGCGCAGCTGCGTGAGCAGGGCTACAAGGGCTTCTATGTGGCCGTGGGCCTGCAGAGCGGCGGCAGACTGCCCGTCCCCGGCGGCGACGCGGAGAACGTCATCTCCGGCGTGGACTTTATGCGTGACGTGAACCTGCACGGCAAGGCCGCGCTCAGCGGCCGTGTGGTGGTCATCGGCGGCGGCAACATCGCGGCCGACGTGGCGCGCACCGCCGTCCGCTGCGGCGCGGAGAACGTGAGCCTGTACTGCCTGGAGGGCTACGACGAGATGCCCATGGGCGAGGAGGACCGCAGCGAGTGCGAGCGCGAGGGCATCGCCATCTACGCCGGCTGGGGCCCCAGAGAGGTCACCGTCGAGGACGGCAAGGCCTCCGGCATGGCCTTCGTCAAGTGCCTGAAGGTCAAGGACGAGGACGGCCGCTTCGCGCCGGTGTACGACGAGAACACCGTACAGACCACCCCCTGCGGCACGGTGCTGTTCTGCATCGGCCAGAAGGTGGAGTGGCGCGACCTGCTGGCGGGTACCAGGGTGGAGTTTAACACCAACGGCACCGCCAAGGCCGACCCCGTCACCTATCAGACCGCCGAGCCCGACATCTTCGTGGGCGGCGACGCCTACACCGGCCAGAAGTTCGCCATCGATGCCATCGCCGCCGGCAAGCAGGGCGCCGTCAGCCTGCACCGCTGGGTGCAGGGCGCCACCCTGACCATTGGCCGTGACCGCCGCCAGTTCATCGAGCTGGACAAGAAGAACGCGCTGATCGCCGTGGACAGCTACGACAACACCCCCCGGCAGCGCATCGGCTACAACGACGCCCTGCGCAAGACCTTCAAAGACGAGCGCGTGGCCTTCACCGCCGAGCAGGTGAAGGCGGAGACCGCCCGCTGCCTGGGCTGCGGCGCCAGCGTCGTGGACCCCAACAAGTGCATCGGCTGCGGCGTGTGCACCACCAAGTGCGCCTTCGACGCCATCCACCTGCACCGGGAGCGCCCGGAGTGCAGCACCATGTACGCCTGCGAGGACAAGATGAAGGCCATCCTGCCCTACATGATCAAGCGGAACATCAAGATCAAGAAGGCGGAGCGCCGCGCCAAGAAGGTGGCCAAGTGATATGCACGAGCTGGGCATCGTATTCCACGTGATAAAGACCGTGGAGCGTGTGGGGGCGGAAAACGCCCTGACCCGCGTGGCGGGCGTGACGCTGGAGCTGGGCGAGGTCTGCGGCGCCATCCCCCGGGAGCTGGTCAGCTGCTGGGACTGGGCGGTGCAGAAATCCGACCTGCTGCGTGGCGCGCAGCTGCACATCGACACACTTCCGGCCGTGACAAAGTGCGGCGGCTGCGGGGCGGAGTACCCCACCGTAGCCCACGGCCGCACCTGCCCCCACTGCGGCAGCGGGGACACCTGGCTGCTGCGGGGCAGCGAAATCAGCATCAAGGAGATAGAGGGCGCGTAGTATGGATAAGTACAAGATCATCGAGGTAAAAGAGAGCGTGTTCGCCGACAACGACCGGGAGGCGGCGCGGCTGCGGGAGGAGCTGAAGCGGAACGGCACGTTCCTGCTGAACCTGATGTCCTCCCCCGGCAGCGGCAAGACCACCACCCTGCTGCGCACCATCGGGCAGCTGAAGGACCGGCTGCGCATGGGCGTCATGGAGGCGGACATCGACTCGGACGTGGATGCCGCCGCCGTGGCCGACGCGGGTGTAAAGGCCATCCAGCTGCACACCGGCGGCATGTGCCACCTGGACGCCGGCATGACGGAGCAGGGCCTGCGTGAGATCGGCACCGACGGGCTGGACCTGGTGGTGCTGGAGAACGTGGGCAACCTGGTGTGCCCGGCGGAGTTTGACACCGGCGCGGTGAAGAACGCCATGATCCTCTCCGTACCGGAGGGCCACGACAAGCCCCTGAAGTATCCCCTGATCTTCACCGTCTGCGACGCGCTGATCATCAACAAGATCGACGTGCTGCCCTACTTTGACTTCGACATGGACAAGGTGGTGGAGTACGCCCGCCGCCGCAACCCGAAGCTGGAGATATTCCCTATCTCCGCCAAGGCCGGCGAGGGCGTGGACGCCTGGTGCGACTGGCTGTACCGTCAGGTAACGGACTGGCAGGCCTGAAAGAGAACACAGCAGCCCCGCGGCTTTGCCGCGGGGCTGCTTTTTCTCCGTTGTTCAGGACTCCATGTTCTTGCCCAGGAACGCCGCCACGGTCTGGGCCAGCTTGCACTCGGTCTCCCCCGCCGCACGGTCGTCCGGGGACAGGAACAGCACCGAGCCCAGCACATCGCCCTCGCAGAGGATAGGCGCAGCCACGGCGGCGCGGAAATCGCCGTTATCCTCGGTGACGGGCACACCCTCCCCGCAGTAGAGCCCCCGCTGGGCCATGACCTGCTCCAACTCCGGGGACACGGATCTGCCCAGCAGCTCCTTTTTCCCCGCCCCGGAGATGGCGATGACCGCGTCGCGGTCGGTGACGGCGGCGGAGAACTCGGTGCTGCGGCTGAGCGTGTCACAGAACTGCGCGGCGAACTCCTCCAGTCCGCCGATCAGGGAATATTTTTTGAAAATGACCTCTCCCTCGCGGGTGGTGTAGATCTCCAGGGGGTCGCCCTCCCGGATACGCATGGTGCGGCGGATCTCCTTGGGGATGACCACGCGGCCCAGGTCGTCGATGCGGCGCACGATGCCAGTCGCCTTCATATATGAATTTCCTCCAGTCAAAGTAAATTTTACATGGATAGTGTTCACCCTCCTGCGCCGGAATATGCGCGAAGAAAAAAGAGACCGCTTTCGCGGTCTCTTTTTCACTCTCGTTCAGTTTTTCTTTCCGTGCTGGGCCTTCATGCGCTTCTCGTGGTTCAGGATGGTCTTGCGGATGCGCAGGTTCTTGGGCGTGACCTCCAGCAGCTCGTCGTCCGCCAGGAACTCCAGACACTGCTCCAGGCTCAGCCGCCGGGGCGGCACCAGGCGCAGCGCCTCGTCGCTGCCGGCAGCGCGCATGTTGGTCATCTGCTTCTTGCGGCAGACGTTGACGGTGATGTCCTCCTGCTTGGGGCTGACGCCCACCACCATGCCCTCGTACACGGCCACGCCGGGGCCGATGAACAGCGCGCCGCGCTCCTGTGCGTTGAACAGACCGTAGCTGACGCTCTCGCCGGTCTCGAAGGACACCAGCGAGCCGGTGTTGCGGCGGCTCAGCTCGCCCTTATAGGGCGCGTAGCTGTCGAACACGCTGGCCATGATGCCCTCGCCCCGGGTATCGGTCAGGAACTCGTTGCGGTAGCCGAACAGGCCGCGGCTGGGCACCAGGAACTCCACCTTCATGCGGTTGCCGATGGGTGTCATCTCCTGCATGTCCGCCTTGCGGGTACCCAGCTTCTCGATGACCGCGCCCACGCTCTCGCTGGGTACGTCCACCACCAGGCGCTCGATGGGCTCGCACTTCTTGCCGTCGATGGTCTGGTACAGCACGCGGGGGGGCGATACCTGGAACTCGTAGCCCTCACGGCGCATGGTCTCGATCAGGATGGACAGGCTCATCTCGCCGCGGCCGGCCACGTTGAAGGCGTCCATGGCGCCCTCGATCTCGCTGACGCGGAGGGACACGTCCTTCAGCGTTTCGCGCCACAGGCGGTCGCGCAGCTGGCGGCTGGTGACGAACTTGCCCTCCCGCCCGGCGAAGGGGCTGTCGTTGACGGAGAAGGTCATCTCCACCGTAGGCGCGCTGATCTTCACGAAGGGCAGCGGCTCCACGCAGTCGGGGGCGCAGATGGTGTCGCCGATGGTAATGTCGCCGATGCCGCTGAGGGCGATGATGTTGCCGGCGGTGGCCTCGGTGATGGGCACCTTGCCCAGGCCCGCGAACTCATACATGCTGACGGCCTTGGCCTTCTTGGCCGGGGCGTCCGGGTCGTGGTAGTTGCACACCGCGATCTCCTGGTTCTGCTTCAGCACGCCGCGCTCGATGCGGCCGATGGCGATGCGGCCCACGAACTCATTGTAGTCGATGGCACTGACCAGCATCTGGAACGGCTGGTCAAGGTCGGCCTCCGGCGCAGGGATATAGTTCAGAATGGTGTCGAACAGCGGCTTCAGGTCGGTGCCCACCACGTCGGGGGAATAGCTGGCGGTACCGTTGCGGGCGGAGCAGAACAGCATGGGGCTGTCCAGCTGCTCGTCGGTGGCGTCTAGATCCAGCAGCAGCTCCAGCACCTCGTCGATGACCTCGTGGATGCGCTGGTCGGGGCGGTCTATCTTGTTGATGACCACGATGACCCGGTGGCCCAGCTCCAGTGCGCGGCTGAGGACGAAGCGGGTCTGGGGCATGGGACCCTCGGCGGCGTCCACCAGCAGGATAACGCCGTTGACCATCTTCAGAATGCGCTCCACCTCGCCGCCGAAATCGGCGTGACCCGGCGTGTCCACAATGTTGATCTTCGTGTCGCCGTACTGGATGGCGGTGTTCTTGGCGAGGATGGTGATGCCGCGCTCCCGCTCCAGATCGTTGGAGTCCATGACGCGCTCCACGGTCTCCTGATTCTCGCGGTACACGCCGCCCTGCTTGAGCATCTGATCCACCAGCGTGGTCTTGCCGTGGTCGACGTGGGCGATGATGGCTACGTTTCTCAGTTTTTCGTTCTGCAAAGGTAAAAACCCCTTTCTCTCGGGCAAATTCACTAACCTTGATATTATATGCCCACTACCGCCCGATTGCAAGCCTTTTCGTCAACTTTTCCGACGTTTTTTCGCCGCCTGCTGTTGACATCTCCCCCCATTGTGGGGTACAATACCAGTTGCACACGCCTCCGTAGCTCAGTTGTATAGAGCGACCGCCTCCTAAGCGGTAGGCCACCAGTTAGAGTCTGGTCGGGGGTGCCAAAAGTGACGCCGTCCATTGGGCGGCGTCGCTTTTTTCTGCACTTCTGCGGCCTGCGCTCCGCCTGTCAGGAGTTGTTCTCCAGCAGAAGCAGCATGGAATTGTACCGCTGGAATGCCTTCCACTCGTCCCTGGAGATCTTGAAGTCCGTCTGCCGCAGCTGCTCCTGAGGAACCATGGAGTTGGAGATGAGGACCTTTGCGATCATGGGGCCGAAGGGCTGTGGGGATAATCCCATAAACGCACCCCAGAACCGGTTCTTGTCAGAGAAGGAGTGTACCGCCATAAGCGACAGCTTTTCGATGTGGATGGCCTGGTTTTCAAAAATGAAGAACGAGGTCAGGTCGTATGGATACATATAGCCGGAATAGAAGTAGCGGCAGTTCAGGTAGTTCTGCGGGTCCGGCGTATCCATGTACAGCGAAGCGTTTATGCGGTCGTCCCCGTCATGCCGTGAGGTCAAGCAGATGACTGAGGACACCAGGCGCGCGCTGCGCCCGTCGAAGTAGTACATATAAAACGTGGAGGCGAGGCAAAACGGGTTGTGTGGGCCGATAGGCGCTGAGGTAAGCCGTGAGGTGTTTGGCATCTCCACGATCTGTGCCACGTCCACGCCCAAGGCGTCCGCCACCTCCTTCAGGCTCTCGATGTCGATAATGATCTGGCCGCTTTCGTACTTGGAGATCGTGCTCTTGTGCTTATTGACGCGCTCGGCCAGCTCCGCCAGGGTCAGGCCCTTGAGCCGGCGGAGAAAAGCTATCCGCGCGCCGATCTGTTGTGCATAGGTCATGGTTGTTACCTCCTGTTCGTGAAGGTTGCGTAAAAATCAACAAATACATTTTTCGGCATGAAAGGTCATTTTAAACCAGTATTACCACCAATATACGGCATAGAAAGTTGCTTGTCAATAGACAAAGTGTCCCTAAAATAGATTAGCAGGAAATAGCCACAAATTGACAGACGGGCAAAAACAAGTAATACTATCCTCAGATGCGGCGCCGCCGCAGAATGAACTGCTGATATAAGGAGGACAGACTATGCGTGAGCTCACACCGGCCCTGGGACCGTACGCGCACTTCACGTGTTACGACTCCCTTGTGTTCGCAAGCGGGCAGATCCCCATCGACGCGGACGGAAAGGTATACAGCGACGCCCCTATCGACGTGCAGACACGCCTGGCGCTGGAAAATCTCTCTGCCGTATTTGAAGCGGCGGGAACATCCCTGCAGAAGGCATTGAAGGTGAACATTTACCTCCGCTGCCTGGACGATTTTGCAGCCATGAACGAGGTGTACAAAAGCTTCTTCCCCCAGGGCGTCTACCCCGCGCGCTGCTGCGTGGAGGTGTCGCGGCTGGCCGACGGTATCGCCATCGAGATCGACGGCATCTCCCATATGTAAACGGATATTGCTCGAAGAAAAAGAGTCAATATATATTTGAAAGGAGAGAACCCCTGATGAAAAGAATGTTGTCCCTTATCCTTGCGCTGTGCATGACCACCGCTCTGCTGGTCGGCTGCGGCACGAAGGACACCCCCGCAAACAATGACGCCGATACCTCCGATACCGAGGCGGTGACCATCTCCGTGGGCACGTATTCCGCTGCCAACTCCGTCGATGGCGTGGCGATGGAGTATTTCAAGGAGTATGTGGAGGAAAAGAGCGGTGGCCGCATCAAGGTCGACGTGTATCACAACAACCAGCTGGGCGACACCAATGGCCAGATCGAAAATGTCATTATGGGCACCCAGGACATCTTCCTCACCGGTATCGATCCCCTGATGCAGTGGGCGCCCGCCGTAAAGTACTGCTCCGTGTACTTCCTGTTCGAGAGCGACCAGCACCTGCTGAACTTCCTGAACTCCGACATCATGCAGACCGGCTACGACACCCTGCTGGAAAACAACATCATGATCCTGGACGACAAGTGGAGCTTCAAGCAGGGGCCCTACCGCGTGATGTGTTCCACCGTCCCCTTCAACTCCTTTGACGACATCAAGGGCATGAAGGTACGCTGCCCCGAAGTGGAGACCTTCCAGAAGACCTGGCAGGCCTTCGGCGCCGCCACCGTCACCGTGTCCATGAGTGAGCTGTACATGGCCGTGCAGCAGGGCATGGTGCAGGGCTTCGAGATGCCCGCCAGCACCATCAAGGCCAACGCCTACTATGAGGTCGCCAAGTACCTGACCAAGACGGATTCCTTCCCGCAGCGCTACGCGCTGATCATGAACTCCGACAAGTTCAACTCCCTGCCTGAGGATCTCCAGCAGATCCTGCGCGATGGCGCCTACGCCGCCGGTGCGCTGTACTCCGAGACCGTGGAGAACGACTGGCAGTCCGACCTGGATTACATGATCAAAGAGGGCGGTGTGACCTGGGTCGATGATATGGATCTCACCCCCTTCCGTGAGGCGATGACCAAGATCTACGCCGAGTGGGAGGACAGCGGTTACTTCGAGAAAGGCATCGTGGAAAAGATCAAGGCGATGGCATAAACCGGCACGCGCGGCCATAGACCCTTTCGGATGTATGGCCGCGCGTCCTTATCAAGATACAGGAGAAAACAATGACTATTCTGAAAAAAATCACCGACGGGCTCAGCCGCCTCGAGGGCATCCTGGCCGGATCACTGCTGGCGATCATTGTGCTCATCAATTTCGTGGAGATCGTTCAGCGCAATCTGCTCAAGCTGTCCTTCCCCTGGGTGCAGGAGCTGTCGCTGATCCTCATAAGCTGGGTCGTATTCTTCGGCGCAGCGTACATCTACAAGAAGGAGACTCTGCTGCGGGTGGACTTCCTGTACCTGAAGGCAAAGGGCGCGGTGCGTCTGTGCTGGGAGATGCTGTGGCACATTCTGGAGTGCGCGGTGCTGGTGATCCTGACCATCTACGGCTGCCGGTACGCCCAGTCCCAGAGCACCGGCGTGACGTACAGCCTGGGTATCAACCGAGCGGCGTACTCTATCCCCATGATCTACTGCGCAGCATCCATGCTCATCGGCATGATTGAAAAGATCTACGACTCTGCGGCGAACTACAGACAGGGAAAGAAGGAGGTGGCATAACATGGCAACACAGGCACTGATCATCATAGGCGTATTTGTCGTATGCCTCTTCCTGGGCTTCCCCATCTTCTTCTCGGTGTGCATCCCCTCCATCCTGGCTCTGCTGATGAACGACCTGCAGCTGGTCATGGTCCCCAAGACCATCATCGGCGGCGTTCAGAGCTTCACGCTGCTGGCGGTGCCCTTCTTCATCCTGGCGGGCAACCTGATGAACTCCGGCGGCATTACAAAGCGCATATTCGACATCTGCCTTGCCCTGATGGGCTGGATACGCGGCGGCCTGGCCTACGTGAACGTGCTGGCCAGCATGGTGTTCGCGGGCATCTCCGGTTCCGCCGCGGCGGACGCCGCCGGCTTGGGCAAGATCGAGATGCAGGCCATGAAGGACGACGGCTTTGACGAGAGCTTCGCCGCCGCCATCACCGCGGCCTCCAGCGTTATCGGCCCCATCATCCCGCCCAGCATCATCATGATACTCTACGCTACCGAGGCAAACGTCAACGTCAGCGATATGTTCAAGGCGGGCATCCTCCCCGGCATCCTGGTGGGTCTGATGCTGATGGCCGCGTGCAAGTTCATGTTCATGCGCGGCGAGAAGGCGCCCCCCGCCACCAAGTTCTCCTGGAAGCGTCTGGGCGTCAGCCTGAAGGACGGCGTGCTGGCCATTATCGCTCCGGCCATCATCCTGCTGGGTATGTTCTCCGGCAGCTTCTCCCCTACTGAGGCCGGTATCGTGGCCGTGGTATACTCCGCCGTGGTGGGTATGATCTACAAGGAGCTGAAGCTCAAGGACATCCCCCGCATCATCAAGGAGAGCGCCATCGCCGCGGCACAGGTCATGTTCATGACCTCCGCCGCCTCTCTTCTCAGCTGGACGCTGACCTTTACCAAGATCCCCCTGACCATCTCCAAGGGCATCCTCAGCTTCACCGACAGCCGCGCCCTGTTCATGCTGATCGTGGTGGTTTTCCTGCTGATCCTGGGCTGCTTCATCGAGTCCATGGCGGGTCTGCTGATTGTGATGCCCGTGATGATCCCCATCGCTACGGTACTGGGCATCGACCTCGTACACTTCGGCATCGTGTGCTGTCTGGCCATGATGGTTGGCGCGGTGACGCCGCCCATGGGCGCGTGCGTGTTCATCGTGTGCAGCATTTCGGAGACACGGTTCGATCTTGTGTGCAAAAAGCTATGGCCGTTCCTGATCTCTCTGGTGGTCGCGCTGCTGCTGGTGGCCTATGTAGAGCCTATCTCCACGCTGCTGCCGCACCTTCTGACCAAGGGCTGAATCCATTGACCGATAATCGATTTCTAAGCAGGGAGCATTTATGAAAGTATATACTAACACAAAAATCATCACCATGGACGGCGGCAAGGTCATCCCCAACGGTGCCCTCCTGGTGGACGGCAGCAAGATCACTGCTGTGCTGACTATGGACGAGTACGGCGCCCGCTCCGGCGAGTTCGCCGGTGCCGAGGCCGTTGACTGCGCGGGCAAGGTGATCATGCCCGGCCTCATCAACGCCCACACCCACATCACCCTCTGGCGCAGCTTCGGTGACATCACCCTCGCGCGCGACGTGGCCACAGAGACTATGCTGGCCGTGCGCAATTCGCTGAACTGCCTGCGCAAGGGCGTGACCACCGTGCGGGACATGGGACACAAGGACCACGTTCACAACGAGATGAAGGTCTGCGCCGAGCGCGGCGTCATCCTGGCCCCGCGTTTTCGCTGTGCCAACGCCATTATCGAGATGTCCAACGGCCACGCCAGCCACTTCTGCGCCACGGTGTCCACCCCGCAGGAGATGGTGTCGGAGATCCGCCGCCAGGTCAACGCCGGCACGGATTTCATCAAGATCGTCGCCAGCCATGACGACCTCTATCATCTGGACAAGCTCAGCTACCCCTGGTTCTCCCAGGAGGACCTGAATCTGCTGGTGGCGGCCAGCCATGAACTGGACGCCAAGGTGTCCGCCCACGCCAACGGCGCCGAGACCATCCAGCGCTGCCTAAACGCCGGAATGGACTGCATCGAGCATGGCATCGGCATGACCGCGAAGCAGGCCGCGCAGATGCGCGAGCAGGGCACGTGGCTGGTGCCGACGCTGACGGGCTACATGGAAAACGGCCTGCCCAACTGGCGGCGCGGCGACAAGTGGGTCGCCCGGTACCACCAGTTCTGGGAGCTGCACGAAAAGACGTTCCCCGAGGCGGTCAAGGCCAAGGTGAAGATCGCCGCCGGCACGGACACCCTGGGCGACCTGAACGAGGAGATCGCCCTGATGCACCGCTTCGGCATGACCACCCACGAGGCGCTGGAGACCGCCACCATCAACGCCGCACGGCTGATGGAACTGGACGCGCAGATCGGTTCTCTTACGCCGGGCAAGCTGGCCGACTTCATCGTACTGCGCAGCGACCCCCTGGCGGACCTGTCTGCCCTCTACGACATCGACGCCATCTCCCTGGATGGGCGCTTTATCCCCACCTGGGCCATCGACGCCGTGGTGCCGCCGTGCGATATGTGGGCCAAAAACTGGTAAATGAATAAGGGTGACAAATGGTGACAAACGAACAAAACAACCTTGTTTTTCTGTTGAAAAGAGAGGTCTTGCCCGCACTCGGCTGCACCGGCCCCACCGCCTACGCGCTTGTGACAGCCTGCTGCCGCCCCTACATGACGGCCCCGCCCCAGCGGCTGACCATAGAGCTGAGTCCGGAGCTTTTCAAAACCGGCTTCGGCGTGGCCACCCCCGGCTCGCCTGAACCCGGCATCGCCATCGCGGCGGCCAACGGCCTGTTCGGCGGTGACTGGACCCTGGGCATGGAGGTGCTGAACACCGCCACCCCCGCCACAAACGCCCAGGCCTCCGATTTCATCGCCGCACGGGGCCTAAGCGTCCTGTGCGACTGGTCGCAGCGCGGGATATACGCGCGCGCCGTCGTCACCACGGAAAACGAGACCATCGTGTCCGTGCTGGAGGGCGCCTACGACCACATTCTCTCCATCGCGGTGAACGGCCGCACCGTTTACAGCAGCGAAGCCCTGGGCGATACCGAAAGCGAAAAAGCAGAGTTGGACCTGGCCATGCTTCTGTCCTTCGTCAAGACCGTTAATATCGACACGATACGGTTCCTGCAGGACGGCATAGACATGAACTACGCCCTGGCCATAGAGGGCATAAAGACTCCCTTCGGCCATGAGGTCGGCCGTGCGCTCTTCCGCAAGGCCTGCGCCGACTTTGACGAGAGCTTCTACGCCGACCCGGCGTCGCACATCCCCGCCAGCGCCTGCGAATGGGGCAAGATCCTCGTCACCGCCGCGGCGGACGCCCGCATGGGCGGTTGCAACATGCCGGCCATGTGTACCATGGGTGACGGCAACCAGGGCATCACCGCCATCAACCCGGTGCTCGCCGCGGCCCAGGTATGGGGCATCGACGAGGCCCGCACGCTCCGCGCCGTGGCCCTGTCCCACCTGGTCAGCATCTACATCAAGTCCAACATCGGCAAGACGACCCCGTTCTGCATGTGCGGCATCGGCTCCGCCTCCGGCGTGGCCGCGGCCATAAGCTACCTGCGCGGCGCCACCAACGCCCAGATCGAGGCGGCCATCATCAACCTGCTCTCCCCTATGATGGGCATCCTCTGCGACGGCGCAAAGCCCGGCTGCGCCTTCAAAATGTGCATCGCCACTGAGATGGCCTTCACCGCGGCGGAAACCTCCCTCGGTAAGGTGTCCCTGGGCTTCTACGACGGCATGGCCGACTCCACGCTGGCAAAGACCCTGGAGCACATCAAGGAGGTCGTGAAGGACTCCTCCCCCGCCCTGTCCGAGAGCCTCGTAAATGTTATCATCAAGAAGACCGAAGAACTCGGCACGCTGCCTGTGCATTGATTTCCTCCTTATCCCCTTGTGCGCACCCCCTCCGATGTATCGTCGGAGGGGGTGTCCCCTTGTGAACATCCCCCGCCCCCCGCAGCAAAAAGAGACCTGCTTTCGCAGGTCTCTTTCCGTTTCCCCTCCCATCACCCGGGAGGCTCAACTCCTTTCCTTTCCTCTGCGCACCGCAAACGCGGTGCCGGTATACGCACTCAATGCCAGCGCCAGATACGCCAACGCGCCCGCGTCCGCGGTCTTGGGCGCGGACACCTTCTCCGGCGCGTCAGTCTTCCCGCCGCCGGTATCCGTCCCGCTGCCGCTGTTATAGTAGTACCGCTCCGACTCCCGCCGGGGTATCTCCCGCGTCTGCTCGTAGCCGCAGTCCATACACGCCCTCGTTTCTACCCCGGTCGCCTCCACCGTGGCCGCCACGGTCACACGCCACGCGCCGTAGTCGTGTTTGCCGTGCTCCTTCACGCTTTCCTGCCTGTTGGGACACGCCGTGTCCGTGCACTCCTGCCAGTGGTACACCTTATCCATGCTCCACGTCTCGTACCTGCACATGTGTTCGTCCGGCTCATCCACCGTCGGCTGTGCCTCATGCCCACACACCGGGCACTTCGGTGGTTCAGCGCTCCCCTCCGCGGTCACATACGCATGCTCCCCCGTGGACCGACGGCTCTCCAGCCGGTTGGTGCAGTTTTCGTCCACACACTCCTGCCAGTGGTACGTCGTGTCGTACTCCCACATGGCATCGCCATAACTGTGCTCATGCTTTGGCACAGGCTCCGGCTCCGGGTCGCGCTCCGGTTCCTTGTCCGGGTCCTCATCGATCTCCCTCTCATACCCGCACACAGAGCACATCAGCCCATCCTCCTCGCTGAAGTCATGCGGCGCCGTTTCCTTTATGCTGCCCTGAATATCAGGGCACTCGCCGCCAGCAGTACACTGTCTCCAGTGCAAGTCGGCGCTTTTGCTCCATGCGCTGTACTCGTTGCTGTCGCCATAGCTGTGCTCATGGGGCGTCGTCACCTTCTCCGTCCACTTGGCGTAGAGGGTGATGTCCCCGTTCACAGCGCTGCCGAAGTTGTACGGCTCACCCGTACACGCCTCATCCGTGTACCAGCCGCCAAACTGTTCATTTTCTCTGCTGGGGTCATCCGGTTTTTGGGCCTTACCACCCTTGGGGGCAAGCTGCGTTGTCGTATCGCCTTCGCCCTTCACAAAGGTCACCTGACAGAGCGTCAGCGTGTCGCTTCTCGCCGTTTCTACGTCGATATTCTTTCCCTCCGCCACGGCCTCCACCGTGAAGGTATATGCGGCCCCGGTCTCCTTCACATCATCAAAGGTATACTCCGTTCCCGGCACGATCACCTGCTTTCCCACTGCGGTGCTGTTCTTATAGAGCTGCACCGCGTAGCCGATGGGGTCTCTTTCCTTAGTACTGAGACCGACCGTATACTTCACCGGTTTCCACAGCGCCTTGCCCACGACCGTGTCGTCCCACCTCGGGTTCCCCGGTGCGCTGATATGCGTCGTTTCCTCGGTCACAGTTCCTCCTGTGTTGTCCTCCGCGTCCCATGTCAGGCACTGCATCTCGCTTACATTATTCGCCTTGTCCACCGCAACGAAGTAAACATACTTGCCCCTATTCGATTTCGGTATCCCCTCGATCTTCTTTTCGTTGAATGGACTGTCAAAACTGTATTCCCACTTCCATACCGTTCCGTCTATACTGTTCACATCAAATACCGGTGCGTCCTCCCATCGGTTCTTCACGGTGTAGTAAAGCCTCCCGTCCTCATTGCACGCAAATTTCAATCTCAGGTTGTTGTCCTCATTTTTATGCCGCCACAGGACCGCGTTCGTCACCTCCGGTGCCACACCGTCCTCTACCTCGATAGGAATATCCAGGAAGTCGCTGGCGTAGTTGACGCCGGTGCCCGTGTTGATCGTCCCTCTGAACAGCTTCAGGGTGTACTTTCCCTCCTTCAGGCCCTCCGGTATCAGCAGCTTGGTGGTCACGGTGCTCAAGCTTTGTGCCGAACCGATATTCTGGTAATACAACACCTCGTTGGCCTCATTCACCAGCAGGGCGTGCACGCTTTTGCGGGAGCTAAAGCTGAAGGTGAATACCCAGTCCGTATACCCCTCCTTCATCGTTCTATTGCCGGACACCTGGATGTTGGGGCTCGAACCGTTCCGCAGCATCACCTGCCAGCTGTTCCCACCGTAGTCCGCGGAGACCTCACCCATCGTCATTACATTGCCGATGCCATCCACGTTTCTGGTGTCGCCCTTCGGCAGCGCCTGCTCCGCGGCGGAGATAAACAGCACCTTGCTCAGATCCAGGTTCAGCGCCGGACGCGCCGCCACCATCCTGTCGTCGCCGGTGGTGCCATCCAGATCCACGTAGAAATCCTTATAGCGGGACCACCCCAGCACATACGCCCGCCGTTTCTCCATGTAGCCGGGGGTGCGCAGCCACCAGTTATCGGCGCTGGGCGGATACGCCAGCCAGCCGCCGCTCTGCGCACAGGCATATTTCGTGTTGCAGGATTTCAGGTCAACATCCGCATTATTGAAATATTTCCCGCCCTCGTAGAAAAAGCCACCGCTGACCGCCTCCTGCACCGACAGGGCGAACACCTTGTCGTCCGTATCGCCGCCGCCCGGCCGGCCGTTGTAGCTGTTGGGCGTCACCACGTGGGTCGTGGTGATAGCGTTCTGCTCCGATGTGGTGAAGGCCTTTTGCAGGAAAGTGGTGTTCATCCACTTCCGCAGGTCGCTCTTCTCCCACGTCACGTCCTCGCCCTTTTTGCTGTACTGCTGCGCGTCCAGATTGTACGCCGACAGCAGCAGCGCCTTTTCCCCGTCATTTTTCAGCACCCACCACAGCACCGGCTCCTTTTTCGCCCCGGTGGGGTCGGTCTGCGGATAGCTGCCAAAGTACA
Source organism: uncultured Oscillospiraceae bacterium (assembly GCA_934590325.1). GTDB lineage: Bacteria > Bacillota > Clostridia > Oscillospirales > Oscillospiraceae > Vescimonas. The sequence goes on from CAKTOW010000001.1 coordinate 24,793, forward strand.
CCAGGCTGCCCTTTGTCCCGACGAGATAGTCGTTCCCCAGCGAGATAGCCCGCTTGTCCCCGCCATTGCTCAGCGCCGCAGTAGCGGACTGCACGGCGGTCTCCCCCGTGTAGTCCGTCCCCGCTGCCGTTACAGGCAGCAGCGTCAGCGCCATGCACAGGAACAGCACCGCCGCCAATATCCGTTTCTTCATACCTGCTCTCCCTCCTGTTCCCGCGCTTTCTCTGTCTCCGCCGCGCCGCTCTCCCTGCGCCGCTTCTCCCTGTACCGTATGCACAGCGCCGTCAGCACCATGGCCGCCGTGAAGGACACCACCCCCACCAGCACATAGCCCCCGGCCGCCTCGTGCAGCAGCATAGCGCCGAATGTGCCCTCCGTAGCCGCCTGCGGCTGTCCCGCCGCTGCGTCCACCGCGCCCACCAGCACCGCCAGCAGCGCCGTACACATGCCGCCCAGTCCGTATATCCCCCGCCGCGCCTGCCTGCGCTGCGCCGCCCGCACCCGCGCCTTCACCAGCGCCGCGCGCGTTTTCGCGTCATACATGCTCCGCGCCTCCCTTCTCTCCTCCTCTGCGGGACGCCATCCCCCGGATGGTACCCCCGCCGCGTCACTTCCTGCGCTTCCTTCCCGCGAAGACCAGGCCGCCCAGGCCCAGCACCCCGCTCAGCGCGTAAACAGCCACGCCCGCGTCCGCGGTCTTGGGCGCGGACACCTTCTCCGGCGCGGTATTCTCCCCGCCGCCGTCCGTACTGCCGCTGTTGTAGTAGTACCGTTCCGGCTCCCTGCGGGGGATCTCCCTCGTCTGCGTGTAGCCGCAGCCCTCGGTCATGCACTCCCGCGCTTCCACGCCGGCCGCCGTCACCGTGGCCGGCTCCTTCACATACCACTCACCGTAGCTGTGCTCACCGTGCTCCCTCACAACACCCACGTTGGGGCAATACGCACCGGCGCACTCCTTCCAGTGGTACACGCTGTCCCTGTTCCACGTGTCATAGCTGCACACGTGTACATGGCTCTCACCCCCGCCGGTCCCGCCGCCGTCCAGCGACGGTCCCTCTATCCCGTACCCGCACACCGTACAGCTGGGGTTCGTCCCCGCCGCCACCATGTTGCCGAAGTCATGCTCCTCCGTGCCAAAGCGGCTGCCTACCCTGTCGGTGCAGTTGGGGTCCGTGCACTCCTGCCAGTGATAGCCCTCGTTCGTTCTCCACGCGCCGTAGCTGTGCTCGTGTTCCGGCTCCGGCTCCGGTTCGGGTCCCGGCTCCGGGTCCGGGTCGGGCCTTGTAACGGGCTGCTTCTCGTACCCGCACACGGAGCACACCGACTCATTTTCTCCGCTGAAGTCGTGTGCCGCCGTATCCTTTATGCTCTCCTGCATATCGGGGCACCCGTCATCGGTACACTGTCTCCAGTGCCAGCTGGCGTTTTTGCTCCATGCGTTCTCATCATAGCTATGCTCATGGGCCGTCGTTCCCGTCCTCGTCCACTTGGCGTAGAGGGTAATGCTCTCGTTCACAGCGCTGGCGAAGTCATACGCCCTCGTACACCCCTTATCCGTGTACCAGCCGCCAAACTGTGCATCCTCTCTGCTGGGGTCAGCGGGTCTTTCGACCGTTCCGCCCTTGCGGACCAGCTGCGTTGTGGTATCGCTGTCGCCCTCACCCGTCACAAAGGTCACCTGACAGAGCGTCAACTCACCGCTTGTCGCCGTCAGCGCGCCAAAGCCTTCAACTACGGCTTTGACCGTGAAGTGATAGGTGCCCGCTTCCTCCATGGCAAAGATATGCTCCGTTCCCGTCACTGTCACCGGATCCCCCACCGCGGTTCCGCCCTTATAGAGCTGCACCGCATAGTCGGTAACAGGGTACGTTTCGCTCCAAACCTCATAGGTCACCTGGTCCCATGTGGCTCTTTCCATGACGCTGCTGTCCCATCGGGGATCACCCGGTTTTTCAAGGAGCACTGTCATTCCCCCGGACCATGATCCGGTACTGGGTTCTTTCTCCTTCTCCCAAACCTTGCACACCCTATTGCTGACATTTCCTGCCCAGTCCACGGCCACGAGATAGATCTTCTGATCATAGTCCACTTGCTTGACGTTCCACACCTCGCCGCGATTGGAGTCGCCGCTATGGCAGGGGCCGCCATACTCCCAGGTCTCAGCATCAAACGCGGGCTCTGGCTCATTACTTTTCTGCACCTTGTAATACAGCGTGCCCCACTCGCTGCAGGTAAAGCTCACCTTCACCATGTCGTCAAACAGCGTATCGCGCTCCGCGCTCACTGCCTCAAGCACCGGCGGCGTACCGTCCACCACCTCAAGGGGAATATCCATAAACCCGCTGGCATAATTGACGCGGCCATCCGTGTAGGTCGTTCCCTTAAACACCTTCAGGGTGTACCTGCCCTCCTTGAGGCCCTCGGGTATCCGAACGCTCGCCCTTACCGTGCTCATCATTGACGCCGAGCCGAGGTTGCTGTAATACAGCGCCTCGTTGTTCTCATCCACCAGCAGAAGCTGTACATTCCTGGAGCTTCCAAATCCGGTCTCCCACCGGACGGTAAAGCTCCAGTCCGTGTACCCCTCCTTCACGGTCCTCCCTTTATCATTGGGCACCACCGTGACCCCGGGATCCGACCCGTTGGTCAGCGTCACCTGCCAGTCCCTCCCGTCATATTCCGGGACAGGGGCCATGGTATTTCCGCCGGACGGCATCGCCTGCCCTGCGGCGGACACCAACAGCACCTTGTTCAGGTCCAGCTTTATCGCCGGGCGTACGCCCTTGTCCCTCGTATGGGTGTAGCTTCCGATCTCGCTCACGTTGTCGAATGGGGCGCGGTTGACATAGTCCTCCACATACGCTGCCATATCCGCCCTGTGGCCGGGCGTGCGCAGCCACCAGTCATCTGCATAGCCAGCCCTATTCATATCGCTGCTCTGCTTGGCCGTATACGGCGTATTCTCCGTCATCCGATACCCATCGCTCTGAAAATGGGCGCTGTCCACCGCCTCCTTTGCCGACAGCAGGAACACCTTGTCTCTTGTGTTATTCCCGCCCGACACACCGATGAAGCTTTTGTCATTGACAACATCCGTCAGCGATATTGCCCCCTGTTCCGTCGTGTTGAATGCCCTGTTCAGAAACGCATCGTTCAGCCACGCCCGCAGGGTACTGTTCTCCCACGTGATGTCGCCCGCCCTGTCGTTGTACTTTTTCGCGTCCAGATTGAACCGCGACAGCAGAAAAAGCTCGTCGCCCTCGTTGTCCAGCACCCACCATTCTACCGGGTCCTTCTTTTTCCCGCTGGTATCGTTCTGCGGATAGCTGCCGAAGAATACGCTGTCCGCCCGTCCTCCGATGACATCCTTCGCCCCCAGCGAGATAGCCCGCCTGCTCCCCTCGCTGCTCAGCGCCGCCGTACCGGACAGCAGGGCGGTCTCCGCCGTGCTGTCGGTGCCCGCTGCCGTCACAGGCAGCAGCGTCAGCGCCATGCACAGGCACAGCGCCGCCGCCAACATCCGTTTCTTCATACCCATTCTTCCTCCTGTTCCCGTGTCTCCTCTGTCTCCGCCGCGCCGCTCTCCCTGCGGTGCCCTCACGGAGCGTCCTTCCACTTTCTTAGGTACACCTCCCGCCAAAAACCTCTCACCTCTCCACACAGATTTTTCCAAAAAACAAGACCCCCGGCCGCGCCGGAGGTCCCGTATCCTCTCTCATTCACTTTGCCGCGCCGGCCAGCGGGCGCTCATCCGCCCCACCGCCAGTATCACCACCGGCAGGATGTACGCCGCATACTGCACCGCGCCCTCGCTGGCCGCCAGCAGGTTGTACACCGCGTGGAACGTGATGGCCGCGCCCAGCAGGCCGCAGGTGCCCGCTATCCGCAGCCACGTCCGCTGCCAGGCGTACACCAGTCCGCCGCCCACCGCCGCGCCGCATATCACGTGCATGGCCCCCGTTCCGAAGCCCCGGAACAGTATCAGCGACAGGTGTCCCGCGCCGTTCTGTATCAGGTAGCACACGTTCTCGAACGTGGCGAAGGCCACCGCCACGATGATGGCCGCGCCCCGCACCCGCTCCGCCTTCGGCTCGAACACCAGCAGATAGAACAGCAGCGGCAGCAGCTTCATGACCTCCTCCACCACCGGCGCTATCTCCACCGCGGCGGCGAACACGTCCGCGCCGTACACCCCCGCCAGGAACGTGTTGATGTACGCCGCCAGCATGCACGCGCCCATCCCCGCGAAGCAGAACACGAACACCCGCAGCTGTCTGCGCCCCATGCACAACGCCGCCACCAGCAGCGGCGACATGATGCACACGAATACATTCTCGATATACGTCATGCCTCCACCGCCTTCTCCGTGGCCCCCAGCAGGCTCAGTATCGCCGCCGTCAGCAGCACATCGCACCAAAACACCGGGCTGGCCAGGCTGTCGCTCTGCCAGAAGCACCCCGCCGTCCACAGCAGATACTCCGCCGCCGCGAACGCCAGCACCCCTATGTGGAACCACCGTCTGCGGCCCCCGTCCGCGTACACCAGTCCCCGTATGGCACCCCAGGACAGCACCACCATCATCCCGCACCACAGCAGGTTGGACAGTATGTCCCCATAGGTGCAGTACAGCACGCACAGCGGCACGCCCACCGCCGGCGCCAGCCACACGGCCCGGCACCGGAACGCCCGCTCCCCCTCGCTGGCCAGCGTGTACTGCAGTATCAGCAAAAACACCGCGCTGGAGATCCACCCGAACTCCGACACATAGAACACCTGCGGCGTCGTGTCGAACAGCAGCAGATACAGCGTCCAGTACAGCGCCCCCAGCGCGAAGCACCCGTAAAAGCACGTCAGCAGGAACCACACCTGCCCCCGCTCCCGCCTGTACCGCGCCCCCGCCAGGCAGAAGCCCAGCACCGTGGCCGCCAGCTGCACAAGATTACTCAGCAGTTCCATCTTCCCCGTTTTCCTTTCCCCCCTCGTCCTCCTGCATCCTCCGCAGCTGGGCCGCCAGCACCGTCACCCCCGCCCCCAGCAAAAACGCCAGCACGCCGATAACGATATACCCCAGCGCCTCGCTGCCGCCGAACATACTGGCCGTGTCCGCCGGCGCGGCCAGGTCCCCGCCCTGCCCGGCGAACCCCGGCATGGCGAAGCCTATCCCCGCGATCAGCGCCAGGCACGCCGCCGCGGCCGCCAGCACCGTCCCGCGGTCTCTCCGCCGCCGTCTGCGCCGCTGCTCCTCCGCCACGCGCCGCCGCACACCGGCCGCCCGCTCCTCATGGCTCAACATCCGTTATCCCCTCCTGTTCCAGCAGTCCCCGCAGGCGCTCCTTCCCCCGGTACACCAGATTGGTGACCTGCTTCACGCTCTTCCCCATGACCTCCGCCGCCTGGGCGTAGCTCATGCCCTCGAAATACGTCAGATACAGCGCCTCCCTGTACTCCGCGTGCAGTTCCTCCATGCACAGGTGCAGGACCCGGTCCCGCTCCCGCTTTCCCACGACCTCCTCCACCAGCGCCCGGCCGTCCGGCTCGCTGTCCACGTCCGCCAGGCTGAACTCCGCCCTGCGCCGCCGCTTGCCCCGCAGGGCCCCGTGCCGCGCCGCCTTGTACAGGTACGCCTTCAGCCCCCCGTCCCGGATGCCCGGCCGCTTCACGAACAGATACGCGAACACGTCCATCATCCGCTCCTCCGCCTCGTGTATGTCGTGCAGATAGCCGTCGATATACAGCGTCAGGGGATCGCCGTACTTCTCCACCAGCCGGTCCAGCCCGGACTCATCCCCGTCCAGATACCGCCGGTACAGCGCCTCGTCGGTCACAGCCATCCCCTCCTCTCCGTTTTCCCCAGCATACCATATTTTTCCGCCCCTTGCAACGCCCGCAAAAAAAGAGACCTGCCCCCGCAGGTCTCTCTTGTGTCGCTCTCAGAGGAAAGCCTTAGAACTTTTTCTTCCCCACATACGCCATACCGGTGACGCTCAGGACAGCGCTCACGGCATAGATGCCCACACCGGCGTCGAAGGTCTTGGGGCTGGTGCCCTTGTTGTCGTCCTTCTTGGTGTCGGTGGTGGTAGTGGAGTTGTAGTAGTAGCGGGGAGGAACGGTGTAGGTGTTGCCAGCAGTCACAGTGTTGCCGTTAATGGTCACAGTGCCCTTCACCACGGTCAGGGTATCACCGACACCCATGCTCTCTACAGCCTTGCCGATGTCGGTGGTTCCGACATAGTAGGTACCATTCAGAGAGGCCACAGCCGTATCACCAGCATACGCACTCACGTTAGCATCAAACTTGCCGCCGGAAATAGACGCAGTACCCGTATTGTTCGCGTTATAGGCATCCACAATCATCTTCTGCGTATCATTAGCACGCACAAACGTACCGCCTGTAATAGTCAGTTCACCCGCAGAAGCTGCGGCGTTCGCTTCACCGCCCCAATTAGACGTAAACAGCACCGCCTCAGCAGAGTCCAGTGTCTCAAAGGTACCGTCATCAATGGTGGTCTTGTGCCAGTTCATGACAACAAACTGGGACGTATTGGAAAAGTTACCGCCATTTATGACCAGCACGCCGGCTTCGTCATTCTTGACCGTGTTGATACCGCCGCTGAACGTACCACCGTTGATAGTTAGGGTAGAAGCATCAGGACCAGTACCACCGTTACGAATCATGCTGGAGAAGTGTCCTACGTTGGTCACGGTGACCCCCGCATTGATAGTCATCGTAGCGCCCTTGTCGGTCAGGATAGTGTAGTAACTATTCCCGCCTGCATCGTCCTTGTTGTTCTCCGCATTTTCCAGACTGCGAGTATATGTACCGCCATTCAAAGTTACAGTACCATTATTTACGATAGCAGCCTTTGCGTGTGTCACATTATCCACCGTGCCGCTGCCGTTGATGATCAGGGCCGCACCCTTCTGAACAGTAATGGTATCGCCGCCATCATTGGTCAGCGTATTACCGTTCAGGTCGATGGTAACAGTCTTACCGGTAGGAATAACAACGTTTGCTGCAAAACTCGCTCCCAGTTTGACATCGACCACATCGCCAGCATTAATAGCGCTAGTCAGTTCCTCGGCAGTCTTGACCTCCGTCGCCGCCCACGCCATCGTCGTGACGCCGATCGCCATGACCAGCGCCAAAATGGTTGCCAATATTTTCTTCATAACGCATACCCCAGTATAGGTTAGATTTCCGCACCGCCCGTCGTTTTGTCCGGGGGAACAAAACGACGGAACGCAGGGCGCGCCCTGCTCTGTCCGGATACTTGCATTATAGCAAATTCCCCCTGTTTGTCCAGCCCTTTCCGCCTCATTTCCCCACAAAAAATTGCATCACTTCCCCCAATTTCCGTCACTTTTTCCTGTTTGTGGAAAAATCCCCCGTATTCCTCCCGTATACCACGCCGCTCCCCTCTGTCATTCCGAGCCAGTGACCGCCGTCACTGGCGTGGGAATCCGCCCCCCTCTGTCATTCCGAGCCAGTGCTCACACTGGCGTGGGAATCCGCTCCCCTCTGTCATTCCGAGCCAGTGACCGATGTCACTGGCGTGGGAATCCGTCCCCCTCTGTCATTCCGAGCCAGTGACCGATGTCACTGGCGTGGGAATCCGTCCCCCTCTGTCATTCCGAGCCAGTGCTCACACTGGCGTGGGAATCCGTCCCCCGGCGGCGCCAGCCGCCACCTACCAAAGCCCCTGCCCCGCAGGGGCTTTGGCGCGATTTGATAATCGCCCCCTCCCCCGGAGGGGTGATTCGAAAGAGGGGAGGCGCGCACGCCTCCCCTTTTTCGCCGTTTCAAGGTTGGGGGTTCTTCAAGGGGGAAGGGAAATACGGAATCCCTTCCCCCTTGAACGGCGTTCTTTGGTAACTTTCTTTCGCTGTTGAAAGAAAGTTACTCGCCGAAGGCAAAAAAAGAGGAAAGGCCGCCGCGGGCAAAAGTAGCTCGCGCCGAAGCGCGAAACTCCCCCCCGCCGAAAGCAAAAAGAAAAAGAAAAAGAAAAAGAAAAAGAAAAAAAAGAAAGCCCTCTCCCGAGGGCTTTCCCTTTTTCCCTTTTTCACTTTTTCACCCGCAGCGCCCGTATCGCATTCAGCACCGCCAGCACCATCACGCCCACATCGGCGAAGATGGCCGCCCACATGTCCGCCGCGCCGATGGCCACCAGCACCAGGCAGGCGAACTTCACCGCCAGCGCGAACACGATGTTCTGATACACGATACCGATGCACTTCCGCGAGATGCGTATGGCCTTGGCGATCTGCAGCGGCTCGTCGTCCATCAGCACGATGTCCGCCGCCTCTATGGCCGCGTCGCTGCCCATGGCGCCCATGGCGATGCCGATGTCCGCCCGGCTCAGCACCGGCGCGTCGTTGATGCCGTCGCCCACGAAGGCCAGCTTCGCCTTCCCGCTCTGCCGGGACAGCAGCTTCTCCACCTGCTCCACCTTGTCGCCCGGCAGCAGCTCGCTGTGCACCTCGTCCACGCCCAGCTCTGCCGCCACCGCGTCCGCCGCCTTCCTGGCGTCGCCGGTGAGCATCACGGTCTTGTCCACGCCCGCCCGGTGCAGCGCGGCGATGGCCTCCTTGGCGTTGGGCTTCACCACGTCGGAGATAACGATGTGTCCCGCGTACTGTCCGTCCACCGCCATGTGGATGATGGTGCCCACGCTGTGGCAGTCGTGGTACGCGATGCCCAGCTGCGCCATCAGCTTGCTGTTGCCCGCCGCCACCTGGTGTCCGTCCACCACCGCCGTCACGCCGTGCCCGCTGCTCTCCTGGATGTCCGTCACCCGCTCCCGGTCGATGGCCTTGCCGTAGGCCTTCTGCAGGCTCTTACTGATGGGATGGGAGGACGCGCACTCCGCCAGCGCCGCGTATTCCAGCAGCTTCGCCTCGTCCATATTGCTGTGGTGTACCGCCGTCACCTCGAACACGCCCCTCGTCAGCGTGCCGGTCTTGTCGAACACCACCGTCTTTACCTGGGACAGTGTCTCCAGATAGTTGGAGCCCTTGATAAGGATGCCCTCATGGCTGGCGCCGCCGATACCGGCGAAGAAGCTCAGGGGGATGCTCACCACCAGCGCGCACGGGCAGCTGGTCACCAGGAACGTCAGTGCCCTGTATATCCACTGCTCCCACTGTCCGTCCATGCCGCCCACCAGCCGGATAAGCGGCGGAACGACCGCCAGAGCCAACGCGCTGTAGCACACCACCGGCGTGTAGATGCGCGCGAACTTGGCGATAAAGTCCTCACTGCGGGACTTGCGCGAGCTGGAGTTCTCCACCAGCTCCAGTATCTTGGACACCGTGGACTCGCCGAACTCCTTCGTGGTCCTGATCTTCAGCACGCCGGTCATGTTGATGCAGCCGCTGATGATCTCGTCGCCCTCCCTGGCGTCCCGGGGCAGACTCTCGCCCGTCAGGGCACTGGTGTTCAGCGTGGAGCTGCCCTCCGTCACGATACCGTCGATGGGCACCTTCTCCCCCGGCTGCACCACGATGATGGTGCCGATAGTCACCTCATCCGGGTCCACCTGCACCAGCTGGCCGTCCTGCTCAATGTTGGCGTAGTCCGGCCGGATGTCCATCAGCGCACTGATGTTCTTCCGGCTCTTGCCCACCGCGTAGCTCTGGAACAGCTCGCCGATCTGATAGAACAGCATCACCGCGATGGCCTCGTTGTAGTCGCCGCTCTTTTCATAGATAGCCAGCGCGAACGCGCCCACCGTGGCCACCGCCATCAGGAAGTTCTCGTCGAACACCCGCCCGTTGGCGATGCCCTGCCCGGCCTTTTTCAGAATGTCGTAGCCGATGATCAGATACGCCGCCAGGAACAGCACCAGCCGCAGCCACCCCGTCACCGGGAGGAAGTGCAGCGCCGCCAGCATCACCGCCGTCACCAGTATGCGTATCAGCATCTTTTTCTGCTTTTTGCTCATGTCGATCTCTCCTTATGTGGTCCCCGCGTCCGTCCTGTCTGTCTCCTCGGGAGGAAAAGCGCCCCGCACAGCGGGGCGCAGAATGTGTTTTACAGCTCGATCTCGCAGTCCGGCTCCACCTTCTTGCAGGCCTTCAGCACCGCCTTCATCGTGGCCTTCGCATCCGCCCCTTCCGCGAATTCCACGATCATCTTCTGGGTCATGAAGTTCACCACAGCGGAAGCTACGCCCTCGGTCTTCTTGGCGGCCTCCTCCATCAGGTTCGCGCAATTCGCGCAATCGACTTCGATATTGTACGTCTTTTTCATGGCTCTTTCTCCTTTTCTGCGGCTCGTTCACCTTTTTATACTGTTTTAATGGAAATTTCCACTTTGATTTCGGGTTTCTTCCGGTTATTTTCCGGCCATTTCCCTGTTTTGAGTTCCATCATTAAGTACTTGTTTAATCATCATGGCCGTAGTATAATGCCCTCAAGACCGCTTGTCAACGGCTTTTCACCACTCCCTGCCAAAGGGGCGAAAACCATTGCCATTCGGGCGAAAAGGAGGCTATCTTATGGAGAAAACACCCCTTCCCCACTACCACGGCGAGGACGCGTCCCACGCCGAAATAGTCCGTCAAATGTTAGAAAACACCGCCACTTTCCAGCGTTTATCCGACATTTTCCGTCAATTGAGCGACCCCAACCGCATCCGCATTTTCTGGCTCCTCTGCCACTGTGAGGAGTGTGTGGTCAACATCGCCGCCATGACGGAAATGTCCAGTCCCGCTGTCTCCCACCACCTCCGCATCCTCCGCGACAGCGGCCTGCTTTTAGCCCGCCGCGACGGTAAAGAAATGTACTACCACGCCGCCGACACCCCCCAGTCCCGCCTCCTCCACGAACTGATCGAACAGGTCATGGACGTGGCCTGTCCCCAGTGGCGCTTCGAGGCTGATCAGGTGCAGCTCATCCGCCAGATCCACGACTACATGACCATCCACATGGACCAGCGCATCACCATCGACGAGCTGTGCCACCTGTATCCCATCAACCCCACCACATTGAAAGAGGTGTTCAAATCGGTATACGGCACATCCATTGCCGCCCACCTGAAGGAGCACCGCCTGGAGAAGGCCGCCCAGCTCCTGCGCGAGACCGACTGCAGCGTGGCCGAGGTCGCCCGCCAGGTGGGCTACGAGAGCCAGAGCAAATTTTCCGTCGCCTTCAAGGAGCAGTACGGCCAACTGCCCAAGGAGTACCGCAAGGCGTGACCCCTCCCCGACAGAAAAACCGCAGGACTTCCGTCCTGCGGTTTTCGTATTATATGGGTATATTGCGTATCCGCGCCGCGGCTCAGCCCTCCCGCTTCCGCCGGAAGGCCAGCGCAGCCGCGCCCGTGCAGCCGCCCAGCGCCATGACCGCGTACACCGCGATCCCCGCGTCGCCGGTCTTGGGCGCCGTGGTGCCCTTCAGGGTGAAGGTCGTGCTGACCGCCGAGCCGTCGCTGTACGCAATGCGCAGCGTGTGGCTGCCCTGCGCCAGCTTGACGGTGTAGGTGCCCTGCAGCTTCACCGTGCCGCCGCTGATGATATAATCCCCGGCACTCAGCGCCACACCGTCCACATAGACGGTCTGCACCTTGGCGCTGCTCTTGACGGTGACCTTCACGATGTCGCCGGCCTGCTTGGTTTGGTCGGCACCGGAGGTAATGGTGCTGTCAGAACTGCCGCTGCCGGAGGAATAGTAGTACCGCGGGGGCGTCGTGTCGTCGTCCCCAGTAGCGGAGCAGTCGATAACGTAGGGAGAGAAACTGTCCGTGACGATCATCACACCATACTCGGTATACGCACTATCGATGATGGGCTTAGTCGTTGTGCACGCATCATCCAGATAGTGGGTGATGGCAGGCTTGATGCCCTGAGCCGCCAGTGCCAGCCCCTGCTCCTTGGTCATGTTGAAATACTCATAGGGCAGATAGATAGTCACACTTTCGCCAATCTCACCCTCATTTTTCACATTAAAGCGGTAGAACTTGACGTGTTCATTGCCGCTCTGCGGATTGGTTGAGCAATAGAACTCGCCCACATCGCCCACCAGTGTCGGCACTTCGACCTCCTCTGTGGGAGCAGACCGCACCATCTTTGTCGGCAGGGCTGTCGCCAAATCGCCATTACGGCCGTACACATAGGAATAACCGATAACCTGTCCATCGTCATTCAACCACTGGACAACAATCCCGCGATACAGTTGGTTATCCGTGTAGTACACAGTCAACTCCTGTACAGGCATGGTCTTCCAATACACAAATGGGAGGAATATCTCAGCCCCATCCTCTTCAACGGAAAATGCGCCTTCCCAACTTTTAAGATTATTCCACACATCGTTTCTGCGCGTTGCTCCGTGCCAATTCGGGTTTTCACTGCCTCCTATATACGCACATCTGAAATGTGTCGCCCCTTCGTACGGAGAGACAATCTGGATACCTTCCTTCAATGCCCTTATTGTCTCACTGTTCAGCTTGGAGGCGTCTATCGTAGTGCGGAAATAACCGGTTTCTTCATTATACGCCACATTGATTCCGCTCTCTGCTAACTTCGCTTTTGTGTTACCCGGCAGTACGCTGTCCACAGTCAGCGGTTTCGAGGGGACATTATCCTTCTCACCCAGAAGGCTCATCCAGCCATCCCCATTCGTATATTCTACGTTCAGGTATTCTACGATGGTATCTGCTCCGTCCTTTTCCCAGAACAGCGTCACCGTCTGGACGTCGCCATCCACCTTGCGCAAAGGAATGTCACTGCTGTCCCCTCTGTCATCGTAGCTTTCCCATCTAAGGGTATAACCCGGATAAATCGAATCAACATTCAGAATGGCGATTTGTCCGTTATTAGTCCCGGCCAACTCTTTCCCATCCTCAAGGTCGTCACTGTTCAGCACCTTACCGGATTTCGTCTGCATGATCAGGGTGCCATCCTCAATGATATTCGTGGCCTCCCAGTCCGTATGCATGTCTTTCACATGAATACGGTTTGCCTCTATCTTTTTGCCATTGTCCACAACAACGGTATAGGCAAACGACTCCTCAACGGTAACATTGATTTGCAGCGCATAACGTACCGCAGCGGCTCCGCTCTTCACATTGTCATTGTTATCCATAGCAATGGCGTAAGAATAGCAACGTGTACCCTCTTTAGCGGAGACCGTGACATACTTGCCGTTTCGGTTTATATCCGCCAAGTGCTGTGCGTTGCTCGGGTAATAATCGGTGGACAGCTCCGTGCCGCCATTCTCAAAAAGACGATCTGCACTTACAGAATCAACATCCTCCAGCGGAAAATCGTTGTAAAACTCTGTACCGTATGTAAAATCTTTTCCCCACGCTCCATTGCCGGAGTAGTAATTAAAATACACGCCGTCACCAAGGTAATCGCGTCCCATATCCTCCACCACCTTCCGCCAGCGGTCGGCGTTTTTGTGGTTCACAACAATGGATATGATGCCTGTGCTCGTATCTGCTACGCAGTCATAATCCCAGTCATCGGGATGATCTGCCTTTGAATAAAGGCCATCGGGGAAGTTCAAAGTGAAGTCTTTTCCAAACTCTGGGAAAGTGTAACCGTTGTTATACAGGCGCTGCAGCCATCCTAGTGCTTTCTCAGGCGTAGATCCTTTTCCGGGTTCCCATGCAGGCCTTTCTCCATCCCAGAACCACCAGTTGTCGGAAACATCATACCCCTCCGGGATGAGCACAAACATGCCTCCGCGATAAACGGTAAAAGAGAAGATAGTAACGCTGTGTTCGGAATTTTCCTCATCGACCCAAGTATCCTTATCGGTATTGACACCAGCATCCTGGAATACCAATGCGTTGTTGTCAGCATTGGGTCGATAGAGCGCGTAGCCTGTATACGGCTCACCATTCTCCCCCATCGCTGTCTCCCGGTCGATTATCAGCGTATACGGCTTGTCGGTATACTCAGTGTCATCTATCTTCACAAAGCTTCGGAAAGCGTATGCAGCACCGTTCTCTTTATCCATGTTCACATAATCGGTGTTGAACCACACGAGATTCCCATTCTGACTCTGCTTGCTTGCCATATCCGCCAGAGTATCGGGGCTCAATCTCAATCGTACACCCCATGAGTTATACAGCAGCACCTCTTTGCTTCCGCTACTCAAAGTGGACACTACACTCGGGGTGAGTCCAATTCTCGCAAACTCTCCCTTTGCGTCCGTCCACCCCGGATTCAGTTCAATGGTAGGCCTATCATTAGTAGGCAAGCTGACCTCCTCGATAACGTACCCGCCTTCATCAGTCACGCTATATTTGGTAATAAAGTTTTCCTGACCACCGCCCCCGCCCTGGTCAGGGTTGTCGTTCTTCTTCGCAAATATCACACCAAAGGGAGAACCCAGGCTGCTATTTACACACAAATCAAAATCGACGACCGTATCCTCCTGAGTTCCCACCTCAGGGACAGTCAGTTCAAATACGGTTTTATTACTCTTTTTCTCTCCGTCAATTACGCTCTCTCGCTGTCTCAGCGTGATCGTGGGCTCGGTCTCATTTTCCCCCCACATTACCACAATATAATACTTCTCATTTGCCACCGCACCAGCTACTTTAAACGCACTGATTTCTCCATTTTCCCCCAATTTTGCGGTGTTATTTACGTTTGCATTGCAGGACACTACGCCCTCGTTACTTACACTTGTAGCGTAGTACACCGTGCAGCCTCCCACCTGCAAAGCATTGCTTTCCCCACCAGCATTACCCCCACTCGTATCGCCGCCCGCCTTATTATCCGCCCACACGGCGGCGGGCAGCAGACTCAGCGCCATCACCAGCGCCAGCAGGAAACTTATCGCTTTTTTCATGCTCGTTCCTCCCTGTTTGTTTTCTTCTCCATATTAAATCGTTTTGGGGGTGCCCCCAAAACGGACCATGGGCGCGCCCATGGCTGTATACACATTATTTATACCACACCGCCGCGCGCAAAACAATACACCCAGCGGAAAAAAAGTAAATTTCTTTCATTCTCCCCGCCCTGCGGTCCCCTTCCCGTCAGATTGCACAAATACGGTCCGCCGCCTGTCTCCGCAAGATTCGGTCAACCCCCGGTGACCCGCGCATGACCGCTGCCATTTTGCCCATTTTCCGCCTTGGTACCCTCACCAAAAAGGTGGGCAAAACCGTCACCGGTACACCTTACGGAGCGCCCCACTTGGCGAAATATCATTTTTCGTCCTTTGGCAGCACCAGGTTCAGCAGCACCGCCATCAGCGTGGCCACCACCACGGGGGACTTCCCGAATATCGTGGTCACCGCCTCCGGGAACTGCGACAGCGCCTCGGACGCCTGCGAGATCCCGACGCCCAGCGCTGCCGACAGGCCCACGATCGTGGTGTTCCTGGCCGTGATCCCCTCCGCCGCGATAAGCTTCATGCCCGTCATGGCGATGGTGGAAAACACCGCCACCGTGGCGCCGCCCAGCACGCACTGGGGAATGGTGGTCAGCAGGGCAGAAAGTTTGGGAATAAGCCCCGCCAGCAGCAAAAACGCCCCTGTCAGCGCGAAAACATTACGATTTACCACTTTGTTTGTGGCCACGATGCCCACGTTCTGGGAGTAGGTCGCCGTGGGCAGGCCGCCGAACAGCGCCCCCAGCACGTTGGCCGCGCCGTAGGCCACGATGCCGCCCTGCAGCTCCCCGTCCGTGGGTTCTCTATCCATGCCGCCCACCGTGGTCGCCGTAAAATCGCCAATTGCCTGGATGGAGTTGATGGCGAACAGCAGCCCCACCGCGATGCAGCCCGACAGCTCGAACGTCACCCCGAAGGGCATGAACTCCGGCGCCTCGAACCACCCCGCATTTTCCAGCTCCGACAGGTCCACCATGCCAAAAAGCCACGCAACTGCATAGCCTGCGGCAATGGCCACCAGTATGGATGCCAGCTTCAATTTCCCGGTCGCGTGGTTGTTCAGCACCAGCACCACCGCCAGCGTGAACGCGGCGATGGCCCAGTTCTGCCACGAACCGTACACCAGTGCCTCCGTCAGCCCCCTGTTAACGACTACCTGTTCATACGTGTTCCCGCTGCCCCCGGCCATATAATTGATGGCCGTAGGGTACAGCGACAGCCCGATCGTAAAAACCACCGTGCCCGTTATGACCGGCGGAAACAGCTTTCGTATCCGTTTGATGAATACGCCCACCAGCGTGGCCACGATGCCGCCCACGATCATCGCCCCGGCTATGGCGCTCAGCCCGCCGGTTTTGACGATCTCCTGCATACTGGGCAAATACGCGAAGCTGACGCCGAAGATCACCGGCAGCCCCGCGCCGAACCGGCCGATGGGGAACAGCTCCAGCAGCGTCGTCACCGCCGAGACCACAAGTGAACACTGTATCAGCAACACCCGCTGGCTCTGGGGCAGCCCCGCCGCATTTGCGATAATGATCGCCGGCGTTACGCATCCCACGATCATAGACACAAGATGCTGCAGTGCCATGGACACAGTGACCCCTGCAGGCGGTGTCCCGTGGAACTGAAACAGTGCATTTTCACTACGGCCGAGCTTTCCCATGGTGCTTGTCTCCTTTTGATGATACCATCAGTATACCACATTTTCCGAGGGAATCACAGCACAGAATTTCGCGCCTGTTGAAAAAGCAGCACCCCCGGTGTCCGGAGGTGCTGCCGATTTGATTTTCCCATATTCGTGCGGCTGCGCAAATACACGATATATCACGTATCACTTAATACGGAAGACTACCGCTCTGGCGTCGCCCGTGTCCAGCTTCCCGTTGCAGTTCACGTCGCCGTTCAGCAGCGCCTGCATGCCACTCTGGGAAATATCTGCATCTTTCTTATTCATGTACAGCTCGTAAATCAACTGTGCGTCGTTAATGTCCACCTTCCCGCTGCTGTTCACATCGCCGCCATGGTTTACCAATGTATTGCCCGCGCTCCCGATGGAGATGTTCGCTTTGGCATCCGTAAGAACTTTGTCCACAGGGTCCCCGGTCTTGACCAGCCACACGTATGCATTGTACTGATCCGACCACAGCATGTGCTCGCTGCCGTAGAACAGGCCCTTGCTGTTATCTAAGGGCTCTCGCGCCGTGGCGCGCAGCAGGAAGATCGTGCCGTCGCTGCAGGTCAGGAACGCCTGCGCGGTGACGTCCACTGCCGGCGGCGCCGTCCGTGTCACCGTCACGGTGATGATACCGCCGTTAATATCCTCACCAGCGATGGTGTAGGTGCCCTCCTCGTTGTCGGCAATTTTGATAGGCACGTCATCCTTCTTGGCGGTAACGGCATACTCGTACCCTGGTTGCTTATTGAGTTTGAACGTAAAGTTCTGACCGTTGACGGCTGTGTATACGCCGCCGTTGTTTTCCAAATCGTCTGTGCCGTTGCCCACGAACATGATCTGCGTGGTGTTCGACTGGATGGCCTTGGTCACCGTGATGACGATGTTGCCCTCGATAGATGTACCCGGGATGGTGTACGAATTGCCGCTCACCTTGGGTGCCACCGTCTGTCCGCCCACGGTGACGGACACAGCGTAGTGGTAGCCTGACACAGCATTTATGCTGAACTCGTAAGATTCATTATATGTCGCGGTGCCTGAAAAACCGACAACATCATCTTTTCCGTTGCCCTGCACCGTGGCGGAATACGTCCGCGGCTTCGCGTTGAGCAGTTTGATCTCCAGTTTTCCGGTGACTCCGAACACTGTATAGGTGCCGTCTTTATTGTCGATGACGTTCAACGAACCTACTCCGTCATCAACTGTAGCGGTGAATTCAAACGCCATTCCTGCGGGCAATGCCGTAAAGGTGTAGTTCCCGCCAGCCGCCGCAAAGGCCGGGCCGGAGACACTCGTGATACTCTCTTCCTCCAGCGGCAGCGTTACCGGGTATCCGCCGGCGTGGACGGTGACAGAACTGTTTAAAATGGTCGCCGTTCTGGCATCGTGCTGTGCATTGTCGCTCCGGTCAATGTTGGCCCGTGTCAGCGTCACGGTGGCATCACCGTCGCTGATCAGCGTGAAAGCCAGCTTCATGTAGCCGTACGACAAAGTCTCGCCATAACCGGCCACAATGAGCTTGCCGTTAGATGCCTCAGCGACCTTAGGTGTGTTACCACTTCCGAACACGGCACTGTTGAATTCCAGGCGGTCATTGTCGTAGGTCAGCGTAAAGTAGTACGAGTTAAAGTCATTGTTGCTGTTACCGTTTATGGGAGAGAACAGGAGGAACACCTCTACGCTCGTGTCCACAGATGCAGATTCGGGTTTTACGCCCAAATTAACGGAAAACAGAGGGCTATCCTGTCCCGCCGCAGGCATTGGTACAGCCAGCAGCAACAGCAGGACCGCCAACACGACGGAAGCAGCGCGTTTCATACGAATACCCCCTAAAATAGTACGTATTTCAATGATTTCATACAAAATTTACCATAATCTGGGCGGATTTTCAATATGTTGGCGGGGGTATTGCCTGTAGAAAAATACTGCCCGCATTTGTGCAATGTGACGGGCAGGGGCGGAATAACAGCAGGACGAGATACGGGATCTGGTATATCAGTCCCCGACGCCGGTGTGGATGACCTTGCCCATGTTCCACAGAAGCGCCACGCGGCGGGCGGCCTCCAGGCGTTCGGCGGGAGTGTGGTAGTCGGCGTGGGCGGTCTCGGCGCCGCAGTCCATACAGGACACGGACACGCACCAGCCCTGTTCATCCTGCATGACGCCGGCGCCGCGGCAGACGGGGCACTCCTCCAGCTCGATGTCAAAAATAGGGTCCATGTGAAGCCTCCTTAGTCAATTATTATGTGGGGCAAGCATACCACAGCCGGAGAAAAATGGCAAGGGCCGCAGCGTGGAAGAAATGCCCAATATAGCGATTGCCAAACGGGCTGCGGGGGTGTAAAATAACGGCGAATATGTGCTAGTGCTAAGAAAGGACAAATAGTATGCTCAGTAACCTGCAAGTCTGTTTTAACGCCATCGTGCCGCTATTTCTGGTGATGGCGCTGGGGTATGGTGCCAAGTGTCTGGGGGCCATCAGCGCCGACGATGTACCGAAGCTGAACAAGCTGGCGTTCCGGTTCTTCATGCCGGTGATGCTGTTCTGGAACCTGTACACGTCGTCGCTGGAGCACGCGGTGCAGCCGAAGCTGCTGGTGTTCGCCGTGGGGGCTGTGCTGGTGATGTACGGCATATCCCTGGCACTGGTGCTGCCCACGGAGAAGGACCACGAAAAGCAGGGCGTGAAGATACAGGGCATGTACCGGAGCAATCTGGCGGTCATCGGTATGCCGCTGGCCGCGGCGCTGGTGCCGGGGGCGGACATGGGCCCGGTGGCCATGCTGGCGGCGGTGGTGGTGCCTATCTTCAACGCGCTGGCGGTCATCACACTGTCGGCCTTCCGGGGGGAGAAGATTCCCGCCGGAAAGCTGGTCAAAATGGTGGTGACCAACCCGCTGATACTGGGCTCGGCCGCGGGCGTGGTGTTCCTGGCCGCCGGGTGGAAGCTGCCCGCCGTGCTGGAATCGGCGGTGCACCAGGTGTCGGCCATGACCAGTCCCCTGCTGCTGTTCCTGCTGGGGGCGTTCTTCCGGTTCAGTGGGCTGCGGCGGTACCGGAAGGACCTGCTGCAGGTGTGCGCGGTGCGGCTGCTGCTGATGCCGGGACTGCTGCTGACAGCGGGGTATCTGCTGGGGATCCGGGGCGTGGGCTTCGCAGGGCTCATCAGCGTATTCGCCAGCGCCACAGCCATCGCGTCCTTCACCATGACACAGCAGATGGGCGGCGACGCGGAGCTGGCCGGGGATATCGTGGTGGCCACCAGCGCGCTGTGCATCGTGACCATGTTCGCCTGGTCGCTGCTGTTCAAGCTGCTGGGGGCGTTCTGAATAACAGAAAGACCGGCGACATCAGTCGCCGGTCTTTTTTTCGTTATGGGCAGCGCCGTGGCGGGCACAGACGGCGCGGTATATCAGCCAGCCTATGCCGCCCACAGCCAGGGCGATGGCAAAGGCGATAACGGCGGCGCGGTAATTCTGCTCCCCCAGGGCGCTGCCGCCCACGGTGGACGTGACGATGGAGGGCAGACGGCCCACGGAGGCTATCAGCAGCCAGGTGGACCAGGGCAGGTCGGTGAGACCGGCGAAGTAACACAGCAGGTCCTTGGGCGTGCCGGGAACGGTGAATATCAGCCAGAAAATAGCGGTGCGCTTGGGGGACGAGTGCAGGAGGAAGCGGAGCTTCTGCAGCTTGTCCGCAGGGAAAAACACCTCCACCAGTGCCATGCCCCAGCGGCGCACCAGGGCGAACACCGCCACGCTGCCCAGCATGGCGCCCGCCAGGCACAGCGCCGTGCCCTGCCAGGCACCGAAGGCGTAGCCGCCGGCGATCTCCAGGGGCTCGCCGGGGATGATGGCCACCACCACCTGCAGAAACATCATGGCCACATAGGCCAGGGGACCCCAGACGCCGTGGCTGTCCACCCAGGCGCGGAACTGCTCCGGCTGGCGGGCAAAGCGGACGATGGGACGGCCCACGAACCAGGCCACCGCCGCCGACAGCAGAACGAATATGACGATGGCCAGAACGGACAGCGTTTTTTTCTGCTTTGCGGTGAGGGTACGCTTCATGGGGTGTTCCTTTCTTTTGTCCTATGTACTAAATGGAGGATACCACAGTCTTGCAAAAATCATGTGAACGAAACGTTAAGATTTCCTTATAAAAATGTTAGCCCCCGGTTTCCCGGGGGCGGCTTCTATTCATGGGTGTGGACGTTGATGAACTCCGCCTTGAGCTTGGAATACAGGATGGTCTGACTGCTGTACAGGCCGCAGTAGCCGGAGAGCAGGTAGCTGAGGGCGCAGGCGGCGGCGAAATAGGTCAGGCCGCCGGAGCCGAAGAGCTCGATGCTGAGGATAACGGAGGCGATGGGGCAGTTCACCGCGCCGCAGAACACGGCCACAAGACCGACGGCGGCGGCAAAGGTCGGGGGCAGGCCCAGCACGCCGCCGAACACACAGCCGAAGGTCGCGCCCACGAAGAAGGAGGGCACCACCTCGCCGCCCTTGAAGCCGCAGCCGATGGTGACGGCGGTAAAGGCCAACTTCAGTATCCAGGCCCAGGGGTCGGCCTGGCCGGAGAGGGCCCGCTGGATGACGTCCATGCCGGCGCCGTTGTAGTCCGTGGTACCCAGCAGCAGCGTGGCGGCCACGATGAGAACGCCGCCCGCGGCGGCGCGGAGGAAGGGGTCCTTCAGGACGCGGGAGGCGGCATGCTCGGTGATGTGCAGGCCGCGGCAGAACAGGATGCTCACGATGGCACAGCCCACAGCCAGCACCGCCACGAGCCCCAGCGTCGGCCAGTCCAGCGCCGGCATGGCCACGGTGAAGCGGGTGGGCTCCACGCCCATGAGGAGGGCGATGTAGTAGCCAGTCAGGGAGGCGGTGATGCAGGGCAGCAGCCCGGCGTAGTACAGCACGCCCACGCTGATGACCTCCAGGGCAAAGATGGTGGCGGTCAGGGGCGTGCCGAACAGTGCGGAGAACACGCCCGCCATACCGCAGAGGGTGGCCAGGGGCAGATCCTTCTCCCCCAGACGCAGGAGGGTGCCGGTGCGGTAGCCGATGCCGCCGCCTATCTGCAGGGCGGCACCCTCGCGGCCGGCGCTGCCGCCGCACAGGTGGGTGATGACCGTGGAGACAAATATCAGGGGCACCAGCAGGGTGGGGATCTTTTTGCCGAAGTGGACGGACTCGATGACGGCGTTGGTGCCGGCGCCCTCCAGGCGGCAGATCCGGTACAGCCCGGCGATGACCACGCCGCCCAAGGGCAGCAGGTACAGCACCCAGGGGTGCGCCAGGCGGACGTTGGTGGCGTAATTGACGCCCAGGTGGAAGGCGGCGCCCACGAAGCCGCCCACACCGCCCACCAGCGCGCCCACCGCCAGCCATTTCAGCAGAGTGGTCACGTAGAGGCCGATGTGCTGCGCCCGCGCTTTCAGCTTGTCCATGTGCGGCACCGTCCTTCCCTGTCACACCGCCCCGGCAGGGCGGGAAAATCTTTAGCGACATCTTCGCAGACGATTATTTTACCATCTATACGGGGGTGTGTCAAATCCTGTCGGACGAACTTCCAAAAAGGCTGAAAATTTTTCAGTTTATCTTAATTTTTTTCATTTTTGCTGTTGATTCCGCCGTTCCTTTGCCGTATACTATAGGTACCAATTGTCAGCGCATACAAAATACGTATCAAATGACGATCATGAACAGGAGGAAAACCACATGAAATACGGTCGTACTTTTAATTTCTCCGCCGGCCCCGCCATGATGCCGGAGCCCGTTCTGGAGGAGATCCGCGACGAGATGATGAACTACCGTGGCAGCGGTATGTGCGTCATGGAGATGAGCCACCGCTCCAAGGTGTTCCAGCAGATCATCGACGAGGCCGAGGCCGACCTGCGTGAGCTGATGGGCATCCCCGACAACTACAAGGTGCTGTTCATCCAGGGCGGCGCTACCCTGCAGTTCGCTGCCGTGGCATGGAACCTGATGAAGAACGGCAAGGCCGTGTACATCGAGACCGGCGCGTGGTCCAAGAAGGCCATTGCCGAGGCCAAGAAGTACGGCGAGGTCATCGTGGCTGCCTCCTCCAAGGATAAGAACTACAGCTACATCCCCGATTGTTCCGATCTGGACATCCCCGAGGATACCGACTACGTGTACATCTGCGAGAACGAGACCATCCACGGCGTCACCTGGAACAAGCTGCCCAACACCAAGGGCCACGTGCTGGTGTCCGACCAGTCCTCCATGTTCCTGAGCAAACCCTGCAACGTCAGCGACTACGGCATGATCTACGCCGGCGTGCAGAAGAACGTGGGCCCCGCCGGCATGGTGGTTGTCATCATCCGCGAGGACCTGATCCGCGAGGACATCGACCCCAAGATGCCCGTCTACATGAGCTACAAGACCCACGCGGACAACGGCTCCATGTACAACACCCCCAACTGCTGGGCCATCTACTGCTGCGGCAAGGTGTTCAAGTACCTGAAGAGCATCGGCGGCCTGGAGGAGATGCACAAGCGCAACCTGGCCAAGGCCAAGGTCATCTATGACTTCCTGGATCAGTCCAAGATGTTCAAGGGCACCGTGGAGCCCGAATTCCGCAGCCTGATGAACATTCCCTTCGTCACCGAGAGCGCCGAGCTGGACGCCGAGGTGGTGGCTGCCACCAAGGCCGCCGGTTACGACAACCTGAAGGGCCACAAGTCCGTGGGCGGCCTGCGCGCCAGCGTGTACAACGCCATGCCCATCGAGGGCGCCCAGGCATTGGTGGAGTTCCTGAAGAAGTTCGAGGCCGAGCACAAGTAAAACCTATTAAAGGGGGAGCCTGCTCCCCCTTTAATGACAAATTCCGACAACAAAACGTATTTTAAAAGGAGAAAATTACCATGCGTATTCTGGTTACCGACGGTATGGACAAGACCGCTATGGCGGAGCTGCGTGAGATGGGTCACGAGGTCGTGGAGCAGTTCTACGAGCCCGATCAGCTGGGCAAGGCGCTGCGTGATTTCGACGTGGTGGTCGTCCGCTCCAAGACCAAGGTCCGCGCCAATCACATCGACGAGGCCAAGGGCAGCAGCCTGAAGCTGATCATCCGCGGCGGCGTGGGCGTGGACAACATCGACGTGGACTATGCCAAGCAGAACGGCATCGATGTGAAGAACACCCCCAAGGCTTCCTCTCAGTCCGTGGCCGAGCTGGCCATGGGTCACATGTTCTCCTGCGCCCGCTACATCTCCATCGCCGGCCACACCATGCGTGAGGACAAGTGGGAGAAGAAGGCCTACGGCAAGGGCATCGAGCTGCAGGGCAAGACCCTGGGCATCGTGGGCTTCGGCCGTATCGGCCAGCACCTGGGCGTGATGGCCAAGGCCATCGGCATGAAGGTCGTGGCCTTCGACATCTTCCACATCCCCGGCATCGAGGAGCAGCTGGGCATCCCCTACGTGGAGATGGATGAGCTGCTGGCCATGTCCGACTTCGTGTCCGTGCACGCCCCCGCTGTGGACGGCGGCGCATTGATCTCCGCCGAGAACATCGCCAAGATGAAGGACGGTGTGGTCATCATCAACACCTCCCGCGGCACCAACGTGGACGAAGCTGCCCTGCTGGCCGCTCTGGAGTCCGGCAAGGTGCGCGCCGCCGGTCTGGATGTCTATGCCGACGAGCCCGCCACCAACAAGGCGCTGTACAGCCATCCCATGGTGTCCTGCACGCCCCACATCGGCGCTGCCACCAACGAGGCCCAGAAGCGCATCGGCGCGGAGATCGTGGACATCATCAAGGCCATGTAACTTCCGCTGGAAAGAGCATAGAAAAAGACCGGCTCCCGCCGGTCTTTTTTTATGCTTACAGGCTGTCGCCCATGGTCTCCTTCAGCTTATCCAGCACCTGCTGGGCAGTCAGGTCCACATCCGTCTTGCCGCCGTTGTCATCCTTTTTCGTACCGCAGGCGGCCAGGGACAGCACCATCACTGCGGCCAGCAGCGCACATACGATCTTCTTCATAGTCAAAACTTCCTTTCTCTTTTTGCGGGCTGTGTCTCCGGTGGGAGCACAGCATCGTTTTCTTTGTACATCCCTTAGATGCACGCGGAGGAAAAAAGGTTCCGCATTCGTGGGAGAAAGTTTTGTGTCCGGTTTTCGGGACAGCGGCTTTGGTATGATGGAGAAAACTTACCAAGGAGGTACTGACTATGACCGCTATCACCATGATATGCACCGTGTGCGGCGCCGCGGCGCTGAGCCGGGGCATCCTGCGGCTGCTGGACGCTATCGACGGGGAGGAGCGCTGAAACGGACACCACAGCAAGAGACCGTTGACAAGCGGGCGTGCTGTCTATATAATATTTTTGGTTAGAAATTACAATCACATCTAATGTATTATATCAGATAGCGAGGTTCTTATGGACATTTTTGAGAAATGCTATGCCCCCTCTCTGGCCGGTGAGCTGAAGGAAAAGGGCGTGTATCCCTACTTCCACGCGCTGCAGTCCCGGCAGGACGTAGAAGTGATGATGGAGGGCAAACGGCGCATCATGCTGGGCTCCAACAACTATCTGGGACTGACCACCGACCCTGAGATCATCGAGGCGGGCGTCAGAGCGCTGGAGCAGTACGGCACCGGGTGCTCCGGGTCGCGGTTCCTGAACGGCACGCTGGAGATGCACCTGGAGCTGGAGGCGGAGCTGGCGAAGTTCCTGCGTAAGCCGGGGGTGGTGACCTTCGGCACCGGGTTCCAGTCCAACGTGGGCATCATCTCCGCGCTGGTGGGGCGGCACGACTACGTGATATGCGACCGGGAGAACCACGCCAGTATCTACGCCGGGTGCCAGCTGTCCTACGGAAAGATGCTGCGCTACCGTCACAGCGACATGGCGGAGCTGGAGAAGTGTCTGCAGAAGGTGCCGGAGACCGCCGGGGCGCTGATCGTCACCGACGGCGTGTTCTCCATGGGCGGTGATATCGCCAGGCTGCCGGAGATCTGCGCGCTGGCGCAGAAGTACGGTGCGCGGGTCATGGTGGACGACGCACACGGCCTGGGCGTGCTGGGCGAGGGCGGGCGCGGCACCGCCAGCTACTTCGGCCTGGAGGACCAGGTGGACGTGTATATGGGCACCTTCTCCAAATCGCTGGCATCCCTGGGCGGCTATATGGCGGCATCCGCGGAGGTGGCGGAGTTCGTGCGCCACGCCTCGCGGCCGTTCATCTTCTCGGCATCCATCCCCCCTGCTAACTGCGCCACGGCGCTGGCGGCGCTGCGGAAGCTGGAGAAGCACCCGGAGCTGCCGGAGCGGCTGCGTGCGCTGAGCATGTACGCCCGGAAGGGGCTGACGGAGCGGGGGCTGGCCATCCGCCCCTCGGCGCTGGAAGCGCCCACGCCCATCATCCCTATCTATACCTACGAGACCTACCGCACTCTGCAGGTGGCGGCGGAGATATACGACCGGGGCGTGTACGTGAATCCCACCCTGCCCCCGGCCACGCCGGAGGGCGAGGCGCTGCTGCGCACCAGCTACATGGCCACCCACACGGAGGCGCTGCTGGACGAGGCCATGGACATCATCGGGGAGGTGATGTCCCGTGAGTAAGGTCGCCGTCGTCACCGGGGGCACCTCCGGCATCGGACGCGCCACGGCGCTGGCGCTCAGGGCCGCCGGGTGCACGGTGTACGAGCTGTCCCGCCGCGCCGAGGGCGTGGAGGGCCTGCACCACATCTCCGCCGATGTCACCGACGAGCAGGCCGTCCGCGGCGCCGTGGCACAGATCATGGACGCGGAGGGACACATCGACATTCTGGTGAACAACGCAGGCTTCGGCATCTCCGGTGCCATCGAGTTCACGGAGACCGAGGTCGCAAAGAAGCTGTTTGACGTGAATTTCTTCGGCATGGTGAATATGAACCGCGCCGTGGTGCCCCTGATGCGGCAGGCAGGGCACGGGCGCATCGTAAACCTGAGCTCCGTGGCCGCGCCGGTGCCTATCCCCTTCCAGGCCTACTACTCCGCCACCAAGGCGGCGGTGAACGCCTACACCATGGCGCTGGCCAACGAGCTGCGGCCCTTCGGCGTCACCGTGTGCGCCGTGATGCCGGGGGACATCCACACGGGCTTCACCGCCGCGCGGAAGAAGGTCGCGGCGGGCGACGACGTCTATCAGGGGCGCATCAGCCGCTCGGTGCAGCGGATGGAGCACGACGAGGAGACCGGCATGGACCCGGCCAAGGCCGGGGCGTACATCGCATCCGTAGCACTTCGGGAGGGAAACCGGCACCCGCTGTACGCCATACGGTTCGACTACAAGTTCTTCACATTCCTGGCAAAGGTGCTGCCGGCCAGGTTCCTGAATTGGCTCATCTACTGCCTGTACGGGAAATAATCGCGCAAAAGCCCTCCCCGGTGGGGAGGGCTTTTTTGTTGTCTGCACTTTACTGCTTCAGTTCAAGTGTGCGCTCGTAGGCGGCGATGACAGCGTTCATGGCGGCGGCGCGGAGACCGCCCTCCTCCAGCGCCCGGACACCGGCGATGGTGGTGCCGCCGGGGGAGCATATCTCGTCCTTCATCCGGCCGAAGGGCTTGCCGCTGTCCAACGCCAGTCGGGCCGCGCCCAGCAGCATCTGGGCCGCAAAGGTATTGGCCTTGTCACGGGGCAGCCCGCAGGTAACGGCGCCGTCGGCCAGCGCCTCCATGAACAGGCAGGCGAAGGCACCGCCGCAGCCGGCCACGGCGCTGCCGGCATCGATCAGGTGCTCCGGCAGATGCTCCAGCCGCCCGGAGGCGGACATGGCGGCCAGGACGCCCTGCAACTGGGACTCCGTCACCAGGGCATTGGCATCGTAGAGGGTCAGGCCCGCGCCCACGGCGCAGGCGGTGTTGGGCATAATGCGCAGCACCGGGCAGCCGGGGACGGCGCTCTCGATGGCAGCGATGGTCACACCGGCGGCCATGGACACCAGCAGGGGCTTGACCGGGCGGGCGGCCAGCGTGGGGCGGAGCTCCGCCAGCACACCGGGCAGCAGGTTGGGCTTAACGCCCAGGAATATGACGTCGCAGACCCGGGCGATGTCGTCGGCGCAGGGTACGATGTTGGCGCCCAGCGCGTCGGCCAGGGCCTCCGCCTTGGCGGGAGTGCGGTTGTTGAGATAGATGTCCGTGGGGGACACGGCTCTGGCCAGCGCCTGCGCCAGCGCGCCACCCATATTGCCGGTGCCGATGAAGCCGTAGGTCATGGTGATACACCTCGTTCCTGATTTTTGTTCATTATAATGCACAACGCCGTGGAGTGCAACAAATAAATATCCCCCGGCTTGTACCGGGGGATATTTATTTCGTTGTAAAGCGGACTTACTTGGCAGCCTTGGCGGCTTCGCGGCCGGCGCGGAAGGCCTTGAGGTTCAGCTCCTTGACCTTGGCGGGCACGGTCTCGGCCACGACCTCTTCCCAGTCGATCTCGGGGCAGCCCAAGGAGTCGCACATAGCGCCGAACAGCACCACGTTCATGCACTTGGGATTGCCCAGCTCAATGGCGATGTCGCTGGCGGGGACGGCGATGGTCTTGAAGTGCTTCTGCATGGCCTCGATGCAACCGGCGGGATACTCCTCGGCGCCGGAGGCGATGGTGGTGGACTTGATGGCGTAGTCATTGATGACGGCCACGCCGTTGGGGTTCAGGAACTCCGCGTAGCGGACGGCTTCCATCTTCTCCAGAGCCACCATGATGTCGGCCTCGCCCTTGCCGAACACAGGACCGTAGACCTTCTTGCCCCAGCGGACCTGGGTGGACACGGAGCCGCCGCGCTGGGCCATGCCGTGGACTTCGCTCTGCTTGACATCGTAACCGGCCTTCATAAAGCCGTTGGACATGATCTTGGAGATCAGGATGGCACCCTGACCGCCGACGCCTACCAACAGGCAGCTTTTCACATCGTTCATGTTACTTCTCCTCCTTTTCGATCGCATCAAACGGGCAGGCCTGGGCGCAGACGGTGCAGCCCACGCACTGGGTACGGTCAATGAACGCCTTGCCGTTCTCCATGGAGATGGCGGGGCAGCCCACCTTCAGGCAGCTCTTGCAGCTCTTGCACTTGTCGGCGTTGACCACGCACATGCCGGTGTCGTGCTTCACGCGCTTGATCAGCAGGCAGGGCCGACGGGTGACGATGGCGGGGTGCTTACCCTCGTTCAGGGCGGCCACAGCCTCGTCCACGGTCTTCTTCATGGCGGTCAGGTCCTGAGGATCGACGGTGAAGATGGGGGCGTAGCCGTAGGCCTCGAACACCTTCTCCACGCTGATCATGGGGGCGGGCTCGCCCATCAGGGTGAAGCCGGAGCCGGGGTTGTCCTGGTGGCCGGTCATGCCGGTGATGCGGTTATCCAGCACGCAGGGGATCATACGGCCGTTGTTGTAGATGATCTCAGCCGCGCCGGTCATGCCGGAGTGGAAGAACGTGGAATCGCCCATGACGCCGAACACCACCTTGTCGGTGACGCCCTCGCGCTGGAAGGACTTGGCCATGCCCATACCGGCGGAGAAGCCGCCGCCCATGCAAATGCACACGTCCATGCAGTTCAGGGGAGGCGCGAAGCCCAGGGTATAGCAGCCGATATCGCCGGTGACCACGTAGTTCTTGTTCTTGGACAGGGTGTAGAAGAAGCCACGGTGGGGGCAGCCGGGGCACAGTGCGGGGGGACGCTTGGCGACCTTGACCTCGTCGATGGTCTTGTAGTCGGCCTTGATGCCCAGCACGCGCTCACGCACCAGCTCGGTGTTCAGCTCGTACAGCTTGCCGGTGAGCTCTTTACCGACGCAGTCGATGCCGGCGGCCTTGATCTCGTCCTCCATGAAGGGATCCAGCTCTTCGATGACGTACAGCTTCTCCACCTTCTTGGCGAAGTCGCGGATCAGGTCCATGGGCAGAGGATAGGTCAAGCCCAGCTTCAGGAAGGACGTGCCCTCGGGGAACACCTCCTTGGCGTACTGATAGCTGATGGAGGCGGTGATGACACCCACCTTGCCGTCGCCCATTTCGACCTTGTTCAGGCCGTTCTCCAGGGCGCGGGTGCAGCCGTACTCGGCCAGCTTCACCAGGCGGTCCTCCACGATGGGGTGGTTCAGATAGGCATTGGCGGGAGCGCAGACGTACTTGCGGGTGTTGCGGGCGTAGGCGGGAGCGGTGTGCTCAACGCGCTCGCCGAACTCCACCAGACCCTTGCTGTGACAGACGCGGGTGGTGGTGCGGTACAACACGGGGGTGTCGAACTCCTCGGAGATCTCGCAGGCCAGGCGGACGAAGTCCTTGCACTCCTGGGCGTCGGAGGGCTCCACCATGGCGATCTTGGCGGCACGGGCATAGTGACGGTTGTCCTGCTCGTTCTGGGAGGAATGGCAGGAGGGGTCGTCGGCGGTGACCACCACGTAGGCGCCGTTGACGCCCATATAGCCGGCGGTGAACAGGGGGTCGGCGGCCACGTTCAGGCCCACCATCTTCATGGTGCAGAAGGCGCGGGAGCCGGCCACGGACGCGCCGTAAGCCACCTCGGTGGCCACCTTCTCATTGGGGGCCCACTCGCAGTAGACGTCCTTGCCGTACTGGGGCAGATTCTCCAGGATCTCGGTGCTGGGGGTGCCGGGATACGCGGAACAGACCTTGATACCGGCTTCATAGACGCCGCGGGCTGTTGCCTCGTTACCGGACATCAGATGTTTCATAGCTTTTTCCACCTTTCTTGTCTTTTTCCTTTTTTATTTCCACTTATTTATTGAAAACGTATCAATACTGGCCGGCTTCCTGCTCGCCGCGGAGGACACGCAGGGCTCCCTCGGCCAGAGAGCGCATCTCCTCCTCGCCCGGCAGGCGGACGATGGGCGCGATCTTGCCCACGTAGGCGGTGATATCGTCGCAGAAGAAGTCCTCGTAGGCCATGCCGGCGGTGTAGACGATGGCATCCACGTCGAAGTGCAGCACGGCGGCCATGGCGCCGATGTCCTTGGCCAGCTGGTAGACCAGCGCCTGATAGGCCTCCACGAACTTGGGGTCGCCCTCCACCACCTTGGCGCAGATCACGCGGAAATCGGTGGTGCCCAGGTAGGAGAACATACCGGCGCGGCGGCCGAAGGTACGCTTGACCTCGTCCTTGGTCTTGCCGGAGAAGCAGTAGTTGATCAGCTGGTTCACAGGCAGGCCGCCAGCGCGGTCCATACCCATGGCCCCCTCGTCCTTCACGTTGCAGACATCCACCACGCGGCCATGCTGGTGGGCGCCCACGCTGACGCCGCCGCCCAGATGGCAGACAATGAGGTTCACGTCCTCGTATTTCTTGCCCAGCTTCTCGGCGGCCTTGCGGCCCACGGCCTTATGGTTCAGGGCGTGGAACTGGCACAGGCGGCGGAACTCGGCAAAGCCGGTGTAGTGGGCGATCTCGGTCATCTCGTCCACGCAGACGGGGTCCACGAAAAAGGCGGGGATGCCCACCATGTCGCCCAGCTTGCGGGCCAGATACGCACCCAGGTTGGAGGGATGCTCGCCGTAGGGGGCGGCCTCCACATCGGCCATGACCTTGTCATTGACGGCGTAGGTGCCGGAGGGGATGGCGCGGTACAGCCCGCCGCGGCCGCAGACGGCGGCGAAATCGGTCAGCTGATAGCCCGCATCGGCGACGGCCTTGAGGATGGCCTCCTTGCGGTAATCCGCCTGGTCGATGACCCGGGGGAACTGGTCCAGCTCCTCGGCGGAGTGATCGATGGTCACCTTGAAAAGCTGCTCCTCGTCCTCGAACACAGCGATCTTGGTGGAGGTAGCGCCGGGGTTGATGATCAACAGCTTCATGTCTCTCTCCTTTTTCTCGTTTCGCTCATTTTTCCCGCCCTGACCGGGCATTTTCGTTAAATATTTCACCGAATCACTCGGTGACTTTATCTTATTATGGCACCCCCCGCCCCGGATGTCAACGGCCTTTTCGTCATTTCCGAAAAGTCGGCATTTCGCACAAAAAAACGCCGCGAACGCTGTTGAAAACAACGTTCGCGGCATCTAACCGTCCGTGTGGGGGCTTATTCCTCGTGCTTCCAGCCCGCCAGCAGAGCGGCGGCCATGCGGCGGCCCCGGCGGGGCAGATCGAAGGCGCCCTCGTAGATGCGCCACTCCAGCAGCAGACCGCGGTGGAGCGCCACCAGGTCGGCCACCAGTTCCTCCCGGTCGCGGGTGGGATGGACGGACTTCTCCTGCCTGCAGCCGTCCACCAGCTCCCGCAGCACGCGGAAGTACACGCGCTTTTCGTTGTCCCGGAGGATGGCCTGCTGGGGATAGCGGATGCCGTGGATGAAGCTGCGGTACAGGGAGGGGTCGTTGGCGCTGATGACCAGCGCCTGTCCCACGAAGTCCAGCAGCTTGTCGTGCCAGGTGTTGGCCTCGTCGGCCAGATAGCTGGCCTCCAGCACACTGTACTGGGCGTCCACGCTGCTGGTGACCTGGATGACCAGCTCGTCCTTGCTCTTGAAATAATGATAGATATTGCCCACGGAGCAGCCCGCCGCCTGAGCGATCTGCTCAACGGAGACATTCTCAAAGCCCTCCCGGTCAAAGAGGTCGAGGGCGACGTCCTGGATGCGGGAGCGCATCTCCATGGCCTGCTTCTTGCGGGGAGTCATTTCTTTTCTCATACGAATACAGCTGCTCCTTCGGTGAATGGTTTTCTCTATCATAGCAAGTTTTTCACGGCAGGTCAAGGCAGGAAAATCATGTAAAACCATTCGCCGAAATTTTTTAAAAAAAGGGGTTGACATTTCGCCCCGGGCATACTATAATTTCACTTGTTCGACGCGCGAGTGGTGGAATTGGCAGACTCGCTAGATTCAGGTTCTAGTGTGCATTACGCACGTGCGGGTTCAAGTCCCGCCTCGCGCACCAACAAAGAGAGACATCTATTCGGATGTCTCTTTTTTGTTGCCGCAGCGCACCCTGCGGCGGCCTTGCCATTTTCCCGCCGGTCAGGTATAATGACGGTATCAAACGCGGAGGAGTGCGCCATGCCGAAAGCGAAGTGGAGCCTGAA
This sequence comes from uncultured Oscillospiraceae bacterium, assembly GCA_934590325.1. GTDB lineage: Bacteria > Bacillota > Clostridia > Oscillospirales > Oscillospiraceae > Vescimonas. The sequence continues at coordinate 57,366 of CAKTOW010000001.1, forward strand.
CACCATTTACATATCCGAGCGGCTGCAGGAGCATCTGCGGCCCATCTCCCGCTGTGCGCTGACCGCCGTGGTGGCCCCCATGGGCTACGGCAAGACCACGGCGGTGAACTGGTATCTGGCCGAGCGCGCCCGGGCGGAAAAGCTGCGGGTGGTGCGCATCAGCGTGTACTCCGACAACCTGGCCATCTTCTGGAAAAGCGTACAGGACGCCTTTGCGCGCGCAGGCTTCGACTTCCTGCGGGACTACGCCTGCCCCACGGACGCCGCCGGGGGCGGCCTGCTGGCGGACGACCTGTGCCACGAACTGGCCGGCGGCGAGAGCTGCTATATCTTCATCGACGACTTCCACCTGCTGACGGACGGCCGCGCGGCGGGCTTCCTCTGTACCCTGGTCAACCGGCTGCCGGACAACGTACACCTGATCGTGGCCAGCCGCGACCTGTTCCTGCCGGCGGCGGAGCTGGTGCGGCTGGGCGGACGGGTGTACCGCATCGGCACGGAGCAGCTGCGGCTGAACCACACGGAGCTGTCCGTGTACGCCCACCGGTGCGGCACGGAGCTGACCGACGCGCAGGTGGACACCCTGCTGTACTACAGTGAGGGCTGGTTCTCCGCCGTGTATCTGAATCTGCGGGCGCTGTCCGAGCAGGGGGCGCTGCCGGAGCGGGACTCCGACATATACACCATGTTCACCGCCGCCATGATCGACCCCCTGGCACCCCGGCAGCGAGAGTTCCTGGCGGTGATGGGCCTGGCGGACGAATTCACCGCGGAGATGGCGCGGTACATCACCGGGGACGAGGACGCGGAGGCGCTGCTGACCTCCCTGACGGAGCAGAACGCCTTCGTCAAATGCCTGCCGGACGGCGTGACCTACCGGTTCCACCACATGATGAAGGAGTGCGCGGCGCGGACGTTCCTGACCATGGGCGCAGAAAAGCAGGTGTCGTATCTGGAGCGCTTCGGCCGGTGGTACGAGGACCGCGGGCAGTATCTGCACGCCATGTCGGCCTATCGCCGGGGCAGGCGGTACGACGCGCTGCTGCGGGTGGTGCAGGAGGACGCGGGCATACTGCTGGCGTCCCTGAAGCCGGCGGACGTGCTGGAGGCCATTGACCGGTGCCCCACCGCCGTGCTGAAGGCGCACCCGGCGGCGCTGCTGGTGCTGATGCGCTGCATGTTCAATTGGCGGCAGGTCCCCCGGATGATGGAGATGAAGGCACTGCTGCTGCAGGCCATCGAAGAGCATCCGGAGCTGTCGGCGGAGGAGCGGGGCGACCTGTTGGGCGAGTGCGACCTCATCATGAGCTTCCTGTGCTACAACGACATCAGCGCCATGAGCCGCCTGCACCGCAGCGCCAGCGCCCAGATGTCCCGCCCGGCCATCAGCATACGCAGCAGCGGCGGATGGACCTTCGGTTCCCCCTCGGTGCTGATGATGTTCTACCGGGCGCCGGGCGAGCTGGACAGCGAACTCCGGGAGATGGACGAGTGCATGCCCCACTACTACCGCATCACTGACGGCCACGGGCAGGGGGCGGAGAAGATCATGCGGGCGGAGGCGTCGTTCCTGCAGGGGCGCTTTACCGACGCACACATCCAGTTGGAGAGCGCCTACACCCGGATCGAGGGCAACGGACAGGAGAACATGGCGCTGTGCTGCGACTTTCTGGCGTGGCGGCTGTCCCTGTGCACGGACATAGAGCAGCGCTGCACCTTCGCCCAGCGCTATGACGACCTGCTGCGCCGCCACAACGCCGCGTGGATCAATATATGGAACGCCAGCTCCGCCTACTACCACGCGCTGCTGGGTGCGGCGGAGAGCATACCGGACGTCTTTGCCGGGCATGGGCTGGACTCCGTCAGCATCCTGGCACCGGGCAGGCCCATGACAGACATGATAGAGAACCAGGTGTATCTGGCCCAGGGCGCCTGCGCCAAGGTCATCGGCCGCAGCGAGGGGCTGCTGGCCGCGTGCGAGGGTATGCACTACGCCCTGGTGGCACTGCACGTCCGCATACAGACCGCCGCAGCCTACGAAAAGCTGGGCAAGCGGGCGGAGGCGCGGGCGCTGCTGCAGCGGGCGCTGGCGGACGCGGCGCCCGACGGGCTGGTGATGCCCTTTGTGGAGAACTACGGCTGTCTGGCGGCGCTGCTGGAGGACGCCGCTGGGCGTGGCGACGCCCTGGCGGAGCGCATCGTGCCGCTGGGCACCGCATACGAGGCGCGCCGCCAGCGGCGGCTGGAGCAGAGCGCGCGGCCGGCGGCCCTGGCCGCGCTGACGGAGAGGGAGTACGAGATCGTAGGGCTGGTGGCCGAGCGTCTGAGCAACCGCGAGATCGCGGAGAAGCTGTTCCTGACCGAGGGCAGCGTGCGGCAGTACATCAACCAGATATACTCCAAGCTGTGCATCGAGGGCGAGCCCCGGACAAAGCGGAAGCGGCTGGCCGCACTGCTGAAGACAAACACCTAACATCTTGTTAATGGTTATTTCCCCTTATCCACCGTACAATGGCTGTACGGTGGATCTTTTTACCCATTTTTGCCCGGAAAGGAGGCTCTGTGTGGAAAGGAGATACATTGCAGCGGTGAAGCCGCTGCAGCAGCACATCCTGCAGGTGGACTTTGTGTCCGGAAGCCGCCTGCTGCTGGACATGAAGCCCTATCTGGATAAGCTGCGCTTCCGGCCGCTTTCCGACCCGGAGACATGGAACAGCGCCGTGACCAACGGTATTTTTATCCGCTTCGGGGATGTGGAGCTGAGCCACGACGAGGTGCTGGCCATGGCGGAGCAGACCCATTGACACCAAACAACGGACTTATAAGGAGAGAGACTATGAAAAAAGCCAAGAAATACCTAGCGCTGCTGCTGGCGCTGGCGTTGTGCCTGGGCCTGACGGCCTGCGGCGGCGGAAGCAGCGACGACGTGTCCGGCCCGCCGGATTCTTTCGAGGGACTGGTGAAGGACTCCGAGCGCATGCCCAACCTCTATGTATACGGCGGCGCCTGGTCGGATGAAGACGGGTGCACGCTGATCGTGGCCACCAGCGACAGCGGTGACGAGGTGCGCTTCGCCCTGTACGACGCCGACGAAGAGGTGACGGCCAGCGGCTTCATACAGTCCGTGCCGGAATACGACTGCGACTATTTCTACAACGAGCATGACGGCGTGGCGTACCGCAGCTGGTCCGACGAGGTCGGCGCGCTGCATGTGGCCACTCTGGGCACCTTCACCCAGATGACCGGCGACGCGCCCGGCGAGAACATCGGCGACACCGGCTATGAGTCCCTGACGGGCGTGTGGTATCTGGACGGCGCGGCCGACGCGGACAGCATCATCGTCATCAGCGCGGCCGGCACCTGGTCGCTGGAGGAGCGCCCCAGCGGCGACGGCGACCCCACCGAGGTGGACCGGGGCACCCTGGCGGTGAACCCCGACGGCGAGGGGCTGTATTACGCCTCCTCCGCCCTCTTTGACGACGTGGTCTACGACATGATCGTGGCGGACTACGACGTCATGTACTGGGGCGGCGAGTACGACTGTTACCAGCGGGTGGCGTGACAAACGCGGAAAGGGAGAGAACGATGAAAAAGCTTTTTACCCTGCTGCTGGCACTGGCGCTATGCCTGAGCCTGGCGGCCTGCGGCAGCACCGGTGACAACGGAGACAGCGGCGATGGCGGCAGCGGCGGCAGTACCGGCGTCACGCCCACAAGGATCGACGGCATGATCAAGGAGGATTTCGACGACACGGATTACTCCGCCTATCTGGGCATCTGGGACGGCGTCGTCGAAGACTGGGAGGACGCGCAGAAGCTGTTCGTGGAGCTGAACGAGGATGGCGAGCCCCGCTGGCAGCTGTTCGTGGCCGGCGATCTGACATACGAGGGATTCCTGCAGATACGGCCGCAGTACGAAAACTATGTCTACGCCTGCAACGAGTACGACGGCTGCGGGTATATGTGCTGGTTCGACTCCTACGATGTGCTGCACATCGAGTTCGATCTGGACGGGAATTCCTGCATCTTCGTCCCGGAGGGCACCGTCCCCGGCTGGGCGGCGGAGTCGGAGTGACCACGCGGAGGAAAGGAAGATAACGATGAAAAAGCTTTTTGCGCTTATCCTGTCGCTGGCGCTGTGCCTGGGCCTGACGGCCTGCAGCGGCGATGACAGTTCCACACCCGACGATGTGGCGGGCGGGGACTGGCGCACCACCGGCGTGGTGCGCGACCAGGGCAGCATCACCCGCGGCGGCGAGGACACCGACGTGCTGGTGTGCGTCCACGACGCGGACGCCATGCTCTACTACGACCGGGAAGATCAGATACTGTACGGCAGCGTGGACTATCCGGAGGCCCTCCCCGGCGACCCCTGGGAGGCATTCCAGAGCATTGACTTCGCCGACCGGAACGGCGACGGGGACGGCGATGTGAGTATGCTGTTCACGGTGGATGGCGAAACAGCGCTGATGGTGTGGTTCTGGGACGGCGAAGCCGACGCCTTCGTGTTCCAGCCGGAGGAATCCCAGCTGCCGGGCAGCGTGCAGGGCTAAGGGAGGTACATACCATGAACAGGAATACAGAGACCGTCGGTGCGGAGAAGCTGACGGACGCAGAGCTGTCCCAGAAGCTGGGCAGCTATCAGAAGAAAGAGAGCATCGGCATACTGCTGGGGGCCGCCCTGGTGATCGCCGGGTGCATCTCCATGTTCATCGTGCGCAACATACTGCTGGTGTCGGCGCTGGTGTTCGGCGGTGTGGCGCTGCTCCTGCTGCTGGCGGTGCCCGCCCAGAAAAAGAAAAAAGCCCTGCTGCAGCAGCAGCTGGGTGGGTTCTTCCGGACGGAACTGACGCGCATCTTCGGCGCGGAGCCGGAGACACCGACGCTGCCCATAGACTATACATTTCTGCGGGACGCCGACCTGCTGGCCTTCCGCTGGACGGAGTGCAGCGTGGAGGACTTCCACGAAGGTGAGCACAAGGGGCTGCGGTTCTCCGCCGCCAATGTGGAACTGCGCCGCACTGTAGAGGAACGGTCCGGCCCCGACAACGATAACTGGATGACCCGCACGGAAACGCTGTTCCGCGGCGTGGTCGTCCGGTGCCGGGACATATGCGACCCCGGCCTGGACATTGCCCTCCGCGACCGGTTCCAGGAGCGCAAGGGCGCGGACATCACCGACCCTGCGCTGTTCCGGCAGCACTTCACCGCCCGCACCGGCGACGACCAGCCGGCGGACGAGCTGGTGACGCCGCAGCTGCGGGAGCTGGTGCGAAAACTGGAGGCCTGTTCCAGCAACGCCAAGGTGGGCGGTCTTATCCTGCGCGGCGGCGCGCTGACACTGGCCCTGAACACGAGATATGTCTTTGCGGGCGTCCCGGCGGAGCTGGACCTGCGGGATATCGACGGCATACGGAAGTGGTACACGGCCTCGCTGGTAGGGATGGGCGGCCTGCTGGACATTTTGATGGAAGGGCTATGAAATACGGAGGAAAAATATGGACGTAAATAGAACAGAGGAACAGCTGAACAATGCGCTGAAAAAGAGCAAGGGCGGCAAAATGGGCGGTAAGCTGCTGGCGCTGGCAGGTGTGGCCGTGGCGCTGGTGGGCGTCATCCTGGGCGGCAACTATGTGCTGATCATCATCGGCGGCGTGATACTGGCCGTGGGAGAAGCGATGCAGGGCAAGGCCAGGAGCAAAGCCAGCAGGCAGGCCTTCGACGCCATGGCGCCAGCACTTATCAAGGACACCCTCGAAAACGCGGACTTCTCCCCCGCCGAGCACATCCTGCGCACGGAGGACTGCAACATTCCTCTGCCCTCTCACACCTATTGCGGCGAAAACGGGTATATCCGAGGGCTGTACAAGGGACTGCCCACAGAGCTGTGCACCGTTGTCCTGACGGACGTGGACGAGGTGCAGCGGGAGGAGACCGGCCTGTGGGAGCGGAACGAGCGGGTGGTCTATACCGGGCAGTGGATGGCGTGCGAAACTGGAAAAATATTGACAAAGGGCATGACTATATGGCCGCGGAACAAGCTGCTGAACGGGCGCACCATCAAGACGGACAACGAAGCGTTCAACAAGCGGTTCAACCTCAGCTGCGACGATGAGGAGTTCGTGCTGCGGTTCCTGAGCCAGAGCCGCATGGAGCGGTTCATGGCGCTGGCGGACAGCGCGTTCAGTCCCTTTGCCGTGTGCCTGCGGGACGACGGCAGGCTGTACATCGCCGCGCACAGTGGCCGCGGCTTCTTCGACGTGGGAAAAGGCCGGGAGGACCCGGCGCAGCTGCGGCAGCGCTTTGCCGGTGAGTTGAAGTGGTTCACGGATGTGATCGACACATTCCGCCCGGTGTAAAAGGAGGGAAAACAATGCCGTTGTGGCTTGCTGTGGTGCTGCTGATAGCGGCGCTGGCGGGGATCGCGCTGGCCTGCCAATATTTGAAGGACAACAAAACGGCGCGAATACTGTGCATCGTCGGCTGCGGACTTATCATCCTGGCCTGTGCCCTGTATATCGGACTGACGCTGCTGTTCGTGGACGCGGTGCAGAACGGCCCTGCCGCCTGATGGAAAACAGGCATAAAAACGCCCGCATGCTGACGCATGCGGGTGTTTATTTGCGCCGGTATCCCCGGCGGCGGGCGGCTTTACCGCGCACCTTCTTTCTGCTAAAATAACAAAAAGTGCGGGAAATGTGTCATATTCGCCTGTAAAAGGGTAGTTATCAGGCAGAGGGGGAGAAAGGATGGGACACCGCTATATGGACGACAAGCAGATCATTCGCCTGTTCTTCGAGCGCTCGGAACAGGCCATCACCGAGTTGTCACGGAAGTACGGCGCGCTGTGCTTTCAGATCGCCGACAACATTCTGAACGACCGGTGGGACGCGGAGGAATGTGTGAATGACGCATGGCTCGGCGCGTGGAACAGCATCCCACCGCAGCGGCCCGACCCGCTGCGGGCCTATGTCTGCCGCATCGCCCGCAACCACGCGCTGAAACGGCTGCGGGCCAACACCGCGCTGAAGCGGGGCAGCCGGTTCGAGGTGTCCCTGGAGGAGCTGGAGGCTTGTGCCGCAGGCGATCCCCCGGACGAACAGCTGTCCGCGAGCGAGCTGACCGCGCAGATCAACGCCTTTCTGGCGGCGCTGGAACGGGACGACAGGGTCATGTTCGTCAGGCGGTACTGGTTCGCGGAGCCGCTGGTGGAGATCGCGGAGGCCTTCGGCATCAGTGAGAACAACGCGGCGGTGCGGCTGCGGAGGATACGTAAAAAACTGCGAAAAAATCTGGAACAGGAGGCAGAAAATTCCATATGATTACGGGAAGATCATATCAATTGGCCGAAGCCATCGGGGACATAGACGCGGCCTATCTGGAGGAGGCCCTGGACTTTAACGGCGCGGAGGCAGGACGGAGGAGGACCGGGCGCTTCCCCAAGCTGTCCGCCGCGTGCGTGGCGGTGCTGGTGATACTGGGGCTGTCCGTGACCGCCTTTGCCGTCAGCAGGCTGCCGCTGTCGTGGCGGGACATCTTCTCCCCCGGTCAGACGGTCATCGGCGACGAGGACGAGGTGCCGGTGGTGTCGCAGCAGGAGGCGGCCGCGGCCGCGGAGGAACTGAACATCCGCGTGGAGAAGGTCATCTCCGACGAGCGAACGCTGTACCTGCTCTATTCTGTGAAAGCCAACGAGGGCGCCGTGCTGGCGCAGGACGGTGCCTTTACCGACTTTGAGCTGTACTTCCCCGGGCAGATGATGTCCGGCGCGTACGTGTCGCAGTTCCCGGAGCGGAAGGAGGGTATGCCGGAGAACGAGCTGGAGGGCGTCGTATACGCCGACTGGCAGCCGGGCAGCAGCGCCAACGGCCTGGTGATGACCTTCGCCAACTGGCAGGAGAAGCGGTGGTTCGACGACGAAAAGATAGACTTCAACGTGGCGGAGATGGTGGAGAACGCCGGGGAGAACGCCAGGCTTCCCCAGTGCCAGCAGCGGTACCGCAACGGAACGGTGCGGTATTACTGGCAGCCGGGGGACGCGGATGTACAGCTGCCCGGCGGCGCATCCATCTGCAACGCCGGGTGGGAGGACGGCGTCCTCCAGCTGGTGATGAAGGAGCCGCTGGGCGCACAGGAGTGGTCGGCGTCCTGGGAGGAGAACTGGTACTTCCTGGACACGCGGACGGATGCGGTCATCTATCCGGAGCCCCACTGCCATTTCGGGCAGCCCGGCGACTTTGACCCGGAGGCGGCGGATGCCGACTGGCGGTACTTCTGGCGGGATGTGACCGTTGACAAGGAGGCGCTGCCCTATCTGGAGCTGCACTGGGGCGGAAAGGAGATATACACCGCCGTGCTGCCGGGAAAGTGGAAGGTCACACTGGAGAAAACGCCCGTCACCATTGGGAGCGAGGTGCTGGCGGAAAACGTATCCCTGTCCTATGGCGGGGAGGTACTGACGGCGGAAAAGATCGAGTGCTCCAAGCTGTCCATGGCGGTGTACTTCGCCGGGTATGTGGACTCCACCACCGGCGTCCTGGGCGCACTGAAGGCATTTGACGCAAACGGCGACCCCATCCCGTGCAACTGGAGCTTTATCGCAAAGCAGACCGACGACGGCTGTATGATATGGACGCGGTTCGACGAGCCCATGGAGCCGGAGAGCGTCTGCAGGCTGACGTTCAACGGGGAGACCGTGTTTGAACGGTGACCGCAGTTCCCTCATACCATGCGCGAAAACGCCCGCATGCTGACGCATGTGGGCGTTTTTTCGGTCGATTTCAGCCGAATAGACACAGGCAAAACCGTGTGTTTTCTTGTGTCAGGCGGCCTAAGGCCGGGGCGTTTTGTTATGCTATGGCTAATTCAAATTGTTGAACCCACCCGAATGGGTGAATCCACTCAAATCGGGAACAGTATCAGGCATATTATCCGTGCCCAAATCATCGTTGCTGTCGTGGTCGCCGTTGGGCATATTCACGTTGTCGCTGGGGTCCTCGTCGCCGAAGAAGCCCCAGCTGCCCTGCATCATGAAGGCGTCCTCCACCACGATCTCGTCGTGGCCCTCTATCAACTCACGCTGGTAGTTCAGCACGGAGCCGGTGACGGAGGTCACGTTGCCGTCCTCGTCCACCATGTTGACGGTGTAGGTGGGCGGCGTGTGCATGGTGCACACGGAGGTGGGGGCGTTGTCCGCCGCCACCAGGGCGGTGTAGGCGCGGCTGCCGCGGACATCCTGGGTGCAGTATTCCGACGCCAGCATGCCGCTGTCGGCGCAGACCGTGACGCTGGTCAGCCCGGAGCAGGAGAAGAAGTCGGTGTTGGGCAGGTCCTCGTGGATGGCGCTCATGACCTTGCGGAAGATGGCAGAGCAGGGGTTGCCGCTGGCCACGATGCGCTGGTTGTGCTCATAGCCGGCCCAGACGGCGCAGCTGTAATAAGGCGTATAGCCCACGAAGTAACGGTCCTTGTTGCTGTTGGTAGAACCGGTCTTGCCGGCGATGTGCATACCGCTGAACTGTGCCTCATAGCCCGTGCCGTTGAGGGCGGCCTCCTGCAGCAGATGGTTGATGATAGCCGCCGTGGTGTTCTTCATAGCTACCGTGGACTGGGCCTCGTTCTCCAGCACCACGTTGCCGTTGGCGTCCTCCACACGGATGAAGGTGCGGGGCTTGGTGTACACGCCCTCGTTGATGAAGGCGGCGTAGGCCGCGGCCATCTCCTCGGTGGTGACGCCCTTTTCAAAGCCGCCCAGGGCCATGTTGCCCACCTGCTGGGAATCGGTGAACGTCAGGTCCTCGAAGCCCAGCTTGTTCACCAGAAAGTCGTAGGAACGGTCCACGCCGTAGGCCAGGTTCGTGCGGACGGCGCAGGTGTTCAGGGACTGGGCGATGGCGGTGTGCAGCGCGGTGAGGCCCTGATAGCGCCAGTTGGCGTTGCGGGGCCAGACCTCGCCGTTGAGCAGCATGGGATAGTCGTCGATAACGCTGGCGCCGTTGATGGTGCCGTCATCCAGCGCGGGGGCGTAAGTGGACAGGGGCTTGATGGCGGAACCGCACTGCCGCGCGTTCACCGCCCAGTTCCAGCCGCGGTCCACCACCTTCTCGCCGGCGCCGCCGATCATGGCCACCACGTAGCCGTTGGTGGGGTCCACGATGGTCAGGGCGATCTGCAGCTGGTCCTCCACCTGTTCACCGGCGGCGTTGGTATAGCTGCTGGTGTAGGGGATGTTGTCCAGGTCGTAGCACACGTCCTCGGCTATCTTCTGGAACTTGGGGTTCTGGGTGGTGTAGATCTTATAGCCGCGGCTGTAGACCATGTTGATGGCCTGGTCGTAGGCGGAGACCGTCTTGCCCTCGCTGTTGACCTTTTCGGTGATGCCCAGCTCCTCCACCAGCGCCTCGGCCACGTCGGTGATCATGGCGTCGGTGAACCAGGAGTTGCTGCCCTTGATGGTGGGGGTATCGTCCTCCGCCGGGGAGGCGGTATCGTCGGTGGCGGTATCCTCCGCAGGGTCGGTGACGGTGCCGTCGCTGCCCACATACTTGCCGGAGATGGTGAAGCCGTTGGCGAACTGGATGTCCTCGGCCACGGCGGCGTCATGCTCTTCCTGGTCGATCTTGCCCTGAGAGAGCATCTCGCTGAGGATGGTCAGCTGGCGCTCACGGTTGTTCTCGCGGGTCCAGGAGCTGATGAAGGGGTCGTACATGGAGGGGTTGTTGGTGATGCCCATCATGCTGGCGCACTCGGCCAGGGACAGCTCGGACACGTCCTTGCCGAAGTAGACGCGGGCGGCGGTCATGACGCCGGAGCAGCGCTGGCCGAAGTAGACCTCGTTGAGGTAGGCCTCCAGTATCTCGTCCTTTTCGTAGCGCTTTTCCAGCTCCAGAGCGCGGTAGATCTCGGTGATCTTACGCTTCACCGTCACCTGATTGTCGCCGGTGACGTTCTTCACCAGCTGCTGGGTGATGGTGGAGCCGCCCTGCACGTTCTTGCCGAACAGGGTGTACAGAATGGCGCGGGTGGTACCCTTCCAGTCCACGCCGTGGTGCTTTTCGAAGCGCTTGTCCTCGATGGCTATCGCCGCGTCCTGCAGGTACTTGGGGATGTTCTCCAGGTCCACCCAGATGCGGTTCTCGTCCATGTACAGCGTCTGGTACATGACCCACTCCTGGGTGTCGGGGTCCTGGTAGTACAGCTCGGTGGAGACCTCGGACTCGAACTCGTCCAGATAGACCTCGACCTTGCCGCGCATGGCGCTGTTGATGTACGCCATGAAGATACCGGAGAAGATGGCGGCGGTCATGACGAACACGGTCAGCAGCGTGCCGATGATGCGTCCGGCCTTCTTCCAGCCGTTTTTCTGCTTGGGGGTCATATTGCGCACGCGCTCCTGCGCGTCGCGCTGGACGCGGCGCGCGCCCTCGGCCGCGCTGTGCTCCAGCCGGTGTGCGCCCTCCTTTGCTTCGGTCTCTATGTGTCGGGCACTCTGCCGGATGCGTCCCATGAAACCGTCGGACGCAGCCCGTCTGCGCTTGTTCTCACTCAAGACAGGGCACCTTCCTTTCTCTTTTGATGTTGCTGTCTGGGTTTGTTCCGTATGGGGCCGAAATTTACATACCGACCCACTATAGAGAACATTCTACCATACCTGTCAAATGTAAAAAAGAGGATTTTTTGTCAAAATACGCCCTTTGCGGCGGTCAATTCCCGTTATTTTCCCCCATTCGGCCGGTTTTCAGTCCGACAAGCGGCAGAAAATGCCGAACGCTTCCACTTGCGTTTCGCGCAAGATCAGGGTATACTATGGGCACAAAGACAAAGGAGGTATTCCCCATGAGCGAGGAATTCGGCCCCAATTTCATCACCCTGACCGACGAAGAGGGCAACGACATCGAGCTGGAATACGTGGACGCGCTGGAGCTGGACGGCCAGACGTACATGGCGTTCTTCCCCGTGGTGGAGGACGACGCCGACGAGGAGGCCGCCGAGGAATACGGCCTGGTCATCCTGAAGTCCGTCATGGAGAACGGCGAGGAGCTGCTGAGCACCCTGGACAGCGACGAGGAACTGGATAAGGTGTACGACCTGTTCATGGAGCAGATCCTGTCCGACGAGGAGGAATGATCCCCCTCCCGCCAGCGGCGGGACGGGACGCGGCGGCACAGCTGTACTTTGCGTGCAGCAAGCCGGCTCGGCGAAGGCAGGGTAGAAAAGATAGCAGAGATTCCTTTCGCCGAGATTTTTTGTCCTGCCGATGACGAGACGGTGCCGCTGTACTTTGTGTACAGCAAGGCGGTGCAGGCGGAAAAGACATGGTATATGTGCCCTTTCGACGGGATTTTTCGTCCTGTCGATGGCAAACCGACGAAGGCGTACCGGGTGTACGTCGAGGAGGTTTGACGATGACAGGGCGGAAAATTGAGCGATGGGCAGCGGTTCTATTTATCCTGACATTAGTTATACGGGACGTCGGATCGGTAGATGGTTTGCAGGCCTCCCGCCTGCCTTCTGCGGGCGGATGCTGGAAGCAGTAAAGTCGGCCGGAGATGACCCACCTGCGAGTTGTGCAGGTTATAACATGGCCGCTGCTCGTCGCTGAGCACAAGACCCCTCTCCCTTGCAGGGAGAGGGGTCTTGTGCTCAGCTGTACTACATTTGATAGCAAAATGTTCACAAATTCCCGGTGTTTCCCTCTTGCGAAAAACGACGGTATACGATATAATGACCGGGTATGTTACCAAACAAGGGCGTATTGCGCCCAAAATCGAGAGGAATGAAGTTCAATGAGCGCATCAAGAGAAAAGAAGATCCGCCAGGATCTGGCGGCACAGGGCGTGACCGACCCCAAGAAGATCCGCGAGGCGGAGGAGAAGGCCAAGGCCCGCAAGACCAATATTCTGTACGGCGTTATCGCAGGCGTGTTCGTGCTGGTGGCCGCCGCCCTGCTGGTGTGGAACTCCGGCGTGCTGCAGCGCAGCGCCGCCGCTGTGACCATCAACGGCGAGAAGTATACCGCCGGGCATGTGGATTATTTCTACGCACAGGTGAAGAACAACATCCTGAACGGCGGCTACGCCAGCCTGTACGGCGTGTCCTCCTCCACCCCGCTGGACCAGCAGGTGATCAGCGACACCGCCAAGGTCCTGCTGCAGCTCGATGACGAGGGTGAGATCACCTGGGACCAGTACATCCGCGACTACTCTGTGAAGCAGCTGACCACGGTGGTGGCCATTGCCAACGAGGCGGAGGCCAATGGCATGGGCGCTGACGACCACACCGAGGAAGAAGTGGCCGCCACCATGGACGAGGTGGCCGGTTACGCCAAGCAGAACGGCTACTCCACCAAGGAGTACCTGAAGCTGGTGTACGGCAAGTTCATGACCGTGGACACCTTCAAGGACATGGTGCGCCTGACCGACGTGGCCAGCCACTATCAAAGCCACTACTCCGAGGAGCTGAGCTACACCACTGCCGACCTGGAGAGCTATTATCAGAGCAACAAGAACACCTTTGACGTGGGCTCCTATGAGTACATCTACTTCAAGGGCACCGCAGACTCCACCACGGACGCCGACGGCAACACCGTGGCGGCCACCGACGAGGAGAACGCCGCCGCCAAGGAGCTGGCCGCCGCTAACGCCAACGCCGCTCTAGAGCGCTACAACAACGGTGAGAAGCTGGAGGACATCGCCAAGGATTACGACAACGGCACCTATTCCTCCACAGAGACTGCCTCCAACAACGGCGACACCGTGACCAGCTGGGTGTTCGACAGCAGCCGTCAGGCCGGCGACAGCGCCGTGCTGGAGAGCGACTCCAACTGCTACCTGGTGGTGTTCCGCAGCACCGGCCGGCAGGAGTACGCCACCAAGGACGCACGCCACATCCTGTTCAAGGTGAACACCAGCGGTCTGGACAGCACGTCCGAGACCTATGAGGCCGACCTGCAGGCGGCTATGGCCGAGACAAAGGCCAAGGCCGACGACGCCCTGGCCCAGTGGAAGGCCGGCGAGGCCACCGAGGACAGCTTTGCGGCCCTGGCCAATGAGCTGAGTGAGGACGGCGGCAGCAACACCAACGGCGGCCTGTACACCAAGATCTATAAGAATCAGATGGTCACCGAGTTCAACGACTGGTGCTTCGACGAGAGCCGCCAGCCCGGTGACACCGGCATCATCTACAACGAGAACACCGGTTACCACGTGATGTACTTCGTGGGCGACGACGTGCCCTACTGGCAGGTGCAGGTGGAGAACGCCCTGCGCAGCAGCGACACCGACACCTGGACCGAGGGCCTGGTGGCCGCTCTTGAGGTGGTGCAGGAAGCCGGTATGAAGCACGTGGGCTGATATAGCCCGGCAGACTATGAACGAGAGCTTTCTCAGAACTGAAATGATAGTAGGCGCACCCGCTCTGGACAAGCTCCGCCGCAGCCATGTGGCGGTGTTTGGCCTGGGCGGTGTGGGCAGCTACGCCGCTGAGTGCCTGGCACGCAGCGGCGTTGGCACTTTAACGCTGGTGGACCAGGACACGGTATCCGTGTCCAACATCAACCGGCAGCTGTGCGCCCTGCACTCCACCGTGGGGCAGTACAAGGCGGAGGTGGTGGCCGCGCGGGTGCGGGACATAAATCCGGAGGCCACCGTGTACCCCGTGTGCGCCACCTATGACGCCGCACACCGGGAGGAATTCTTCACCCGGCGGTTCGACTACATCGTGGACTGCATCGACCTGGTCAGCTGCAAGCTGGACCTTATCCAGCAAGCGCATCTGCGGGGCATCCCCATCCTGTCGGCGCTGGGCACCGGCAACAAGCTGGAGCCGGAGCTGCTGCGGATCACGGACATCTCCAAGACCAGCGGCTGCCCGCTGGCGCGGGTCATGCGCAAGGAGCTGCGGCAGCGGGGCTTTCACCATCTGAAGGTGGTGTTCAGTCCGGAGCTGCCCCACGAGACACAGCAGCTGGAGGAACCGTCCCCCGGACGGCGCAGCGTGCCCGCCAGCGTGGCGTGGGTGCCCTCCGTGGCCGGACTGCTCATGGGCGGCACGGTGGTGCGGGATATTATCGAGGACGGAGGTCTGGTGCCATGATACTGACAGGCGCACTGGTAAACGGCGGCGTGATCGTCGTGGGCGGTGTGCTGGGCACGCTGTGCGGCAAGCTCATGCCCGAAAAAATGAAGGAGACCGTGCTGGCCGCTACGGCGCTGGTGTCCATCGGCATCGGTATCTCCGGCGCCATAGGCAGCAGCAACCAGCTTATCCCCATCCTGTCGCTGGTCATCGGCTCCGTTATCGGTGAGCTGCTGCACATCGAGGACGGCGTGACACGCATGGGCGACTGGCTGCAGAAGCGGTTCGGCAAGAGCGGGTCCATCACCGAGGGGTTCGTCACCGCGTCGCTGGTGTTCGCCGTGGGGGCCATGGCCATCATGGGCGCGCTGGACAGCGGACTGAAGAACGACCACAGCGTGCTGCTGGCCAAGTCGGTCATCGACTTCGCCGCGTCGGTGGCCTTCGCCGGGTCGCTGGGCATCGGCGTGGCCTTCTCCGGACTGTCCGTGCTGGCGGTGGAGGGCGTGATGACGCTGCTGGCCTCCCTGCTGACCGGGGTGCTGACCGAGGCGGTCATCACGGAGATCTCCGTCACCGGGTCGCTGCTGATTATCGGCATCGGGCTGAACGTGCTGGGGCTGACGAAGCTGCGCATCATGAACATGTCCCCGGCGCTGCTGCTGCCCATTCTGCTGTGCCGCTTCATGTGAGCGGGACGGGTCTTGAGGGAAAGGAGCGCTTTTATGGCATTTGAAGGGTATTCGCAGGAGACACTGGACTTCCTGTGGGGCATTCGGTTCAACAACGAGCGGGGCTGGTTCCTGGAGCACAAGAGGGACTATGAGGACTATCTGCTCGCGCCCACCCGCGCGCTGGGTGAGCAGGTGTACGAGGCCATGCACGCCCGGTTCCCCAAGGAGCCGTTCATGCTGAAGATGTCGCGCATCTACCGCGATATGCGGCGGCTTCACGGGAACGGGCCCTATAAGGACCACCTGTGGTTCTGCGTCCGCGCCGGCGGCGAGGACTGGACGGGGCGGCCCACCTTCTACTTCGAGATCGGGCCGGACTATTACAGCTACGGCATGGGCTTCTGGGCGCCGAGGGCGGCGCTGATGGAGGCGTATCGCAAGGGCATCGACGCGCAG
Source organism: uncultured Oscillospiraceae bacterium (assembly GCA_934590325.1). Classification (GTDB taxonomy): domain Bacteria; phylum Bacillota; class Clostridia; order Oscillospirales; family Oscillospiraceae; genus Vescimonas. The sequence continues at coordinate 73,570 of CAKTOW010000001.1, forward strand.
CCGGAGAAGCTGGAGAAGCTGGTGCGGAGGTTCAACAGGCAGTCGGTCTTTCAGCTCACCGGGCAGGAGTACGCGCGGAAGAAGGGTGAGACCAGCAAGCTGCTGGAGCCGTGGTACAACCGGAAGTCGCTGAATTTCCAGCACGACGCCGCCCCGGATGAGCGTCTCTTTACGGCGGCTCTGGCGGAGGACATCATCAGCGGCTTCGAGAGCCTGATGCCCCTGTACAAGTATTTCGACGCCCTGTGCGCCGCCCAAGCGGAGGGCGAAAAATAAGCACATTTTGCAGCGGTTTTCCCTTGACAAACAGAGGAAAGCCGAGTAGAATAGCACATACTGAATGAGGGAGTAATTCCGCAGCGTCCATGCGGCGCGGCGTGGCACACCGTCATCCCGGCGCGAAAAAACGCCCGATGTGTCCTGAAAGAATGAGACTCATGCACAGACATAGGTTGTCCGTGCATGGGTCTTTTTTGTTGCCGTGCAGGGACGATGGCCCCGGAAAAAGTGTAAAAAGAGTAACGATAAAGGAGCGATGGACTATGGAGAAAGAATACAGCCACAGCCCGCAGGAGGTGCTGGAGGCGCTGGGTTCCTCCCCTGCCGGTCTGACGGAAGAGGAGGCGGCCCGGCGGCTGGAGAAGCACGGCCCCAACAAGCTGAAGGAGGCGGAGAAGCCCTCCCTTATGCAGCGGTTCCTGGCGCAGCTGAAGGACCCCATGCTGCTGATCCTGCTGGCGGCGGCGGCGGTGTCCGCCGTGACCAACGCCCTCAGTGGCGAGAGCTTCACGGAGGTGTTCATCATCCTGGTGGTGGTGCTGCTGAACGCGGTGCTGGGCGTGGTGCAGGAGAGTAAGGCCGAGGCGGCCATTGAGGCGCTGCAGACCATGACCGCCGCCAAGTGCAAGGTGCTGCGGGACGGCCACCAGGTGGTCATCGAGAACAGCCAGCTGGTGCCCGGCGACGTGGTGGTGCTGGAGGCCGGCGATGCGGTGCCCGCCGACGGACGGCTGCTGGAGAGCGCGTCCATGAAGATCGAGGAGGCGGCGCTGACCGGCGAGAGCGTGCCGGTGACCAAGGCCATCGAGCTGCTGGGCGGCGACAATGTGCCCCTGGGCGACCGGAAGAACATGTGCTACATGGGCAGCACCGTGGTCTATGGCCGGGGCAAGGCGGTCATCACCGCCACCGGCATGGACACGGAGATGGGCAAGATCGCCGGGGTGCTGGCGCAGACAGTGCAGGAGGAGACGCCCCTGCAGCGGAAGCTCAACGAGCTGGGCAAGACCATGAGCAAGCTGGTGCTGGGCATCTGCGTATTTATCTTCATTTTCGATCTGATCGTCGCCGGGGAGTTCTCGCTGGAGACGGTGCTGAACACGTTCATGGTGGCGGTGTCCCTGGCGGTGGCCGCTATCCCGGAGGGACTTGCCACGGTGGTGACGGTGGTGCTGAGCATCGGCGTGACCAATATGAGCAAGCATCACGCGGTGATACGGCGGCTGACTGCCGTGGAGACGCTGGGCTGCACCCAGGTCATCTGCTCCGACAAGACCGGCACGCTGACCCAGAATAAGATGACGGTGGTGGAGCACACGGGCCCCACGGAGCTGCTGTGCACCGCCATGGCACAGTGCAACGACGCAGCGTTGGAGGAGGGCGGCGCGGTAGGCGAGCCCACCGAGGCGGCGTTGGTGAACTTCGCCGCCGCCAACGGGCTGGACAAGGGACAGCTGGATGCGCGGCAGCCCCGGTGCGGGGAGGCTCCCTTTGACTCCGGGCGGAAGATGATGTCCACCCTCCACCGGACGGACACGGGGTTCATCCAGTACACCAAGGGCGCGCCGGACGAGGTGCTGCGCCGGTGCACGCAGTATACGGAGGGCGGGCAGATCCTGCCCATGACGGAGGAGAAGCGCGCCGCCATTCTGGCGGAGAACAAGGCCATGGCCGACAAGGCTCTCCGCGTTCTGGCGGCGGCGGCGCGGCTGTATGACGCGCTGCCCGACAAGCAGGAGGCGGAGGATCTGGAGCACGATCTCTGCTTCATCGGGCTGGCGGGCATGATCGACCCCATCCGCCCGGAGGTGAAGGCGGCGGTGGCGGAGTGCCGCGCCGCGGGCATCCGGCCGGTGATGATCACCGGCGACCACAAGGACACCGCCGTTGCCATCGGCAAGGAGCTGGGCATTATCAGCGACGCGTCCCAAGCCGTTACCGGCCGGGAGCTGGACGGTCTTTCCGACGAGGAGCTGGACAAGGCGGTGGAGAAGTACAGCGTCTATGCCCGCGTACAGCCGGAGCATAAGGTGCGTATCGTCAACGCGTGGCGACGCAAGGGCGCGGTGACCGCCATGACCGGCGACGGCGTCAACGACGCGCCGTCCATCAAGTCCGCCGACATCGGCGTGGGCATGGGCATTACCGGCACGGACGTGACGAAGAACGTGGCGGACATGGTGCTCAGTGACGACAACTTCGCCACCATCGTCTCCGCCGTGGGCGAGGGACGGCGCATTTACGACAACATCCGCAAGGCCATCCAGTTCCTGCTGGCCAGCAACATGAGCGAGGTGCTGGGCGTGTTCTTCGCCACGCTGCTGGGCTTCACACTGCTGAACCCGGTGCATCTGCTGTTCATCAACCTGATCACCGACTGCTTCCCGGCGTTGGCTCTCGGTCTGGAGAAGGCGGAGCCGGACACCATGACCCGTCCGCCCCGGGACAGCCGCGACGGCATCTTCGCCGGAGGGCTGGGGTTCGACATCGCGTACCAGGGGGTGCTCATCACCCTCATCACCCTGACCTCCTACATCATCGGTCACTGCATGGAGGTGGGGTATTTCGAGATGCCCAAGGGCGTGTCCGACGACGGCATGACCATGGCGTTTTTGACCATGAGCATGTGTGAGATCTTCCACAGCTTCAACATGCGTTCCCAGCGCAAGAGCGTGTTCTCGTTGCCCAGCCACAACAAGGTGCTGTGGGGGGCGATGCTTGGCTCGCTGGTGCTGACCACGCTGGTGCTGGAGGTGCCCGTCATCGCCAATGCCTTCGGCTTCACCCCCGTCAGCTGGACGGAGTACGGCGTGGCGCTGGCGCTGGCGTTCCTGGTCCTCCCCGTGGTGGAGCTGGTGAAGCTCATACAGCGGAGAGCGGCGAAGAGGAAAGCGAAATAAGCAAAAAAGAAAGCCCTTGCGGGCTTTCTTTTTTTGCTTATTTCATTCAGCGGGCATTGTAGGCGGCGATGCCCTTGGCCAGCAGGTCCATGGCGCGCTCCAGGTCGGCCTGCTTCAGCACGTAGGCGATGCGGATCTCGTTCTTGCCCTTGCCGGGAGTGGCGTAGAAGGGCTCGCCGGGGGCGAACATGACGGTGTCGCCGTTGTCGTCGAACTCCTCCAGCAGCCACTTCTGGAAGGTGTCGGCATCGTCGATGGGCAGGGCGGCCATGATGTAGAAGGCGCCGCGGGGGCACTCGCACACCACGCCGGGGATCTCCTTCAGCTTGGCCATGACGGTATCACGGCGGCGCTTATACTCCTCGCGGACGGCGGCGAAGTAGTCGGGGCCCACGGTGTACAGCGCGGCGGAGGCCACCTGGTCCAGCGTGGGGACGGACAGACGGCACTGGGCGTACTTCATGGCCTGCGCCATCAGCTCCTTGTTGCGGGAGATCATGCAGCCGATACGGGCACCGCAGGCGGAGAAACGCTTGGAGACGGTGTCGATGACGATGACGTTCTCGGCGGCGTCGTCAAACTGCCCCATGGATTGCAGAGGCTCGCCGGCGTAGACGAACTCGCGGTACGCCTCGTCGCCGATGATGAACAGGTCGTGCGCCTTCGCCACGTCCACCAGCATACGCATTTCCTCCGGCGTCAGAACGGCACCGGTGGGGTTGCCGGGGTTGGTGACCATGATGGCGCGGGTGTGCTCGTTGATCTCCGCCTCTACCTTGGCGCGGTCGGCGTAGTGGTAGCCGTCGTGGGGAGAGGTGGGGATAGGGTGGATCTTCGCGCCGCAGGTGTACGCCATGGTGTTGTAGTTGGGATAGAAGGGCTCGGGGATAAGGATCTCATCGCCGTCATCCAGGATGCAGTTCATGGCGATCTGCAAAGCCTCGGAGCCGCCGTTGGTGATGAGGATGTCGCCCGTCTCGAAGTGCATACCGAGGGCGTCGTAATACTTCTGGATCGCGGCGATCAGCTCCGGAATACCGGGGGACGGCGCGTATGCCAGAACGGGCAGGTCGAAGTGCCTGACGGCATCAAAGTACGCCTTGGGCGTCTCGATGTCGGGCTGGCCGATGTTCAGATGGTAGATCTTCTTGCCCTTTGCCTCGGCCGCCACCGCGTAGGGGTGGAACTTGCGCATGGGGGACAGTCCGCACTTCAGGACTTTGCTGGAAAACTTCATGATGGTTCCTCCTTACCTTTCGTTATTCTCTCTTCTTCCGTACCGTAATAGTAGCGCTTTTTGTGCCAAGTTGCAAGAGGGAAATGTGAAAAGAGACCGCCTTTCGGCGGTCTCTCGCGGTTGAATCAGTTGAATTATGTCAGTTCATCTGCTTGCGGCGGCTGAGGTTCACGGTGCCGTCGGTCATGGCGTTCAGGGAATCCAGGCTTCTGCCGGTACCCTCGGCCACGCAGGAGATGGCGCCCTCGGCCACCACGGTGTGGATACCGGTGCGGGCCTCAATCAGGCGGTCGAAGCCGTCCACCAGGCTGCCGCCGCCGGTCATGACGATGCCGTTGTTGGAGATGTCGGCCACCAGCTCGGGCGGGGTGCGCTCCAGAACGCCGTGGACGGCCTCAAGAATGCGCTCCACCGGCTCCTCAAAGGCCTCCAGCATCTCGGTGGAACTGACGTTGATGACCTTGGGCAGGCCGGTGACAAGGCAGCGGCCCTTGATCTCGATGGAGGTCTCCTGCTCCTTGGGGAAGACACAGCCGATCTGCATTTTCATCAGTTCGGCTGTGCGCTCGCCCACCAGGACGTTGTGCTTGCGGCGCATATACTTAACGATGGCCTCGTTGAACTGGTCGCCGGCCACCTTGATGGAGGCGCTCTCCACCACGCCGGAGAGGGAGATGACGGCGATGTCGCTGGTGCCGCCGCCGATGTCCACCACCATGTGGCCGTCCGGCTTGGAGATGTCGATGCCGGCACCGATGGCGGCGGCCACGGGCTCCTCGATCAGGTAGACGCGGCGGGCGCCGGCCTGGATGCCCGCGTCCACCACGGCGCGCTCCTCGACCTCGGTGATGCCGGAGGGGACGCAGATGATGACACGGGGCTTGAACAGCTGGAAGCCGCCCACCACCTTGTGCAGGAACTCGCGGAGCATACGCTCGGTCATGTCGTAGTCGGAGATGACGCCCTCGCGGAGGGGACGGATGGCCACGATGTTGCCGGGGGTACGGCCCAGCATGGCCTGGGCCTCGGCGCCCACCTTCAGGAGCTTGCCGGTATTCTTGTCAATGGCCACCACGGAGGGCTCGTTCAGCACGACGCCCTTGCCCTTTACGTACACCAGTACGGAGGCGGTGCCCAGGTCAATGCCGATGTCTTTTGCAATGGAACACATACTACTGCACCTCTATTATCTTATCTTTCGTTTCGGGCGGGATACGCCCGCTGGTCTCTGATTTCATATTATACCGATTGAGAGCGGATATTGCAACTGCGAATTGAAAATCACCGCATTTTCTGTATTCTGCACGGAAAGCGCGGCGTTCATACCTCAGTGGTCACGTGCCATGGCCAGCGTCAGGCAGACCACGTCCGCCGCGCCGGCGGCCTTCAGCACCCGGACGCACTCGGCGAGGGTGGCGCCGGTGGTGACGATGTCGTCTATCAGCAGGAAGCGCTTGCCGGCGATGTTCTCCGGCGACACGGGCTCGTACATATCCAGCACGTTGGCGCGGCGGGCGGCCGGATCGTCGATGCCGGACTGGGGCGGGTTGTCGCCGGTCTTGCGCAGGGTCTCCTGCGGGTCGATGTGCCAGTCCACACACAGGCTAGCGCAGAGCATGCGCGCCTGGTCGAAGCCGCGCTTTTTCAGGCGCTTTTTGCTGACGGGCACCCAGGTGACGGCGTCAAAGCGGTCGGCGTAGACCTCCGCGGCCTTTTCGGCCATCAGGGCGCCGAAGCAGTTCAGGTGCTCGATACGACCCTTGAACTTGAAGGCAAGGATGGCGTCCCGGACGCTGCCCTCGTAGTACAGCGGCGCGGCGCACTCGCCGAAGGCGCCGGTGCGGACCCTGTCGCAGCGGGGCAGGTCGGTCTCGCACTTCGGGCACAGGAGCGCCCGGCCGGCCACGCGGCCGCAGAAGGGGCAGCGGCGGGGGAAGAAAAAGTCCAGCAGGCCACGCTGGGCCTTATCCATGGATTCGTTGAAAGTCATTGCATGCCCTCCTTCAGTCGGCGGCGCAGGCCGCTGTAGCGGCGCTGCTGTTTGTCGTTGGCGGCCATTCTGGCGGGAACGGTGTCGTCGCCCACCAAAATAAGCAGCTTGCGGGCGCGGGTGATGGCGGTGTACAGCACGCCGCGCACCATCAGGGACGGGGCAGCGGGGGCGGAGGCCAGGAGCACCGCCGGGTACTCGCTGCCCTGGGATTTATGTACGGTGATGGCGTAGGCCATGTCCAGCTGGCTGAGCAGGTCGGCGGTGTAGACGGCGGTGCGGTCGTCGAACCGGAGGGTGATCAGCTCGCCGGAGGGGTCGATGTCCTGAATAACGCCCACGTCACCGTTGAAGATGCCGCTGCCCGCGGAGCCGTCCTCCTTCTCCCAGAGGACGTCGTAGTTGTTGCGGGTCTGCATGACGCGGTCGCCCACGCGGAAGGTCATGTCGCCCCACTGCTTCTGGCGCTTGGTCCTGTCGGGCGGGTTCAGCGCCGCCTGGAGGGCACGGTTCAGCGCCACGGTGCCGCAGGCGCCCTTGCGGGTGGCCGACAGCACCTGTATCTGGTCGGCGGGGATGCCCATATTGTTGGGCAGGCGGTCGCGGCACAGCTCCACCACCGTCTGCACCAGCGCATCGGGGGAGCGGCGGCGCAGGAAGAAGAAGTCCCCCTGGCCGTTGTCCAGACGGGGCGGCTGCCCCTGGTCAACGGCGTGGGCGTTGCGGATGATGGCGGACTGCTCCGCCTGGCGGAACACCTGGGTCAGCGAGACCGCCGGGATGACGCCGCTGCGGAGCATATCGCCCAGCACATTGCCGGGGCCCACGGAGGGCAGCTGGTCGGGGTCGCCCACCAGCACCATGCGGCTGCCAGGGCGCAGAGCCTCCAGCAGGGAGCGCATGAGCTCGATGTCCACCATGCTGACCTCGTCCACGATGACGGCATGGGCCTCCAGGGGGTCCTGGGCGTTTTTCTTGAAGGCGGTCTGGCCGGTGAGCTCGTTGTAGCTCATGCCCAGGGCGCGGTGGATGGTCTGGGCCTCCCTGCCCGCCACCTCGCCCAGGCGCTTGGCGGCGCGGCCGGTGGGCGCCAGCAGCACCACGTCCAGCCCCATGCGCTCGTACAGCGCCACGATACCCCGGAGGGACGTGGTCTTGCCGGTGCCGGGGCCGCCGGTCAGCAGCAGGATGCCGCCCTGCGCCGCCAACAGCACCGCCTGGCGCTGTGCCGGTGCATAGGACACGCCCTGTTCCCGCTCGATGGCGGCGATGGCGTCGTCCGCGCGGGACAGCTGCTCCACCGGCGTGCGCACCATGGAGAGAAGGCGCTCGGCCACGAAGGTCTCCGCCTGGTACAGGCGGGGCAGGTAGCAGCCCTGCACCCCGGCGATGGTCTGCTGCACCACGCCGAAGCCGTCGATGAGCTTGTCCAACGCCGGTTCCAGGTCGTCGGGCGTCATGCCGATGAGCTGGGCGGTGGCCAGCAGCAGCTTCTCGCGGGGCAGGAACACGTGGCCGCCGCCGGAGGCGTTGTAGCTGAGCTCATATTCCAGCGCCGCACGGAGGCGGCAGGGGTCGTCCCCGTCGAAGCCCATGCTGATGGCAATGGCGTCCGTCAGGGCGAAATCCACGCCGTACTGGGCGCGGGAGAGGATGTAGGGGTCGTCCCGCAGGCACTGGATGGCGTTGTCACCGTAGGTGCGCTGCAGGGACATAGCCAGGTATACAGGCAGGTCGTACCGCGCCAGGAACTCCATCAGCTGCCGCAGGCCGGTCAGGGCCCGGAAGGCGGCGGACAGCTCCTGCGCCCGCTGGGCGCTGACGCCCTTGATGCAGCGCAGACGCTGGGGCTCCTGCTCGATGACCAGCAGGGTATCGGTGCCGAAGCGCTCCACCATACGGCGGGCGGTGGCGGGCCCCACGCCCTTGAGGATGCCGGAGGACAGGTAGGCGATCATGTCCTCCTCGCTGCGGGGCATGCGACGCTCCACGCTCTCGGCGGTAAGCTGGGGGCCATGGACGGGGTGGACGCTCCATGTGCCGGTGACGGTCATGCCCTCGCCGGCGGCGGCACAGGGGATGCAGCCCACCACATTGACAGGCTCGTCCTCGCCCTCCACAGTCAGCTGGAGGACGGTGTAGCCGTTTTCCTCGTTGTGAAATATGACATTTTCCACGGTGCCCTCGATGGTGACACGCTCACCCATGGGCTCACCTCCCCTGTTCGGGTGTTTTTTCGTCGGTATAGTACGCCGCCAGCTCCTGGGGCGTGAGAAGTTTCATATTGGTATCGGACAGCAACTCCACCGCGCGGCGGCCCTCGTCCGTCAGGCCGCAGTCCACCAGCAGCACCGGCAGGCGGCGCTCCCGCGACAGTGTGCGCAGGGTCACGTCCAGCCCGGCGGCGTCGCCAGTGATGGGCACCACGTAGGACGCGGCGACGGGCCGCTCCCAGTGCAGCAGCAGGGATGCCGCCAGCCACAGCAACGCTGTGACGCCGATGGCCGCCAGCGCGGCCACCACTCCGTCCTGCAGCAATCCCATTGCGTCACCTCCCCCCTGCTACATTGTATGAAGCGGGGCGGCTGAGGTTACCGCAGGTACTTCTTCAGGTACTGACCGGTATAGGACGCCGGGCAGGCGGCGATCTCCTCCGGGGTGCCAGCGGCCACCACGGTGCCGCCGCCGATGCCGCCCTCGGGTCCCAGGTCAATGATATAGTCGGCGCACTTGATGACGTCCAGGTTATGCTCGATGACCAGGACGGTGTTGCCGCCGTCGGTGAGCCGCTGCAGGACCTCCAGCAGCTTGCGCACGTCGTCGGCGTGGAGGCCGGTGGTGGGCTCGTCCAGGATATACACCGTGCGGCCGGTGGCGCGGCGGCTCAGCTCGGTGGCCAGCTTGACGCGCTGGGCCTCGCCGCCGGAGAGGGTGGTGCTGGGCTGGCCCAGCTTCACGTAGCCGAGACCCACGTCCCGCAGGGTGGTCAGCTTATCGCAGATGTTGGGCACGGCGGAGAAGAACTCCAGCGCTTCGTCCACGGTCATATCCAGTACGTCGGCGATGTTCTTGCCCTTGTAGCGCACCTCCAGGGTCTCGCGGTTGTAGCGCTTACCCTGGCAGACCTCGCAGGGGACGTAGACGTCGGAGAGGAAGTGCATCTCTATTTTCAGCATGCCGTCGCCGCCGCAGGCCTCGCACCGGCCGCCCTTGGTGTTGAAGGAGAAGCGGCCGGGGCCGTAGCCCCGTGCCTTGGCGTCCGGGGTGGAGGCGAACAGGTCGCGAATCAGGTTGAAGAGGTTGGTGTAGGTGGCCGGGTTGGAGCGGGGCGTGCGGCCGATGGGGCTCTGGTCGATGGCGATGACCTTGTCCAGATGCTCCATACCCTCCATGCGGTCGTGCTTGCCGGGGCGCACCTTCATACGGTTCAGCTCCGCGCCCAGGGCCTTGAACAGCACCTCGTTCACAAGGGAGGACTTGCCGCTGCCGCTGACGCCGGTGACGCAGGTGAAGGTTCCCAGGGGGATGGACACGTCGATGTTCTTCAGGTTGTTCTCGCGGGCGCCGCGGACAGTCAGCAGCTTGCCGCTGCCCCTGCGGCGGTGCGCCGGCAGGGGGATGGTGCGCTTGCCGCTGAGGTACTGGCCGGTAAGGCTGTTGGGGTCCGCCATGACCTGCTCCGGGGTGCCGGCGGCCACCACGCGGCCGCCCAGCGCGCCCGCGCCGGGGCCGATGTCGATGAGCCAGTCGGCGGCACGCATGGTGTCCTCGTCGTGCTCCACCACGATGAGGGTGTTGCCCAGGTCCCGCAGGCGCTGCAGCGTGGCCAGCAGCTTGTCGTTGTCCCGCTGGTGCAGGCCGATGGAGGGCTCGTCCAGGATGTACAGCACGCCCATAAGGCTGCTGCCGATCTGGGTCGCCAGACGGATACGCTGGCTCTCGCCGCCGGAGAGGGTTCCGGAGGCGCGGGAGAGGGTCAGGTAGCTGAGGCCCACGGACTGGAGGAAGCCCAGCCGGGCGTGGATCTCTTTCAGGATCTGGGCGGCGATGATCTGCTGGTTGCCGGTGAGCTGCAGATGGTCGAAAAAGGCCAGGGCGTCGTCCACCGGCAGGGTGGTGGCGTCGTAGATAGACTTGCCGCCCACGGTGACAGCCAGCGCCTCCGGGCGCAGGCGGCGGCCCTGACAGGCCGGACAGGGGCAGGGGGTCATAAGGCCCTCTATCTCACGCTTGCTGGCGTCGGACTGGGTCTCCTGATACCGGCGCTCCAGGTTGTTGCAGATGCCCTCAAAGGCCTGGTACAGCACGCCCTTGCCGCGGGGCTGGTCGTAGTGGAGCTCCAGCTTTTCGCCCTTGGTGCCGTAGAGGATGACGTCCTTCACCTGGTCGGAGAGGCTGTCGTAGGGCTGGGTCAGGGAGAAGCGGTACTTCTTGCTGAGGGCCTCGAAATACATACGGCTGATGCCGTCGGAACGGATGGACGCCCAGCCGGTGGCGGTGATGGCGCCATCCAGGATAGATTTGGAGCCGTCGGGGATGATCAGCGCCGGATCGGCCTTCAGCTGCTGGCCCAGGCCGGTGCAGACCGGGCAGGCACCGAAGGGGCTGTTGAAGGAGAACAGGCGGGGTGTCAGCTCCTCGATGGAGATGCCGCAGTCGTCACAGGCGTAGTTCTGGGAGAAGGTGATGTCCTTTTCCTCCCGCAGCAGGTTGACGGTCACAAGGCCGCCGGCCAGGTTGGAGGCGGTCTCCACAGAGTCGGTCAGGCGGCCGGTGATGTCCGGGCGGACGATCAGGCGATCCACCACGATGTCGATGTGGTGCTTGAGGTTCTTCTCCAGGGGGATATCCTCGCTGAGCTCGTACAAATTGCCGTCCACACGGGCGCGGACGAAGCCGGACTTGCGGGCGTCCTCCAGCACCTTGGTGTGCTCGCCCTTGCGTCCGCGCACCACGGGAGCCATCACCTGAATACGGGTGCCCTCCGGGAGAGCCAGTATCTGGTCAATGATCTGATCCACCGTCTGGCGGCGGATCTCCTTGCCGCAGTGGGGGCAGTGGGGCGTGCCCACCCGCGCCCAGAGCAGGCGCAGGTAGTCGTAGATCTCCGTCACCGTGCCCACGGTGGAGCGGGGGTTCTTGGAGGTAGTCTTCTGATCGATGGAGATGGCCGGGGACAGGCCCTCGATGTAGTCCACGTCGGGCTTGTCCATCTGCCCTAAGAACATACGGGCGTAGGAGCTGAGGCTCTCCACATAGCGGCGCTGCCCCTCGGCGTAGATGGTGTCGAAGGCCAGGGAGCTCTTGCCGCTGCCGGACAGGCCGGTGAGCACCACCAGCTTGTCGCGGGGGATAGCGACATCAATGTTTTTCAGGTTGTTCTCGCGGGCGCCCTTGATGAAAATTTCAGTTTGCATGGTATTCCTCGTTTCTGCAGCGTAATGTTGCAGATAAGTGTAGTAAAATCAATTTCTATTGTCAATATACGTTTGAAAAGTTATACGACAATATCCGCCGTCTTGGCCCGCAGCAGGGCGATAAGGGCGTTGGGGTCACACTCCACCTGATGGCCGATCTTCCCGGCGGAGACACATACCGTGCCGTACAGCAGCGCCGTTTCGTGGAACACGGTGGGGAACTGCTTCTTCATACCCACGGGGCTGCAGCCGCCGTGGACGTAGCCGGTCAGGGGCAGCAGCTCCTTCTGGGGCAGCATGGCCACGGACTTCTCCCCCACCGCCTTGGCGGCCTTCTTCAGGTCCAGGTTCTCGGCCACGGGGATGTCGAACACGTAGTATGCCCCGGACGCACCCTTTGTCACCAGGGTCTTGAACACCTGCTCCGGCGCCTGACCCAAAGTGTGCGCCACGGACACGCCGTCGATGCCGCCCTCCGGGTCGTAGCTGTGGGCGGTATAGGGTATTTTCTTCTGATCCAGCGTCCGCATGACGTTGGTCTTTTCCTCTTTGGTCTTTGCCATAGGGACAGTCTCCTTTTCTGTTATGCATACAGGGCTATCAGCGAGAGTATCAGGATATGTACGGGGTAAAAGGCGTAAAAGCCGTACTGTACCCCGCGGTTAGAAAAGCCCCGCCGGCCGTTATACAGCCACAGGGGCACCAGCGCCGCCAGCGACCACAGCTCGATGGACACGCCGCCCATGACGCCGATGCTGAAAACAGCCAATCCCACAGCCTGGGCCACCATCTTCGCCGCCGTGCCGTAGGGGGCGCGATGGATGCCGTAGAAGGCGGCCACCAGCAGCATGCCCCAGCCGCCGTAATCCGTGGCGGCCAGCTCCAGCAGGACGAAGGCGGCCGCCATGGCCGCGGCCGTCAGCACAAAGGACAGTGCCGTGCGCTCACGCAGCGCCCAGTCCATCACCCAGCACACCAGCGCGCCGGCCAGCAGCGTCCACAGCACGTTCTGCGCATACGGATACCACAGGGCACCGCCCAGCATCAAATTGAACGGCACCTCCGACAGCACGGCGAACACCAGCAGCCGCAGGGCGTATTTCCGCCGGTCATGGGTGTGGACACAGCCCTCGGCGATGAGGAAACAGAAGATGGGAAAGGCCACACGGCCCACGCAGCGCAGCCAAGGGGTAAACGGAAACAGCGTCGCACCCATGTGGTCCACCAGCATGGTGCAGACGGCGATGAGTTTCAGGCAGAAGCCGTTGAGGATGCGGTATCTTTGCATGACTTATCTCCATTGGCCAGCAGGAGCACGCAGCCGAACACGCAGGCCACGCCCAGCACCGTCCAGACGGTCAGCGCCTCCTTGAATACGAACACACCTACAAGGGTCTCCACCACCGGTTCGATGTTGGTAATGATGGAGGCGCGGCCGCTCTCCACGCCCTCGAGACCGCGGGTATAAAAGATATAGGGCAGGACGGTGGCCACGATGACCACGCCGCAGACGCCGATAATACCCTGAGTACTGCTGAACGCCAGGGGCAGGGTGGCGAAGTCGGCAAACGCGATAGACCCCAGGCCGGCCACCAGGAACGTCCAGTAGATCATGGTATAGCTCTCATAGTGGGCCAGGCCGTAGTGGGCGAACACGGTGTAGCTGGCGTAGCACAGACCGGAGAGGATGCCCAGGCCGATGCCCGCCCAGGAGGCGGTCATGTCGCCGCCCAGCACGCCGCTGACCATGACACAGCCCAGCAGGGACACCACCAGGGCGACGAGCTTGCGGGCAGTGAGGGGCGTCTTCCACAGGACGGCACTGAAGAGCACCACGAAGGAGGGTGCCAGGTACAGCAGCACCGCCGCCACGGACAGGGAGCACATGGTCTGGCACTGGAAATACACCAGGCTGAGCGTCAGGATGCTGATAAGGCCGGAGCACAGGAAGATGGGCAGGTGCTTCAGCCTGATGCGGAACACCTGGCGGTGGAACAGGCCGAACACCACGGTCAGCACCAGCAGGGTGCCGAAGTTGCGGAGGAACACCCGGTTGCCCAGCGTCACGCCCACCTCGGTGAGCATACGGTTGGAAAAACCGATGAAGCCCCAGCATACGGCGCTGAGGATGACGTAGATATAGGAAAGATACTTTTTCATGATCTCGTTCTCGGTCCTCTTTATTTTTCGCCCCGCAATTCGATGATCTGATCCCGCAGCAGGGCGGCGTATTCGAATTCCAGCATACGGCTGGCCTCTTTCATTTCCTTTTCCAAGCGGGCGATGGTCTCCTCCCGCTCCCGGTCGGTGAGTTTCTTCTTGGAGAGCTTGGAGGCCTCCTCGGCGCTGTGGCTGATCTCCACCATCTCACGGACGCCCTTGCGGATGGTCTGGGGCACGATGCCGTGGGCACGGTTAAAGTCGTCCTGCAGCTTGCGGCGGCGCTCCGTTTCGTCCATGGCAGCGCGCATGGAGGGCGTCACCGTGTCAGCGTAGAGGATGACCAGTCCCTCGGCGTTGCGGGCGGCGCGGCCGATGGTCTGAATAAGGCTGGTCTCGCTGCGGAGGAAGCCCTCCTTATCGGCGTCCAGAATGGCCACCAGCGACACCTCCGGCAGGTCGAGGCCCTCCCGCAGGAGGTTGATGCCCACCAGCACGTCGAACTCGCCCAGCCGCAGATCGCGGATGATCTCCATACGCTCCAGGGCGGAGACGTCGGCGTGCATATAGCGCACCCTGATGCCCAGGCCGCGGAAGTGAGCGGTCAGGTCCTCCGCCATCTTCTTGGTGAGGGTGGTGACCAGGACGCGCTCATTCTTCTGCTCGCGGGCGTGTATCTCCGCCACCAGGTCGTCGATCTGCCCCAGCACGGGGCGCACCTCCACCCGGGGGTCCAGCAGTCCGGTGGGGCGGATGACCTGCTCCACGATCTGGTCGGCCTGCTGCTTTTCAAAATCGCCGGGGGTGGCGGAGACAAAGACCGCCTGGGAGAAGCGCTCCTCGAATTCCTCGAACTTCAGGGGCCGGTTGTCGAAGGCGCAGGGCAGGCGGAAGCCGTAGTCCACCAGGCTCTGCTTGCGGGCGTGGTCGCCGTTGTACATGGCGCGCACCTGGGGCAGGGTCACGTGGCTCTCGTCCACGAAGAGGACGAAGTCCTCCGGGAAGAAGTCCAGCAGCGTCATGGGCGCGCTGCCCACGGGCCGCTGGGAGATGACGCGGGAGTAGTTCTCGATGCCGGAGCAGTAGCCCAGGGTGCGCATCATCTCCACATCGTAGCGGGTGCGCTGGTCGATGCGCTGGGCCTCGATGAGCTTGCCGTTGTCCTCGAACCATTTCTTGCGCTCAGCCAGCTCGCGCTCGATCTCCTGAGCGGCGCACTCCAGCTTGTCCTTGGGGGTAACATAGTGGCTGGCGGGATAGACGGCCACGTGGTTCAGCTGCTTCATGGCCGCGCCGGTGACGGGGTGGAACTCGGTGATGCGCTCGATCTCGTCGCCGAAGAACTCCACGCGGATGGCGCGATCCTTGTAATAGGCGGGATACAACTCCACGGTGTCGCCCCGGACGCGGAACACGTTGCGCTGGAAGGCCACGTCGTTGCGCTCGTAGCGATCCTCCACCAGACGGCGGAGCAGCTCGTCCCGCTCCATGGTCATGCCCGCCCGGAGAGAGATCATCATGCGGGCGAAGTCGTCCGGCTCGCCGAGGCCGTAGATACAGCTGACGGACGCCACCACGATCACGTCCCGCCGCTCCAGCAGGGCGCAGGTGGCGGAGAGCCGCAGGCGGTCGATCTCCTCGTTGGTGGAGGCGTCCTTTTCGATATAGGTATCCGTCTGGGGCACGTATGCCTCCGGTTGGTAGTAGTCGTAGTAGGAGACAAAGTACTCCACGGCGTTATTGGGGAAGAACTCGCGGAATTCCTCGCACAGTTGGGCGGCCAGGGTCTTGTTGTGGGCCAGCACCAGTGTGGGGCGGTTGACCCGCTCGATGACCTTGGCCATGGTGTAGGTCTTGCCGCTGCCGGTGACGCCCTTGAGCACCTGGGCGCGCAGGCCGTTTTCCAGTCCTTGGGCCAGCTCGTCGATGGCCTGGGGCTGGTCGCCGGCGGGCTCATAAGGGGATACGACTTTGAGATCAGGCATGGTGTCCTCCCGTTACTTCTGCAAAAGGCCGCTTTCGGCCATGGATACGTAGTCACTGTCGGCCACCACGATGTGGTCGGCCAGACGGATGTTCAGGGGCGCGAGGGCCTCCTGTATCTGCCGCGTCACCAGCACGTCCTGCTGGGAGGGCAGCGCCACACCGCTGGGGTGGTTATGCGCTAAAATGATGGCGCTGGCACCGGCGTAGAGGGCATTCTCCACCACCTGGCGCACCTGCACCGGCGAGGCGGCCACGCTGCCCCGGCTGATGCACCGGCAGGTCAGCAGCTTGCCCTTGGCGTCCAGACAGACCTGGTAGAGAAGCTCCTTCTTCTCCCCCGCCAGCAGCTCCATGAAATAGGCGCCGGTGCGGTCGGGGGAATTGAGCACCTTCTGCGGCAGGGACGCGCAGCGGGCCCGCAGGGCAATGTCGCCGGTCAGGCGCAGAAGCACGGCAGCATTCTCGCCCACGCCCTCCACGGCGGTCAGTTCCTCCGGGGAGGCGTGGAGCACATTCTGGAGGGAGCCGAAATGCTTCAAAAGGCGGTGCGCCGTCTCGTTGGTATCCTGCCGGGGGACGGCGTAGAAAAGCAGCAGCTCCAGCAGCTGGTGGTCGTCCATGCCCTCGGCGCCTACGGCCAAAAAGCGGCGTTTCACCCGCTGGCGGTGCCCGTCGTGCAGACCCATGCGTCTCCCCTCCCCCGCGGCGGCAAAACCGCGATTTCTCGACTATATAGTATACCACGTTTTCCACCGGGTCACAAGCTGTTTTTTCGAACATTTGTTGCGGTGCAAAGGCGGCTTGACTTTCCCGCGGCGGTGTGGTACAGTATCCCTGCTGCACGCCGCCACCGGGTGGCGCGCAGGCGTTCGCGGGCGCGCCGTTAGGTCTTAGAAGGTGCGCTGTGTGGGCGCATTTTTTACTTTACGGAGGAAAACGACATGGCGTGGGTATATCTTTTTATCGCGGGCGGGCTGGAGGTGTTCTGGTCCACATTCCTGAAGCTGTCCGAGGGCTTTACGAAGCTGTGGCCGTCGGTGTGGGCCATCGTGGGCATGGTGGCCAGCTTTTTCTTCCTGTCCCAGGCCACGAAAACGCTGCCCATGGGCACCGCCTACGGTATATGGACGGGCATCGGCGCGCTGGGCGCGGTGGTCGTGGGCATACTGGCCTTCCAGGAGCCGGTGACCGCCCCGCGGCTCATCTTCGTGGGCCTGCTGCTGGTGGGCATCGTGGGCCTGAAGCTGACAGCGTGAGGGCATGAAAAAAGACCGCTTACGCGGTCTTTTTGTTGTTCTCACGCTTTGGGAAGGCTCCAGCGGAACGCGGCGGCGCAGACGCGCAGCACCATGGTGAGGGCGCAGCCCGCCAGCATGGCGACACTCTGCCCCGCGCTCCACAGCAGCATGCACACCGCCGCGCCGGCCAGGGACGCGCAGGCGTAGATGTGCTTGGTGAAAATGTACGGGCGCTCCATGCAGCACACGTCACGGAGGACGCCGCCGCCCACACCGGTGAGCATACCCATGAACAGCACCAGGAACACGTTGGTGCCGTGGCCTGCCTGGATGGCCACGGCCGCGCCGTGGACGGAGAAGATGCCCAGGCCGATGGAGTCCGCCACCAGCAGCAGTGCCCCCCACGCGCGATGGTCTCCGGAGGGGTGAAAGCGCTTCCACACCAGGAACACCAGCAAGGACACGCCGATGGCCACCAGCGCCTGCAGCGGGTCACGCAGCGCCGCCGGAGGCGTCTGCCCCAGCATGACGTCGCGGAGCATGCCGCCGCCCACGGCGGTGGTCATGCCCATCATGGCCACGCCGAACAGATCCATGCCCTTCTTCACAGCCAGCGCCGCGCCGGAAACGGCAAAGGCCGCCGCGCCGATCAATTCAAAATAAAACTGAAAACCCAGCATACTCGTCCCTCCCACTGTGCAGCGCATATTACGATACCATAACTTAAATGAAAAATCCAGCCGCAGACAGCAAAAAAGTGCCCATATAAACCCGAAAGGACAGGCTGGAAACGACCTGTCCTTTGATGATTCGGGTTTGGGGGAGAAATAGGGGAAATAGGAAGAAAGAAAGAATCAAATTAAGTGTTGTGCGGGAACAGGCGGTGTTCCCTGAACACACCCGTATAGTAACACAGATATACCCACTTGTAAAATTGATTCTGTTGGGATAAAATATCAGCAGAAACTTATATTTTACAGATGGAGGCTGCCATGACGAATCTGGACATAGAGACCTTCTGGGCGGTAGTACACCACGGCACCATGACGGCGGCGGCGGAGTCGCTGTTCATCACCCAGCCCACCCTGTCCATGCGCATACGGGCGCTGGAGGAGCGGGTGGGCACACCGCTGTTCGTCCGGGGCAAGGGCCAGCGGCGCATCACGCTGACGGAGGCGGGGCAGAAGTTCCTGACCCTGGCGCAGCGGTGGCAGCAGCTTCTGGCGGAGACCGAGACACTGGCGGAGCTGGGGCAGCGGGCGTATCTGCGCATTGCCGCCACATACACCACCAACCAGTACATCCTGCCGCCGGTGTACAAACGGTTCCTGTCCCTGGGGCTGCCCGTATCCCTGTGGATACACACCATGCGGGATGTGGACACGGCGCAGTCCCTGCTGAGCCACGAGCTGGACTTCGCCTTCATCGACAGCAACACAGTGTTCGACGACCGGCTGACGGTGCGCCCGGCCTTCCGGGAGCCGTTCCTGCTGCTGTCGCCGCCGGACAGTCGCTATCCCGACGAGGTGGAGCCCTCGGCGCTGGACGTGGCGGAGGAACTGCTGGTAACGTGGGACCCAGAGTTCATCCGGTGGCACGACCGGTGGTTCGGCGCCGGCGCCCGGCCGCTGCTGTACGCCGACACGCTGCAGGCGGCGGACTTCCTGCCGCCCACGGAGGGGCGCTGGGTGGCCGCGCCGGCCATCGCCGCCGCGTCCCGCATCGGAAAGAGTGCAAGGGTCTGCCGCTTTACAGCGCCGCCGTCCGACCGGGTGAACTATCTGGTGACCCGCGCCGGGGAACCGCTTTCGCCGCCGGCACTGCGGTTTTTGCAGGAATTGAAGTCTCATCTGCTGACGCTGGACAACGTGCAGGTATATCTGTGAAAAAGCTGCAAAAAATGTCGCTGTAACGCCTTGACAGTTGGGGCTTTTTGGCATAACATAGATATGTTGAATAGGATCCGGTAGGTAAGGCTACCGCGAGGGATACGGACTGCTGCCGCGAAGTGGTGGAGACACCATCAGAGGGTTTGAGCAGGTGCCATCGAAAGCAAGGTGGCATCTAACGCAGTTTCACCGCCCCGCGATGCTAAAGCTTGTAACGGTTGCAAAGAAGGGGCGCGTTGACGCGCCTTGCAGTACGCAGCAGGCTGACTACCTGCTGCGTGATTTTTTTACCGGGAAGGAGGGAACAGGCGTGATCGACTATCAGGAGGAACTGGAACAATACGAGGAGAAGATAGAGTCACTGGCGAAGGAAAAGCGCTACGCGGAGCTGCGCGACCTGTTCCTGCCCATGGAGCCTGCGGACATCGCCCTGCTGCTGGAGGACGGCCGACAGGAACTGATGCCCCTGCTGTACCGTCTGCTGCCCAAGGAGACCGCGGCGGAGGTGTTCGTAGAGCTGGAGCCGGAGAGCCAGGAGCTGCTGATCAACGGCTTTTCCAACACGGAGCTGACCGAGGTTCTGGACGAACTGTACCTGGACGACGCGGTGGACATCGTGGAGGAGATGCCAGCCAGCGTGGTCATCCGTATCCTGGACAAGGCCACTCCGGAGATGCGCAAGTCCATCAATGAAATACTGAAATACCCGGAGGACTCCGCCGGCTCCATCATGAACATGGAGTTCCTGTCCCTGAAGAAGGACATGACGGTGGCAGATGCCTTCAAGCGCATACGCCGTATCGGCGGCGAGCTGGAGACCATCAACATCCTGTACGTCACCGACCCCACCCGGCATCTGCTGGGCGTGCTGTCCGTCCGCGACCTGCTGCTGGCGGACGAGGATGACCTGATCGAGGACATCATGGACCCGGACGTGGTGTGGGCCAAGACCACGGACGATAAGGAGGACGTGGCCCAGGCGCTGAGCAAGTACGACTTCCTGGCCATGCCCATCGTGGATCTGGAGAAGCGGCTGGTGGGTATCGTCACCGTTGACGACGCTATGGACGTCATCGAGGAGGAGACCACGGAGGACTTTGAAAAGATGGCGGCTATGCTGCCCTCGGACAAGCCGTACCTCCGCACCGGCGTGTTCGCCACGTGGAAGGCACGTCTGCCGTGGCTGATGGTGCTGATGCTGTCGGCCACGTTCACCGGCATGATACTGAACCACTACGAAAACGCGCTGGCGGCCTGCCTGGTGCTGAACGCCTACATCCCCATGCTGTCCGGCACCGGCGGTAACTCCGGCACCCAGGCCAGCGTGGCGGTCATCCGCGCACTGAGTCTGGACGAGGTGGATTTTTCCGACGTGTTCAAGGTGCTGTGGAAGGAGCTGCGGGTGTCGCTGCTGTGCGGCGTGTGCCTGGCCGGGGCCAACTTCGTGAAGATGCTGCTGGTGGACCGGCTGCTGCTGGGCAACGCGGCGGTGACGCCGCTGGTATGCCTGGTGGTGTGCCTGACCATACTGTTCGTGGTGGTGTTCGCCAAGTGCGTGGGCTGCTCCCTGCCGCTGCTGGCGGAAAAGGTCGGGCTGGACCCGGCGGTGATGGCCAGTCCGTTCATCTCCACCATCGTGGACGCCACCAGCCTGCTGATCTATTTCAGCTTTGCCTCTGCCCTGTTGGGCATATAAAATACGAATACGCGCCCGGTTTGCGGGCAAGAATAAAGTCAGGCTTTCGGCCTGACTTCTATTTTTTACGGGAGGAATACACCATGAACAGAGCCTGTACCAACGACGGGTGCGCCTGCACCCCCAACGCTTCCATCAAGTGCACCGTCACCAACTGCGCCCACCACTGCAAGGACGTGGACAACTGCGGCCTGACCGCCATCCAGGTGGGCACCCACGAGAGCCGCCCCTCCATGGACCAGTGCACCGACTGCCAGAGCTTCCAGAAGTGCTGAACGCACCCGCCCTTCCGGGCGGTACATACGGGGGTGAGAGCATGAAAAGCAGCGTGAAATACGCTGTCTCGGGGGCGCTGGCCGGGGCGGTGAACGGGCTGTTCGGTGGGGGCGGCGGCATGGTGCTGGTGCCGCTGCTGGACAGATGGTGCAAAGTGGAGGGCAAGAAGGCCTTTGCCACGTGCGTGGCGGCCATACTGCCCCTGTGTGCGGTCAGCGGGGCGGTATACCTTTTTCGGGGGGAGTTCGACTGGATGGCGGCGGTGCCGTATTTTATCGGCGGGCTGGCGGGCGGTATCGTCGGTGGAGGATTGTTCCGGCGCGTCAGCGTGAAATGGCTGCGGGGACTGTTCGCGGCGTTCCTTATCTACGGCGGGGTGAGGTATATCCTGTGAAAAGTTGGCTGATACCAATGGCTGCGGGGTTCGGCGCGGGGATACTCTCAAGCTGGGGCGTGGGCGGCGGGACGCTGCTGCTGCTCGTTATGACGCTCATTCTCGGCGTGCCGCATGAGCAGGCGGCAGCGGTGAATCTGCTGTATTTCCTGCCTACGGCGGCCATGGGCGTGGCCGCGCACAGGCGGAACGGGCTGCTGGAAACAGAGGTGCTGAAAGCCGCTATCCCTTGGGGCACAACGGCTGCGGCGGCGGGCGCGCTGGCGGCGACGGCGGTGGAAACGGAGGTGCTGCGGCGGCTGTTCGGGGTATATCTGCTGCTGGCGGCGGGGAGCACTCTGCGGCAGCTGTGGCGGGACAGGAAGGGCTGAAATGCGACAACAAGCAGTATAATTCGCGACGTATATTGCAATTTGTAATCGAATTATGGTGAAAAAACAGATACAGGGGCGGCGCCCTGTACCTGTTTTTTGATACCGTTTTGAGCAAACGGTTACCCTTTCGGTCAACCCTTTGGTGAGGTCACCTTGTGAAAAAAACGCACTTTCGGTGACCCCTTCGGTGACATCACCTGTCCGCACGGGGAATATTCCGGCAGGGCGCCGCAGGGATAGGCGCTCCCCGGTCAGTCCTCCATGGGGTAGAGGTAGACGTCCGCCTCGAAGGTGTGGTCCCCGCGACGCACGGTGAGGATGATGTTCTCGCCCACGATGTGGGTGCGGCGGGCGGCAAGGAGATCCTCATTGGCGTAAACGGGCACGCCGTCGGCGGCCAGTATCACATCGCCGGGGAGAAGGCCTGCAGCCTCGGCGCCATAGCCGGGACTGACGGAGTCCACCACCGGGTGGACGGTGCCGTCGGGCTGCTCCGTCTCCATGACATAGACACCGATGGAGGGCAGGCCGTGGAAGGTGCCGGTGGCCACGATGTCGTTGATGACGGCGGCCACCTTGCCGGAGGGAACGGCGAAGCCCAGGCCCTCCACGGTGGCGGACTCGGTGTCCGCGGCGGTGCGGCTCATCTTCATGGTGTTGATGCCCACGACCTGGCCGTACTCGTTGATGAGGGGGCCGCCGGAGTTGCCGTTGTTCAGGGCGGCGGTGGTCTGCAGCAGGGTCATGACGCGGCCGTCCAGTGTCACCTGGCGGTCGATGGCGGAGATGATGCCCTCAGTGAGGGTGCCCCGCAGCTCCACGCCCAGGGGATTGCCGATGGCGTAGACGGTGTCGCCCACCTGGCATGCGTCGCTGTTGCCCAGGGGGGCGGTGGGAAGGTCATGGGCGTCCACGGCCTTCAGCACGGCCAGATCCTCGCCGCTGTCATAGCCCACCAGCTCCGCGTCATAGCTGCTGCCGTCGGCCAGCACCACGAAGGCGGACTTGCCGCCGGCGATAACGTGGGCGTTGGTGACCATATAGCCGTCCGCCGTCAGGATGACGCCGGTGCCGATGCTGGCCTTTTCGCCCATCTCGGCCACCACAAGGACAGTGGCGGGGTTCACGGCGGCGTAGACCTGCTGGATGGTCAGCTTGTCACCAGAGGCGTTCTCGCAGTAAAAGCGCAGGTCGGGGTCAGGGTCGGCGCGGGGAATGGCGGGTTTCTCATTGCCGAAGATGTCCACGATGCTGCTGGCGTCATGGTCGCCGCTGTCGTAGTTATAGTCCCCGTCGCTGCTGTCGCTGCGGAGGGCGGAAACGATGGCAGCGCCCAGCACCACGCCCACCAGCACCGCCATGGCCACCAGGAATATCCACAGGCCCTTGCGGCTGTGGGGGGTCTTCTCCTGCGGCTGTTTGGGTACGGCGGCAGCGGGCATGGGGCGGGGCTGCACGTAGCAGTCCGTCACCTCCACGCCGTCGTCCGGGCGGACGTACCAGCTGACCACCTCGTCCGGCTCCGACTGGGGAGCAGGCTCCGGCTGGGCGGGCTGCGGAACGGGGGTCAGGTCATCTCTGTTTTCTTCCATAGTCGTTGTACCTCTTGGGGCGCTCAGTGCGCCATCTGCATGGTAAAGGTAAAGGCGGTGACGCCGTTTTCGCTGGTGACGGTGATCTGCTCCTTATGCTGGGAGAGGATGGTCTTGACGATGTAGAGGCCGAGACCGTAGCCGTCCTTGTCCTCGCTGCGGGATTTGTCGGACTTGTGGAACCGCTCGAACAGCAGGGGTATCTCCTCCGCCGGGATAGTGGGGCCCACATTGCGGACGGTGACGAAGGACTTCTCGCCGTTGACGGTCAGGCCCAGGTACAGCTGGGAGCCGGGGGTGGCGAACTTGGCGGCGTTCTCCAGCAGGTTGTAGATGACCTGGGTGATGAGGTCGCGGTCGCCCTGCACCATGACGGAGTCCTCGGGTATCTCCGCGTCCACGTCCAGGCCGCGGTCGGTGATCTTCTTCTCCATGGACAGAAGGGCGATGCGGGCGGATTCGCACAGGTCGAATTCCTCCTTCTTCATCTCCTTGTTCTGTATCTGGGAGATGTCCAACATACGGCGGACAAGACGGCTGAGGCGGCGGCTCTCGTCGGAGATGATCTGGAGGTACTGCTTCTCCTTCTCCGGGGGGATGGTGCCGTCCAGGATGCCGTCAGTGTAGCCGGCGATGGTGGTCATGGGGGTCTTGAGCTCGTGGGAGACATTGGCGATGAAGTCGCGGCGCTGGCGCTCGGTCTCCTGCAGGGAGTCGGCCATGGCGTTGAACGCTGCCGCCAGCTCGCCTATCTCGCCGCAGTCACCGGTCTCCTGCATACGCACGTCAAAGTCGCCGCCGGCGTAGGCGCGGGTGGCCTTGACCATCTCGGTGAGGGGCTGTATCTGGCGCATGGAGGTCAGGAAGCTGACCACGAAGGCCATCACAAGGATGATGGCACTGGTCATAAAGAACAGGGCGATGAAGGAACGCCACATCTGGGTCAGCTCCGCGCTGTTCATCACCGCCAGCACCAGTCCCAGGGTGGCGCCCTCGCCGTCGGTCATGGGGACGCCCACCACAAACTGCTTCTTATCATATATACCCACGGTGCTGCGGCCTTCATACAGCCGGTCGCCGGTAAGCACCGTCTGGGTGATGTCGGAGGGGACGGTGACGGACAGGCCGGCCAGGTCGGCATCGGTGCTCAGGAGCACATTGCCATCGGTGTTGCAGATAAGGAAATCCACGTCCGTCATACGGGAGGCCACGCCCGCCAGAGAGCGCAGGGCGTCCTCCTGGTCACGCTCTGCGTCGCCGCCGGCGGTGAAGTAGTCCACGGACAGCTGCGCCACCAGCAGGGCGCGGTCGCGCATCTCCTGACGCTTTTCCGAGACGGTGTAGTTATAGCTCAGGGCGTAGAAGGACACGCCCAGCAGAGCCATGGTCAGCAGCACCATACCGGCGGTGAGCATGAACTGCCGCCAGTAGAGGCTGCCGGTAATACGTTTGATCCTGTCGCGCATGGCTTACTTCACTTCGAACTTGTAGCCCACGCCCCAGACGGTCTTGAGCTCCCACTGGTCGGAGACATTCTCGATCTTCTCGCGCAGACGCTTGATGTGGACGTCCACGGTGCGGCTGTCACCGAAGTAGTCGAAGCCCCAGACCTCGTCCAGCAGCTGGTTGCGGGTGTAGACGCGGTTGGGCGTGGCGGCCAGATGGTACAGCAGCTCCAGCTCTTTGGGGGGCGTGTCCACCTTCTTGCCGTCCACCAGCAGCTCGTAGCTGTCCAGGTTGATGACCAACTTGTCGAACACCAGCTTCTTCTTGGTGTCGTCGGGTATCTCGCTGCGGCGGAGGACGGCGTTGATGCGCGCCATGAGCTCCTTCATCTCAAAGGGCTTGACCAGGTAGTCGTCGGCGCCCATCTCCAGACCGGTGATGCGGTCGCCCACGTCGCTCTTGGCGGTGAGCATGATGATGGGGGTCTTGCCCTTTTCGCGGATGTGGGCGCAGACGGCCCAGCCGTCCATAACGGGCAGCATGATGTCCAGCAGCACCATGTCCGGCGCCTGCTTGTCGTATTCCTCCACGGCCTTGCCGCCGTCGTAGGCGCTGCGGACTTCGAAGCCCTCTTTTTCCAGGTACATGCGGATGAGATCGGATATATTGCGGTCGTCCTCGACCACCAGAATGTTGCGTGCCATAGGCGCTTTCCTCCCGGTCAGTATCGTTGGGTATATCTTACAGCGGGGTGCAGGGACAAATCCTGAACAAACTGTAAATATACGTTATAACCGAGAGATTATACCACATTTTCGGGCGGTTGTCACGCATTTCCGATGGTAATGCCGGTGTAGTACCACTGCAGTATCTCCTGCCAGGTCTTGCCCTCCCGGGCCAGACGGTCGGCGCCGTACTGGCTCATACCCACGCCGTGGCCGTAGCCGGTGACCCGGAAGGTGACGGAGGTCTCGTCCGCCGTCAGGGTGAAGCAGGCGGAGCGGAGGGAGAATATGCTGCGAAGGTCGGTGCCCTCCAGGTCCGTGCCGCAGACGGAAACGGTCTCCACCCGGCCGGAACCGTTCTCCGTGACGGCACCGAACCAGGTATCCGGGGTACCGGTGAGGGGCAAGTCGGGGTGGGCGGCGAGGAGCAGGGCCTTGGCCTCGGCGGTGGTGAAGGTGACGGTGCTGTAGTAGTTGGGGACGGTGTCCTCGCCCTCCGGGCTGGCGACGCTGGTGAGGTAGGGCAGGTCGCCGCTCCAGACATCGCCGGCGGAGGCGGTGCGGCCGGAGGAGGACGAGTGGAACACCGCCAGGATGGGCTGGCCGTCGTAGAGGGCCACCAGGCCATCGGTGGCGGAGACCGCCTGCAGGACGCGGTCGTTCCAGGCGGCGAAGTCGGCGCCCCACTTTTCGCGGGCGGCGGACTCCGAGAGGAAGGCGGAGCAGCAGGTGTGGTCGGTGCAGAAGTCGGCGTCCGGGTGGGCGTCCTTGCGGCCGTGGGAGAGTTGGCAGCAGACGTAGCTACGCTCGGCGGCGGCCTGGGCCTTCAGGGCCTCCGGGTGGAAGGCGGCGGGCATCTCGCCGCGCACCACGCCGGCCAGGTAGTCGGCCAGGGTCATGGTCTGCAGCGTATCGCCGTCCAGGATGGCGAGGGGGGTGTCGGCGTCGTGGTGCAGGACGGGGGCGGGATCGCTGGATGGGGACGGGGCGGGCTCTGCCGAGGGCGTCAGGGCGGTCAGATACGCGGCGCCGAACAGCAGCGCCGTCAGCAGCCAGCCGGCGGCTGCGCTTTTGCGCATGGGCGTCACCTCCTTTTTGTACATGGTATGCGGGGCTTGTACATAAAATCACCGGCGCGGGGGAGAATAGCGGAAAAAGGCATCAGGAGGGCTTGGTATGGCAACGGATGGATTCGCGGCGCGGACAGCGGCGCTGGACGAGGCGCTGGGCGTGGGGAAATGCTTCGACATGACGGGGCGGGACCTGGCCATCGGCGGACGGGCGGCGCGGCTGTGGGTGGTGAACGGGTACGCGCAGGAGGACATACTGGAGCGGGTCATCGCCGCCTGGCAGGGGCTTGGCGACCTGCGGGACGCGCCGGACGCAGAGAGCTTCTGCCGGCGGTATGTGTCCGTCTGCGACGCGGCGGTGGAGTACGACAGGGACAAGGCCGTGATGGGGGTATTCGCGGGAAAGACGCTGGTGGTGCTGGACGGGTACGCCGGGGGCATACTCATGGACGTAAAGCAGTTCCCCACCCGGTCGGTGGAGGAGCCGGACACCAGCCGGGTACTGCGGGGCAGCCACGACGGCTTCGTGGAAAACGTGATGCAGAACGCGGCACTGCTGCGGCGGCGGGTGCGGGACATGCACCTGCGGCTGGAGCGGATACAGCTGCCGGAGCGGTCGGGTACGGACGTGGTGCTGTGCTACATGGAGGGCGAGGCGGACGAGGGGCTTCTGGAGGAGCTGCGGGAGCGGCTGGCGCATATACAGGTGGGGTCCATCGCCATGAGCCAGGAGTCCATCGTGGAGGCCATGGCGCCCCGGCAATTCTGGAATCCGTTTCCGAAAATCCGCTTTACTGAGCGGCCGGATGTCGCCACGGCGTGCATCATGGAGGGGGATGTGGTGATGCTGGTGGACAACTCGCCGTCGGCGCTGCTGCTGCCCACCACGCTGCTGCGGTTCAACGAGGAGATCAACGACTATTACTTCCCGCCGCTTATCGGGACGTATCTGCAGGTCATCCGAACGGTGGTGCTGCTGCTGACCATGTTCATCACGCCGCTGTGGTACCTGCTGGTGAAGAACCCGGACAAGCTGCACGAGAGCCTGCACTTCCTGCTGGTGCAGGATGAATACTATGTGCCGCTCATCATTCAATTGCTGCTGGTGGAGCTTATCATAGACGTGCTGAAGATCGCGTCGCTGAACACGCCGGACGTACTGAGCAACTCGTTCAGCATGCTGGGGGCGCTGATACTGGGGGATTTCGCGGTGCAGGCGCGGTGGCTGGTGCCGGAGGTGCTGGTGTATATGGCCTTCGTGGCCGTGGCCAACTATGCGCAGCACAGCTATGAGATGGGGTACGCCACGAAGCTGTGCAGGATGGTGCTGCTCATCCTTATATGGCTGTGGGACTGGTGGGGCTTCGCCATCGGTATCGCGCTGACGCTGGCGCTGATCGTCAGCACGAAGCCGCTGGTGGGCAAGGGGTACCTGTATCCGCTGATACCCTTTGACCGGAAGAAGCTGGCGCGGCTGTTGTACAGGAGGGCTATCAATAAGCACAATAGCTGAGAGAGGGTTTTCTTTTTGTTTGCGGGGGAGGGTTTCGCGCCTGCGGGGACGATGGCCTTCGGCGAGTAACTTTCTTTCAACAGCGAAAGAAAGTTACCAAAGAACGCTGTTCAAGGGGGAAGGGATTCCGTATTTCCCTTCCCCCTTGAAGAACCCCCATCCTTGAAACGGCGAAAAAGGGGAGGCGTGCACGCCTCCCCTCTTTCGAATCACCCCTCCGGAGGATAGGCAATTATCAAATTGCGCCTTTTGCGGCGCGGGGCGCCGCAAAAGGTAGGTGCGGCTGGCGCCGCGAAATGGGGCGTGAAAAAGAGACAGGCGGAGCCTGTCTCTTTTTTATATCCAACGGCGGCTTGGGGGTCGCCGACCCGGTGATGGGGCGGCGCCGCCGTGGGGAGCGCGTTAGAACTTTTTCTTGCCCATGTAGGCCATGCCGGTGACGCTGAGGACGGCGGTCAGGGCGTAGATGCCCATGCCCGCGTCGAAGGTCTTGGGGGAACCCTTGGTGCCGTCGGCCTTGGTGTCCGTGGTAGTCGTGGAGTTGTAGTAGTAGCGGGGCGCGGGGGTGTTATCCTGCCACACAGCGGTAAACTCCACATTGCCCTTCACTTCGTAAGTATCATCGGCATTATAGGTCTGGCCGTTTGCCGTCCAGTTCTTGAAAACGATATTGCTGTTGCCGCTGTTAGGCGCAAACAGAGTGATGGTCGTACCATCAGCAATCTGCTTGTAGAAATCATCGTCATGACCGTTCATGTTGAAACGAACGGTGTGGACAGCGATATTATTAACTTTCTGCTTGTTTCCGTCACTCGTATCACCGGTAGTCGTCAGTTTGCCTTCTCCATCCAGCAGCCCGCTCAGGTCACCCTGCACCTTGGAAATATCCGCAGTATCGTTCAGCTGACGCAGGACAGGGCCGCAGTTACCATCGGCAAAATTCTCGTTGAGCGTGATAGCAGCAGTGTCATACTTGCCGCTGCTTGCAAGCTGAATCAGTCCGCGGGTACCCGCCTTACCGGACGCCGCTGTACTTTCCGAGTCAACAATCTCAAATGCGTTGTTGGAAATATTGACAGTCTGCACCGTTGTGTCCGCAGAGGTCTGACTGACCATGATACCGCCGCCGCAGTCCTTGATCGTACAGCCGGTGACATTGATATTGGCGCCGCGGATGTCCTTGATCGCATAGGAGTTATAGACATTATAGAACTCACAATTGGTCACAGTGCTGGTGCCGGTGCACTTCCACGATGTAAGCACAACACGGTCAAAGGTGCAACCCGTAAAGTTCACATCCCCGGAGCTCTCCAGATAAAGCTGCCCGCTCTTTACCACATCTGCTTTGAATTCGCCCTTAAAGTTGGTATTTCCCCAAAGAGTGAAGTCTTTCGCTTCGTAAACGAACTTTACATTCTTGATAGTCACCGCTTTGTCTGAACCGGAAAACACGATAAACTGCGCCAAGTCACTATTGACCTTTTCCGGTACATTCTCGTTTGTCCTAACAGTATCATGCTCGCCCTCATGTGTCTGAGAACAATTGTTACCTAGGCAACCACTTACCGGGGACATTTTCACCGTGACACCGTTGCCATCGTAGTTATAGTTTGCTGCCACGACCGCATTGATGAACGCATTCAAGTCCATTTCAGCGGGCGTGTCCGCCCAGGAGAGGGTGGTGACGCTGAGAGCTAAGGCCAGCGCCAGGATCATTGCTAAAAACTTTTTCATTACTCTACCCCTTTTTCAGGTGAAATTTCCATAGGGCAGGGTCGTTTTAATCTCCAATTAAAACGCGCGAGCAGGGCATGCCCTGCCTAATGGATGGGTCGATTATAGCACCAAAAGCGGGGGCGTGCACGGATTTTCGGAATATTTCTTGGTTTTCTCTGTTTTGGACAAATCAAGATGGGTGGTTTTGGGGAATCTGACGAGGGGAATACGGATTCCCACGTCGCTTCACTCCTCGGAATGACAGCGGGGGGCGGTGGCGGGACGATGCGGGCATCGTGCCATACGGGCGCGAGAAATCAGAGGGTCTGCTCCGTTCTGCCGATGATGTCGTCCTGGGTGGCCTTGGAGAGGACGTTGAAGAAGGCGCTGTAGCCCGCCACGCGGACGATGAGGTCCTTGTAGTTCTCCGGGTGCTGCTGGGCGTCCAGCAGCGTTTCGCGGGAGACTATGTTGTACTGGACGTGGTAGCCGTGGAGGCGGTTGAAGAAGGCGGAGATCAGCAGCTCCAGCTTCTGCTTGTTCTGCTCGGAGGCCAGCATGGAGGGGGTCATCTTCTGATTCAGCAGGACGCCGCCTGTGATCTGCTCGGTGGGCAGTTTGGCCACGGACTTGAACACGGCGGTGGGGCCGCTGCGGTCGGCGCCGTGGGCGGGGCTGCAGCCCTCGGCCAGGGGCTCGTGGGCCTTGCGGCCGTCGGGGGTGGCCATGGTGCCCATGCCCTGCCCCACGTTGGCGCTGATGGAGGAGGTGCCGCCGTAGCGGATGCCGCCGATGGGGCCTCGGCCGAAGCGGGTGTTGGGGTACTTACGTATCTCGTCCAGGTAGGAGTCGTAGGCGGCCACCACCAGCATATCCACGCTGTCGTCGTCGTTGCCGTACTTGGGGGCGTCGTTGAGGAGCATATCCTGGATACGGCGGCTCTCGGGAGAGGTGAAGTCGTCGCAGAGGGCGTCCCACAGCTGCTGGGGGGTGAGCTTCTTCTCGTCGTAGACCAGCTTCTTGATGGCGGAGAGGGAGTCGGCCATGTTGGCGATGCCCACCTGCAGGCCGGAGATGAAGTCGTAGACGGCGCCGCCCTCCTTGATGGTCTTGCCCCGGGCGATGCAGTCGTCGGTGAGGGCGGAGCAGAGGACATCGGGCACGTCGCGCTCGGAGGCCTTGTCGATGGCGTTTTCCACGATGACGCTGTAGCGGGTGATCTCGCGGAGGGTCTTGTCCCAGGCGTCCATCAGCTGGTCGTAGCCGGTCCAGTCGGTGAAATAGCCGTAACCCTGGGCGAAGCGCTTGCCGGTGGTCATGTCCACGCCGTTGTTCATGGCACACAGCAGCACGCGGGGGAAGTTGACGTAGGACATACCGGTGCAGCGGTAGCCCCACTTGCCGGGGACGGCGGTCTCCACACAGCCGATGGCGCTGTAGTCGTAGGCGTCCTCCTCTTTGACGCCCCAGTGGATAAAGGAGGGGATGATGACCTCGTCGTTGTTCAGGGCGGGCATGCCGAAGCCCAGCTTCATGACCTCGATGCACTCGTCGTAGAACTGCTTGTTGAGGCCGTGGTGGTAGCGGACGGTCAGGTTGGGCTGGGTCAGGCGGGTCTGGGCCACGGACCGGAGCACCAGGAAGGACAGGTCGTTGACGGCGTCGCGCTTGTCCGGGGTCTGGCCGCCGATGGTGACGTTCTGATACATGGGGCTGCCGGCACTGGAGAAGGTGTGGGCCTGGGAGCGCACCTTGTTGACGGTGAGGGTCTTTATCCACAGGCAGGTCAGCAGCTCCAGGGCATCGTCGCGGGTGATGCGGCCGCTGTCGATGTCGGCCCGGTAGTAGGGGTACATGTACTGGTCAAAGCGGCCGTAGGACAGGCTGTGGCCGTTGGACTCGATCTGGAGTATCAGCTGGATGAACCACACGGACTGCACCGCCTGGCGGAAGGTCCGGGCGGGCTGATAGGGCACGCGGGCGCAGGTGTCGGACAGCTCCAGCAGCTCGGCGCGGCGGGCTGGGTCGGCCGTGGTGTCCGCCAGCTGCTTCGCCAGGGCGGAGTAGCGCAGGGCGAAGCGGCGGACGGCGTCGATGACGATGAGCACCGCTTTGTAGAACACGTATTTGTCGATGGAATCGGGGTCGGCCAGATCCAGGGCGGCCTTGGCCTCGCGGGTGCGGCGCTCGTAGCCGGACAGGCCCTCGGACAGTATGCGGCGGTAGTTCACCGCCAGGTGGGCGTCGCCGGCGTTGAGCTTGCCCTCCATGCCGAAAACGCCGGTCTCCATGAACACGCTGACCTCGTCG
This sequence comes from uncultured Oscillospiraceae bacterium, assembly GCA_934590325.1. Lineage (GTDB taxonomy): Bacteria > Bacillota > Clostridia > Oscillospirales > Oscillospiraceae > Vescimonas. The sequence continues at coordinate 105,778 of CAKTOW010000001.1, forward strand.
GGCAGCAGGGCGCGGCCGCGGGCGCGGAGGTTGTTGTTCTCCCAGAAGGGGGCGATGGCGCGGAGCTGGCGCTTGGTGTCCTCGGTGATGTAGAACACGTCGCCGTCGCGCTTTTCAAATGTGTCCAGCTCGTCCATGACGAACTCCAGGGTGTACTCGGGGAAGATGGGGGCATTGCAGTTCTTGGTAGCCTGGTTGCCCGCCAGCAGGGACTTGTCCTCGATGTAGATGGTCATTTTGTCCAGGATGTTCTCCAGCATCAGCGCGCGCTTCATGACGCTGGGCTGGTCGCGGTGCGCCTGGTAGGCCTCTGTGGCCAGAACGGCGCGCTCCGCGTCGATGTAGGGCTTCTCGTCCAGGACCTCCTCGCGGAAGGCCTGCATGCGGGGCGTCAGTGCGCCGAAGTGCTTGGTGTTTTCCATAGCCGCCTCCTGATATGTTTCAAACGTAATGTGTATTTGTTTCTTTCGTTATGACTATCATAGCATCTTTTGGGTCTGTGTCAATAAGGTGTTTCAAAAAGCGGGAAAGAAATTTCATTCGTAAGCGGTTTGGATTGACTTTTGGGGGTAGGGGTGGTATTTTTAGGGTAAGAACTATACCGCAGGGACGGAGAAACGATATGGCAGGAAAGAAAAGGACCAACGAGATACTGGCGATACTGACACAGCGGGGACGCGTGGAGGTGGCGGCACTGTCGGCGGAGCTGGGGGTGTCGCAGGTGACCATACGGAAGGACCTGGACCAGCTGTCCGCCGGAGGGCTGGTGACCCGGGAGCACGGCTTCGCCGTGCTGAACAGCGCCGACGACATCAGCGGGCGGCTGGCGTACCACTATGAGGAGAAGAAGAAGATCGCCCGGCGGGCCGCCGACATGGTGGCCGACGGCGACACGGTGATGATAGAGAGCGGCAGCTGCTGCGCGCTGCTGGCAGCGGCGCTGGCGGAGAGCCGGAGAAACCTGACCATCGTCACCAACAGCGCCTTCATCGCGGGATACATCCGGGGGAAGGCGGACTTTCAGATCGTGCTGCTGGGGGGCATATACCAGCACGACTCACAGTGTCTGGTGGGCCCCATGGTGCGCGCGGGCGCGGAGAACTACAACGTGGGGCTGCTGTTCGTGGGAACGGACGGGTACAGCCCGCGGACGGGCTTCACCAACAAGGACCAGCTGCGGGCGCAGGCGGTGCGGGACATGGCCGAGCGCTGCGACAGAGTGGTGGTGGTGACGGAGAGCGAGAAGTTCGCCTCCCACGGCACGGTGCCCCTGCACCTGCCGGGGCGGAAAATGGCGGTCATCACCGACGGCCGCATACCGGCGGAGGCCGCGGCGGCGCTGCGCGCCGAGGGCGCGGAGCTCATCGTGGCGGAATAAGGACAAACAACAGCCTGACGGCCCTCGCGCGGCCGTCAGGCTGTTGTTTCTTAAAAGAAGGCGTCGATGCCCTCCGCCAGGAAGGCATGGCGGTAGTCCTCCAGGTCCTCCGGGTGGAGCTGCGCCACGTGGGACAGCTCGTAGGGGCGGCCCAGCATCTCGTACTTCCGCTGGCCGAACTGGTGGAAGGGCAGCAGCTGTACACGGGATGCGCCCACCTCATGCAGACGCAGGGCAAAGCCCTTGACATCCTCCAGACTGTCGTTGAAGCCGGGTATCACCGGCAGGCGGGGCAGCACGTCCTTCCCCATGCGGATGGCCAGCTTCATGTTGGCCAGGGGCAGCTCGTTGGTAACGCCGGTGCCCTGCCGGTGCCGCTCACCGTCCCAGTGCTTGATGTCGAACAGCAGCAGGTCGACCTGCTCCGCCACGGCGCGGAACACCTCCGGGGAGGCGTAGCCGGTGGTCTCCACAGCGGTGTGGACGCCGCGCTCACGGAGCACCCGCAGCAGGGCTATGGAGAACTCCGGCTGCATGAGGGCCTCGCCCCCGGAGAGGGTGACACCGCCGCCGCTCTCCTCATAGAAGGGCATATCCTGCATGCAGACGCGGACGACCTCCTCCACGGTCTTCTGCTCACCCTCGGCCTGCAGGGCGCGGCCGGGGCACTCCCCCACGCAGCGCAGGCAGCCGGCGCAGTTCTCCGGTACGGGGCGGACGGCGCCATCCTCCGTCCGCAGCGCGCCGTGGGGACAGAGGGACACACAGTGGCCGCAGCGCAGGCACTTCTCCCCGTCCCACAGTATCTGTACCCGCGCCGACTGGCTCTCCGGATTGGCGCACCAGCGGCAGCGGAGGGGACAGCCCTTCAGGAACACCACCGTGCGGATGCCGGGGCCGTCATTGACGCTGAACTTCTGGATATTGAATACGACGCCGCTTACGGACATGGGACACCTCCTCCCTGCCCTCCCGCGGGACGGCATGGTGTTTTTCTTCAGCATAGCACGGATGGGGCGAAAAGTAAATGCAAATTTACGAATGAAACATAAATATATTTTTTCCGAAAAGCATTGACAGGCTGTGCCAAACCGATTATCATGGGGACAGAAACAAAGGCCGGGGCGACCGGCGGGATATACGAAAGGGGCTGCTGCCATGAAACTCATCATCGACGACGCAAATGTGGAGGCCATCCGCCGGGTGTGGGACACCTATCCCTGCGCGGGCGTGACCACCAACCCCAGTATCCTGGCCAAGAGCGGCCGCAAGCCCTTTGAGGTGCTGCACGAGATACGGGGTATCATCGGGCAGGAGGCGGAGCTGCACGTGCAGGTCATCGCCGCTGACGCGGCGGGCATGGTGGAGGACGCCCACCGCATCGTGTCGGAGCTGGGCCGGGGCACCTATGTTAAGGTCCCCTCCGTGGCGGAGGGCTTCAAGGCCATGAAGGTGCTGCACAAGGAGGGCATACGGCTGACCGCCACCGCCATCTATACGCCCATGCAGGCGTATCTGGCGGGGATGTGCGGCGCGCAGTACGCGGCGCCCTATATCAACCGCATCGACAACATGGGCTATAACGGCGTGCAGGTGGCCAAGGAGATACACGACATCTTCACAAAAAACGGCATACCCTGCAGCGTGCTGGCCGCCAGCTTTAAGAACAGCCAGCAGGTGCTGGAGCTGTGCAAGTACGGCGTGGGGGCGTGCACCGTGTCCTGCGACGTGATAGAGGGCTTCGTGAAAAATGCGGCCATCGACGCGGCCATCGGGGCCTTCGCGGCGGACTTCGCGGGTCTGGCCGGTGAGGGCGTGACCATGAAGGACTGCTGACATGGCCATACTGACCATCGACATCGGCGGAACGGCCATCAAATACGCGGTGATGACGGAGGATGCGGACATTCTGCGGCGGGGCAGCGTGCCCACGCCCCAGACGGGGCGGGCGGCGCTGATCGACGCGCTGGCGGCGCTGTACGCCGACACGCCGGAGGCCGAGGGCATCGCCATCGCCATGCCCGGCATCATCGACACGGAGAACGGGTATTGCGCCATGGGCGGCGCGCTGCGGTACAACGACGGGTTCCATCTGCGCAGAGCGCTGCAGGAGAAGTGCCCCGTGCCCGTGTGCATGGAGAATGACGCCAAATGCGCCGCCATGGCGGAGGCGCGGCTGGGGGCTCTGCGGGACGTGGAGGACGGCTTTGTCATCGTGCTGGGCACCATGATCGGCGGCGCGTTCATCAAGGGACACAGACTGCACCGGGGGAAGCATTTTTCCGCCGGGGAGGTCAGCTATATCAACACCGTGCGGGACGGGCATCCCGTGCCGGAGAACGTATGGGGCAACCGGTGCGGCGCCTCCGGGCTGTGCGCCATGTACGCGCAGCGGAAGGGCCTGAACGCGGAGAACGTGGACGGCGTGCAGGTGTTCGCCGCCCTGGACGGCGGGGACGCGGACGCCGCGGCGGCGCTGCGGGACTACGCCCGGGAGGTGGCGGTGCAGATATTCAACATACAGAATATCCTGGACCCGGAACGCTTCGCCATCGGCGGCGGCATCAGCGCGCGGCCGGAACTGGTGGAGGCCATCCGGGAGCAGCTGGAGGAGCTGTACGGCGCGTGCCCGTACCCGGTGCCCCACGCAGAGGTGACGGTCTGCCGGTTCCGGAACGACGCCAACCTGTACGGTGCGCTGCAGTGCTATCTGGCGCAGAGAGGCTGATAAACGACGAAAGGCACCCTCGTAAGAGGGTGCCTTTTTCTTTTCAGTTCTCGTAGAGGATGTCGCGGGCCACGGGCTGGTAGAACAGCTTTTCCGCCTGGTCGAAATCGCGGGTCTGGCCCATGATCCACATAAGCTTGGCCACGGCGGCCTCGGTGGTCATGTCGTAGGCCTCCAGCAGGCGGAGGGTGCTTTTCAGGCGGCCGCCCACGTGGTAGACCGCCAGGTTGCTGCCCTCGTTGGGCACCTGGGTGGTCATGACCACCAGCTTGCCACGCTCCACGCCGCGGCGGATGATGTCGTAATAGCTGTCGTCGCCCTCGTACTCCGGCAGGCCGCCCACGCCGAAGGACTCGATGACCAGTCCGTCGAACCGCTCCAGCATAAATTCCAGCACCGCCGAAGGCGTGCCGGGGATCAGCTTCAGCAGCCCCACGTTGTCGTCCAGCGTATCGTAGAACACCGGGCGGGGGTAGCAGGCGCAGCGCATATACTGCAGCAGGTGCTCGTCCTGCACCACGGCCAGGTCGGGGTAGTTGACGCTGGAAAACGCCTGGAAGCTCTTGGAGCAGGTCTTGCGGGCGCGGGTGCCCAGGATGACCTTGCCGTTGAAGACGATCTGGACGCCGCCGCAGCCGCGGCAGGCGTAGAGGAAGGCATCCGTCAGATTGCGCTTGGAGTCGGTGCCGTCGAACCATATAGGCTTCTGGGCGCCGGTGAGGACGATGGGCTTGGGACTGCCCTGAATGAGATAGCTGAGGGCGGCGGCGGTATAGGCCATGGTGTCGGTGCCGTGGGAGATGACGAAGCCGTCGTAGCGGTCGTAGTTCTCCTGCACGGCGCGGGCCGTGCCCAGCCAGTGGGCGGGGCGGATGTTGGTGCTGTCCAGACTGTACAGCTGGATGCAGTCCACGCGGCACAGCTCGCCGATGCGGGGGACGAAGGACAGCAGCTGCGTGCTGTTCAGCTCGGGGGTCAGGCCGGAGGGTGTCATCTCGCTGGCAATGGTGCCGCCGGTGCCTATCATCAGGATATTCTTCACGCTCATACCTCCCGGTTGTCCATGGCCGCCGTGCCGAAGCGGACGGCCTGCTCGATGCGGCGGCGGGTATCGTCGTCCGCGGCGGCGTCATACTGGCGGCGCAGCTCCTGCAGGAACAGGCCGCGGAGGGTGTCCTCGCCGCATTTGTCCCACAGGTCGCGGCGGACGGTGGTCTCGTCCCGCAGCTGCAGTGCGAAGAAGCGCTCCGCCAGGGCGTCCTGCAGCGGGGGCAGCCGGGGCGGCTCCGCCGGAGTGCCGGTGAGGCGGATGCGGTAGATGTCGTCGGCGGTGTCGTGGGGCAGGAGGCGCTCCAGCGCGGCGAGGGGGTCGCCGTCGGTGATGTCCGCGTCCACGATGCGGTAGCGGCGGCGGGCAAAGGGCACGAAGCGCACGTCGGCAGTGCCCTGCCCTATCTCGCCGTACAGGAAGCCCCGGTCGCCCAGCTCGTCGAAGCCGCGGCCCTCGATGCAGCCGCAATAGGCGTAGGGCACCGCGCCCGCCTGCTGCACGCCGGCGCAGGCGTGGACGTGCCCCAGCGCCAGGTAGTCCAGGCCGCTGGCGGCGATGGACGCGGTGCGCAGGGGGCGGTAGCGGCTGTCGGAGGCGGTGACATCACCGTGGAGAAGGCCGATGTGCACAAGGCCGTCCCGGGGGGCGGTGAAGCCGGCGAGGACGGTGTCCGCCGGGCACTCTGTCCCTGTAAAGGCGGCGCCGTGGACGGTGCAGCCCAGCTCAGGGAACGTAAAGGTCTGCAGGGCGTCCGCTGTAAAGATGTGGACATTGCCGCTCCAGGCCGTGCGGGCATAGGGGCCGTCCGGCGTATAGGGGTCGTGGTTGCCGGGGGCGATGACCGCCTGGCCGCGGAAGCGCTCCAGCGCCTGCGCCAGCAGGGGCGCGGTGTCGCCGTACAGGGCCTCGCTGTCGAACAGGTCGCCGGAGAGCAGCAGGAGCTGCACGCCGCGGTCGTTGGCCCAGTCCACCAGGCGCTCGGGGATACGGCGGCTCTCCATACGGCGCTGCCGCGCCTGCTCCGGCGTCAGGGCGCCGAAGGCACTGTCCAGATGGAAGTCGCCCGCGTGCAGAATACGTACCATTTACGCTTCCTCGCTCTGCCAGCCCTTGCACACGTCCACCCACTGGACGAAATTGCTGCCGCAGCAGCGCTCCAGCTCCTCACAGGTGAGCTCGATGGCGCTGGCGGCGCTGCCCACAGCGGGGAACACGGTGTCGAACCGCCGCAGGGACACGTCCAGATACGTCCGGACATCGTCGGGCAGGGCGAAGGGACACACGCCGCCCACGGCGTGGCCGATGCGCTCCACGGCCTCCTCGGCGGTGAGCATCTTGGCCTTGGCGCCGAAAAAGTGCTTGTACTTGCTATTGTCCACCTTGGCGTCGCCGGCGGCCACGATGAGGATGGGGTCCTCCCCCACCTTGAAGCTGAGGGTCTTGGCGATACGGGCGCCCTCCACGCCCACGGCCAGGGCCGCCAGCTCCACCGTGGCGCTGGAGACCTCAAATTCGCGCATACGGTCGGCGACGCCGTAGGGGGTCAGGTATTCTCTCACTTTTTCAACAGACATAATGTATCCTTCTTTCCTGCGCGCCGCGAGCGGCGCGCATGTGTATTTACTTGATCTCGATGCGCTCCACGGCGGTGCAGAGGCCGGTATCGCTGTCCAGGGTGAAGATGCAGCCCTGGGCGGAGCAGGGGCCCTCCGCCGCCTGGTAGCGTCCCGGCAGGCCGCCCAGGAAGAACTCCACGGACTGCTCCGGGCGGATGCCCAGCACGGAGCGGATGGGGCCGGTCATGCCCAGGTCGGTGACGTAGCCGGTGCCCTTGGGGAACACCTGCATATCGGCGGTGGGCACGTGGGTGTGGGTGCCCCAGAGAGCGGAGACCCGGCCATCCAGGTAGTAAGCCAGTGCCAGCTTTTCGCTGGTGGCACCGGCGTGGAACTCCACCAGGGTGAAGGTGGGCCTGTCCGCCGCCTGCGCCTTCAGCAGCTTGTCGGCGGTGGTGAAGGGATTCTCGGCGTTGAAGTCCAGGTCGCAGCGGCCGATGAGCACCAGCACCGCCACGGAGAAGGCACCGCAGTCCACCAGCTGATAGCCGTGGCCGGGGGCGCGGCCGGTGAAGTTGGCCGGGCGGAGGATGCAGCGCTCCTCGTCCAGGTAGGAGGCGATCTGGGGCTTGCCGAAGGTGTGGTTGCCCAGGGTGACCACGTCGGCCCCGGCGGCAAACAGGGCCTCCGCCTGCTGGCGGGTCAGGCCGCTGCCGGAGATGTTCTCGCCGTTGACCACGGTGAAGTGGATGCCGCGCTCCTTTTTGAAGCCCCGGAGCCGCTTTTCCAGCAGCTGCAGGCCGGTCTCGCTGGCCACATCGCCCAGGGAAAGAACTCTGTATTCCACGGGATACGCCTCCTTATCAGTCGTTCCAGCCGATGATCTTCGTCAGCTGGCGGTTGGTGTAATAGTACGCGGACGCGGGGAAATTGCGCAGATCCGCCGTGTTGGAGCACAGCAGATAGTCCACCACATTGCCGTCGGCGTCCTGTATGGTATCCAGAATGACGGTGGTGTGGTTGGCGGGCTCCTCCACGCCCATGGTGATGATGTCGCCGGGCTCGCCGGAGAAATAGGGCGCGCCCACCACGGCCACCAGGCCGTGCTCGCGGGGCAGGGCGGCGTAGTCCAGGAACCAGCCCACGTTCACCCAGGGCAGGGTGGTGCTGTTGGCGCTGTACCAGTACCAGCCGGTCTCGTAGCCGCCGGACTCGTCCATGGGGATACCGCCGGCCAGCAGCACCTGGGAGCCGAAGTTCATGCAGTTGCCGCCCAGATCGTCATAGGCCATGAAGGACGGGCTGCGCTTACCCACCCAGGAGAGCATATACTCCCGGGCAGCCTGGCGGTCGTAGGGATGGTCGGCGGTAACGGCGGGCAGGGCTTCACGGAGCAGCTGACGCCGGGCCTCTATGTAGTCGGTAATGGCGGGGAAATTGGTGTCCTGCCCGGTCTCGCGGTCGTAATCAGCGCTGTAGTAGGCGTTGTCGTCCGACCAGTGCTTCACGATGCGCCAGCTGTCGCCCTCGCCGCGGAGGGTGAAGGTGTGCTTGATGCCGAACTGCTCGGAGGGGATGCCGTCCAGGCCCGCGAAGTAGACCACGTTGCTCTCGCGGAGCACCATGTCCACATCGCCCTCGGTCTCCTCCGACGGGGTGATGGACACGCAGCGGAGGGCATAGCTGTAGGAGGTCATGGTCAGGTCGATAGGCGACAGGCGACGGATGACGCACAGGTCGTGCCAGATGGTCTTGTGATAGGCTACCTCGTCCGCGTCGGTGAACAGCACGGCGGGGTCGATGACCTGCAGCCCGCCGACGGACTGGTAGTAGCAGTCCATGAAGTCCAGCAGCAGCAGCTCCTGTCCCACGGTCATGCCGTTGGCCGCCGCGCCGCTGATGCGCTCGAAATCGGCGCTGACGGTGACGCCCTCCGGGCTGCCGCTCCACACCGCGGCGCTGCGGCGGGTCCAGACCTCCGTTTCAGGCACGTCGGCGGTGAGGTGCTGTTCCTCCGGGGGAGTGGTGTCGTCCTGGGTATCCGGGGGCGTGGTGTCCCCGGTGGTGAAGCAGCCGGTCAGGCTGAGCAGCATGGCCAGCAGCAGCAACAGCAGTACAAAACGTTTCATGGGTGTTCCTCCATAAGGGGCGTATACGGGTTTCCTGTTTCCACTGGCGCCATTATAGCAAAAGAAAGGCCGCTTCGCAATCCGAAGCGGCCCTTGCAGAGATTAAATTTTTATTTCGCGTACTCCACGACCTTGGTCTCGCGCAGAACGTGGACCTTGATCTGGCCGGGATACTCCAGCTCGCTCTCGATGCGCTTGGCCAGCTCGCGGGCCAGGATGACCATTTCGTCCTCGCTGACCTGCTCGGGCTTGACCATGACGCGGACCTCGCGGCCGGCCTGGATGGCGTAGCTCTTCTCCACGCCGGGATAGCTGCCGGTGATCTCCTCCAGCTTCTCCAGGCGCTTGATGTAGTTCTCCAGATTCTCGCGCCGGGCGCCGGGGCGGGCCGCGGAAATGGCGTCCGCCGCCTGAACCAGGCAGGCCACCAGCGTCTTGCACTCCACGTCGCCGTGGTGTGCCTGGATGGCGTGGATGATGTCCTCTTTTTCGCGGTACTTGCGGGCGTACTCCACGCCCAGCGCCACGTGGGTGCCCTCGAACTCGTGGTCCAGGGCCTTGCCGATGTCATGGAGCAGGCCGGCGCGCTTGGCCGCCTGTACGTCGGCGCCCAGCTCCGCGGCCATCATGCCGGCGATGTGGCTGACCTCGATGGAGTGCTGCAGCACGTTCTGGCCGTAGCTGGTGCGGTAGTGCAGCTTGCCCAGCAGCTTCTGCAGCTCCGGGTGCAGGCCGCGGACGCCGGTCTCCAGCACGGCGCGCTCGCCCTCGGCGCGGATGACGCCGTCCACCTCGCGGCGGGCTTTCTCCACCATCTCCTCGATGTGGGTGGGGTGGATGCGGCCGTCGGCAATGAGCTTTTCCAGGGCCAGGCGCGCCACCTCGCGGCGTACCGGCTCGAAGCAGGAGACGGTGATCGCCTCCGGCGTGTCGTCGATGATCAGATCCGCGCCGGTAAGGGTCTCCAGCGTGCGGATGTTGCGGCCCTCGCGGCCGATGATGCGGCCCTTCATCTCGTCGTTGGGCAGGGGCACCACGCTGACGGTGATCTCGGCCACGTGGTCGGCGGCGCAGCGCTGGATGGCGGTGGCCACGATCTCGCGGGCGCGCTGGTCGGCCTCGTCCTTGGCGCGGGCCTCGATCTCCTTGATCTTCAGCGCCGTTTCGTGGGTGACCTCGGACTCCACCTGGGCGATCAGGTACTCCTTGGCCTGGTCGGCGGTGAAGCCGGAGATGCGCTCGAGCATCTCGGTCTGGCTGCGCTTGATGAGCTTGATCTCTTCCTGCTCCTTGTCCAGAGCGGCGTGCTTCTGGGCCAGAGCCTCTTCCTTCTTTTCGATCATCTCGGTCTTGTGATCGAGATTTTCCTCTTTCTGCTGCAGGCGGCGTTCCTGTTTCTGCTGCTCTGCGCGGCGTTCCTTGACTTCCTTCTCGTATTCGCTGCGATTTTTCAAAATCTCCTCTTTTGCTTCAAGGAGTGCCTCTCTCTTTTTGTTCTCAGAACTCTTGATGGCCTCGTTGATGATGCGCGTGGCTTCGTCCTCCGCGCTGGAGATCTCTTTTTCCGCTACGTTCTTGCGATAGCGAATGCCGAGGAGGAAAAAGACCACCGCCGCAACAGCGAACGAGGCTATCGCCACGATCCAACCTGTTGTGGTCAACGTTCATTCCTCCTATGTTGTGATGGGTGTTTCGGGTCGGCACAAAATATGGTGCCGGATGATAACCGGGGCAAAAAGGCTCCTAAGCCCCGATGATGATCCTTTACTATATTAAACATATTATGGTCAACTGTCAAGGGTAAAGTAAACTTTTCTTTTGTCGTTTTTCAGGCAGGATCTGGAATATGTCGGAGCGCAGGAACACCCCCGGCGGAGGCCGGGGGTGTTCGTTGTTTATCGGCGTGGGGTGGCACCGATCCGTAAAGCGTTAAAACTTCTTCTTGCCCACGCAGGCCATGCCGGTGACGGAGAGAACGGCGGTCAGGGCGTAGATACCCACGCCCGCATCAAAGGTCTTGGGGCTGGACTTGCCGTCGTCCTTCTTGGTGTCGGTAGTGGTGGTGGAGTTGTAGTAGTAGCGGGGCGGGGTCTCAGTCCGGGCGGGGGCCACGGTGAAAGAAGCGCCGGTACCGGTTACGACATCGTCGGTGGTAACGGTCTTGGTCGCGGCCTTGGTGGTGTCACCTGCCCCGCCATTGCTGGTGTAATAGCCGGGTTCCTGCGCCTGCAGTTCAGCCGCGGTGTCCTTCGCTTCGATGGTGATGTTTCCATTGTGGGAACCCTGGCCAGTACGGCCATCGCCCAGCAGAATGTCGCCGTTAGCGCCCTTGGTATCAGTAAAGGTCGCGTTGTCGATCTTCACAGTCATGGTGCCGTTGCCATTGCTCTGCACAAAGCGAGCGGGCGCAGCAAAGGATTTCCAATCACCGTCGTTGCCGCATTCTTTGAAACTGCAGTTGGTCACTTCAACAGTCATGGCACCCTCGGTCTTGTGGTTGATGTTGAGCGGTACAGCAGAACCGGTAAAGCTGCAGCCAGTGACCTTCACCGCGCCATCAGCATTGGAGTATACCGCAGTCTTCCCAGTAAGGAAATCGCAGCCAGTCAGAGTAATGTTGTTCACCCCGGCGGTGCCGCTGATATACACACGCTGCACATTTTCCTTGCCCTCGATGGCCTTGCCGTCGCAGTTGTTCAGATTCACATTAACAGTATATTCCGTGTGGCGCTCACCCCATACACCGAGGTTGTACAGGTCATAGGCGGTGATGGTAATATTCTTGTCCAGATACACACCCCCATTTACCTGTGTGCCGGTCTCGCGGCTATACGTATACGTATCGACCTCCAAATCGCACTCGCCGTCAGATATGTACGCACCATTGCCGTAGATGGTCAGGTCGTCTGCCACGTGGCCGTGGGTCATAGTACCCACATCAGCGCCAGGCTTGCAGATAATGGTGATGGCACCCTTGTTGGCTTTGTAAGCAGCAGTCAGTGCAGCGGCCAACGTAGTGGTGAATCCGTGCTGCTCATTTTCGCCCTCGCCGACAGACCAGTAGACCACCTGGCCATCTTCGCCGCCCTCGGGGAAAGCCTTTTCACTCGTTACATCCGCCCAGGAGAGGGTGGTGACGCTAAGTGCCATGACCAGCGTCAGGAGCATTGCCAATAACTTCTTCATTTTCTCTACCCCTTTTTCAGGTGAAATTTCCATAGGGCAGGGTCGTTTTAATCTCCAATTAAAACGCGCGAGCAGGGCATGCCCTGCCTAATGGATGGGTCGATTATAGCACCAAAGTTGGGGGTGTGCACGGATTTTCGGAATATTTCTTGGTTTTCTCTGTTTTGGACAAATTCAGTTGGGTGGTTTTGGGGGATTTGACGGAGAAATAGACGTAGGGAACGGATTCCCACGCCAGTGACATCGGTCACTGGCTCGGAATGACAGCGCTACGCGCTGGCGGGGCGGCGGGGTGTGGTCACCCCGCGCCCTACAGAGGGGGCAGGACGATGCGGGCATCGTCCCCTACGGTATAATGTGGGCACCACTCCCCCCTGTGCGCGCCACGGCGGAGAGATTTTTCGGCAAGACGAGGGGTGGGCGGGGGAACGGATTCCCACGTCGCTTCGCTCCTCGGAATGACAGCGCTACGCGCTGGCGCGGCGGCGCAGGCGTACTTTGTGTACGGCAAGCCGCCGCAACGAAGTATTGGCGGAAAATATCCCGCCGGGGTCAGACGATGAAGTCGGCGTAGGCATAGCCGAGGTGCCCGTTATAGCCCACGGTGTACCACTCCTGGTAGCGGCCGTAGACGGTGACCTTTGCGCCGTCGGGCAGGAGGGTGACCACCTGGGCGCGAGTGCCAGGGGCGGCGCGGAGGTTCAGGGAACCGCCGCCGGGGGTCTGAACGGTGCCCTGCCAGGGGGTGAGGGGCGTAACGAAGGGCAGGCCGAAGTACTCCGTCAGGGACAGGACCAGGTTGGCGGCGACGGGCTGGATATTGCCCTCCACCCAGCGGGCGTCGGCGGTGTTGTCGTGGTAGCCCAGCTCCAGCAGGACGGAGGGCATGTAGGGCTGGCGCACCTCCCCCAGGGTGGTGGTGGAACGGGCGTAGACCTTGTCGGGCAGGGGGTAGATGTCCTTCAGATTTTTCACGAAGATGTCGGCGGCACGGCGGCCGTTGGCGCTGGTGGGGTAGTAAAAGGCGATGACGCCGCGGACGGTGCCCTCCTTGGTGCCGTCGGTGCTGCCGTTAGAGTGGAGGGCCAGATAGAAGTCATAGCTGCCGGAGTTGGCCATGCGGATGGAACTGGCGGCGGTCATGTCGGGGGTATTGCGGGAGAAACGGATGGTGTTGGCCAGGAGGTAGGGCTCCATGGCGTCGGCGATGAGGTTCATGAAATACTCCTCGGAGCCGTTGCCGGTGATGTAGGGGTTGTACTCCTGGGTGGACGGGCTCAAAAAAATACGGGGCATAGCGATCTCCTCCTATAATTTCTCGCTATATTGTATGGTCAAAGGGGGCGAACTGTGCTATACTTATGGTTCAATACTTGCGAAAGAGGAATCGTACCATGAAAGCTGCCAGACCGTATCCCATCGTCACCATCACCCCCAAGGGGGAGCGCGCCATCGTGGGCGGGCACCCGTGGGTCTATGAAGGAGAGGTGCTGGCCGTCGGTGACGGTACCGAGGACGGCGGGCTGGTGGACGTGGTGTCCAAAAAGGGCAGCTGGCTGGGGTGCGGGTCCTACAACAGCCACTCGAAGATACGGGTGCGGCTGGTGACGCGGAACGCCAACGACGACCCCGGCGGGGACGCCTTCTGGGAGCGGCGGCTGCGCTACGCCTGGGAGTACCGGAAAACCGTGATGCACGGGATGGACAGGCGGTGCTGCCGCCTGGTCTTCGGCGAGGCGGATGGGTTCCCGGGGCTGACGGTGGACCGGTTCGAACAGGTGCTGGTGGCGCAGGTGCTGAGCCTGGGCATGGAGCGCATCCGGGACCGCGTGCTGCCGCTGCTGGTGCGCATCCTGCGGGAGGACGGCGAGGACATACGCGGCGTGTACCTGCGGAACGACGTGGCCCTGCGGGAGCGGGAGGGCATGGTCCAGGGCAAGGGCTGGCTGCCGCTGCCGGGAGAGCCCGTGCCGGACAGCACCACGGTGGACATTACGGAGAACGGCATCGTCTACACGGTGGACGTGGAAAACGGGCAGAAGACCGGGTTCTTCCTGGACCAGAAATACAACCGGCTGGCGGTGGCACAGCTGGCAAAGGGCAAGACGGTGCTGGACTGCTTCACCCACACGGGCTCCTTCGCGCTGAACGCCGCCAAGGGCGGGGCGAAGCACGTGACCGCCGTGGACGTGTCGCAGTTCGCGGTGGACTGCGCGGCGGAGAACGCCCGGCGGAACGGGCTGGACGGTGTGATGGACTGCGTGTGCGAGAATGTGTTCGACCTGCTGCCCCGGCTGGCGGAGCAGCCGAAGAAGTACGATTTCATCATTCTGGACCCGCCGGCCTTCACCAAGAGCCGCAGGACCATACACAACGCCATGACCGGGTACAAGGAGATCAACTACCGGGCCATGAAGCTGCTGCCGCGGGGCGGGTATCTGGCCACATGCTCGTGCAGCCACTTCGCATCGGAGGAGCTGTTCGTGAAGATGCTGCGGGAGGCCGCCCGGGACGCGGGGGTGCAGCTGCGGCAGATCGAGGCGCGGCAGCAGTGCGCCGACCACCCCATCCTGTGGGGCGTGGAGGAGACAAATTACCTGAAATTCTTCATCTTCCAGGTGGTGTAAAGCGGTTTTTGTTGCCATGGGGCAAAACGTGTGGTATTCTGTTTTTTACGGTATTTACTGAAAAGGAGGTCTCTCCTTGGCACGATTACAGGATAAGCGGCTGTTCCTGCTGGATATGGACGGCACCATCTATCTGGACGACCGGCTGTTCGACGGCGTGACGGCCTTCCTCGAGCGCATACGGGAAAAGGGCGGGCGGTATCTGTTCCTGACCAACAATTCCTCCCGGGGCGTGGAGGACTACATCAAAAAGCTGGCGGGCATGGGCATCGACGCCGGGCGGGAGGACTTCCTCACCTCCGTGGACGCGGCCATCGACCACCTGCAGCGGCTGTACCCCGGCAGGCGGTGCTACGTGCAGGGGACGCGGTCCTTTTACGACCAGCTGGCGGCGGCAGGGATAGACGTCACCTGCGACCGGGAGGGCGGGGCGGACATCCTGCTGAGCGGCTTTGACCGGGAGCTGACGTTCCGGAAGCTGGAGGACGCCTGTATATTGCTGGGCCGGGGCGTCACGTGGCTGGCCACCAACCCGGACTGGGTGTGTCCCACCTGGTACGGCTCCGTGCCGGACTGCGGCAGTGTGTGCGAGATGCTGACCCGCGCCACCGGGCGGCGCCCGGAGTTCCTGGGCAAGCCGAAGCCCGCCATGGCGGAGCTGGCGCTGCGGCGGACGGGCTATCCCGCGGAGGCCGCGGCGGTCATCGGCGACCGCATCTATACGGACATCGCCTGCGCCGTCAACGCCGGGATAGACAGCATATTCGTGCTGTCCGGCGAGGGGACGCGGGGGGATATAGAGACATACGGCATACGGCCCACGTGGGTGTATGACGATATCAACGCGGTATTCCGCGCATGGGAGGACGAGCTATGAAGCTGAACTACAAGCGCACCATTCTTGTGGGCTTCGCCTTTTTCCTGATCTGCGCCTTCTGGCAGGCTTACGACAACACGGTGCCCCTGATACTGACCAACAAGTTCGGCATGAGCCAGACCTGGTCGGGCGTCATCATGGCGCTGGACAACATCCTGGCGCTGTTTCTGCTGCCGCTGTTCGGGCATATCTCCGACAGGTGTACCCATCCCCGGGGGCGGCGGACGCCGTTCATCGTGGTGGGCACGCTGATCGCCGCCGTGGCGCTGATCGCGCTGTCCTTCGCGGACAACGCCCAGCTGAAGCGGCTGGACAAGGTATCGGCCATCGACGACCCGGCGGCGCTGACGGTCATCTATAACGAGCAGAAGGACGCCACGCTGCTGTCCCCCGGCGGCGAAAGCTTCATCCTGGGGCAGAAGTTCACGGAGGCGGAGTTCACCGCCATCCGCAGCCAGACCGTCACCCCGGAGGGGACGACCGTCACCGACCCGGACTACACCAACTATGTGGTGCCGGCGCGGCAGGCCTGCGCCCGGGACGTGGCGGCAGCCAATCCCGGCGCGCTGGTGGTGTTCGTGGGGCTGCTGCTCGTCATCCTGCTGAGCATGGCCACCTTCCGGTCGCCAGCGGTGGCGCTGATGCCCGACGTGACGCCCAAGCCGCTGCGCTCCAAGGCCAACGCGGTCATCAACCTGATGGGCTCCGCCGGCGGCATCATCGTGCTGGCGCTGGGCATGGTGTTCGCCACGGCGTCGGTGAGCAACAGCATGATGAGCTACACGGGCTACTTCGGCGTCATCGCGGCGCTGATGCTGGCGGCGCTGGTGGTGTTCATGCTGACGGTGCGGGAACCGGAGTGGGCGCGGGAGATGCAGGAGCAGTCCGTGGCCGCGGGCATCGAGGACGCGGAGGAAGCCGAGCATCCCAATGAGGGGCGCAAGCTGTCCGCCGACGAGGTGAAGAGCCTGCTGCTGATACTGCTGAGCATCGTGCTGTGGTTCTTCGGCTACAATGCCGTGACCAGCAAGTACTCCGTGTACGCCAGCAACATACTGCACAAGGACTATAACCTGACCCTGATCATCGCACAGGCGGCGGCCATCGTAGCGTATCTGCCTGTGGGCTTCATCGCCGGGAAGATCGGGCGGAAGAAGACCATACTGGCCGGCGTGGTGATGCTGACCGTGGCCTTCGGCGTGGCGGGCTTCCTGACCGCCGACAGCCCCACGATGCTGATGAATGCCATGTTCGCCCTGGCGGGCATCGCCTGGGCCATCATCAACGTGAACTCCTTCCCCATGGTGGTGGAGCTGGCCTCCGGCGGCGACGTGGGCAAGTACACGGGCTTTTACTACACCGCGTCCATGGCGGCGCAGGTGGCCACGCCCATGGTATCCGGCCTGCTGATGGATAAATTCGGCATGCACGTGCTGTTCCCCTACGCCGCTGTATTCACGGCGCTGGCCTTCGTGACCATGCTGTTCGTGAAGCACGGCGACAGCAAGGACGCGCCCAGGGCCGCTGCGGCGGGCGCGGAGGATGTTGACAATACTGTGGAGGAGCTGACGAACGACTGATGAAAGCTGTTATCATTATTCTGATCATACTGGCGGTGCTGTTCCTGCTGTACCTGCTGTGCCTGCGCTGCCGGAGAGGCCACGCAGACTGGGCGCGCTTCCGCCAGTGGCGGTACGCCCACCGGGGCCTGCACAACAAGGAAAAGGGCATACCGGAGAACTCCATGGCCGCCTTCAAGCTGGCGGCGGCCAACGGCTTCGGCGCGGAGCTGGACGTACATCTGATGAAGGACGGCAAGCTGGCCGTCATCCACGACGCCAGCCTGCTGCGGACGGCGGGGGCGGATGTGCTCATCGAGGACCTGACCGCGGAGGAGCTGGAGAACTACCGGCTGGAGGGCACGGAGCAGCGTATCCCCCTGCTGGAGGACGTGCTGCCGCTGTTCGTGGACCGGGCACCGCTGATCGTGGAGCTGAAGGCCGAGCGGGGCAACGCCGAGGCCCTGGCAGCCGCCGCCTGTAAGGTACTGGACAAGTACAAGGCGGAATACTGCGTGGAATCCTTCGACCCCCGGTGCCTGATGTGGCTGTGGCAGAACCGGCCGGACGTGATACGCGGCCAGCTCAGCGAGAACTTCACCGCCCACGGGGACGCGCAGCATCTGCCCGGCGGCGTGCGGTGGATACTGACCAACCTGCTGCTGAACGTGCGGACGCGGCCGGACTTCATCGCCTATCGCTTTGAGGACAGGGCGAACCTGTCCCTGCGGCTGTGCCGGGGCTTCTACCGTGTGCAGGAGGCCAGCTGGACGGTGCGCGACAGAGAGACCATGGAGAAGGCGGAGGCGGCCGGGAACCTGGTCATCTTCGAGAATTTTGACCCCAGGGGGTAACGAGCCATGCGAGTGATCACAGGAACTGCCAGAGGCAGGGTGCTGAAGGAGCTGGAGGGGCTGGAAACACGCCCCACCACGGGAAAGGTGAAGGAGAGCCTGTTCTCCATCATACAGTTCGACATCGAGGGGCGGCGGGTGCTGGACCTGTTCGCCGGCACGGGGCAGCTGGGCATCGAAGCCCTGAGCCGCGGCGCGGCGGAGTGCGTGTTCATCGACCGGCGAGTGGACGCGGTAAAGCTGATACAGGAGAACCTGACCATGTGCCGCCTGGCGGACAGGGCCAGGGTGCGGCAGGGCGACGCGCTGCCCTATCTGCGCAGCGGGGAGAAGTTCGACATCGTGTTCCTGGACCCCCCCTACGCCAGCGGACTGCTGCAGCAGGCGCTGACGGATATTGCAGCGTTTGACATTTGCCGCGCACATGGTATAATTGTGGCGGAGAGCGCGGCGGACACCGTGCTGCCCGAGATGCCAGCACCCTACTCCCTGTACCGGGAGTACCGGTACGGCAAGATCAAGCTGACGGTGTATCATCGCGGCGGAAACGAGGAATCGGAATGAGTATCGCCATTTACCCCGGCAGCTTCGACCCCATCACCCTGGGACACCTGGACATCATCCGCCGCGCGGCGCGGTGCTTTGACCGGGTATGCGTATGCGTGATGGTCAACTGCCAGAAGAAGCAGCCCATGTTCACCCCCGAGCGGCGGCTGGAGCTTATCCGCCAGTCCGTGGCGGACATCCCCAACGTGACGGTGGAGAACTGGAGCGGGCTGCTGGCGGACTTCGCGCGGGAGAAGGACGCGCACATCCTGGTCAAGGGCGTGCGCAACTGCGCCGACTGGGAGCTGGAAGCCCAGATGGCGCGCATCAACAGCGGCGTCTGTCCGGGACTGGAGACAGTGCTGCTGCCCGCCAGCGCGGAGTACGAGCATTTCAGCTCCACCATGGTGCGGGAGATGATCCGCTACCACCAGCCTCTTGAGAAGTATGTACCGGCGCCGGTCGCCGAGGAATTGATGCGGCAGCGGGGTTGAGCCTCCCTCCGCCGACAAAAAGAAAGGAACGGACTGCACCATGGAAGAAAAAGATGTACAGCGCCTTATAGAAATGCTTTATAACATGATCGACGAGGCAAAAAGCGTGGCCTTCAGCTCTGACAAGTGTATCATCGTCCGGGATGAGGCCCTGGATCTGCTGGACGAGATCCGCGCCAAACTGCCCCTGGAGTTGAAAAAGGCGCAGGAGCTTATCGCCGCCCGCAGCGAGTATGTGGCCGGCGCCAAGAAGGAGGCACAGGAGATGCTGCGCCAGGCGGAGCTGGACGCCCGCACCATCGTGTCCGAAAGTGAGACACTGCAGCTGGCACGGCAGAAGAGCAGCGAGATCATCCGCCGGGCGGAGGACCGCAGCAAGGAGCTGTACCACGTGGCCAACACCTATACGGAGGACGCTCTGCGCCGCACGGAGGAGGCCATCCAGGCCGCTCTGACCGAGGTACAGGAGTCCCGCGCGCGGTTCCGCGCCGCCAGCAAGGAGCAGATGCAGGCCCAGCGCCAGCAGCTGAACGAGTCCGCCGCCGAAAAGTGAGGCGCATGACGGCGGCGGGATAGCGCCGCCTCCCCCCTTTCATACCGTTTATGTTGACCGCCGCAGGCAATGCCCGCGGCGGTCTTTCCATGTCAGGCGCTGGCGGTGGTGGAAAAGTCTGATGGGTTTGTGAAAAATCTATAAAATCCGGGCAAATTTTTCTGCGATTTCCACAAGAAAACCTTATATTGTGTTGATGCTTTCGGACGGACACAAGATTTTGTGTCCGTCCTTTTTCTGCGTTTTCTTTCGTCGAACAGGCGTTTCAAAAAACAGAAAAATCCGGCCGGAAAACGGCGAATTCCCGGGGTTTCCGCCACGCGGTAGACATAATTTTTTCTTGCAATTCCATGGAGGATTATGTATACTGACATCGTTAGTGGTGAATTGTGGGGGTAGTATCCACATTTGTGGGGGATAATCCCACACTTTCCCACAAGGGACTATTTTTTTCGGAAGGAGGCGGCCCCATGACCGGTCAGTACGCACACAATATCGACGCCAAGGGCCGCCTTTTCATCCCCGCCTCCCTGCGCAAGGAGCTGGGGCAGACGTTCCACATCACCGTGGGGCAGGATCACTGCCTGTCGGTGTACTCCGACGAGAGCTGGGCTGCCTTCATGGAGAAGCTGAAGGCGTTGTCCTACAACGAGGTGAAGAAGCTGCGCGCACTGTTCGCCTACGCGGCGGACTGCGAGCCCGACGCCCAGGGGCGCATCCTCATCCCCGCCAAGCTGCGGGAGTACGCGGGACTGACCAAGGAGGTCGTGGTCATCGGCAGCTTCGACCGGGCAGAGATATGGGATGCCGGGCGCTGGGCGGAGATCGAGAACGAGGCCTTCGCCTCCGGCGAGCTGGAGAGCGCCATGGCGGAGATGGGCCTGTGAGCGATATGACGCAGGAGAAGGACTACGGCCATGTGCCGGTGCTGCTGCAGGAGTGCCTGGACGCGCTGAACATACGGCCCGACGGCATCTACGTGGACGGCACGCTGGGCCGGGCCGGGCACTCGCTGGAGATCGTAAAGCGGCTGACCACCGGGCGGCTCATCTGCATCGACCGGGACGAGACAGCCATCGCCGCCGCACAGGAGCGGCTGGCGGACTACAGGGACAGGGTGACGCTTGTCCACAGCAATTTTGACCGCATCGGCGACATCCTCGCCGAATTGCACATAGACGGGGCGGACGGCATGCTGTTCGACCTGGGGGTGTCGTCCCCCCAGCTGGACGACGCGGAGCGGGGCTTCAGCTATATGCACGACGCGCCGCTGGATATGCGGATGGACCGCACGGCGTATCTGACCGCCCGCCAGGTGGTGAACGGCTGGAGTTATGAGGAGCTGCGGCGCATCCTGTTCGAGTATGGAGAGGAGCGCTACGCGCCGGCCATCGCACGGCGCATCGTGCAGAGCCGGGAACAGCAGCCCATCGAGACCACGCTGGAGCTGGTGGACATCATCAAGTCCGCCATGCCGCCCCAGGCCCTGCGGGAGAAGCAGCACCCGGCCAAGCGCAGCTTTCAGGCCATACGCATCGCCGTAAACGGCGAGCTGGACGCCCTGCCGCCCATGCTGGAGGCGGCCACGGCGCACCTGAATCGGGGCGGGCGGCTGGCGGTGATCTCCTTCCACTCGCTGGAGGACAGGATCATCAAGAAAACGCTGCAGGAGCTGGCCACTGGCTGCACCTGCCCGCCGGAGTTCCCGGTGTGCGTGTGCGGCAAGAAGCCGAAGCTGAAGCTGGTGAGCCGCAAGCCCATCGTATCCGGTGAGGAAGAACTGGAGCACAACCCCCGCGCCCGCAGCGCCAAGCTAAGGGTGGCGGAGAAGCTGTAAGATAAACACCGAAGCGCCTGGGGCAAGGCATTTTTCGCCGGGGCCGGGCGCAGCCGCACAGGCGGCATGGAGAAAACATCAGAAAGGAGGGAGTACTCTTGGCCAACTATCGTCACGGCGCCACCTACGGCAGCCTGGCCTATGATCTGGACGCGCTGGCGCGGGAAAAGCAGCTGGACGACGCCGGGAAGCTCCCTCAGAAAAAGGTACGCCCCGCACAGCCGGAGATGCAGCCGGTGCAGCGGCGCCGCAGCGCGGCGCAGACGGCGGCGCGCCCCTCCCCTGCTGTGGTGCTGGGCACTCTGCTGGTGGTGGGCATGGTCATCGCGCTGATGCTGTGCTACGTGAAGCTGACGGGCATTTCCGACAACGTGTCCTCCATCAAGCGGGAGATATCCGCCCTGGAGGAGCAGCACATCGCACTGCTGACGGAGTACGAGCGCACCTTCGACCTGGCCACCGTGAAGGCGGCGGCGGAGGAAGCGGGCATGAGCAAGCCCAGCAGCGGCCAGATACAGTACATCGACCTGTCGGGGACCGACAGCGTGGAGGTGTATGCCGCAGGCGGCGCCGCGGCGCTGAACGACTTCACCGGGAAGGTGGAGGACATCTGGGCGTATGTACTGGAATATTTCCGCTGAGGGAAAGTATAGTATAAGCGCAGGGAGTAAGAAGGCGACTTCTTGCTCCTTGCTTGGTCTATAAAGACAGGAGGCACCGCTGTGGCAGCAAACCAGAGACCCGACAGAAAAACCGAAAGTGTGCGGCGGGCGAACCGGGTAATACAGACCCGGTCCTTCGTGCTGATGCTCATTACGGGCATCGTGATGTTCGTGCTGCTGTTCTTCCGGCTGTTCGACCTGCAGATCAAGCGGCATGAGGAGCTGCAGGGCATGGCCGTCAGCCAACAGACACGGCGGACGGTGGTCACCGCCTCCCGGGGCACCATCTACGACGCCAGCGGGAACATACTGGCCATATCCACCAGCGCGGAGACCATCATCCTCTCCCCCATGGAGATCAATAACGCGCTGAAGGACACGGAGCACCCGGTGAGCTGGACGAAGGACTCGCTGGCGGCGGGGCTGGCGGAGATACTGGACAAGGACGCGGCGTCTATCCGCAAGCGGATGGACAACGAGGACTCCCAGTATGAGCTCATCAAGCTGCGGGCGGACGAGGATGTGGCCGCCAAGGTACGTGAGTACGTGGAAGAAAACGACATCAGCGGCGTACACCTGGTAGCGGACACCAAGCGGTACTACCCCTACGGCTCACTGGCAGCGCAGGTCATCGGCTTCGTGGGCGACGACAACACCGGCCTGTACGGGCTGGAGGCCTATTACGAGGACGAACTGGAGGGCCAGAGCGGCCTGGTCATCTCCGCCAAGGACCAGGCGGAAAACGACATGCTGTACACCTATGAGCAGTATTTCGCCGCCAAGAACGGCAGCGACCTGACGCTGACACTGGACGCCACCATCCAGTACTATCTGGAAAAGGGGCTGGAGTCCATGATGGATAAATTCTCCGCGGCCAACGGTGCCAGCGGCATCGTCATGAACGCTAAGACCGGGGCCGTCATGGCCATGGCGTCCTACCCCAACTACGACCTGAACGACTTTCTGACCGTCAGCGACAAGACGCTGCAGGAGCGTATCGAGCGGGGCGAGAACACCGTGGCGGATATGCAGCTGCTGCAGTGGCGCAACAAGGCGCTGAACGATACCTACGAGCCGGGCTCCACCTTCAAGATACTGACGCTGTCGGCGGCGCTGGAGGAGGGCGTGGTGGATAAGACCACCACCGTCAACTGCAGCGGCAGCGTGAACATCTCCAACTACACCATCCACTGCTCCAACAAGAACGGCCACGGGCTGCAGACGCTGGTGCAGTCGGTGGGGAACTCCTGCAACCCGGCGTTCATCAACTACGGGCTGCGGATAGGCAACACGAAGTTCTACGAGTACATGCGCTCCTTCGGCCTGATGAACACCACGGGCATCGACCTGGGCGGCGAGGCCGTGGGCGTGTTCGCCGCGGACGACAGCTTCACCCAGCTGGACCTGGCCTGCTACGCCTTCGGCCAGAACTTCACGGTGACGCCCCTGGCGCTGATCGCGGCACAGGCGGCCTGCATCAACGGCGGGTATCTGCACACGCCGTACCTGGTGGAGCGCATCACCGACAGCGAGGGCAGCGTCACCTACCGGCACGACAGCACACCGGTGCGGCAGGTCATCAGTGAGCAGACCTCCGCCACCGTGCGGGAGTGCCTGGAGTACGTGGTGTCCAGCGGCACCGGCAAGAACGGCCAAGTGGCCGGCTACCGCATCGGCGGCAAGACCGGTACGGCCGATAAGGGCCAGAGCGGCGATGTGGTGGTGTCCTTCCTGTGCTTCGCGCCGGCGGACGACCCGCAGGTCATCATGCTCATCACCATGGACACCCCCAGCCGCGCCACAGGCACCTATGTGTCCGGCGGCAACATGGTAGCGCCCACCGCCAGCACCGTCATGTCGGAGATACTGCCCTATCTGGGCGTGGAGCCCAGCTATTCCGCCGAGGAGCTGCTGGGCATGGACACCACGGTGCCCAACGTCATCGGCATGACCGTGGAGGAGGCCAAGGCCAAGCTGCAGGAGCGCGCCCTGAGCTGCAAGGTCGTGGGCGACGGCGAGGCCATCACCGACCAGACCCCCGCCGGCGGCGCCATCATACCCGGCAAGTCCGTGGTCATCCTGTACGCCAACGCGGCCAAGTCCATGGACAAGTGCGTGGTGCCGCATCTTATCGGCAAGACGCCCTCCGAGGCCAACACCTCCGCCACGGCGGCGGGGCTGCTGATACGGTTCTCCGGCACCACCGGCAGCGAGTCCAGCGCCATCCGCGTGCTGGGCCAGTCCATCGACGAGGGCACGGAGGTGGATGCCGGCACGGTCATCACCGTGCAGCTGGGTGATACGTCCGTGACAGACTGAAAAATCACACATTTTGCCCGATTCAGGGCACACCGTTCCCTTTTGTGCGCGGGCGGAATGTGGTATAATAGCATTTACTATAAAATGCAAAGGAGACATGACCATGAAGCTGTGTGAACTGCTGGCGGGACTGGATATTCTGGAGACCAATGCCGACCTGGAGGCCGACATCCGCGAGGTGCAGTACGATTCGCGGCTGGTGGAGGCGGGCGATCTGTTCATCGCCGTCACCGGCGCGGCCACCGACGGGCATAAATATATCCCCATGGCCTGCGAGAAAGGCGCCGCGTGCGTTCTGTGCGAAAGAGCGCCGGAGGGCGGCGTGCCCTTTGTGCGGGTGGCGGACACGCGCCGGGCGCTGGCGGTGGTGGGCGGCAATCGCTTTGACCATCCTGCGCGGGAGCTGACCATGATCGGCGTCACCGGCACCAGCGGCAAGACCACCAGCACCTACCTTATCAAGAGCATCCTGGAGCAGAAGGCCGGGGCGAAGGTGGGGCTGATCGGCACCATACAGAACATGATAGGCGACAGGGTGCTGCACACCGAGCGCACCACGCCGGAGTCCTTCGAGCTGCAGAAGCTGCTGCGGGAGATGTCCGACGCAGGCTGCACCCACGTGGTGATGGAGGTATCCTCCCACGCGCTGATACTGGACCGGGTGTACGGCATACAGTTCGCCGTGGGCATCTACACCAACCTGAGCCGGGACCACCTGGACTTCCACAACACCATGGAGGAATACTGCGACGCCAAGGCGCTGCTGTTCCGCCAGTGCGATCTGGGCATCTATAATGCCGACGACCCGTGGGCGGAGCGGCTGATGGCCGGGGCTACCTGCCCCAGGCGGTTTTCCTACGCCGTCAGCGGCCAGGCGGACCTGATGGCCAAGAACGTGGCGCTGCACAGCGGCAGCGTGGACTTTGACGCGGAGGCGGACACGGAATGGTGCCACGCCCACGTGGGCATACCGGCGCTGTTCACCGTGTACAACACGCTGGACGCCATGGCCTGCTGCTGGAACCTGGGCGTGCCGCTGGCGGAGTGCGCCGACGCGTTGGCGAAGAATCACGGCGTGAAGGGCCGCATGGAGATCATCCCCACGCCGGGGATGAACTTCACCGTGCTCAACGACTACGCCCACAAGCCCGACGCCCTGGAGAAGGTGCTGCAATCCGCCAAGGAGTTCGCCAAAGGGCGTGTGGTGGCGCTGTTCGGCTGCGGCGGAGACCGGGATAAGACCAAGCGCCCCGTTATGGGCGAGATCGGCGCGCGGCTGGCGGACTTTGTCATCGTCACCAGCGACAACCCCCGGACGGAGGACCCCATGGCCATCATCAACGACATCCTGCCGGGGATGGAGGGCTATGACACGCCCCATGTGGTCATCCCCGACCGGGTGGAGGCCATCCATTACGCCATGGACAACGCCCAGCCGGGCGACGTGATCGTGCTGGCCGGCAAGGGGCATGAGGACTATCAGGAGATCGACCACAAGCACTACCCCATGGATGAGCGGGTCATCGTGGCCGAGCACCTGAAGGAGATGCGCAAATAAAGAAAAGACCTCCGCGCGGCGCGGAGGGAAGGAGCAAGCGATTATGGGAATTATGGAGATCGTGCTGCCCATAGCGGTCAGCTTTGTTATCACCGCCGTGGCGGGCAAGCTGCTGATACCCGCCCTGCGGCGGCTGAAGGCCGGGCAGTCCATCAAGGAGATCGGCCCCACGTGGCACATGACCAAGCAGGGCACTCCCACCATGGGCGGGCTGATGTTCATTATCGGCATCGGCATCACCATTTTGGTGCTGGGCTGGCAGCGGATGATGGCCGGCAGCTTCGTGCACCTGTATGTGTACCTGTTCGCGCTGGTGTTCGGCGGCATCGGGTTCATCGACGACTATCAGAAGGTGAAGCACCACCAGAACACCGGCCTGACCGCGCCGCAGAAGTTCATCCTGCAGCTGGCGGCGGCGGTGGCGTTCCTGTGCCTGATGCGGTACGAGGGGATGCTGAGTCCCAACCTGTATATCCCCTTCTGGAACACCCACCTGGTGATGCCGTGGATCGTGTACCTGATCTTCGCGGCCTTCGTCATCGTGGGCACCGTCAACGCGGTGAACATCACCGACGGACTGGACGGGCTGAGCAGCAGCGTGACCGTGCCGGTGGGGCTGTTCTTCCTGGTGATGGCGATGATATGGCCCGGCTTTGAGCAGCTGGGCGTATTCTCCGGCGCGCTGGTGGGCGGCCTGCTGGGCTTCCTGCTGTACAACCACTACCCCGCCAAGGTGTTCATGGGCGACACGGGGTCGCTGTTCCTGGGCGGTGCCGTGGCGGCGCTGGCCTTCGCCTACGACATGCCGCTGGTGCTGATACTGGTGGGCATCGTGTATATCTGCGAGACACTCAGCGACATCATCCAGGTGGGCTATTTCAAGCTGAGCCACGGCAAGCGCATATTCAAGATGGCGCCGCTGCACCATCACTTCGAGATGTGCGGCTGGAAGGAGACCAAGGTGGTGGCGGTGTTCACCGCCGTCAGCGTCATAGGCTGCGTCATCGCCTATCTGGCCGTGTGCCAGCGCTTCAGCTTCTAAGGCTTCGCACTATTTTCACAGGAAAGGAGGGAGACCATGACACGGGAGGAACAGCGCGCCCGGAAGGCCCAGCAGGAACGGATGCGGCAGGTGGAACGCCGGCATAAGGAAGCCGCCCGCGGGCAGATGGATCTCCCCTTCCTGATCCTGACGCTGCTGCTGACGGTCATCGGCCTGATCATGCTGTTTTCTGCCAGCTTTCCCCGGGCCTATTACGACACCGGGGACGGCACCTACTACTTCAAGCGGCAGGCCATCTTCGCGGCCATCGGCCTGGTGGCCATGTTCGTGGTCAGCAAGATCAACTACCAGCGGTGGCGCGGCGCGGGACGGCTGCTGGTGGGGCTGGCGCTGTTCCTGCTGATACTGGTCATCATCCCCCACAACCCGCTGGCCATCACCGCCAACAGAGCCACCCGGTGGCTGGGCATCAAGGGTGTGTTCCAGTTCCAGCCGTCGGAGATCGCCAAGCTGGCGGTCATCGTCTACTTCTCCGACACCATCTCCAAAAAGCGGGAGAAGATGCTGACCTGGCGGCAGGGCATATTACCCTACGTGGCGCTGCTGGCGGTCATCGGCGTGCTGATGATGCTGGAGCCCCACCTGTCGGGCACCGTTCTGATCTTCGCCACCGGCGCGGTGCTGATGATCGTGGGCGGCATACAGGGCTGGCTGGTAGCGGCGGGCATCGGCGGTGTCAGCGCGCTGGCCGTCCTGTTCGTCAAGCTGGCGGAGTCCGGCGTCATCCGATACGGCGCGGCCCGTATCGAGATGTGGCATAACCCGTGGGAGGACTACTATGGCGACGGCTACCAGCTGGCGCAGAGCCTGATCACCATCGGCTCCGGCGGACTGCTGGGCGTAGGACTGGGCCGGGGACGGCAGAAGTTCCTGTACCTGCCGGAGCAGTACAACGACTTCATCTTCTCGGTGGTGTGCGAGGAACTGGGCCTTATCGGCGCGTGCGTCATCATGCTGATCTTCTCCATGCTGATACTGCGGGGTTTCTGGATCGCCCTGCACGCCCGAGACCGGTTCGGCGCGCTGCTGACGGTGGGCGTGATGACCCACCTGGCACTGCAGACATTCCTGAACATCGCCGTGGTGTCCGGCTTTGTGCCCACCACGGGCATCTCCCTCCCCTTCTTCAGCTACGGCGGCACGGCACTGTGCCTGCAGCTGGTGGAGATGGGCATTGTGCTGAGCGTATCGCGGCAGATACCGGCGGCGCGGGCGGGATAAAAACCGCAGAATTCGACAACTATACGTATTATATTGTAAGAAAATTACTTTTCGTATCGAAATATAGAGGTCAGACCGCCGCTGCGGCGGTCCCAGGGAGCAGCAGAATGAGAGTGATATTTACCTGCGGGGGCACCGCGGGACACGTGAACCCGGCCATCGCACTGGCGGGCTATATGAAGGAAAAGGACCCGGACACCGCCGTGCTGTTCGTGGGCACCCCCACGGGCATGGAGCGGGAGCTGGTGGCCAAGGCGGGGTACGACTACGCCGCCGTAGAGGTCAGCAGCTTCCAGCGGAAGCTGAACGCGGCGGGCATCCGCCACAACCTGCACACCCTGCGGGTGCTGGCGTCCTCCGGGCGTCAGGCGCGGGACATCCTGCGGGAGTTCAAGCCCGACCTGGTGGTGGGCACCGGCGGCTACGCCAGCTATCCCATGGTAAAGGCGGCGGCCAGGGCGCACATCCCCACGGCGGTGCACGAGAGCAACATGGTGCCCGGCCTGACCACGAAGATGCTGGAGAACTACGCGGATGTCATCATGGTGGGCTTTGAGGACTGCCGCCAGCACTATAAGCACCCGGAGCGCATCGCCGTCACCGGGACGCCGGTGCGGGGGGACTTCTTCCGCCTGAGCCGGGAGGAGGCGCGGAAAAAGCTGGGCTTTGACGACGAGGCGCCCCTTGTGGTATCCTTTTGGGGGAGCCTCGGCGCCAGCCACATGAACGAGTGCATGGTGGACTTCTTCCGCCGGGAGGACGCGGAGGGATATTCCTTCCGCCACATCCACGCGGTGGGCAAGGGCGGCTGGGAGGCCATGGAGCGGAAGCTGCGGGAGCTGAGCCTGCCCCGGTCCCAAAGGCTGGACGTGCGGCAGTATATCTATGACATGGATGTGGTGATGGCGGCGGCGGACGTGGTGCTGTGCCGCGCCGGAGCCTCCACCATCAGCGAGCTGACGGCGCTGGGGAAGCCCACGGTGATGGTGCCCTCCCCCTACGTCACCAACAACCACCAGGAGAAGAACGCGCGGCTGCTGGAGAGCCACGGCGGCGCGGTGGTCATCACCGAGCCGGAGAGCACCGGCGACGGGCTGTACGAGACCGTGAGGGCCATACTGTCCGACGGCGGGAGGCGGGAGGCCATGGCGGACGCCATGCGGCAGCTGGGCATCCCCGACGCCACGGCGCGGATATACGACACCGTGACGGCGCTGGTGCGGAAGTAACCCTTCATCCCTGTCCCCTCATACAATGGCGTAGCTGTTGATGAGAGGAACGGGAGGGGTCACATGAGTTATATCACCATACAGGGCGGCACACCGCTGCGGGGCGAGACCGTGGTGCAGGGTGCCAAGAACAGCGTGCTGCCGATACTGGCCGCCGCACTGCTCAGCGGGGATGTTTGCCGCATCGAGGGCTGTCCGCACCTGAGCGATGTGGAGTCGGCGGCGGACATATTGCGGTACTTAGGCTGCGCCGTCACGTGGGACGGCGGCGATCTGCTGGTGGACAGCACGTCCCTGACCCGCTGCGACATTCCGCAGACGCTCATGCGGCGGATG
The DNA here is from genome assembly GCA_934590325.1 of uncultured Oscillospiraceae bacterium. Classification (GTDB taxonomy): domain Bacteria; phylum Bacillota; class Clostridia; order Oscillospirales; family Oscillospiraceae; genus Vescimonas. The sequence continues at coordinate 135,541 of CAKTOW010000001.1, forward strand.
CGCTCGTCGGTGATCTTCCTGGGGGCGATACTGGCGCGGTGCGGCTGGGCGGAGATCAGCTATCCCGGCGGGTGCGAGCTGGGGCCGCGGCCCATCGACCTGCACCTGTCCGCGCTGCGGGCGCTGGGCGCGGATATATCCGACGCGGGCGGCACCCTGCGGTGCCGGGCGCGGAAGCTGACCGGCTGCCAGCTGCTGCTGGCCACCCCCAGCGTGGGCGCCACGGAGAACGCCATGCTGGCCGCCTGCGGCGCGGAGGGTGAGACGGTCATCTGCAACGCCGCACGGGAGCCGGAGATCGTGGACCTGCAGGCGTTCCTGTGCGCCATGGGCGCGGAGGTGCGGGGCGCCGGCGGCTCGGTCATCACCGTGACGCCGAAAAAGCCGCTCCACGGCTGCGTACACCGGGTCATCCCCGACCGCATCGTTACCGCCACCTATCTGTGCGCGGCGGCGGCTGCCGGAGGGGACATCACCCTGCGAAACACGCGGCACCACCACCTGTCCGCCGTGACAACGGCGCTGCAGCAGGCGGGCTGCACCGTGGACTGCGGCGAGGACTACATACGATTGCAGCGCGGCGCGCCCCTGCAGGCGGTGGCGCCTGTGCGGACGGCGCCGTATCCGGGCTTCCCCACCGACTGTCAGGCCATCCTGATGGCGGCGCTGCTGCGCAGCCGCGGCACCACGGTGTTCGTGGAGAATATCTTCCAGAGCCGCTACCGGCACGTGCCGGAGCTGATACGCATGGGCGCGGACATCCGCACCGAGGGGCGCGTAGCGGTGGTATGCGGCACGGAGCGGCTGCACGGCGCGGACACCGTGGCCACCGACCTGCGGGGCGGGGCGGCGCTGGCGGTGGCCGGGCTGGCCGCCGAGGGCGTCACCACCGTGCAGGGCGTGGAGCACATCCACCGGGGCTATGAGGATCTGCCCGCCCACCTGCGGGCGCTGGGCGCCCACATTACCGAGCAGAACTGAGCACACACGACAGCGAAGGAGTACAGACGATGGCAAAGCGCAGACGGTACAACCACAAGCGGCGCAGGGGGAGCTTCAGCTTCCTCTACAAGCTGCTGGCTTTTGTGCTGATCTGCACCGCCATCGCGCTGGCTCTGACGCTGTTTTTCCGTATACGCACCATCCAGGTCAGCGGCAACGACCGCTACACCCGGGAGGAGATCATCGCCGCCGCGGAGGTCAAGGAGGGTGACAACCTGTTCCTGATGAACAAGTACAACGCCGCCGAGCGCATCCGCAAGGCGCTGCCCTACATCGAGACCGTGCAGTTCCGGCGGATGCTGCCGGACGGACTGTCCATCGTGGTGACGGAGTGCGCCGACCCCGCTGCCGTGGTGCAGGACGGCAAGGCGTACCTGCTGTGCGACACGGGCAACATCGTGGACGAGATGGCGGCCTCCGCCGCCAGGGGACGCATGCAGGTAAAGGGCCTGACGCTGACAGGCCCGGCGGTGGGCACCCAGGCGCAGGCCGCCGAGGGACAGGAGCTGACGCTGGAGCGGCTGCTGGAGCTGATGAAGGCGCTGGACAGCCGGGGCATGACCGGCAACGTGTCACAGCTGGACATGAGCGACGCCTCACAGCTGACGCTGCGGTATCTGGACCGGTTCGACGTGTACTTCCCCTGGGACGCGGACTATGGCTATAAGCTGGACTATCTGCTGGCGGTGGTAGAAAAGCTGGAGGTCAACGAAAAGGGCATCATCAACATGATGCAGGAGGGGAAGGCACGCTTTATCCCCGAATGACCAGCGGACGACCGCAGCACAGGGCGCTTTCCCGCCCCGGCGGAAAACTTTTTTGGTAAATTAAGTGCTTGCACTTGACGCTTGCGCCGATTCGTAATACAATACAAGATATAGCATTTACGCGGAGAATATCCCTCATTTTCATACAAATTATGGCAGGAGGAGCAGACATGGCTTTTGGATTGGAAACCGGCCCGGAGAACGTTGTCAGCATCAAGGTCGTCGGCGTGGGCGGCGGCGGCAACAACGTGGTCAACCGCATGGTACGCGGCGGCGCGCAGGGCGTCGATTTTGTGGCCGTGAATACGGACAAGCAGGCACTGAATGCCTCCAGTGCTACCTATAAAATTCAGATCGGCGAGAAGCTCACCGGCGGCAAGGGCGCCGGCTCCAACCCAGACGTGGGCCGCAAGGCCGCGGAGGAGAGCCGCAACCAGATGGCTAAGGCGCTGGAGAACACCGACATGGTGTTCATCACCGCCGGTATGGGCGGCGGCACCGGCACCGGCGCCGCTCCCGTGGTGGCGGAGATCGCCCGCGAGGCGGGCATCCTCACCGTGGGCGTGGTCACCAAGCCCTTCGGCTTCGAGGGACGCCGCCGCATGACCCAGGCCGAGCAGGGCATCGAGGAGCTGCGCAGCAAGGTGGACTCCCTGGTCATCATCCCCAATGAGCGGCTGAAGTACGCCACCGATCAGAAGATCACCTTCGCCAATGCTTTTGAGATCGCGGACGACGTGCTGCGTCAGGCGGTGCAGTCCATCTCCGACCTGATCCGCGACACCGGGTTCATCAATCTGGACTTCGCGGACGTGACCGCCATTATGAAGGACGCCGGTCTGGCCCACATGGGCGTGGGCCGCGCGGCCGGCAAGGGCAAGGCCGAGGAGGCCGCCAAGATGGCCATTTCCTCCCCCCTGCTGGAGACCTCTATCAACGGCGCACGGGGCGTGCTGATCAACGTCACCGGCTCCATGGACATCGGTCTGGAGGAAGTGGAGCAGGCCGCCACGCTGGTGCAGCAGGCCGTACATCCCGACGCGCTGACCATCTTCGGCGCCGCCTTTGACGAGACGCTGGACGACGAGATCCGCGTGACCGTCATCGCCACGGGCTTCGACGAGGCACAGCAGGCCGCCAACGCCGCCGCTGTGACCCAGCCTGCCCAGGCGGCGGAGAGCACCGGCGCCCCCCAGCCTCTGGACGAGGTAAAGGGCGAGCAGGGCCAGGACGAGATGGACAAGTCCTTCGACGAGATCCTGCGGATATTCAATAAGGATAAGTTCTGAGAAACAGGCCCTCCGGCTTCGCCGGAGGGCCTGTCTGCATAGAGCACAAAGCCTCCCCCGGCAGCGCCGGGGAAGGCTTTTTATCATACCTCTGAGGGCAGTATCGCCCACACCTGTCTGTCCATATCGTAGAACACAAGGTATTTTACAGCGATGTTGCGTTCCGGGATATTCTCCGTACCGTATACACAGATAAACGTATTCTCACCCGTCGGGCCGATCTCCACATCCTCCGGATAGAACCACCATTCGTTTCCGTCCGTCCCCTGGCAGCACAGCTCCGGGAACGTCTGGTATTCCTCCCCCTCGGAAATAGAGACATAGGTCTTGCCGCCGTCTGTCCAGGCATCGGTAACGGTGTACTCCGCGCCCCTGACCGTAAAGGCCGCGCCAAACTCCGCGTACTCCCGCACCGCGGACTCGATCTCCTCGGCGGGGGCCACATCGCTCCAGCCGTAGTCGGGAGTTATCTCCTCCTTGCCGCCGAAGTACCCGCCGAAATTATCGGCCACGCAGCCCCGCAGCGTGTTGATGAGCGCGATGACGATGGACACGGCGATCACGGCCCCTATGGCACCGGAGGCGGTGTTCTTCTTGGGCACGCGCCACTGGATATGGGGTCTGGGGCGGCGGGTCTGTTCCTCGTAGCAGACCTTCTCCTCATGGCACTCCTTGCGCTCGCAGCACTCCTTCTCCTGCCCGGCGTAGTGAATGCCGCCCTCGGCGTCCACCCACTCCTGCCGGGGCGGGCGGTTGTAGGCGCCGCATTTGGGGCAGAAGCCCTCCTTTGCATAGTTGTAGGTCTTGCCGCAGGCCTTACAGCGGATGGTCGCCATACGCGGTCCTCCCTTCCCTGTTCTTGGGGCCATTATACAGCAGATCGGACAGATTGTCTATCACCTTAAAGTTGCGGAGGAAAAAGCCGCGTAAACTTCAGGTTGCACCGCGCAGATACGCCCACCCCGGAGGGGGTGGGCGTATCGCTTATTCCACTAAGCCGTATTTGACCTTTATTCTGTCCAGCTTTTCCAGCATGGGCTCGGCCAGCACCAGCAGGAACAGCGCCGTGGCCGCCGCATGGACGCAGTCCATGGGGAAGCCGGTGACATAGTAGGCGGCGATGACCTTCCACTCCAGTGTCCGGGCGTAGAGCAGCGCGGACACTGGGTTCATGATGCCGCCGTAGATGACCACTGCGGCGATGGCGCCGAACACACTGAGGGCGCCGCGGCTGCGGCGGAGCCAGCCCTTGCGGAACAGTACACCCGCCAGGAAGCCGATGATGCCCATGGCGAACATCTGGAAGGGTGTCCAGGGGCCCTGGGAGAACAGCACGTTGCTGGCCAGCATGGTCATGGCGCCCACAAGGAAGCCGGTCTCGCCCCCCAGCGCCACGCCGGAGATGATGGTCAGCGCCAGCACCGGCTTGAACTGGGGCAGCATGAAGAACGCGGCGCGGCCCGCCACGCCCAGGGCGCACAGGGTGGCCACCAGCACCAGCTCCCGCGCCTGGGGCCTGCGGCCCTCGAACACCAGGAAGAAGGGCACCATGCACTCCAGCAGCACGGCGAAGGCGATGGGGTAGTACGCCGTGTTGCCGAAGTAGAAGAAGCCCACATACAGCGTCGCGGGGATGCACAGCAGAATGAGCACCGTGGCCACCAGCGTCCGTTTGGATAGCTTTCGCTTCTCCACGGGGGTCTGTACCAGCACAGGCGGGCGGGAGCGCCGCCCGATGGCGGCCACCACTACCAGCAGCGCCACGATGAACAGTCCGTACTGCACCAGCGCCGCCCAGCCCTCCTCCGACACGGTGCCGCCGCCCACCAGGGCGGTCAGGTCGGTGTTCTTCGCCGCGTTCCAGAACACGGCCAGCGCAAAGGCGCCCGCCGCCGCGGCGATAGCCTTGCGCCACCAGGGGAGCTTTTTCGGCTTCCAGGCGGCGGACTCCTCCGCCACCGGTGGCAGGGGGGCATAGGCGGTCTCCAGCACGGGCTGGGGCGGGACCTCCCCGCCGATGACCGCCATCACATCCTCCGGCGTCACCGCGCCGGGGCATATATCCCGCGCCATGCGGTCGGCGGAGGTGGTATAGAAGCTGTTGCCGGAGAAGAACGTCCGGGGTGTGCCCTCGGCCACGATGCCGCCGTCAAAGAACAGCGCGCAGCGGTGGGCATACCGGGCGCAGAAGGCCACGTCGTGGCTGACCATCACCACCGCCACACCGGCGGCGGTCAGGGAGGCCAGTATGGCGGCGAAGCTCTGCTTGAACTCCGCGTCCAGCCCCTTGGTGGGCTCGTCCAGCAGCAGGATGTCCGGCTGGTGCAGCAGCACCTTGCCCAGGGCGGCGCGCTGCTGCTCGCCGCCGGACAGGTCGTAGGGGTGCCGGTCCAGCAGCTCCGTCAGGCGGCAGAGGGACACCGTCTGTTCGATGCGCTGCTCCCGCTGTTCCTTGGGTATCTTCGTGCCATCGAAGGTCTCGTACAGATCCTCCCGCACGGTCTTTTTCACAAACAGCGCCTGGGGGTCCTGGGGCAGCACACCGATGCGCCCCTGCCGGGTCACGCCGCCCCGCTGGGGCGTCAGCGTGCCGGACAGCAGGCCCAGGGTCGTGGATTTGCCCGCACCGTTGCCGCCCAGCAGCGCCAGCAGCTCGCCCCGGCGCACATGGATGTCCAGCCCCCGCACCACGTCGGGGTCCTCCGCCCCGTAGCGGAACCACAGCCCCTCACCGGAGAGCACCGTGTCCCCGGCAGGGTACACCGGCTCCGCCGGCAGCGGGTGCACCGGATGCGCGGCGCACCAGTTGTGCAGGAAGGTCTTCCCGTCCCGGACGGTGATGGGGCAGGTATCGTCACTGTCCACGCTGGCCCATATCCGCACGGCGGCGGGCATGGCCAGGAACATGCCGTGTCCACGTCCCCGCAGGGCGCGGCACACGTCCTCCGGCGCCCCGGCGCACAGCAGCTCGCCCCGGTCCAGCACGGCGGCGTGGGTAGCCAGGGGCAGGGCCTCCTCCAGCCGGTGCTCCGTCAGCAGGACGGTGATGCCCAGCTCGCGGTTCAGCCGTCCCACCGTCTGCAGAAAATCCGCCGCAGCGATGGGGTCCAGCTGGCTGGTGGGCTCGTCCAGTATCAGCAGCCGGGGCTGCAGCACCATGACGGACGCCAGCGCCAGCAGCTGCTTTTGCCCGCCGGACAGCTCGTCCACGCTCCTGTGGAACCAGTCCTGTATACCGAAGAAGGATGCCATCTCCGCCACCCGGCGGCGGACGGTCTCCGTATCGCAGCCCAGGCTCTCCAGCCCGAAGGCCAGTTCGTGCCACACCTTGTCGGTGACGGTCTGCTCCTCCGGGGACTGCAGCACGAAGCCTATCTCCGACGCCTGCTCCCGCTCGGACAGCTCCGACAGGGGCCGGCCGTCGAACCATATCTCGCCCTCCGCCGCGCCGTGGGGGCGCAGGGCGGGCTTCAGCTGGCGCAGGAGGGTGGTCTTGCCGCAGCCGGACGCGCCGCACAGTACCCAGAACTCGCCGCTGTGCACCGTCAGACTCACGTCCGACAGCGCCGCCTGCGTCCGCTGGGGGTAGGTAAACCCGTAATGTGCCAAGCGCAGCAGCTCACTCATCTCCGCGCCCTCCCTTCCGAATGGTATATGCCCGCGCCTCTGCCGCGTACAACAGCACAGGCGTCAGGCACAGCAGTGCGTACACCGCAAAAAAGCTCACCGTCAGGGGGCTGACGACCCCCGCAGCCAGCATGGGGTAGTACCGGAATCTCAGCCCCCCCGCCAGTCCGCCGCCCAGCAGATATGCCCCGCAGAACACCAGCCAGGCCAGCACCGCGCCGTCCCGCCGGTCAAAGCGGTACAAGGAGAAGGACGTGCGCCCCGGCAGGCCATAGCCCCGGCAGCGCATACTGTCGGCGGTGATGATGCCGCTCTCCAGGCTCCAGGTCACCACGATGGAGAACACGCGCAGCGCCTCACGCACGCGCTGCAGGACAGAGCCGTTCCGCGTGTCGCGGCCCATGTGGCGCTGGGCCTGGGCCACGGTGCGCAGCCGCCGGGTGAACCGGGGCACGAACCGCAGCGTCATGCTCAGCAGCAGGGACAGCGCCGGGATAACGCGCCCGAACAGGTACACGATCTTGTCCGAGGTGATGACCTCCGTCACGCACACGAACCACAGTATCACCGACGCCAGCATACACCCCGCCGCCAGGCCGTAGAGGATGCTCTCCAGCGTCAGGGGGTTGCCGGAGGGCAGGTAGGTCAGGATGGTGACGCCCTGGTGGACGAAGGCCGGGTTCAGCGCCGCCGCCAGCAGCGCCGCGGGCACCAGCCACGCCGCCTGCTGCCGCAGGGTCCTGCGGCCCTTCAGCCGCGCCACGTACAGCAGCGCCCCCAGCAGGGACAGCGCCAGGCACACCGGGTGCATGAAGAACATGGAGCAGGCGATGACCAGGGCGAAATAAGTAAAGCTCACCGCCGGGTGACAGGCCCGCAGTGTATCCTCCATGGTATCGCCTCCTTCCAGAAGTCATCTTAACCTTTTGATTATACCGTATGGAGGGTGCCTGCGTCAATGGGTGGCGCCCACATCGCTGCCGCCGTCCAGCGTGTACAGCCACTCGATGCTCTCGCCGCCGGACAGGGTATAGCTATTGCAGCCGTAGTTGGGGAACCAACCGTCCACGCAGTACATCCAGCCGGAGGAGGGATGCGCCCGGTCGATGCGGTCGCTGAGTCCGCCGATACTGCTGACGTAGCTGCCGCCGGCAGACACCGCCAGCCCCGCGTCACGGCAGGCACGCTTCAGTACATCCATTACCGTGTCACCCTCGCTGATGGCAACGGTGGTGCTGAGCATGGCGCCCCCTGCGGGCAAGCCGTCCTGTATCCCCACCGCGTTGGCGCAGGAGATGTACAGCGACACGGTGGCCGCCGCAGGCTCAGGCTCCGGTCCCGGCTCCGGTGTCGGTGTAGGCGTAGGCGTGGGCGTCGGTTCAGGCTCCGGGGCAGAGGGCTTTGTTTCCTCCTGCTTGGGCTGTTCGGTCTTGCCGGTACCCTCTTCCTTCTGCTCGTCCTGCTTCTGGTCGGACTTTCCGTCCTCGTTGGTCTGTTCCGTCTGCTGCTTATCTCCGTCAGCAGTCTTGTCGTCCGTCTTGGTGTCCGTTTTATCGTCGGTCTTGGCGTCTGCTGCGGTGTCTGTCTTTGTATCGGCCTTTGTGCTGCTCTTCCGATGCTTGTCTACCGTCTGCTGCGTGTTACTGCCTGTCCCATCGGCATCCGCCGCGGGCGACTGTCCGCAGCCGACACATCCCAGCGCCAGCAGCGCCGCCAGCAGCAGCGCTGCCCAGCGCGTCATTTTCTTTCTCATAGTATACCCTCCTGACAGCACCATACGCAGGGGCACATAGTGCCCCTGCGTCGGCGTATTCCATTGTTACTTGGTGATGCGCTTTTTCTTCTGCGCCAGTACGGCCAGCGCCGCCGCGCTCAGTACCGCGCCGCCCAGCCACAGCGTCATGCGGCTGTCATCCGCCGTGCGGGCGGAGTCCTTTTTGCCTCCGCCCGCGCTGCCGCCGGAGGTGTAGTAGTAGCGGTCACCGGTGTTGTCCGGCTGCTCAGGCCGGTCACCGCCGGGCTGCACGTCGCTCATGTCGTACAGGGAGTTCCGCTGCATGGCATAGCGCTGGTACGCCGCCAGAGCGTACAGGCCCTGTTCGGTGGCCATGCGGTCCACCGTGCCGTCGGCAGTATGCTTGAAGCCGCTGTCCTTGATATGGTACTGCAGCAAATTGCCCAGCACGCTGACGGCCGCGTCACCCTCTCCCTTAACAAAGCGGGGATCGGTATTGGCGTCGATGCCCAGCGCGGACAGGGCCACCACTACCTGTGCACAGCTCTCGGAGGTGGTATACTTGCCCGCTTTATACTGCGCGGACAGCCAAGTCAGCGCCTTGTCCACGGCGTCATCCACCTCTTCGGAGCTGTTGTTGTAGTAGGGTGCCAGCGCCTGCAGGGCCATGGCGGTCATATCCACATCGCCCACATCGTCATTGTCGGAGGTCTTCCAGCTGCCGTCGGACTGCTGCTTGCTCAGGATGGCGGTCAGCAGACCGGTGGTATGGCCGTACTTATTGCTGTTCAGTGCCAGCAGGGCAAACACCTGCTCATAGATGGTGCTGTACGGATCCGTGGCCGCCAGCGTCTGCAGCGCGGTCAGCAGGTCCTTGCCGCCCACGTCGGCGGGGTCCCTGCCGAGGGCCGTCAGAGCCAGCACAAGGCGGGCGTTGTCGGTCAGCAGATAGCTGCCCGTGCCGCCCAGCGTACCATTGGTATCGTTGAAATTGGCCTTCACATAGGCCTCCACCTTGGCGTAGTAGGCGTTGATAAATGCATCGCTGAGTTCCATATCGCTGCGGGCCATGGAGAACATGATCCAGTCGCCCCAGATCACATCGTCCTTGCCGCTGCTGCCCACGGTGGGGGCGTACTTGGCGGTATCTGCCGCCGCAAAGTCCTTGGTCTCCTTATAGGCGTCGCCGAAGGCGGGCACCGTCGTGCTGGGGTCTACCGGGTCGCTGGGATCCAGCGGCACGTTCTTATCGGTGTAGAACAGCGTGATCACATCGCCGTCGTGGAGATAGGTCTGTACCAACGTGGTGTTGGGCGTCTTTTCGTCGTCACCGTTGCTGACCCTGAACATCCAGCCGGACTCCTCACCGTAGGATCTCTCTGTCAGGGTGGTGCCGTGACTGTCCGTGATGGAGGCCACGTAGGTGCCGGAGCCTGTGTAGGTGTAGTTGTTGGCCTTCAGGCACGCCTGCACGGCATCCCACACCGTCCAGTCGCCGTCATCCGCGGCAGTGTAGGTATAGCTGTCGATGGCCTTGAATGCGCTGCCCTCGTAGCCCAACACCTTGACGGTGGCGGTGATCGTCCCCGTATTGGGGTTATCCGCGCCCGTCGTTCCCTTCACGGTGAAAGTGGCGGAAATGGGCTGCTTGTAGAACTGCTCGAACCGGGCGTACCGGGCCTGTGTAGCCGCAGTGGCGCCGTCGCCTATGCCGAACTTCTCCCAGTACTGGGCGAACTTGGTGTAGGTCAGGACGCTGTCCACCTTGACGGTGGTGTTGTACTCCGGCTGGTGCACCCGCAGCAGCTCGTGCTCCACCACGGAGGGGCGGCTGGAGCGGAAGGAACGGTATATCTGCGCGTCGTACCAGCCGGGGATGTCATCGGCCTCGATACCATCGAAGGTGATGTCATTCATTCCCTTCACATAGGTCACGCTGCCTTTGCCGTCCGGAAGTATCTCCACAAAGCTGGTCAGGTCCTTGGTGACGGCTTCCTTGTCGGTGTTCTCCCCCTTGATGCCGTTCCAGTAGGTGTCCGGCTCCAGCGCCAGCTGCATGAATTCCTCGGCGGCGGTCAGTTCCTCCTCGGTGAAGGGCTGGATCGTCATGGTAAAGGTCTTCTGGCCCAGGATCGCGCCATCCTGCGTGATGGTGATGGTATACCGGGCCTGGGCCGCGTCCTCACCGGGCAGCGGGCGGTACACCATGGCGTGGTAGCCGTTGAAGGCCAGCACATCCGGCGTTTCACTGACCATCTTGACCCGCTGATACCAGCTGTCGGTCATGATACCGTTATCCTCCAGTATGGCGGGGCGCGGCATCTGCAGGTCGGCGGTGACGCTGTTCAGGTCCACCGTCTGGCTCTTGTTCACGAAATCACGGATGAGCGCGGGGTACTTGTCCAGCGCGGCCTCGATCTCCGCGGATACATCCCGGTCACTGGGTGCCACGGTGATGTCGAAGTACACATTGGCGAACACCTCGATGCCGTTGGTACCGGTGATATGCGCCACGGTGGCTTCGTCAAAGAAGTTATAGGTCACCTGCGCGATGAGCCGGACGGTCTTGGCCGCCTCGCCCTTGAGGGGGCGGTTCAGCACGCCGGTGTAGGTGCCGTCCTTATTGTCGCTGACGGTGAGCGCATCGGCGTCGCGGGACATCCATGTGACGGTGACCATAGCGTTGCCGGTGGTGCTGTAGGTCACCGGCAGGAGCAGGTTGGTTGACACGCCGTCAGTGGGCTTGCCCGCCTCGTTGACCACGGACTCGTCCACCTGTACCGTGTACAGCGGCCAGCCCGCGGCATCGCTCTTCGCGGCGCTGTGCTGGTCCTTGCCGCGGATGGTCTCCCAGGTAAGCAGCTCCCCGGCCTTTTCCTCCAGCAGCTTCTGCACGAACTTGATGTCTCTGCCCACACGGGCGCGGACGGTCACCTCGGCGGTCTCCCCGCCGCAGGTCAGAGTGAACTTGGCGTCCGTATACTGCACCGTCTGGGTGCTGTTGGGCAGTTCATCCTTGATCCACGTCACTTTGCCGTTGCTGTCGATATACTCCACCGTACTGCCGAAGCCGTTGGGCTTGGCGCCGCCTTTGTACTCGGCGGTGATGCCCTCGTGACCCCACTCCTCCAGCAGGCGCAGCAGCGCGTCGGTCAGGTCCTCGTCGTGGGAATCACCCACGCCCTGCATGGGCTGGATGGCCACATAGGTCTGCGCCAGCATATCCTTGATGTCCGCCAGCACGGCCTTATTGTCCTCCTGCGCCGACCACAGGCACAGGGTAAAGGTCTTTACCTCGGAATAGTCGCCCTTTTTGACCGTGGCGGTCAGGGTGACGGTAGTTTTGCCGCTCTCCGGCGCGGTGATGTTGCCGGTCGTCACGTTCAGCAGCTCGCTGTCACTGGCCCAGGTGACGGTGATGCCGTCCGCGCCCTTGTCCAGCTCCAGCCTGGACACATATTCAATCGCCTTTTCGGGGTCCTCCTCCGGATCGAATGTCACCGGCGCCAGGCCCCGCATTTGGTACACGCCGCTGTCATCCGGGGTCAGCCGGCCCAGCTTTGCCGGGTCGAAGCCAAGCTCCTTATAGAAGTAGTCCAGCAGGCCCACCTGATCGCGGCAGCCGTACTCGTACTCCATGTCGTCAAGGTCGGCGGTGCCGTGGGGTGCGTACAGCTCCCACACGCCCTCGGCGTACCACTCCGCCTCGGCCTTTTTGGCCGCGTCGGCGGCGGTCATACCCCTGAGCGTCAGGGCGGCGGCAGCGTCCTGCACCGCCTTCAGGTCCTCGGGCATATCCGGCGCAGTGCCGCCCTGCCACGGCTGGACAGGGAAGCCGTTGTTGATGCTGCCGGTATCCTTGTGCATGCCCAGCTTGTAGGCCATATCGTCGGTCTTCAGCGTATCGGCGGTCACACCGCCGATACCGTTGCTGCTGCCGCTGGCCACCGCGGCAATGCCGTCGGCGGTCACATAGTAGCAGTTGGTGACGGACGCGGTGGCACTGACTGTGCCAGCGAAGGCACCGATGCCCGCCGCCGGGCCGGTGACCGTGCCGGTGGTGTAGCAGGCGGTAACGATTGCGTTGCCGTTGATGGCGCCGACCAGTCCGCCGATGTTCTTATTGGTGGGCTTGCCTTCCTCCGTGACACGGGCGACCACCGTCCCGGTGGAGTAGCAATTTTCCACCGTACCGTAGGTATAGCCCACGATGCCGCCGGTATTTAGGTCACCGGAATACTTCTGATAGCTGTTTTTTACCGTAGCCTTATTGACACAACCACGGATAACGGAGGTGCTTTCTTGGCTTCGTCCGACAATGCCGCCAACATACATGCTTCCCCCAGACGAACCGCCGGTCACGCCGCCGCTGACAAGGCAATCTTCAATGGTGCCCTTACTCGTGTTGGCGATGCCGCCTACACCGCTGTCGCTGGTAATATTGCAGTCCAGCGACACATTCTTTACCGTGCCGCCTGCCGCGATGTAGCCGAACAGGCCGTTGCTGCCGACCAAGCCGCTGATGGTATAGCGGCCGCCGTCAAAGGTCCCCGCGAAAGGCTGAGTGTTGCTGCCGATAGCCGTCCAGGTCTTACTGTTCAGGTCAATATTTGCCGTCAGCTTGCCGTTGATGGTGGTCTGACCGCCATTGACCGCTTCGGTGAACCACAGCAGCTCGGCCATGGTGCCGATCAGGTAGGTATCGCCGGATTTGGCGGGCTCGGTGGGTTCAATGCCCGGCTCCGCCGTGAAATTCCGCAGTTTGACGGAATAGGAATCCCCATAGTAGTAAGATGGGTGTTCGAACGTCAGTGTCAGTGTTTCACCTTGTTTCAGGTCCGTGCTAAAACTCTTCCATTCCTTGCTATTGTAAGAAGTCAGCAGCGCTTTTGACTCTCCTGCTTTTTTTACAGTAAAAGCATACCAATCATAGCTGTAGTCGCTCCCCCAATACTCAAAGCTCACCGTTACGGTCTTTTTTGCTTTCAGGGTAATGGTCGATTTGCTACTTGTGTTGCTGGACTGTAAATAATTCCCCTCCGCAGTCTGCACCGGAGTGAAGGGATATGCCGCGTCATCGGTGACATCTACGTAGTCTTTTATGCCCTTGAAGAACGCCGCAAAAACCAGCTTCTCATTGATCTTCACCGTGTACGTGGCTGTGACGCCCTTGTAGGTCACGGTGATGGTCTGGCTGTCCACCGCGTCAGCGGAGTCGAACCCGGTGACCTGGAAGCCCTCAGTGATCTCCCGGGTACTCTTGTCCGTGTACGTCACCGTGATGGTCAGGCCGGCGGTGTCCAGCGCATCGCCCTGGTAGTACTCGGTCTTGTAAGTACCGCCAATCTTGATGCTCTCCACCTTTTTCAGCGCCACGGTCTGCACGTTCTTTCCGGTGTCCACCGTACCGGAGGCGTCCTCATAGCCCTCCTCCGTGGTGGTGGCCGTATAGGTGTAATTGCCGTCCTTCAGCAGCCTGTAGGTGCCGTCCAAGAACGGCACCTCGGCCTCTCCGTCTTTGACGGAGACCTTGGCACTCGCGGGCGTGACGTCGAAGGTCACATTGATCCACTGGCTCTCGTCCTCAGACAGCGTAACGGAAATGGCGTCGGGGGTGGCTGTCAGGTCCTCCTTCACCTCTACCGTGCCATTGACATCTTTATACCCTTTGCAGAACACGGTGTAGGTATACTCACCTGCGGTCAGGCTGAGAGTAGAACCACTTTTGTAGGAAACACCGTTCAGTGTCAGCACCGCGTTTGCCGGGGTAAGCGTCACCGGCACCTTGGCTGTGGGCACTTCCCACGTCAGCGTAGGATAACCGCCCTCGTTGTACCGAAATGCGTCACCAAGGGTCGTGGCAAACGCTAAGGTCTGCATCTCAGCGGAGGATTTAATACCAGAGTTGCTAATCGTAACAGCCGACGGTGCCAGTGCCGTTACGGTTTCACTTGGTGCATAGCAGTTAACAATACGGCATGGCTCATCCGAAGAATAGGAGCTGGATGATATCGCTATTATTGCACCGCTCGACGCAACGGAGCCAACAGTATAGCAGTTTTCCACCAAAACGCCCTTTATTCCTCTACCAAGTATGCCCGCGCCAGTACTTATATCCCCCTGATTATAGCAATCCCTTATTATGTGAGTTCCTATAACATTTCCCGCAATGCCGCCAACTTGCTGTCTTGTACCGCTCACACTTCCCATATTTGCACAGGAAGAGATCGTAACAAAGCCGCTGTCGGGTTCACTATAGCCAAGAATACCACCAACAGCTTTACTTCCCTTAATGCTCGCCGTATTTTTGCAATTTTCAATAGTTACATTGCCGTCTGCATTGCCCGCAATACCGCCTACATTATTTTTACCTGTCGCCGCCACTTGTCCAGCAACAGTAACATTCTTCACAGTAGCGCCGCCACCCAATTTGCTAAATAGGCCCACATTCGCACTATTGCCCTCAATATTCAGCGTCACGGTGTGGCCAGCGCCATCAAAGGTGCCGGAAAAGGCCTCTGTATACGGCGCCGTGATGGTGATGTCCGCCGCCAGCGTATAGCTGCCGTCGGGCTCCATCGCCGCAAAGTCAGCCGCGGAGCTGACAGTCCCTTCCGCCAGCGTCTGCACTGCGCTGCCGCTCCGCGCTATCTGCTTTGCGGGCAGAGAGGTCTCCGGCACCGCGGACGGCACTTCATCCGTCTCCTCGTCCTCCGGTGCGGCGGTCTCTCCGCCGCTCCCGGGTGCGGAGGTCTGTTCCTCCTGCTGCACCTGCTGCTCAGGCTCCGTTACGGCCAGCGTGTCCGCCAGCACGGAGGTGGGCAGCATGCTGACGACCATCACGACCGCCAGCAGCCAACTTACCACTCGTTTTTTCATGCTCTTTCTCCTTTATATGAATTTTTTCGATGCGCGCCGCATTTTGTCCGCCGCCGGTGAGAAGGAGGGGCGAAGGCCCGGCAAGACCTCCGCCCCCTATGGAAAAGCGGGCGCCGTGCGCCCTCGGCTGACGGAAAACAAAACCGCCCGGCTCACAGAGCCGGGCAGCGAACGCGCAAAATACGCAAAGGAGTTCCCATATATTTCCATGATATGTGCACGAAAAAAACACCGACCTCCGAAAGGAGATCAGCGTGGTACATCTTCAACATGGTGGAACAAAATTCCCGCACACGGAGAGCGCGCCCGCTGCAAATTCGTCCTACACAATGCAATTCTCCTGGCTCGCGCCGCGGGAACGAAACGCCGCATGGCCTCTCATTTCCTCGTCTGCAGCCTACCTTCTCATGGGAATCTTCCCACAATGGCGGACTTTCGTCCCGGCGGCTCACGCCGCTTCGGTGCATCCTTGCGCTCACAGTGCCGGTCGCGCGGGGTTTGGGTACCCCTTTCCTTCTATGCCAGCGCCTGCCCCTAAGGGCGTTGCGGCCACTGGCTACATTGGATCGACAGACTGTCTATTTACTTGTCGGCGTCATTATAATACAGGAGCCGGCAATTGTCAATCCCCCTGCGCGGCGGCGGACGGGCGGGTGCCATAATGAACAAAGGCCACCACCGAAGGGGAAGCCTCACAGTGACCTGTTCGCGGGGACTTTGACCCACATTCCAACTTTCACCGAAACGCCGCCATAATCTCGTAGTCGTCGCCCTCCTCCAGCTGGATGAACGGCTCCTCCGCCAGCGCCGACACAGGGAACGGGGTGCGGTCGGCGTAGGGATGGTCACAGGGGACGATGACCTGCAATTCGTCCCGATGCAGGGCGTAGGTCTGCAAGCGCTTCACCGACGGCAGACGCAGAAAGCCGCAGTCCACCGTGCCGTTGACGATCCATCCCTCAATCTGGTCATAAAAGTCGCCGGTGATGACTTCAAATTCGATATTAGGGTATACCTTGCCGAAGCTCTTGAGGATGCGGGGCAGCCACTGGGCGGACACGCTGGAGAAGGTGGCGATCTTCACAAGGCCGCTGTCCATGTCCTTCAGCCCCTCCACCGTCTGCATGTGTACTATACAAGTCCTCATGTTTTCAAGGATAAAGATGCGCTTCACAAACACTATTCGACCTGCTATGATAAGGGCATGGTTCAGCCAACCATGTTACTTTTCTTTTCCATGAGGATCTACCTCAAAATGACACCGGCAGCGTGTGGGTAACGCCGCCGGTGTTGTTTTATTCACTTGGCCACCGGCGCGTCCGGCCAGTAGATGACGTAGCACTCCTGCATCTCGCCCATGTAGAAAAAGATATTCTCCCCCATCTCGATATGCTCGCCGAAGGTCAGGTCGGGCACGAACAGCCGCCCGCTGGTACGCTTCGGGCCTTTGATGGTAAAGCCCTCCGCCGTGGGGTGCTGCCGCAGCTCGTCGGCTGCCTCCTCCAGGCCGGGGAAATGCAGCGTCCGCTCCAGCTCCGCCAGCTGCGTCGCGCCGTTGATATACACGAGGTGATTTTCGTCCTTGAACCAGTTGATACGCATGATACGCCTCCTTGGTGGTGATGAGGATAGTATAGCACACCTTTGGGCCGAATGGGAGAAAATTTACAGCCGCTCTTGATCTTACGGTATTCTTTGCTTACTGCGTCATGGTTTTGCGCCGCGGACCTATCTGCAACCCCTACCGCGCCGAGTGCACTTAGAATTCTTTTCGACTGCTTCTACTATTCATTCAGCAGAAACTACGCCAGTGCACTTTTGAAAAAGGATGGCTATGACGGTCTCGAAATCGACAAAGGCTGACATAACTTCGCATATCATTTCATATCGTGTGATACTGCTTTATAGAAAGTTGCACCAAATTTGCACCAAAACATAATTTTAGGCATAGAGAAAACCCCGAAACCGTAGTAGTTTCGGGGTTTTTGAGCAATCCCATTCGGGATAAATTATCTCTTGGAGAACTGAGGTGCGCGACGGGCGGCCTTCAGACCGTACTTCTTGCGCTCCTTCATACGAGGATCGCGGGTCAGGAAGCCGGCCTTCTTCAGGATGGCGCGGTACTCGGGGTTCACCAGCAGCAGGGCGCGGCTGATGCCGTGACGCAGGGCGCCGGCCTGGCCGGACACACCGCCGCCCTCGACGGTGGCAACGATGTCCACCTTGCCCAGGGTGTTGGTGGCAGCCAAAGGCTGACGGACGACCATCTTCAGAGTCTCCAGACCGAAGTACTCGTCGATGCTGCGGCCGTTGATGGTGATGGAGCCGGTGCCGTTCTCAAACAGGTGCACACGGGCGACGGAGGACTTGCGGCGGCCAGTGCCGTACTTGTAGGGATTCTTGGACTGATACATTCTTCTTTTCCTCCTTACTTGACCAGCTCGGGCTTCTGAGCCGCATGGTCATGCTGCTCGCCGGCGTAGATGTGCAGACGCTTCAGGGAATCCTTGGTGACGATGTTGCGGGGCATCATGCCGCGGACGGCCACGCGCATAGCCAGCTCGGGCTTGTCCTGCATCAGGATGCGGTACTTGGTCTCCTTCAGACCTCCCACCCAACCGGAGTGGGTGCGATAGTACTTCTGCTCCATCTTGTTGCCGGTCAGGACAGCCTTGCCGGCGTTGATAACGATGACGTTGTCGCCGCAGTCGGCGTGGGGGGTATAAGTGACTTTGCCCTTGCCGCGCAGCAGGTCGGCGACGATGACGGCGGTCTTGCCCAGGGGCTTACCGGCGGCATCCACGACGTACCACTTGCGCTCGATGTTGGCCTTGTTTGCCATGAAAGTGGACATGGTGATCTTCCTCCAATTTATATAATGTATGCTTTACTTTTTCACGCGCCCTTGTTACAATCGGGGCAGAGAAAACGCGCTCAACGCGCAGGATTATTTATACCACAGCCCCGGTACGTTGTCAATAGCGATTTGATTTACAATGATAATATCTCGCATTTTCTCTTGTTTTCTTCGCTATACTCTCGTTTTCTTAAATCACAATTTACATTTTTCGGGAGGCATCACCGTGCAGCATATCCTTGGACTTGTCCGCCGCTGTGTGGAGGACTACAACATGATCGACGCGGGCGAGACCGTAGCCGTGGGCGTTTCCGGCGGCAAGGACAGCCTGCTGACCCTGACCGCCCTGGCCCGGCTGCGGACCTTCTACCCCAAGCCCTTCCGGGTGGAGGCCATCACGCTGGAGACCGGTATGCCCGGCATGGACTTCTCCCCCGTGGCGGACTACTGCGCGCAGCTGGACGTGCCCTACACCCGCATCTCCGTGCCGGTGTATGACATCGTGTTCAACGAGCGGAAAGAAAAGAACCCCTGCTCCCTGTGCGCCAAGCTGCGGCGCGGCAGCCTGCATACGGCGCTGACGGAGCGGGGGATACACAAGATCGCCCTGGGCCACCACTACGACGACGCGGTGGAGACCCTGCTGATGAACCTGCTGTTCGAAGGGCGCATCGGCTGCTTCCAGCCGGTGACGTACCTGGACCGGACGGACATCACCCAGATACGCCCCCTGCTGTACTGCCAGGAATCGGACATCCGCCGCGTGGCGGCGAAGCTGCACCTTCCCGTGGTACGCAACACCTGCCCCATGGACGGTCACAGCCGCCGGCAGGAGGTGAAGGAGCTGCTTGCCCAGCTGGAGAGCCGCTATCCCGACCTGCGGAAAAAGCTCTTCGGCGCCGTGCAGCGCTACCCGCTGTACGGCTGGGATCTGGAAACCATGGAAAAGTAAGCGGCTTGCCGCAAGACCTGCAAACTTGAATTTATTCTATCTGGAGGTGTCAACTATATGAAGTGTCCATTTTGTAATGCAGAAATGCTCGTTGGAAACATTTCTCAAGACCGATATGCTCTAAAATGGGTTCCGTCCGACAAAGATAGAGGATTATTGAATTTCACTCCATTTGTGAAAGGAATCAAACTGACATCAATGAGTGACGGCATAACTGTAAAAGTATTTTATTGTAATAAATGCAGAAAATTTGTAATTGATCAAGATAATTTGCGTTAATAGTTTAATAAGAATGTATTGCTATGATTTTTATTGCGATAATTTGTACGGTTTTGGGTGGATTTCTTGGGGCATTTCTCGAGCCGGTTTCCCTTTCAGTTTCCATTCCAATTGCGATTATGGGCGGCTTTATTCTAAAAGCGATCAAGGATAAAAAATATTGACGGCTTCCGGTCTGTCTCGCAGAAATGTCCTCTCCCCTATGTACCTACACCAGCACCCACTTCACCAGAAGCAGCAGCCCCAGCCCCGGCACGCCCAGCACGCCCACCGTCAGCGCGTTGAACCAGTTGACGCCCAGCGTCAGCCCGGTCACCGGGGCGGTGCTGTCCAGCAGCCACAGGGCCAGCAGCCCCAGTGCACTGTTCAGCACCACCCGCAGCGCTAGCTTCAGCGGCCTGCGCAGCAGCCGCGCCACCGCCACCAGCAGGAACAGCCCCACCAGTGCCAGCGCGGCGATCTCTATGACCGACATATCTCCCCTCCCTTCACCGCTCCCGCCGCCACACAGGGCTCCGCGGCCTTTTCCGCCGGCGGCACCGGCACCGCCTGGGGGATGCCCGAGGGCACCGTCTGCCCGCTGCGCGCCTTGATGCACCGCAGGATATAGTTGCTCCGCGCCTTCAGGGCGTTGATCTCGAAGATACACGCCTCGATGAGCTCGTTGTCGCACACGTAGTCGAACCGGGTATAGGCGTCCTTCAACGCCTGCGTGGTGATGTACAGCTCCCGCTCCAGCGCCCGGAGCTCCGGGTCCGTACCATGCTTCTTCTTTGCCATAGGATACCCCTCCACATACAGTAAATTGTACGTTCAGTCTGCACATTTATGACCGGTTTCAAACAGGGACGGCGCAGCCGCCCGGAAAGGATGCCCATGGAGCACGAATTTTTCATGCAGGAGGCCCTCGCCCTGGCGCGGGAGGCCGCCGCCCACGGCGAGGTGCCAGTGGGCTGCGTCATTGTCCGCCACGGCCAGATCGTCGGCCGCGGGCGCAACCAGAGGGAGGAAAAGCAGTCCGCCGCCTCCCACGCGGAGATGGAGGCCCTCGCCCTGGCCAACGCGGCCCTGCACAGCTGGCGGCTGGATGACTGCGATCTGTACGTGACGCTGGAGCCCTGCCCCATGTGCGCCGGCGCCATCCTCAACGCCCGCGTCCGCCGGGTGTTCTACGGTGCCCGGGATGAGGTCATGGGTGCCTGCGGCGGCGTACTGAACCTGTACATGGAGGGCTTCCCCCGCCCGCCGCAGCTGGTGGGCAATGTCTGCGGCGATGAATGCCGTGCCGTTTTGAAAACGTTTTTCCGGGATCTACGGGCAGAAAATCCGCTTTCCCCGAATGATTCGACGGCGATTGTGGATAATTTCACAGAATTTTAATATTTGTAACCGATTTTTTTTCATATATACGGGGTACCATATACTTGCAAGCTGCAAGAAACTTTTTTCATCTTCTCATCCTGCCATATCCGCGGAGTACCCACCGGTGCTCCGCATTATGGTGTCCGGAGGTATTTGCCCGCTACGGCGGGCTTTTTTACTGCCCTGCGGGGCTTTTCTTTTTCCCCCGCCCGTGGTATAATACGCCGCAGAACGACAAAAGGAGTGCGCGCCATGGCCCATCCCCTGCAGGAAAAACTCCATATCTCCGGCACGGACAGCCGCGCCGCCGCCCTGGCGCGGCAGTGGCGTCTGGGGTACGAGACCATCGCCTTCTCCTACGCGCCCCTGCTGGACGATCCCTCCTCCTTGCCCCACGCCCGCGAGGACACGGCGGGCATCGGCCGCCTGTGGCTCCATGCCCCCTTTGCGGAGCTGACCCCCTGCGCCATCGACCCGCTGGTGCGGGACGTGGCGCACCGCCGGTTCCGCCAGGCACTGGAGGCGGCGCAGGCGCTGGGCATCCGCCGGATGGTGTTCCACGGCGGCTTCATCCCCCATGTGTACTACCCGGAGTGGTACGTGGAGCAGTCGGTGATGTTCTGGCGCGGCTTCCTGCGGGAGGTGCCCCAGGACATGACGCTGGCGCTGGAAAACGTCATGGAGCCGTCCCCGGACACGCTGATGTCCATCGCCGCGCAGATAGACGACCCCCGGCTGGGCCTGTGCCTGGACGTGGGGCACGCCAACACCTGCGTCAGTACCACGCCGCCCGCGGAGTGGATCGCCCCCATGGCGCCGTACCTGCACCACGTGCACCTGCACAACAACCTGGGGGACACCGACCTTCACGCCCCGCTGGGCGAGGGCACCGTCCCCATGGCGGAGATCATCGACGCGGTGCTCCGCGCCGCGCCCGGGGCCACCTTTACCATTGAGAACCAGGACGCCCTGCCGTCGCTGCACTGGCTGGCACAGCGGGGCTACATCGAGGAAACAATATGACCGAATCAGAACTGAAAAACTACATACAGGCCATCCGCCCGGCGGACAGGGACGCCATGTCCGCCGCACGGCGGCGGCAGGCGCAGCTGGCCAAGCCCCCCGGCAGTCTCGGTGCACTGGAGGACATCTCTGTGCGGCTGTCCGGCATCACCGGCGCGCTGTGCCCCAAAATGGACAAATGCCGGGTGGCGGTGTTCGCCGCCGACAACGGCGTGGTGGACGAGGGCGTTTCCTGCGCCCCCCGCTCCGTGACGCTGCAGCAGGCGATCAACATGACCCGGCGCAAGACCGGTATGTCCGCCATGGCCGCCTCCTTCGATGACGATGTGGCCGTAGTAGATGTGGGCATCGCCGCCCACGTGCCGCCGGTGGGCATCCTTGACCGCAAGGTGCGCCCCGGCACCGGCAATATCGCCCGTGAGGACGCCATGACCCGCACTCAGGTGCTGTCCGCCATGGCCGCCGGCATGGAGCAATCGGCAATCGCCAGAGCCGACGGCGTCACCGCCCTCGGCATCGGCGAAATGGGCATCGGCAACACCAGCACCTCCGCCGCCGTGCTCGCCGCCCTTACCGGCGCGGACATCGAGGATGTCACAGGCCGCGGCGGCGGGCTGACAGACGAGGGCTTCGCCCGGAAGAAGGACGTGCTGCGCCGGGCGCTGGAGCGGCGGACTATCGACAAAAGCGACGTGCTGGACGTGCTGTGCGCCGTAGGCGGGCTGGACATCGCCGCCATGACCGGCGCGTTCCTGGGCTGCGCCCACGAGCGCATTCCCGCGGCGGTGGATGGCTTCATCTCCGTGGTGGCGGCGCTGTGCGCCGTGCGGCTGTGCCCCGCGGCGGATGATTTTCTGTTTTTGTCCCACGACTCCTATGAGGTGGGCTATCGTCTGGCGGCCCGCGAGCTGGGCCGGGAGCCCTGCCTGCATCTGGGCATGCGGCTGGGCGAGGGCAGCGGCTGTCCCCTGCTGTTCCGCGTGCTGGAGGCCTCCTGCGGCGTCATGTCCGGCATGGCCACCTTTGCCGAGGCCGCCATTCAGGACGACTATCTGGACGAGATACGCGCTGGGGACGGCTTCACGGTGGACAGGCCATGAGGATACTGCTGATCGGCGGCGGCAAGAGCGGCAAAAGCTCCACAGCCCAGCGGCTGGCCGCCACGCTGTCCGGGGCTGCGCCCCGGTACTACTGGGCCACCATGACCCCCCACGATGGCGAGGACCTGTCTCGCATTCGGCGGCACGTGGAGGACAGGGCGGGCATGGGCTTTATCACCGTAGAACGCAGCTTTGATCTGCCCGCCGCCCTGCCGGACATCGACCGGCGCAGCACGGTGCTGTTCGACAGCATCACCGCCTGTTTGTCCGAGCAGATGTTCCCCGGCGCAGAGCCGAATGGCGCGGCGGGCGAGACCGTTCTGCGCCAGCTGCTGACCGTCAGCCGCCATCCCGCCCATTTTATCGCCGTGTGCGACGATATTTGGCACGGCGGCGAGGACTATCAGGACTGGACGGAGGTCTACGTCCGCGAGCTGGCACAGATATGCCGGGGACTGGCGGCGGAGTTTGACGTGGTGTGTGAAATGACGGCGGGCATCGCCCGCGTGTGGAAAGGAGAGCTGCCCCGTGTCTGACTGGATCTACGGCTTTTTCATGGCGTGGGGTATGTTTCTGGCGATCCCCTGCCCAAAGAAGATCTGGCGGGAAAGTGCCCGGCGGAAGATGGTGGCGTGCCTGCCCCTTGTGGGGCTGATCGTCGGCGGCGTGTGGGTGCTGTGTGCATGGCTGGGCAGTTTTCTGCCCCGGCCGCTGGGCGCGCTGCTGTGCGCCGCCGCGCCGTGGCTGGTGACGGGCTTCCTGCACCTGGACGGCTTTATGGACGTGTGCGACGCGGTGCTCAGCCGCCGGGATCTGGAGACGCGGCAGCGGATATTGAAGGATTCCCACTGTGGTGCCTTCGCGGTGATCTGCCTGGTGCTGCTGGCCCTGTGCCAGTGGGCGGCGTTCCTGTCGGCGGAGAGCATCCCCCTGTGGCCGCTGGCGCTGGTACCCGTGGCATCCCGCGCCTGCGCGGCGCTGGCGGTGCTGACGCTGCGCCCCATCGCCGTCAGCCAGTACAGCGCGATGGAGCGGGGCGGCGCGCCGGTGGTGTTCGCAGCCCTTGTGCTGACAGGGGTTTGCGCCCTTTCCGCTATACTGTGGGGCAGCTTCGCACCGCTGGCGGCGGCGGCGGGCTACGCTCTGGCGGTGTGGTACGCCGACCGTCAGCTGGGCGGGATGTCCGGCGACGTGTCGGGCTTCGCGCTGACCTTGGGCGAATTGTGCGGTGCGGCAGCACTGGTGCTGTGGAGGTAAGTATTAAATATATGGAATTGATCATAGGCGGGGCGTTTCAGGGGAAGCTCTCCTACGCGCTGAAAAGATACGGACTGACGGAAAAAGACGTCTGCGATTTGGCGGTGCAGGACCCGGAGCCGGGGTACGGCTGCTACTGGCATTTGGAGGCTTTGAGCCGCAGAAACGTTGATATTACGCGGTTTTTACCGGTATTTGAAAACGCGGTGGTGGTGGCGCGGCAGGTGAACGGCGGCATCGTCCCCATGGACGGCGAGGAGCGGGCATGGCGGGAACGATACGGCGTGCTGCTGCAGGCACTCGCAAAAAAATCAGAACATGTGACCCGCGTTTTCTGCGGCCTTGCGGAGGAATTGAAGTAAAACAAGCACTTTTCGGCAAGCGGAGGAATTGAAATGAAACTGACACTTTTGCGGCACGGCGAGACAGAGGGCAGCCGCAGGGATCTCTACTACGGCGCAGCGGACATACCCGTACTGCCGGAATCGCTGGAAGCCTTGCGGCGCAAGGCTTTGACCGGTGTATACCCCACGGCGGAGCACTACTACGTCAGCGGCATGCAGCGGACCGTTCAGACCCTGCACGCCATGTACGGCGACGTGCCCTACACGGTGCTGCCGGGGCTGCGGGAGATGGATTTCGGCGACTTCGAGATGCGGCCCTACACCGGTGATCTGGAGAAGGACCCACAATTTATTGTGTGGTGTGAGGACAGTGAGCACAATATATGCCCCAACGGAGAGAGCGCGCCGCAGGTGCTGGCGCGGAGCCTGGCGGCCATCCAGACGGTTATCGACGCCGGGGAGGACGCGGTGTGCGTCATACACGGCGGGGTGACATCGGGGCTGATGATGCACTGGTTCGGGGGCACACGGTACGACTTCATCGTGGCGCCGGGCACGGGTTTCCAGGTAATTTTTGATGGAAAAAAACCGATAAAATATTTGAAGATCATCTGATTTTTCTACAAAGGAGTGTGTAAAATGGAACATGTATACAGAACAAGGGGCACCTGTTCACGGGAGATCTCCTTTGAGCTGGACGGGGACAAGGTGCGGAACGTCCACTTTGTGGGCGGCTGCGACGGCAACCTGAAGGCGGTGGCCAAGCTGGTGGACGGCATGAGCGTAGAGCAGATCGAAACGCTGCTGCGAGGCAACACCTGCGGCCCACGGCCCACCTCCTGCGCCGACCAGCTGGCGGTGGCAGTGCAGCAGGCCTACGAGCAGGAGCAGGGATAACTGTTTCGGGGGGCGGAGCGCCACGCCGCTTTGCGCCGCAGGATGACAGCGCGGGGCGGTGGCGGGATGTGGGCATCGTGCCCTACGGAAAGGAGAAAGGCGGCCGGAGGGCCGCCTTTCTGCGCTTATTTTACCAGGCCGCGGGAGGCGGAATAGGCGGCGTTTATCTCCGCCAATTCCTTCTCGCCGTCGATATAGGGCTGGTAGATACTGTCGACTCTGCCGCCGCCGGCGTTGCCGCAGCCGTTACAGCCGTCACAGGGACTGCCGCAGACGCTGAGGGCACGGCGGACGATCTCCTCCCGCTGGGCGCGGGTGGTGTCCTTTATCAGAATAGACTGCATTTCGCGGGACTTCCTTTCTGTGTGCGTATAGGGCTCGCCTGCCGCGGTCAGCCCGCACGGTCCAGCATATTCTCGATGAATATGCCGTAGCCGCGGGTGGGGTCGTTCAGCAGGACGTGGGTGACGGCACCCACGATGCGGCCGTTCTGGAGGATGGGGCTGCCGCTCATGCCCTGAACGATGCCGCCGGTGGCGGAGAGCAGACGGGGGTCGGTGATGCGCAGGAGCATGTTGCGGGTGGGCTCCTCCGCGCCGTAAAGGCGGACGATCTCCACGGTGTACTCGGCGGTATCGCTGCCGGAGACCGTGGAAAGGATGGTGGCGGGGCCGGTGCTTATCTGCCGGGCGGCGGCCACGGGCACCGGTGTGCCGCCGGCGAGGAAGTCCGGGTCGGCCACGGTGCCGAAGATGCCGCCGTCACTGTTGACGGTGACGGTGCCCACGTCACGCTGGACGGAGAAGTCGCCCTTGAGCTCGCCGGGGTCGCCCTTGACACCCTTTTTCACGGCCTTGACGGTGGTCTCCATAATGGAGCCGGAGGCCAGGGGCATCAGCTGGGCGGTGTCCACGTCGGTGATGCCGTGGCCCAGGGCGCCGTACTGGCCGGTGGCGGGGTCATAGTAGGTCAGGGTGCCGATACCGGCCATGCTGTCGCGTATCCAGGCGCCCAGCTGCCACGTGCCATCGGCGCTCCGGCGGGCGGCGGCGGTGAGGGACACTCTGGCGGCGCCGCGGCGGACGGTGAGGGTCATCTCCTCCCCGGCGGCATCGGACAGCAGGGACTGCACCTGCTCGGTGGAGTCCACGTGCTCACCGTCCAGGGCGGTGATGACGTCACCCTCGCGGAGGCCGCAGGAGCGGGCGGGCGAGGCGCCCTCCGCCAGGCCCACCACCAGGACGCCGTCGGAAAAGAGCTTGATGCCCACCGCCTTGCCCAGGGGGATCACGGTGCGCTCCGACGGGGAGGCCCAGGCCTGCTGAACGCACAGGGACAGGGAGAATATTGCCGCCAGCAGCCACGCGGACAGCCGGCGGGACGCGGGGATATGCCGTGTTTCATACAAGCTTCTCACCCCTTGTTCTGTTGTGAGTTTTGCGGTTTGCTTTGTCGTCGGCGACAGCATTACTTTGTGTCAAAAACGGGTGGAACATGAGGTGCAAAATCAGGGGGAATTGGAAGGGAAAATTTTTTGTTTTCTTTTTCTTTTTTGCCTCCGGGGGAGGAGTTTCGCGCTCCGGCGCGATGGCCTCCGGCGGGGTACTTTTGTCAACAGCGACAAAAGTACCCAAAAACGCCGCTTAGCCCTACGGTCTAAGGACCCCTTGGCGCGCTATGGTCGGTTCTGACTTGCCGGGTATTCTCGCGGGCGGAGTTTGCCGATTTCGTTGTCGGTCAAAAGGACTGTGCCGGGACAGCTTTCCGCTGACGCTGAAACAGCCACGGTAGGGGTGGGGCGTTCTACCGCATTAGCAATTATCAAATTGCGCCAAAGCCCCTGCAAAGCAGGGGCTTTGGTAGGTGGCGGCTAACGCCGCCGGGGGGAGCAACAGGCCTCTTGTGTAAAGGGGCTTTTTGCGCCTGCGGGCGCGGAGGAACGGATTCCCACGTCGCTTCGCTCCTCGGAATGACAGCGCTGCGCGCTGTGAGGATGGGGGGCGGATCGCCATGGGTACAGAGCGCCCTCGGAATGACAGCGCGGGGGGTGGCGTCGGGAGGGGAAAAAGAAACACCATCCGGGAGGATGGTGTTTCTTTTCATCGCCGGAAGGCGGTTCCTTTTTTATGGGCACTTTCTTATTCGATGGCGATGATGTAGTAGTACACGGGCTGGCCGCCGGGGAGGGCGGAGACCTCGGCGTCGGGGCAGACGGTCTCGAACAGGGCGGCGGCGCGGGCGGCGTCATCGGCGGCGACACCCTCGCCGGAGTAGACGGTGATGAACTCGGCGCCCTTGTCGGCGGCCACGCGGGCCAGCTTCTCCAGCAGGACGTCCAGGCTGCGGTCGGTGCCCAGGAGCTTGCCGTCGCAGAGGGCCAGGTAGTCGCCCTCGTTGATGGCAAAGCCGTCGAAGTCGGAGTTGCGGGCAGCGTAGGTGATCTGGGCGGTGGTGACGTTGGCGGCAGCCTCGGTCATGGCGGCCAGGATAGCCTGGGGATCGTCGTTGTCGGGGTCCACAGCCATCATGGCGGAGATGCCCTGGGGCACGGTGGCGGTGGGCACCACGATGACCTGCTTTTCGGTGAGGCCGACGCACTGCTGGGCGGCCATGATGATGTTCTTGTTGTTGGGCAGGACGAAGACGATCTCGCTGGGGGTACGGTTCACCTCCTGCAGGATGGCCTCGGTGGAGGGGTTCATGGTCTGGCCACCGGAAACGATGCGGTCAACGGTCAGGTCGCGGAACACCTCGGCCAGACCCTCGCCGGCGCAGACGGCCAGGAAGCCGTAGCGCTTCTCCGGCGCGGCCACGGCGCATTCGCCGCGCTCCAGCTCGGCCTCGACGGCGTCCAGGTCGTCGGTGGACTGGGCCTTCTTGCCGGCGGCCAGGTCGGCGGCCTGGGTGCGCATGTTCTCTATCTTGGCCAGCTCCAGCGTGCCGTACTTCTGGGCCTCGTTCAGGGCGTCGCCGGGGGTGTCGGTGTGGACGTGGACCTTGAAGGACTCGTCGTCCTCGCCGATAACAAGGCTGTCGCCGATGCTGCCCAGGTAGGCGCGCAGGCCGTCCAGGGGCTTGTCGGAGGTCTTGCGGACGATGAAAACGGTGTCGAAGGCGAAGGTGATGTCCTCGTCGCCGATGGCGGCGAAGTCGGCCTTCTCCTCGGCGGTATCGGCCACCTCGGGCACGGCCTCGCCCCGCAGGGCGCGGAGCATGCCCTCCAGGATGATGAGGTAGCCCTTGCCGCCGGCGTCCACCACGCCGGCCTTCTTCAGCACGGGGTTCATTTCGATGGTCTCGGCCAGGGTGGTATAGCCGGTCTTGATGGCCTCGTCCAGGACGAACTCGGCGTCGTTCTTCTCGCCGGCGGCCTCCAGCGCGCGCTGGGCGGCCAGGCGGGACACGGTGAGGACGGTGCCCTCGGCGGGCTTCATCACGGCGCCGTAGGCGGTGTTGACGCCCTCCTGCATGGCGGCGGCCAGCAGGGCGCCGTCGGCGTCGTTGTGGCCCTTGAACACCTTGCTCATGCCGCGGAACAGCAGGGAGAGGATAACGCCGGAGTTGCCGCGGGCGCCCCGCAGCAGGCCGGAGGCGGTGACCTTGGCGGCCTCGTCAATGGTGGCGGGGTCGGACTTGCGCAGCTCGTTGACCGCGGTCTGGATGGTCAGGGACATATTGGTGCCGGTGTCGCCGTCGGGCACCGGGAACACGTTCAGGTCGTTGATGGCCTGCTTCTGCGTGGTGATACAAGCGGCGCCGAAGGCGACCATCTGCTTGAAGGCGCCGCCGCTGATCCTATCTGTCATGTCTTTTCTCCTTCCGGGCGCGTCACACGGTGACGGAATCCACGCAGACGTTCACCGCCTTGACGGTGACGCCGGTATTGAGGTGTACCACATATTTGACCTCGCCCATGATGGAGCGGCAGACTGTGGCGATGTTGACGCCGTTTTCTACGACGATGTGCAGCTCGATGGACACGGTGCCGTCGTCGTTGTAGGTGACCTTGACGCCCTTGCTCATGGCCTCGGGCCGCAGGAGATGCACCAGACCGTCGGTCATGCTGCGCTGCGCCATGCCCTTGACGCCGAAGCAGTTGGTGGCTGCCGCGCCGGTGATGGTGGTGAACACAGCGTCGCTGATGGTGATCTCGCCGTTTTCGGTGGGAACTTTTATCATAGCGGACTTCCTTTCTGCGGAAATGGTTTGAAGCAAAATTGCATAGTAACACATAATAATATAGGATATTATATACTACTTTCCCGCGGAATACAATAGAGATTTTATCCGGCGGCGGGAGGGCAGAAAAGTGTCCCCGCCGGAGGTAGAGCCGGCGGGGACGGGATAAGGAAAATGGAGGGGGATGCAATGAAGAAGTGTTGGGGAAAACGCGGCACAGTGGTCAGGTATGCCGCGGGGGTATCAGGGCTGCGGCTCAGCCGCGGTTGCCGAAGAAGTAGTTGTAGAAGTCCTGCCAGTTCTCGGGGATCTGGCCGCTGTAGCCGCCGTAGCCGTTGTCGCCGCTCTGGGAGGAGTTATCCTCGGTATCGGTGCCGGTGATCTGGGGCTGCTGGTCGAAGGTGATCTGGGTGGTGATGTAGCTGCCGCTGCGGTAGACCGTCAGGGTGGCGGTATCACCGGCGCGGTAGCCCTTCAGCGCCGCGGAGAGGTCCTGGCGGCTGGTGAGGGTGGTGTCGTCCATCTTGGTGATCACGTCGCCCAGGCGCAGGCCGGCCTTGTCGCCGGCGCCGCCGGAGACCACGGAGTAGACGAACACGCCCTGGTCGATGTCAAAGCTGTACTGGGCGGCCAGCTGGGCGTTCATGGTGCCCACGGTGACGGCCATGTAGGCCTTGTCGGTGACGGCGCCGTTCTCCATGATGTCGGTGATGATGGACTTGACGTCGTCAATGGGGATGGCGAAGCCCAGGCCCTCCACCGTGGTGGAGGAGTAGGTGGAGTACTTGGCGGACACGATGCCCACCACCTCACCGTACAGGTTCATCAGGGGGCCGCCGGAGTTGCCGGGGTTGATGGAGCAGTCCACCTGGATCATGTTGAAGGGGGTGCCGTCCACGTTGATGGCACGGTTGCAGCTGGACACGTAGCCGCCGCTCATGGAGAACGTCAGCTCGCCCAGGGGGTTGCCGATGGCCAGCACGGAGTCGCCCACGTTGACATCGGCACTGCTGCCCAGGGTCACGGGGGTCAGGCCAGTGGCGTTGATCTTCAGCACGGCCACATCGTAGTCGCTGTCGCCGCCCACCAGGGTGGCGTCGTAGGTATCACCGTTGTACAGGGTGACCTTGATGGTGTTGGCACCGTTGACCACGTGGTAGTTGGTGACGATGTAGCCATCCTGGGTGATGATAAAGCCGCTGCCGCTGGAGGCGGTCTGGGTGGTCTGGCCGAACACGTTGGTGCCGGAGGAGGCTGTGTTGATGGACACGGTGGAGTTCACCGTGGAGGCGTAGACCTCAGCGGGCTGCATCTTGGTCTTGCCGTCCACCTTCTTGACCTCCACGGCGGTGACGGTTCGGTCGCTCTCGTTGATGGTGGTGTCGCCGGAGCGGCTGCTCTTGGCCAGCGCCGCGCCGCCGTAGCCCGCGGCGCCGCCCACCACCAGGCAGGCCAGCACCAGCGCAGTGACCTTGGTCCAGGTCCGGTGGAAGAAGCCCTGCTTCCGTGCCGGGGCGGCGGGAGCACTGTCCTGACGGGGCGCGGGGGCGTAATCGTCGCGGGGCATATCGCGGTTGGTGAAGCGGTACATATCGTTGTTGTTGAATTCGTCGTTATACATGGTGGTTACCTCCTGTGGTGCAGTTTCGTTATAAGGAGCGCGTTCCCATCTTGTTACGGAGGGGAAAGCGTGGTATGATGGAGGAAGCAGACATGAAGAAGAAGTATCTGCTTCAGAGAGGCTGTATCGCTCTTTCTGTTTTATAGAATACTCGGTTTCCTTAATTCTACCTTTAAGTTTTCAGGGGAAAACGTGAACTTTTTTTGAACGGAGGGCGCAAAGTGCTGCGGATAGATCAGATCAGGCTGCTGCCCGGAGACAGCGAGGCGCTGCTGCGGGGCAAGTGCGCCAGGCTGCTGCGGATACCGGCGGAGGACGTGACCGGCGTGACGGTGCTGCGAAAGGCCATCGACGCCCGGGAGGGGCTGACCTTCGTGTACACGGCGGCGGTGTCCGTGAAGAACGAGGCGCAGGTGCTGCGCCGCTGCCGGGACAAGCGGGTATCAGCTTATAAACAGGAAGTGTACTTTCTGCCCGGCAGCGTGGCCGCGCCGGAGGTGCGGCCCATCGTGGTGGGTGCGGGCCCGGCGGGTCTGTTCGCCGCGCTGGTGCTGGCCAGATGCGGCGCACGGCCTATTCTATTGGAGCGGGGGCGGCCGGTAGAACAGCGGCAGGCGGATGTGGAGCGGTTCTGGAGCGGCGGCGGACTGGACACGGAGAGCAATGTGCAGTTCGGTGAGGGCGGCGCGGGGGCATTCTCCGACGGGAAGCTGAACACCGGCACCAGGGACGTGCGCCACCGGTATATCATGGAGACACTGGTGCGCTGCGGCGCGCCGAAGGACATACTGACCGACGCGAAGCCCCACGTGGGCACCGACAGGCTGCACATCGCGCTGCAGCGCCTGCGGCGGGAGCTGACGGAGGCCGGAGCGGACATACGCTTCGGCGCACGGCTGGAGAACGTCACCGTACAGGACGGCGCGGTGCGTGCCGTGACAGTGCGGCAGGACGGGCAGATATATGAGCTGCCCGCGGAGCGGGTGATACTGGCGCTGGGACACAGCGCGCGGGATACCTTCGAGATGCTGTATGCGACGGGGCTGCACATGGAGCAGAAGCCCTTTGCCATGGGCGTGCGCATCGAGCACCGGCAAAAGGATATGGACGCGGCGCAGTACCGGGCGCTGGCGGGGCACCCCGCCCTGCCGCCCAGCACGTATAAGCTGTCCTGCCATCTGCCCAACGGGCGCAGCGCGTTCAGCTTCTGCGTATGCCCGGGCGGGCAGGTGGTGGCGGCCGCGTCGGAGAAAGGCCGCACCGTCACCAACGGCATGAGCGAGTACGCACGGGACGGGGAGAACATCAACGGTGCGCTGCTGGTGAACGTGACAGCGGAGGACTTCCCCTCCCCCCACCCGCTGGCGGGCATACAGCTGCAGCGGCAGGTGGAGGAGGCGGCCTACGCGCTGACGGGGGGCTATCGGGCGCCCTGCCAGCGGGTGGTGGACTTCCTGGCCGGGAGGGCGTCCACGGCGGCGGGCAGCGTGCTGCCCAGCTATCGGCCCGGGGTGGTGTACACCGACCTGCGGCGGTGCCTGCCGGAGTTCATCAGTGAAACGCTGGCGCTGGCGCTGCCGGTGCTGGGCGGGAAGCTGCGGGGCTATGACTGCCCGGACGCACTGCTGACCGGCGTGGAGACAAGGTCCTCCTCGCCGGTGCGGCTGGTGCGGGACGAGCACTGTGAGGCAAACATACGGGGCATCTATCCCTGCGGGGAGGGCGCAGGCTATGCCGGAGGCATACTGTCCGCCGCCGCCGACGGGATGCGGTGCGCCGAGAAATTGTTGGAGGTATACAAATGAGAAAGATCGCGGTCTATGACAATTTCACCGAGCCGAAGCACCGGCAGCGCATCGACGAGACTGCCGCAAAGTACGGCTTCGCCGTGGACTATTACGCGGCGCCGGAGAGCGTGCCCGCGGAGAAGCGGGGCGAGTATGAGGTCATCTACGGCATGCCTAAGCCGGGCGAGCTGAAGGATTTTGTGGATCTGAAGTGGTTCTGCGGCAGCTTCGCCGGAGTGGACGCCTATCTGGACGAGGGGCTGTATCCCTCCCCGGAGGTGATGCTGTCCAATTCCTCCGGGGCCTACGGCGTGACCATCGCCGAGCACATGATCATGGTGACGCTGATGCTGCTGCGCCACGCCGGTACCTACTGCGCCGACCAGACGGCGGGACGGTGGGGCCAGGTGCTGCCCATGCGCTCTATCATCGGGAGCACCATCACGGTGGTGGGCACCGGGGACATCGGCACGGAGTTCGCGCGCCGGGCCAAGGCGCTGGGCGCGAAGTGCATACGTGGTGTGCGGCGGACG
Organism: uncultured Oscillospiraceae bacterium; assembly: GCA_934590325.1. Lineage (GTDB taxonomy): Bacteria > Bacillota > Clostridia > Oscillospirales > Oscillospiraceae > Vescimonas. The sequence goes on from CAKTOW010000001.1 coordinate 169,031, forward strand.
AAAAAGGCCGCCGACCCGGCCTTTGACGAGATACACACCAACGACGAGCTGGACGGGCTGCTGGCGGACACCGACATACTGGCGCTGGCGCTGCCCGCTACCGGCGAGACAAGGGGCATACTGTCCGCGGAGCGCATCGCGCGGCTGCCGCAGGCGGCCTACGTGGTGAACGTGGGGCGCGGCAGCGCCATCGACCAGGCGGCGCTTATCGACGCGCTGAACGGCGGGCGCATCGCCGGGGCGGCGCTGGATGTGTTCCAGACGGAGCCGCTGCCCCAGGGGGACCCGGCATGGACGGCGAAGAACCTGCTCATCACACCGCACATCTCCGGGCAGATGAGCCTGGGGTACACCCGCGACCGGAATGTGGAGCTGTTCTGTGAGGACCTGGAGCGGTACGGCAGAGGCGAGAAGCCGGTACGGCTGGTGGACAGGAAGATAGGCTACTGAGATAAGGGCATACCGGGACGGGAGGTGATGACCGTGGGCGAACGGGTGATACTGCACTGTGACCTGAATTGCTTTTTCGCGTCGGTGGAGCTGCTGGACAAACCCGCCCTGTGGGAGGTGCCGGTGGCGGTGTGCGGGGACCCGAAGTCACGCCACGGCATCATCCTGGCCAAAAACGAACCGGCGAAGCGGCGGGGCGTGAAAACGGCGGAGACCGTGTGGCAGGCGAAGAAGAAGTGCCCGGTGCTGGTGCTGCTGCCGCCGCACCACGAGCTGTACAAAAAATTCTCGCGGCAGGTGAACGAGATATACGAACGGTTCACGGACCTGGTGGAGTCCTTCGGCATCGACGAGAGCTGGCTGGACGTGACCGGGAGCCTGCATCTGTTCGGCGGGGAGCCGCGGGCGCTGGCGGACCGGATACGCGCCACGGTGAAGGAGGAAACGGGGCTGACGGTCAGCGTGGGGGTGTCCTTCAACAAGGTGTTCGCCAAGCTGGGCAGCGACATGAAGAAGCCGGACGCCACCACGGTGATACCGCCTGACAGGTGGCAGGAGATGGTGTGGCCGCTGCCGCTGGGGGACATGCTGTTCGCCGGGCGGGCGGCCACGGAGACACTGAAGAAGTACGGCGTGGAGACCATCGGACAGCTGGCGGCCTGCGACCGGGCACTGCCGGAGCAGCTGCTGGGCAAGATGGGCCGGCAGCTGTGGCAGTACGCCAACGGGCTGGACAAGAGCCCGGTGAAGCCCCGGCACGAGGCGGAGCCGGTAAAGTCCGTGGGCAACGGCACCACGTTCCCGCAGAACCTGGTGAAGTGGGAGCAGCTGCGCGCGGGGCTGCTGCCCCTGTGCGACAGTGTGGCCACACGACTGCGGCGGCAGGGGCTGTACGCCGGGGGCGTCAGCGTGACCATAAAGGACGCCGAGTTCAGGACCGTCAGCCGGCAGGTGCGGCTGGACGCGCCCACGCACCTGATGCGGGACATCCACCGCACGGCGCTGGAGCTGGCCGGGCAGATATGGAAGCCGCCCACGCCGGTGCGCGCCATGACGGTGACGGCGCTGTACGTGACGGAGAGCGCGGAGTCCTTCGAGCAGATGGACCTGTTGGGCGGGAAGGCGCAAGCGCGCAGCCAAAAGCAGGAGAAGCTGGAGGACGCCATGGACGCCATACGGCGGACGTACGGGCGGAAGGCTATCGCCTTCGGTGAGAGCGAGGAGCCGCCGGCGCCCTTCCCTCCGGAGGAATGAAAAAAACGGGTATCGCCCCGATGGGGCGATACCCGTTTTTTGTTGAGGGGGTCATGGGCGTGGACTTTTCGTATAGGGACAGTCCCGGGGCGCATAGGGTGGTGTGAAAGGAGCGATGCGTATGGTATCCGCCGCGCTGCTGCTGTTGTGCAACAGCCTGTTTCTGTCCCTGCACCTGTCCGGCTCCGCCGGTTCGTTCCCCAAGCCGCTGTCTGCCGAGAAGGAGCGGGAGTACCTGGAGCGGTGCGCCGCCGGTGATCTGGAGGCGCGGAACACGCTGGTAGAGCATAATCTGCGCCTGGTGGCGCACATCATCAAAAAGATGTAGTCCAAAATGCCAATCGGAAAGCTGGAACGCGGAAAAATACGGGGCGGAAGAAAACTCGGCGGAGGATTGGTGGCGTACATCTTCCCTAAGTGTTGCACCACCAAATGCGGGACAACTGCTGTCCGGCAGCCTGAGAGTAGACAGCTATAACCGGCATCTGGACATTGTGTATCAGACGTACCTCCTATTGGCATAGGGGACAAGCATTATAAAGCAGGAAGCAAAAAGAGACGGTGTGAACCGTCTCTTTTTCTATATTAAAATATAAGGGAGGAGGAACGCCCATGGCTGTATTCAGGGTGGAGAAAACGCGGAACTATACCGTCATGTCAAATTACCATCTGCGGGACAAGTCCCTGTCGCTGAAGGCAAAGGGCCTGTTGTCCCTGATGCTGTCGCTGCCGGAGGATTGGGACTACACCACCAAGGGACTGGCGCGCATCTGTAAGGATGGCGTGGACAGCATCTGTGCCACGGTGCGGGAACTGGAGGGCGCGGGGTACATCGTGCGGGAGCGGGAACGCCACGCGGACGGTACGCTGGGCGGCATCGAATATACCATTCTGGAGCAGCCCAGAGAGCCGGAGCCACCTAAACGGGAAAATCCCGTTCAGGCGGAAAATACCGGCGACGCACCTAAACGGGCTTTTCCAGAACAGGTAAAACCTGTCTTGGGAAAACCTGAACAGGAAAATCCCGCGCAATTAAATATACAAGAACAAAGTAAAGAAATACTAAGTACGGATTCTACTAAGTCCTTCCCTTCCTTTCCTCATAAGGGCAAGCCTATACAGGAGAGCGGAATGGAGCGACGGGAGACATACCGAGAGCGGATCATGACCAATGTGGACTACGATTATCTCGTCGGTTACACAGAGGTAGATCGCGCACGGTTGGACGAGCTGGTGGGGCTGATGCTGGATACCGTGTGCTCCACCAAGTCTACCATCCGCGTGGCGGGCGAGGAGCTGCCGGCGGAGGTAGTGCGTTCAAGGCTGCTGAAGCTGACCGGCGCGCATCTGCTGTATGTACTGGATCGGATCAGGGAAAATACTACCGACGTGCGCCATGTGAAGCCATATCTGCTGACCGCGCTGTATAACGCGCCGTTGACCATGGATAACCACTACGCACTGATGGTGGGCCATGACCTCAGCGGCGGGAGTGGGTAGAACGGAATACTGTCAGAGCAAGAGCCGGAAGGCTCTTTTTTTGTTGCACGAAATGGAGGTGTGCTTTTGAAAACCATCGCACTGGCAAATCAGAAGGGCGGCGTGGGGAAAACCACCACAGCTGCCAGCTTGGGTGTCGGCCTTGCCCAGCAGGGTAAGAAAGTCCTGTTGGTGGACGCCGACGCCCAGGGCAATCTCACCCAAATGCTGGGCTGGCGGCAGCCGGACGAGCTTTCCCCTACGTTGGCCGACCTGATGACAAAGACCGTCAACGAAGAACCCATCGCACCCGGCGAGGGTATCCTGCACCATGCGTCCGGGGTTGATCTTGTTCCCGCCAACATTGAGCTGTCGGGACTGGAGGTGACGCTGGTGAACATTATGAGCCGTGAAACGGTGCTGCGGCAGTATCTGTCCACGCTGGCAGCGGCCTATGACTACGCCATCATCGACTGTATGCCCTCGCTGGGAATGCTGACCATCAACGCACTGACAGCGGCGGACAGCGTTATCATTCCGGTGCAGGGGCAGTATTTGGCCGCCAAGGGGCTGGAGCAGCTCATGCGTACCATCGCCCGCGTCAGGCGGCAGATCAACCCGCGGCTGGCGGTGGACGGCATCCTGCTGACCATGATGGACAGCCGTACCACGCTGGCTAAGGAAATTAGTGAGCAGTTACGCAGGAACTATGGCAGTCGGGTGTTCGCCAGCGAGATACCCCGCTCCATCCGCGTAGCGGAGATCAGCGTCACGGGAACCAGCATTTATGAGCATGACCCGGAGGGGAAAGCGGCGAAGGCGTATAGTGCGTTGACGAAGGAGGTGTTGCAGTTTGACCCGCAAATTAAACGGCATAGAGCTGACCCGGTACGATGACCTGTTCAAAACAGACGAAGAGAGAAGTGCCGACCGGCAGGAGCGGGTGCAGATCGTGCCGGCGGAGCAGGTATTCCCCTATGCGCGGCAGCCGTACTCCGTAGACCGGCCCAGCGCCGATCTGGTGCGGCTGATGGACAGCATCGAGCGCACCGGCATTGCCGAGCCGCTGATCGTCCGTCCCCGCAGCGAGGGTGGATATGAGATCATATCCGGCCACCGGCGCGATTATTGCGCCAAGGTGGTGGGGCTGGACACCCGCCCGGTCATCGTGCGCAATTACAGTGACGAGGACGCGGATATTCTGGTGGTGGACTACAACATCAACCGGGAAAACCTGCTGCCCAGCGAGAAAGCAAAGGCGTATAAGCTGAAGCTGGACGCTATGAGGAGAACGGCAGGACGTCCAACAAAAAATTCTCTCCAAAATGGAGAGAATTTTCGGGGACGTTATTCTGTACAGGTTTTAGCTGAGCAAGTAGAAGATAACGTGACCGCAATCCAGAGGTATATCCGCCTGACAAACCTCATTCCACCGCTGATAGAGGCGGTGGACGCGGGAAAGCTGAAATTCGTACCGGCAGCCGACTACATCTCCCACCTGACCGAGAAAGAACAAACCTACCTCCAGTTCCTCATGGAGCGGGACGAGGTATCGCCCTCTGTGGATCAGGCCCAGCGGCTCAAGCAGATCAGCGCGGAGGGCAAGCTGGAGAACAACATCATCGACCTCATCATGCGGGAGGAAAAGCCGCTGGAGCGGAAGGTGACGCTGCGGAACGACCGCCTGCAAAAATACTTTCCGTCCAGCTATACGCCCAAGCAGATGGAGGAGGTCATCATCAAGCTGCTGGAGGGCTGGCATCGCCGCAGGCAGCAGGAACAGACGCGGTGAGGAGGTTGGTTATGCGAAGGAATGAATTGCCCGATTTCTGCTTATCTACGCTGCCCTCTACAGGGCAGCTCATCATTCTCAGGAAGGGTGAGCGTGGCTACTACGCCTCCGACTGGGACACCGGAAAGCGGGAGGAAAATCAGAACATCGCTCGAGAGCATAATCGGCAGCGGGGTATTTCTGACATACAGGAGGCCGCCATGATTGCCGGTTCTATGTTCGGCTGGAATTTGCCGGGAGCAGACCCGCAGTGGTATTTGGACAACGCCAGATATGTGAACGCGACGACGGCGAAGGGGCATATCAAAGACCCTGTTATGAGTATCTACTATCCGGTGGACGATTTTCTGCTGCGATATGAGGTCTTGGGGGAAGCGAAAATGTATCTGCCGGTATCGGCGCTTCCGAGGGAGCTGCTGGGCGCAAGGTCACAGTTTGTCATGCAGCCGGATCTGGTCTGCGGTGTACCCGCCATGCCGGTGAAGGCGCAGCAGGCACAGAACGGCAGCTACACCATGGAGCTGGAAAGCGGCAGCTATGTCATTGGTGAAATCATCAACGCAGACTATAAGATCACGGCGCGGGTGCGTGTGGGAAACGCCGAGTTTGTTTTAGGTGAACACCCGAAAGCGCCCTCCCCGTTTGTTACCTGGCAGCGCAACTGCAAGAATGATGGAGATGGGCCGCCCAACTTCTTCTGGGGACATTACGGAGCAGACCGTGCGGCGATGATCGAGGACTTCTGTGAAAGGACAGGCAGCGAGTATCAGGAGCAAAAGGAGCGGCGGGTACAACGGGAGCAAAGCCGTACTGCGCTGAAAAAGGAACGAGGTGAAGAAAGATGACAGACCGTGAGCCGGTAAATATCATGGGCGTTATCGCCTTTCCGGAGCCGGATAAAAGCAAGCGCCGGATTCGCTTTATTGATCCAGAGTATAATACGCTGTTCTACATTCCAGACGGGGCCAGCATCGTCATGACGCGGATGGATGGCAGCAGCGTGATACGGCCCTGTACCTACATTGACGACTACCACACGTTGGTCGGCAGCAATGTCTATCATATTTGTCAGTTTGCAGAGATGGCACAGCGGACAGGCACGGTGTATGAGCCGCTTGATCCAACACAGCAGCCAGCGGACGCGGGCTGCTATGAGATATATCAGATCGACAACGTGGCTAAGGTGGACTACGCCTTTATGCGATATGAGCGTGCCAAGGGAAAACTGCGTGCTGCCCATTACCGCAAAGCCTTTGCCGGAGTGCTGGCCCCCAACATGACACTGGATAAGCTATACCGAAAGCACAGTGCGGACACACGGCCTTTCTGCCAGCGAATGCGCTCCTTATCGGAGAGCGATGTGTTCGTGGTCAAGCGCGGCGGTGAGAGAAAGGCTTACTATGTGGATGCTGTGGGTTTTCAGGAGGTGCCGAACTTTTTGAAGGGACTGCAAAAGCTGAAAGAATGGGGCGAAGCACGGTAGTCGAGAACCAATGTGCCCAACATTTTTGAGGAAGGAGGCAATGCTTTGGCAAGTAAATTTCAATTTATCACGGAGTTATACAGCCGCACGCTGATAAGACTGACCGGCGACTATGAGAGCTGGACGGGCTTTTTGCGCTCGGCCTGCTATAATTATAAATGTCCGTTCGACGAGCAAGTTCTGATCTATGCCCAGCGGCCTGACGCCACGGCGGTGCTGGAGTTGGAAAAGTGGAACCGGCAGTTTGGTCGGTGGGTCAATGCCGGTGCTACCGGCATTGCTGTCATGGACGAAGCCCACGGCAAAGGGTGGCTGAAGCACTACTTTGACATCACGGACACCCATGCCACACGCATCTCGCGGCCCGTTCCCATCTGGTCGATGGAACCGGCCTACACGGAGCCGGTCATCGAGACGCTGGAGGCCACCTTTGGTACACTGGCCGAAAAGGATAATTTGCAGGACGCCATACTGTCCGCCAGCCGCAATGCCGTGGCGGATAATATGCCGGACTATTTGCGGGATCTGCTGGATTGTCGCGGCGGCAGTATGCTGGAGGAGCTGGACGCACTGAATGTAGAGGTCACATACAGGCGGGCGCTGGAGAGCAGCGTTGCCTATATGCTGCTGACCCGGCTTTCTCTGCCTGCCGCAGCCTACATACTGCCGGAGGATTTTGAGGGTATTTATTCCTTTGATACCCCCGGCACCATCAACGCCTTGGGCATTGCCACCAGCGATATTGCGGAGATGGGTCTGCGGGAGATCAGCCGGACGGTGATGCAGGCGCGGCGAGAGCAAAATTTTGCAAAGGATGCACAAATCGGCTATGATGCTGTCAAAGAGCAAAACAACGCCGAAAAAGAAAGGAGCGCGGAACATGGAAGTGACCTACAGAGTACAGGAGGGCTATCGCCTGCCGAACCTGCTGATGCCCCAAGAGACGGAGACGCACCTGGGCAAGTACGCGGAGCTGCGGAGGCAGTACATCAAGAAGCATCGCAGGGTGCTGTATACGAATCTCAAGACCAGCGGTCAGCTGGCGGCACATCTAGCGGAAATCGAGGAGACAGCGCAGCGGATGGTGACGCAGGCCATGACGCAGATGGCGAAGGCCGAGGGCGTGACGGAGGAGCTGAAAGCCGCCGATCCCCAGCGCTGGATGGGGCTGATGAACAACCTGAAGCACAGCGCGGAGGAAACGGTGCTGAACGACCTGATCTACAGCTGAATAGTACAGACGAAAACGCCGGGAGCGCAGAGCTTCCGGCGTTTTTAGATGCACACCTCATTGAAGCGATACTGTTGGACGACGGCGGGCGCAAGCATACGCGGCAGGAGATTTTTGCGTATTTCCAAGACACCCGCGATATTGCCGCCCGCACGGAATTCCTGAAAAACAGCTACAACGATATATGGGTGGAGGTGCTGGCCGGCGCGGACAAAGTGCGGGTGGGCTACCACGCCCAGCAGGACGGGCTCCTGATGTGGGAGGGCAGTTTTCTCTCCCGCACATCGGAGTCCATTTTTTCATGGGGCGTGGTCGCGGAAATGACCGAGGGCCTTATCGAGCGCGGCGAGTACAAGATCAAGCTGGGCTTGCAGAACGCGCCGGTGATGGAGGAGCAGCTATGGTAAAACGATAGCATTTGCGGGGCGGGAAGTCAAGTATGGCATCGGTGTCAGGGCGAAAACAGTCGCTGGAGACCGAAACGGGAGGTATATCCGCCGAGCCTTTCCGCGATGATGGATGATAAAAAGGGTGTTCGCCGTCAAAAATCGCGTCAGGAGGAGTACGAAATGGCACGCAGAGGGGAGAACATCTATAAGCGCGGAGATGGCCGCTGGGAGGGCCGCTATATCCGAGGTCGGACGCCGGAGGGACGGGCGCAGTACGGCTACGTCTACGCCGCCACCTACAGTGCCTGTCGGGAAAAACGGCGGCAGCGTCTGCGGGAGCTGCCCCGTGAGATCACGCCAAGCAATAACATGACATTGCCGGAGGCTGTGGAGCTATTTTTCGTGGAACGGGAACAGAAACGGAAGCTGAAGGAGTCCACCGTCAGCCGGTATCGGTATGTGGTGCGGCAGTATATCCAGCCGCAGCTGGGCGCTGCGCCGCTGTATGCGCTGACGGAGCAGCGGGTAGCGGATTTTTACCGGAAGCTCCAGGAGCAGGGTCTGTCGGCCAAAAGTACACGGGATGTTGGCGTACTGCTGCGAGCCATTCTGCGGATGGCGGCCAAGCGGGGGTGCTTCTGCACGGGCCTGAACGCCGAACTGCCGGCGTACAGGAAGCGGCAGGTGGAGATATTCACCGAGCCGGAGATCCTGCGGCTGGCGCATCATATCGTAAACGAGCCTGACCTGACCGGTCTTGGCGTTCTACTGACGCTGAACAGCGGCCTTCGTCTGGGAGAGTTGTGTGCGCTGCGATGGTCGGATATCGACCTCCATGCAGGCTTTCTGCGGGTGGAGCGGGAGGTACAGCGGATCTATGAGAAAGGCTGCACAAGACTCATTGTGCAGCCGCCCAAGAGCGAATCGTCGCTGCGGAGAATACCGCTGCCAACTGATATCCTGTCCCTGCTGGCAGCGCACAGACCCGAGAACGCGGGCAGTTTCTGCCTGCTGACAAGCTCCGGCGATCCGCTGGAACCGCGTACTATGCAGAACCGATATAGGTCGCTGTTGAAACGAGCGGGCGTCCCGTATCGAAATTTCCATGCCCTGCGGCACACCTACGCCACACGCTGCATCGAGCAGTATGTGGATGTCAAAAGCGTCAGCGAGATGCTGGGCCACAGCGACGTGCGGATCACGCTGCAAACCTATGTCCATGTTTCTCTGCGCCACAAGCAGCAGGCGGTACAGAGCATCTGCTTCCTGCCCATCTGCGGAAACGCAGACCTTGCGCCGTCAGAAATCCCGTCAGGCGCAGCAAAAGCCGCCGCACGACATGGCGCGGCGGCGCAGGTTTCCTGAATGATGCTGATTTACGAAAAAAGCTGTGCCGTCCGCGCAATAGAATACCCAAAAAACGGCAGGTGTGCAATCCGCGCACCTGCCTTCACTTATGTGGAGACAGAGGTCAGGCTCTATGCCGTACCACAATTTACAGATAGGCACTTGACCTCCTGTGACGGCTGTATCTATAATTGTTATACGGCGGCGTGAATGTGGGAAGCCGCAGGGCAAAAACTCTAAGAAGGAGGCGGAGAAGATGAAACAGCGGACTTATATTGCCATCGACCTCAAGAGCTTCTACGCCTCCGTGGAATGCAGGGAACGGGGCTTAGACCCCATGGACACCAACCTCGTGGTCGCGGATGAGAGCCGGACGGATAAGACCATCTGCCTTGCCGTCACGCCCTCCCTCAAGAGCTATGGCATCCCTGGCCGCGCACGGCTGTTTGAGGTCAAGCAGCACGTCAGAGAGGCAAATGCCAAGCGCCAGCATGATGCGTCGGGACGCAAGCTAAATGGCTCATCGCATTTCTATTCCGAACTGCAATCTGATCCTTCTCTTGCCGTTGACTTCATCGTTGCACCGCCACGCATGGCGCTCTACATGGAGGTCAGCACACAGATCTATCAGATATACCTCAAATATATTGCTCCAGAGGACATCGTGGTCTATTCCATCGACGAGGTGTTCATGGATGTGACGAACTATTTAGACACCTATAAGCTGACACCTCATGACCTGGCCATGAAGATCATCCTTGATGTGCTTGCAACCACCGGCATCACGGCGACGGCAGGCATCGGCACGAACCTTTTTCTCAGCAAGGTGGCCATGGACATCGTGGCGAAGCATATCCCCGCAGACAAGAACGGCGTCCGCATCGCGGAACTGGATGAGATGAAATTCCGGCGCGAACTGTGGGCGCATCGACCTCTTACGGACTTCTGGCGTGTAGGCAGAGGCATTGCCCAAAAACTTGAGAAGAACGGGATGTTCACGATGGGTGATGTCGCCCTTTGCTCGGAACGGAATGAAGACCTGCTCTACAAGCTGTTCGGAAAGAACGCGGAACTTCTCATCGACCATGCGTGGGGCTGGGAGCCGACGACCATCGCGGCGATCAAGGCATATCGCCCCAGTACAAACAGCATCAGCTCCGGGCAGGTACTGCACTGTCCCTATGACGCCGAGAAGGCAAAGCTCGTCATCCGCGAGATGACAGACCTGCTTGTGCTGGACTTGGTGGACAAAGGACTTGTCACCGATCAGATCGTCCTTACGGTAGGCTATGACATCGACAACCTGACTGACCCGTCACGGCGGGCAAAGTACCACGGCGTGATCGAAACAGATCGCTATGGACGGCAGATTCCGAAGCAGGCTCATGGTTCTATCAACCTTGACGGACACACATCCTCTACACGCAAAATAATGTGTGCAGTGACGGAGCTGTATGACCGAATCGTGGACAAGAGCCTGCTTGTCCGCCGTATGTATGTTGTGGCCAACCACGTCCTGCCGGAAGCGGATGCACCGCAGAAGAATGGCGGCGCCGTCCAGCTCGACCTTTTTACGGATTATGCCGCGGAAGCAGAAAAACAGAAAGCCGAGGATGCTGCTCTGGAGCGTGAACGGAAGATACAGGCGGCTACCCTTGCCATCAAGAAGAAATACGGAAAGAACGCCATCCTCAAGGGGATGAACCTTGAAGAAGGTGCGACTGCCAAAGACCGCAATGCCCAGATCGGCGGGCATAAGGCATAAAGTAAATCGAATTTGTGGAGGTGGGAGATGAAGAATGCACGCAAGCAGAAAATATGACGAGATCATTGACCTTCCGCACCATGTCTCTAAAACCCGTCCGCAGATGCCCATGTCGGATCGTGCGGCACAGTTTTCGCCCTTTGCCGCCCTCACCGGCTACGACGCTGCCGTCAAAGAAACCGGGCGGCTGACCGACGAGAAGATAGAACTGGACGAGGAAAGTCTGACCGCATTGAATGTGCGGTATCAGATGCTCACGGATGCTCTGGAGAAAAGGCCGGAGGTCAGGATCACCTATTTCGAGCCCGACGAAAGGAAGGCTGGCGGCGCGTATGTGACCACAGTCGGAGAAGTCAGAAAGATAGATGACTTCGAGCAGACAATTATCATGCAGGACGGGACAAGGATACCGATGGAGGATGTTCTGTCGCTTGAAGGCGAGTTGTTTTCTGTACTCGAATAAGGAGGCAAAACCACCGGACGCGCCGGTGGCGAAGTGAATAAAACAGCACCGGCGGCGTTACCCACACGCTGCCGGTGCTGCTTTGAGGTGGTGTTCCTCATGGAAAAGAAAAGTAAAAGTATGGTTGGCTGAACCATGTCCTTATCATAGCAGGTCGAATAGTGTTCGTGAAGCGCATCTTTGTTCTTGAAAACATGAGGACTTGTATAGTATAATGCTCCTCGAAACGAGGTGCGCCATGAGTATTTCCAAATATCAGGTCTTTCTGAAAACTGTTTCTTGCGGCAGCTTCTCCAAGGCGGCGGAGGCCATGAACTTCACCCAGTCCGGCATCAGCCACGCCATCAACTCGCTGGAAAACGAGCTGGGCGTGAAGCTGTTGAGCCGCAACCGCGGCGGCGTGGTGCTGACGGCGGACGGACGGGCGGTGCTGCCCAAAATTGAGAAGCTGTGCGCCGCCCACCATTCTCTCATGCAGACGGTGGAGGGGCTGAAGGACATGGACAGCGGCCTTGTGAAGATCGCCACCTTCTCCAGCGTATCTGCCCAGTGGCTGCCCCGCATCCTCAAGAGCTTCGGCAAGGTGTACCCCAACATCGAGTTTGAGGTAGTCACCGGTGACTTCTACGATCAGATCGAGGGATGGATCGTCAACGGCACGGTGGACTGCGGTTTCCTGCGGCTGCCGTCGGTGAAGCGCTTGCAGACCTACGCTCTGCACCGTGATGAATTGCAGGTCATCGTCCCCTGCGACCATCCCTACGCCGACCGTGACCCGTTCCCCGTGTCTGCGCTGGCAGAGGAACCCTTCATCCAGCTGGAGGAGGGCGACGACTACGAGATCATGGCGGCCTTCGACGAGATGGGCATCCGCCCCAACGTGAAGTACATCGCCCGGGAGGATCGGACCATCCTCGCCATGGTGTCGGAGGGGTTGGGCATCAGCCTGCTGCCGGAGCTGATGGTGCGCCACAGCCCCACGCCCATCAAGGTCTGCCATGCGCCCCTGCATTTCTACCGTACCATCGGCATCGGTGTCAAGGACAAGAAGGCACTTTCCAACTCCACCCGTCTGTTCGTGGACTATGTGCGGACGTGGGTGGCGGAAAACGGGAATACATAAACGTTCAACTTTCGCTAAAAAAGCATGAGAACACGTCATGTAATACAGACAAGGATGCAGTTTCCATACGGCTTTGCGGGAACGAACAAACGACACCACAAAAATGTGTCATCCTACGAAACAAATCCCCTCTTGCAAAACGACGGGGTGTTCATCATAATAGCACCCGTAGCCCCCGAAAAGTGAATAGGCTTACCGGTCTGAAACGCTGCGGCGTTTCGGTGAAAGTTGGAATGTGGGTCAAAGTCCCCGCGAACAGGTCACTGTGAGGCTCCTCTGAGGCAGGAGATAAGTCAGGTCGCGCCGGTAAGCGTCACAATGCACACGCCTGAAACCGAGCTGCATGAACGGGGGCTTCGCGCCCGTTTACACGAGAGGAGCGTCGGCATTTGCCGGCGCTTTTTGCATGAAGTCAGGGCACCTATGGGGGACGGAAAGGTGCTTGAAAAAATGGGAGAACGCAGGAAATACGTCCGCAGGGACGCAACGGTGGGACGGTTGTCCGCTATCTTTCTGGAGGACATGGTGGGGAGCGTAAAGCCCTCCACGCTGGCGTGCTACCGCCGCAACATCCAATGCCACATCCTGCCGGCGCTGGGCGAGTGCGTGGCGGCGGAACTGACGGCGGCGGAGATCAACGACTACATCCAGCAGTTACAGGAGGACTATTCGCCCAAGCTGGTGCGAGAAATCGGTGGCCTTCTGCTGCGGATCGTAGGTATGGCCGGTGTGGGCTACGGCGAGGATGTGACGCTGCCGAAGGTGCGGCAGAAGGCCGTGGAGGTGTTCACCGAGCCGGAACTGAAGCAGATGGGACAGGTCATCCTGCGCCGCCCAGACAGGACGGGACTGGGGGTGCTGCTGACAGCCTACACCGGATTGCGGCTGGGAGAGCTGTGCGGTCTGCAATGGCAGGACGTGGACGTCGGCGCGGGACTGCTGCACATCCAGCGGACGGTGGAGCGCATCGCGCAGATAGGCGGCGGGACGTGCCTGACGGTGCAGCCACCGAAAACGGAAAATTCCGAACGCTGGATACCCATTCCGAAAGAGATGCTGCGGATGCTGAAGCCAGAGACAAAGCAGCCGGACAGCTACCTGCTGACCGGCGGGGAGATCGTCCCTGACCCGCGGGCGATGCAATACCGCTATAAGGTGTTGTTGGAGCGCTGCGGCGTGCGGTATCGGAATTTCCATTGCCTGCGGCACAGCTACGCCACACGCTGCGTGGAGCGCGGCGTGGACGTGAAAAGCGTCAGCGAGCTGCTGGGCCACGCTGACGTCCGCACTACGCTTCGGCTATACGTCCACTCGTCCATGGACTACAAGCGCAGAGCCGTGGAGGGGATAGGCTTTCTCAAAGGAATAACGTAAAAAGGACGCCGTTCGGCGTCCTTTTTCCTATCCAAAAAATGGCGCAAAAATTTTCGCAAAGTAACATACTTTGCGAAAACTTTCCAATTTCAACCGAATAACAGTATATACCAGCCGTTTTTCCGTGTCAACAACGAGTTCTAATTTTCGACTTTTTTCTGGTGTAAAGCTGGAATGCCTTGCAGCGCAAGGCGTTCCGCGCTTTTTCGCAAAGTATGTTACTTTGCGAAAAAACAGTTCAAAAGAACCGAGAATTTCATACAGCTGAGTTCTGTGACGTTGTGTGGCTGTGCGTTGTAAAGACGATTTTTCGTCAGGGTACAGCCTTAAAGGAACATGGGTAACCAAACCCACCGCGGACGGCACTGTGAGCGCAAGGAAATGACCGAAACGGCCTTGAGCCGCTGGGCAATACCCGCCATTGGGACGCGAGTCCTGAGAAGGTAGGTCGTGTACGAGGGAGAGATCCCGTGGCGCGAGGGCAGTAGAATTACACGAAGGAGAACTTGTTTGCAGCGGCGCTTCTTCGTTGTGACGAGGGTAGGAGTGTACGCTGACGAGATTCGTCAGCGTTTTTTCTTACCGCCACATCACCATAGGGAGGAGTATGTCCATGAGCCATTTCAACCCCAACCAGCATTTTGATGTTGAGAACTGGCGCGACCAGCAGATCGCCCAGCGCACCAAGGACGCGCTGGCGGCGCGGGACGCGGCCTTTGCCGAAAAGCACGCGGGCACGCCCCTGCGAGAGCTGGCGCTGTATCTGGCCCGGTGTGCCCGCACCCTGCGCCGCAGCCCAGCACCCTGTGAGGTGGACGGCGGCGCGTTCATCGAACAACGCTTCGGAAGCTGGGACGCAGCCCTGCGGGCAGCGTGTCTGCCGCCCGCTCGGATGATGAAGCTGAACAGCACGGCTCGCTACCGCAAGGAGCGGGCGGTACAGGAGCCTCTGTTTTTGGCGGAGCGTAAGGAGAAGAAGCGGCAGAAGCAGATCGAGAAGAACCTGCGGCAGGGCCAGCTGGCCCACGAAAAGGCCGTGAAGCGCCGCGCAAAACGGGCAGCAGCCGAGGCTAAGCAAGCTGCCGCCGAAAAAGACATCAACCCTTGTCAAGCCGAGATGACCTGAACGGAGGTCATCAGCTTTCCATAAGGGGGACGGGGTCTAAGCCGCCCCGTCCCCTCTTCCTCAAAAATCCAAGGTGAACGCCTTTTTTAGATAGAGAGAAGATCACACGACCCCGCGCCCTCCGAATTTCGCCCCGCAGGGGGTGCAACGCGGGGCGCGTGGGAGAACAAAGAAGAAAGGAAGAAAACGGAATGAAAAAGAGAATTGTATCATTCCTGATGGCGCTGGTGATGGCGGTCTCGCTGCTGCCGGTCAGCGCCTTTGCGGCGGCGGATGCACCTGCGGTGAAGTTCGAATACTGGCCGCCCGACTCTGAGGTGAAGGTGATTGGAACATACCAGGTTGACCAAGATACAAAGTGGGATGTTCGACTGGTCACGGTGAATTCGACAGAGTATAATTATATTCGAACAAATAATAACAGAGAGACAGGCGTGATTTCAACCGAGATGTGCAAGGTTGGCGACGCTGTAGCCGGCAAAATTGTGGCGAGTCATTACAAAGGCTCGGAGACCTACGAGAGAGGAATCCGTCTCTACGATCAGATGAAAGCTGATTTGAGTTTGACTGCTGATGACGCATTAGAAAGCACCGCAACGCAGACATGCTTCTATAACTTCAAAGTAAAAAGAGCAAAAGTAAATGAAATCTGTGGACTTCTCATCATTCAGTGGACGGCAGGCGAGTTTGTTGCTCCGGATAAGACGAGATTACAAGATGCGATCGAAAATGCCCCCACTGCCGCTAGCGGGAAGTATTACACCACTGGAGATAGGTTCAACGGAAAGAACACCAGCCAAAAA
This sequence comes from uncultured Oscillospiraceae bacterium, assembly GCA_934590325.1. Lineage (GTDB taxonomy): Bacteria > Bacillota > Clostridia > Oscillospirales > Oscillospiraceae > Vescimonas. Next base: position 185,110 of record CAKTOW010000001.1, read on the forward strand.
GGCTTTTGGGCAGATTACCAATCGGTACTACAAGCGGCAAATAAAACCAACGAAAACGCAAGCGCAACACAAATTCAAATCAACAATGCCGTTGCCGAGCTGGGAGCCGCCATCGACAACCTGATTCCCACCACGCAGGTGAACGCCACGGCGCTGTATGAGGCGCTGCACGACACCACGGTTGGCGATGCCGACACCTATACGACCCCCACATGGCAGGTCTACGCCGAGGCGGTGAAGGACGGTCAGGCGCTGCTGGAGCAGCTGTATAAAGACGGCAAACCCACCGATGAAAACACCAACGCCAAGCAGGGCGAGGTGGACAAGCTGGCTGCGGCGGCGGATGCCAGCAAGCTTGTAAAGAAGTCCAGCTATGAATACGCCTATAATCGGTATATGGAGAATAAGCCGGAGGCCGAGGCACTGCTGCAGCAGTACGACCCCGCCAAGCTGAAAGAGAGCGACTACACGGCGGACAGCTGGAAAGCCTACACCGACGCCTATGACACCCTGAAGGCCGACGTGGACTACCGCATCGTGGGCGGCACCACCGAGGACTACGCCATGCTGAGCAGCTTCAGCCAGCACATGACGGCGCTGAAAAACGCCTATCGCCAGCTGACCAGCGCCACGGACGTGACGGTGTCCTTCACCTATATCAACAACTTCTCCGCCCTGTATCCCAGCTTCGGCGGCACGAGCCTGTATACCAACAGCAGCCTGACGCTGGCTGCGGGCAGCACCAATCTGCTGGGCGTGTACAACGCGGCCAATATCACGCTGGATACCCACGATGACAAGAGCCTGCCCGGTTATGATTTCATCAATACCGGCGATACCAACCCACGGTTTATGGTGTACGTCAACGGCAGCTGCGTGGGACTATATATTTGGGAGTTGCGGGAGAGCCAAAGCGTCAACTATGACTGGCGCAACGTGCAGCTGCATAACGGCGACAGTGTGAAAATGGTGCGTGTCGCCCTGCCTCTGCTCAACAGCGAGGCTTCCAGCGGTCTTGACAGCTCTGTCTGGCAGCTTCTGAACGCCAGCGAGGAGCACTATCAAAGCAGCGAGGCCCTGATCCACATGACCGCCCCCGGCAGCGCCAAGGTGGGTGACAAGGCGACGTTCTCCGCCACCGTGACGGGGGCTAACACCACCAACCTGGGCAGCGGCAAGAGCGCCGCAGGCATCACCCTGTTCATCAGCGACCCGTCCGAGACGGCGGCCCTGTCCCAGCCCATCCATAAGACCGCCGCCGCCACCGGCGCGGACGGCAGTCTGCAATACGTGTTCACCAAGCCCGGCTGGTACACCGTGGCCATGTTCAACGTGACGCCGGATGACTACACCCGCGTGGATATCTACGGCAGCACCACCATCGGCGAGTATTACTCCCTGTACGGCGGCGACTACGCCCTGATCCACGTGACCGAGGCGGACGATCCCGCCGCGCTGCTGAAGCAGTACCGCGCCGAAAAGGCCGCCGAGGCCAAGGCGTATTTCGACAGCTTCCACGACTATGACTTCACGGCGGAGGGCTACGCCGCGCTCAAGGCTCAGTACGAGACCCTGACGGCCAATTTGCAGAAGGCCACCGACCTGACGGCCCTGATGGAGACCTATGACGCGGACTTCGCCTGCTTGAAGGAGCTGGGCGCGGCGGCCATCGACCACGCGGCGGTCATCGCCGGGCTGCGGCAGAACCTGTCCTATCTGCCCGACGATCTGAACGACCTGAACGCCAACTACAAGCAGCTGGTGAAGGACATTCAGACGGTCTATGGCGGGCTGAACAACTATCAGAAGAAGCTGCTGTCCGCCAACGAGACCAAGCGCCTGGACGCGGTGGCGAAGATCGATGCCGACAGCTTAAAGACCCCGGCAAAGGTGACGCTGGAGGTCGACGTTGACGAAAACCAGTTGCCTAAAAAGAAGGACAACGGCAACCCCTACTTTGGTTGGCCCAACATCAAATGGGTGGTGACGCCCAATGTGGACGGCACGCTGCCCGATCCCTGGTGGGCGCATCCTTCGTTCGGCACAGCCAAGGCGGGCGACCATGCGTTTATCCGCTACTATCTGGACACCACAGACGAGAAATACTGGCCCGTGTGGTCGGTGGACGGCGGCAACACGTGGAATCTGATGGAGCCGCAGACACTGGTCACGCCCAACGTACAGAAGACTGCGTATGACGGCTACTATCTGGCGGAGTATGTTATCCCCGGTGATGTGGTCGATGGCAGCACCATCACGTTCAAGGTGAAGATGGTCTCCAAGACGGAGTATCAGGCCATGACCGCCGACAGCGAGGAGACTGTGGCCGCCGCCAGGACTGCTGCTCTCTCCCGCCTGCAAACGCTGTATAACAGCCTGGGCGACAAGGCGAAGGCCGCCTATGACACTGGCGTGGATAGCATCAACGCCGCCGCCTCCGTGGCCGCCGTGGAGAGCGCCTATCAGTCCGCTGTGGTGGCGATGAAGAAAGCCGCCGCCAACTACGGCAAGGTGCAGGTCATCGTGGAGAACACCACCTATTCCAAGAAGAACGGAGCACCTTGGGACGGCACGCTGGTGGATACATGGGTCGATCTGTCCGCCGACAGCACCATGATGTCCTGCGTGGCCGCCGCGCTGAAAACCAAGAACGCCACGGTGGTGGGCGCAGAGAGCAACTACATCTCCTCCATCAACGGCCTCGGCGAGTTCGACGGCAACAAGAGCGCCGGCTGGATGGGCACGCTGAACGATTGGTTCGTCAACGAGGGCTTCGGTGCGTTCACGGTGAAGAACGGCAAGCTGGCAAGCGGCGATGTGATCCGTATCATGTTCACGTCCAGCGGCTACGGTGCGGACTTGGGCGGCACATGGGGCAATTCCGACACCACCGTTAAGGCTCTGACCGTGGACGGTGCGATGCTGACCCCGAACTTTATCCCCGGCGAGGCTGGTGGACAGTATGATTACACCCTGATCATCAACGGAGAGTCTGCATCCGTCAAGTTGACGCCCACCGCCAGCAACAAGAACTTCCAGGTCAAGACGTTTTTGAATGAGAAGGTCACGGACCGCTCTGAGGGCAGCAGCTTCTTCAAGCGCACGGAGACGATCCCCGTCAAAGTGGGCGACACCATCTATTTGGGCTGCGGCGCGAAGAACTGGCTGAGTATGAACAATCAGGCAGGCAACAAGCAGAACAGCGACGGCACGTGGTATGCCCTGCACGTTGTCAGCATCAACACTGGCGCAACCTACGTGACTGACCTGATTGCCAAGCTCCCGACTTCTCTGAAGTATGAGACCTACACCCGCAGCATGAACGATGTGGCCGCCGCACGCGCCGCGTATGAGGTTCTTGTCCAGGGTGAGCAGGACAAGGTAACGAATTTGCGCAAGCTGGTCAGCTTGGAGAAGCAGATCGAGGGCTTTACGGCTGTGGATGCGTTCAAGGTGCAGCTGGCCGCGCTGCCGGAGGCGGAGAAGCTGTCCGTCAACGACCGGGAGGCTGTGGACGCAGCCGAAGCTGCCTATAAGGTGCTGGAGCAGAAGGATTGCCTGACGGTGGCTGAAAAAGAAAAGGCCGAGACTGTGTTCGCCAAGATGGCAGAGATCAAGGGCAACCTTGTCCTTGCCGTGGAAAAGCAGATCGACGCCATCGGTGAGGTAACGCTGGAGAACGAAGCTGCCGTCAGGGCGGCACAGGCGGCGTATGACGCGCTGACTGCTGAGCAGAAGCAGCTGGTGAACAGCGAAAAGGTGGCAGCACTGAACGCGGCAGTCGCCAAGCTGGCGGAGCTGAAGCGCGAGAAGCTGTTGGCAGAGATGGGCGACATCTATGCCTCCGTCGGCGAGAGTTTGCAGGCGCAGGTCAACAAGTCCGCGCCTATCGTGGGCAGCATCGGCGGCGAGTGGCTGGCGTTGGCCCTGGCTCGCAGCGGTCGCAGCGTACCTGCTGGGTACTACGACAATGTGGTGCAGTATGTGAAGGCTAACGTGAACGCCAACGAGAGACTCCACAATTCCAAGTCCACCGACAATTCCAGGGTGATTCTTGCACTGACTGCCATCGGCAAAGACCCCACCAATGTAGGCGGTCATAACCTGCTGAAGGGCCTGGACAGCATGAGCTATATCAATAAGCAAGGCATCAATGGTCCTGTTTTCGCCCTGATTGCGCTGGACAGCCACAACTATCCTACCTTCGGCGAAGTGACCCGCGACGTCCTCATCGACCGAATCCTCAGCGAGCAGGTCAAGGCGGACGGCGGCTGGGCACTGGGAGGTGCGGATGAGGAGGCTTCTGATGTGGACGTTACCGCGATGACCATCCAGGCTCTGGCTCCCTATTATAAGACCAATGCCAAGGTCAAGACCGCCGTGGACAAAGGTCTGACATGGCTGTCCGAGCATCAGCAGGAGGATGGCGGTTTCGCCAGCTGGGGTGCCGTCAACAGTGAGTCCTGCGCGCAGGTCATTGTGGCTCTAGCTGCTCTGGGTATTGACCCCCTCACCGACAGCCGCTTTATCAAGAACGGCATAACCGCGCTGGATGCACTGTGCGGCTATTATACGCAGGACGATACGCTGGGCAAGGGCTTTGCTCATGTGAAACAATCCTCCGGCGGGTATGTCGGCGGTGCATATAACCAGATGGCCACCGAGCAGGCGTACTACGCGCTAAATGCGTACTATCGCTTCGCCAACAGTCAGAATCGCCTCTACGATATGACCGACGTGTGCATCACCCACAACTTCGGCGCGTGGACGGTCACTAAGGCCGCCACCTGCACCGAGGCCGGTGTTTCCACCCGTACCTGCACCGTGTGCGGCGCGGAGGAGACGATGATCGTCCCGTCTCTGGGGCACAGTATGACTGCCACGGCGGGCAAGGCTGCTACCTGCACCGAGGCTGGCCACAGCGCCTACTGGTCCTGCTCCCGCTGCGGCAAGTTCTTCAGCGATGCGGCGGGCAAGACCGAGATCGCCAAGGACAGCTGGGTCATCGCGGCCCTGGGCCACGATGAGGCCACCCGTGCGGCGGTGGCGGCCACCTGCTACGCCTCCGGCCATGAGGCGGATACCTACTGCAAGCGCTGCGGCATTGTCCTCACGGCTGGCGCGACCATTCCCGCCACCGGCAAGCACACCTACGTCAACGGCGTCTGCACCGTCTGCGGTGTCAGGAACCCGGCAGGGGGCATTAAGGGTGACGACCTCAAGGTGGACAGCAAGGACAACACGATCGTCACAGGCGGCGGTCTGACCATCAAGACCGACGAACCTGTTACAGACGAGAAGTTGGCAGAGATCAAGGCGGCTGTCGAGAACGGCTCTATCGTCATTACCGTGAATAACACGCCCATCCTCCAGCTTACAAAGGAGGACAAGGAGGCGGACGGCGGCAAAAACGCCCTGATGCAGGCTGGCGCAGCTGCCAGCGGCGAGCTCAAGAAGGAGTTGGATAAGCTGGCGGAGAAGCTGGATGCCCTGCGAGGTGACAGCTCCAGGAAGAATGCCCAGCTGGAAAAGATCATTGACGTGACTGTGGAGTTGGTCAAGACCAACGCCGGTGGCTCTGTGGAGTCTGTTGCACAGCTGACCGAGCTGCCCCGAAGCGTTACCGTAACCGTTTCCATTACCAATGAGCTGTACGATAGCTTGAAGGACAAACGGGTCTGCGTGGTACGCAGCCACACCGATGCCAATGGCAACGTGACCACCACCGAGCTGCCTGCGTACCTGGGCGGCACGGAGGGCAACCGCGTGCTGAGCTTCCAGACGGATAAGGCCTCCACGTTTGCTATCGTGTCCTATGAGACTGTCTCCACTGGCGGTGGCAGCGGCAGCGGCAGCATCACTGTTGTCAAGCCCACCTCCTCCAACACGGCGGACGACAGCCAGATGGTCATTTGGCTGGGCAGCGCAGTCATGGCGGCGGCAGCTGTCGTGGTGCTGACCCGCAAGCAGAAGCGCGTGAGCAAGTAACAACGAAACAGCCAACGCAGAGGCGCGAAAGCGCCTCTGCGTATGGCGCTTTTACGAGGTATGAAACGCATGAAGAAAGTGAAGAAAATTTGGCTTTTGGCGCTGGCACTGTCCCTGCTGCTGACCTGCGCCGCCTGCGGCAAGCAGAAAGCCCCTGCCGCCGACACGACCCCCGACACAAAGCAGGAGCAGACTGCGGACACCAAAAAGGATGACGCGGCCAAAACGGACGACAAAAAAGAGGGCAAAAAGTCTGAGGTAAAGGCAGAAGACAAGACCGAGGACGACAAAAAGTCCGAGGAGGAAGCCAAAAAGCTGGAAGAACAGAAGAAGTTAGAGGAAGAGCAGAAGAAGCAGGAGGAACAGAAGAAGCAGGAGGAGCAGCCCAAGCAGGACGAGCCTGCCAAGCAGCCGGAGCAGCCTAAGCAGGAGATCGACCCGGCCACCGGCAAGGATAAGTACCAAACCGATCCTGTGCCGGAGGGCAAGCCCATTCCCGTGGAACCGGGAACATCCTCCGCGGGCGGCAGTGCCACCTGCACCTTTTCCATCTCCTGTGCCACCATCCTAAACAACTGGGATAAGTGTGACGAGAGCAAAAAGCCCCTTGTGCCTGCTGACGGCGTGATCCTGCCCACCACCACGGTGACATTCACGGAGGGTGAGAGCGTGTTCGATGTGCTCCAACGGCTCTGCCGCGAAAATGGAATCCATATGGAGTCCAGCTGGACTCCTATGTATAACAGCGCATACGTAGAGGGTATCAACAACCTCTATGAGTTTGATGTGGGAAGCCTGTCCGGGTGGATGTACAGCGTCAACGGATGGTTCCCCAACTACGGCTGTTCCCGCTATGCCCTGCAAAATGGCGATGTGGTGAACTGGGTTTACACCTGCGATCTGGGCTATGATGTAGGCGGAGGCTACTCCACCGGAAGCTGATGCCACATCGCACAGCATAGGGAAGTAAGGCTTAAACAAAAGAACTGTATAGAAACACCGCCAGCAAAGCGGCAATCACGCTGCTTTGCTGGCGGTGCTTTTTATCATAGAAGTTCAAAAAATCGACAATTCCATACAAAAACCATCGCATTCACGTAGACCATTGTAGAACGAAACTATGACACAAACGGCCATAAATCGTGTAAAATTAGCATATCAAGAACAAAACAGCGTATGTCCACCGGCAAGAGGCCCACCGCGATTTAACAAGTGCTGGCTTTCAAAATACACAAGACAGGAGGGAACATCAGTGCCTTTAGTTTGCTACGTTTCGGAACTGGAAAAGAACGTTTCTTTGGACGCTGAACGTTTGCTGCGTCTTCTGGGTGTATCCGGAAAGCTGTCTGGGTTTCACTTTGCCGTGTATATGTTGGAACAGGTGCAGGAGAAGCCGGAGTATGTCCTGCTGATCACGAAAAGGCTCTATAACCAAACGGCACAGTATTTTCATACTACCACCAACTGCGTGGAAAGAAACCTCCGAACCCTTGTGCAGGCGTGCTGGAGACAACCTGACCACAGCTTACTTGAGCGTATTGCGGGCCACCCGTTGTCGCAGCCACCAACGAACGCGCAGTTCATTGATATGGTAGCCGCTTTTCTCCGCAAGTAAGCTCTACACGGTTTAGCCCCCTCCGTCCACAGCGGCGGCGTATCCCCCTTGCGCTGCCGCTGTGGGTTTTATATAGACTGGCAGCTGCCGTCAATCGTGTATTGACATCGGCTGCGGGCCTATATGCCCATGTTTCTTGAAAAAGCGCACTTTGCGCGTCATACAGCAGACAGGTACGTTCGTGTCGGTGTGAGCCATAGGACAGCGTCCGCCATGATCTCCCACACTGGAGGGAGCGAAACAAGCGTTGTTCGGAAACAGAGTGGCACTCTGTCGGCCATGACCACCGGCATTCTTAATGATACTCCCGCATTGGACGCCCTCAAAGCATCGTGCGGCGCACCCATCAGCATGGGCCGGGGTGAGATTCCCGTGAGGCTGGCAGCCACCAGCCGCCTGTTTTGCTTGAGAATTTATAGTCAAAAGAGTGTGAGTGAGCAAGAGCGCACTTTTGAAAGCGCGTTGTCGCTTATTCATATCATCCCGATTACCGCATACTTTATGGAGGGAGGAGTTGCCTATGACAGAAGTTGATCGTGATATTGCCTTGGTTTTGTTGAAGCGTCTATGGAAGCGGGAGTTGATTTCGGAAGAGACATATGTTTCTGCCTGCAACTCCTGTTTTTTTGACAAAAGACGTTTTACCTCCGATACTGGAGCTATGGAAGAAAAAATAGTGGAGGAGGCCGATACCCATGATGACGGTTCGATGGTTGAGAGAGCAGATGCGGCTGGGCAAGTCGATTTATGACCTGCCGCTGCGCGTGACCTTCTATGCCCGCGTTTCTACCGAGAAAGTGGAGCAGCAGGGCAGTTTGGAAAACCAAATTCAATACTATACAGAGTTCATCCAGAAAAATCCCAACTGGACGTACATCCCCGGATACATAGACGAGGGCATTTCCGGCACAAGTACCTACAAGCGGGACAGCTTCCTGCGGATGATCGCAGACGCCCAGCGGGGAATGTTTGACTTCATCATCACGAAGGAGATCTCTCGCTTCTCCCGCAATACGCTGGACAGCATCCAGTACACGCAGGAGCTGCTGGAGAACAATGTGGGCGTCTTGTTCCAAAATGACAACATCAACACACTGGATAGCGATAGCGAGTTCCGATTGGTGGTCATGGCAGGTGTGGCACAGGATGAGGTACGCAAGCTCTCTGAACGGTTGAAATTTGGCTTTCGTCAATCTATCAAGAACGGTCGTGTACTGGGTAATAATCGCTTGTGGGGCTATGATAAGAAGGACTGTAAGCTGACCATTGTTCCGGAGCAGGCAGAGGCGGTAAAGCAGATATTTGAACTCTATGCCACCGGTCAATATGGTCTGCGCAGCTTGTCACAGGAGCTGACCCGCCGTGGTTACACCAGCTTGCAGGGTAATGTATTCAACACAAGCACCATCGGACACATTCTGCAAAATCCCAAATATAAGGGCTGGTATTGCGGCAACAAGACCCAATCGTTAGACTACCGCAAGAAAAAGACAGCGTTCCTCGACGAAAGTGAATGGGTATCCTATCCCGACCCGAATATTCCGGCCATCGTGTCGGAAGAAGTATGGGATAAGGCCAATGCCCTTTTTAAGCAGAGGAGCGCTCGTTCGAAAGCCTATGGCGTAGGGTATCAGAGCCGGTATCCCTACAGCGGCAAGATCATCTGTGGAAAGCATGGAACGTCCTTTCACCGGCAATCCTTCAAAACGCAAGAGGGAGAAACGGAGTTTTGGAAATGTAAGATGTACCGTGAACACGGAAAAGCGGGCTGCGACCTGCCTACCATTCGCACCACGGAACTGGATACTATTTTGGCAGAGCAGTTTCAGAAGCTGGTAAAGCACCAGAGACAGATTATCCGCACGGTGTTGGATTTCGTTACAAATACACAGAAGAAGGAAGACCACTCCAAGGAGATTGCCCGGTTGCAAGCGCAAATACAGCAGCTGGAGGACAAGAAAGAAAAGTTACTGGAGCTGAGTATGGCCGACGCCATTACCATGCAGGAGTTCAAAAAGCGGAATAGCCGCTTCAATGAACAGATCACCTCGCTGCAAACACAAACGATTTCCTTGCAGCAACAGGAGCAGCAAAAGCAAATCGCGGCCACGGACACGGCTGCGCTGGAAAAGGCATTATGGGCAGATCTGAACTGCAAGGAGCCGATCCAATCAGAAGTGGTTGCCACGATCCTCGACCACGCTGTGGTATGTGAGGACAGTGATGACAAACATATCCATTTAGAACTCTATTTGCGGCTGGGGCAAACGGCTTCAGCCTATTATGAACGAGGTAAATTAGCCTTCAAGAATGCATCTTCAAGAAGTACTACACCCAGTCCGCCGACCAGGAGGACCTGATCTCCATCGGCACCATAGGGCTCATCAAGGCCGTGAACACCTTCCGCCCCGACAGAGGCATCAAGCTGGCCACGTATGCCAGCAGATGTATCGAGAATGAAATACTGATGTATTTTCGGGCGCAGAGGAAGGTGCAGGGAGAGGTGTCGCTCAGCGACGCGCTGGACACGGGCGCGGAGGGGGACGCGCTGTATCTGGGCGACGTGGTGGGCGAGGACGACACCATGCTGGAGGAGCTGCAGGACAAGGATAACCGCAGGCTGCTGCGGCGGCTGATGGCGGAAAAGCTGACGCCCCGAGAGGCGGACATACTGCGGCGGCGGTACGGGCTGGACGGGCGGCTGCCGCAGACACAGAAGCAGGTGGCCGCACACTACAACATCAGCCGCAGCTACATATCCCGCATTGAAAAAAAGGCGCTGGGAAAGCTGGAGGAAGCGCTGCGGGATAAGCTGTAGGGTGGCTGCTTAACGGGCTCTTTACGGGCAAAACGGGGCAATCGTTCATCTTGCATAAGGAAGTATCTTCACGGTGATAAAAATTCTCGCAACCGCACATTGTATTCCCCGCCGGTTTTGTTATAATACTGACGAGAAGATAGAAAACTGGGAGGAAATACATACTCATGAGAAACTTTAAGTGCTCTATTGCGGATATGCGCAAGCGGGTATTTGCCGAGGTGGCGCGGCTGGCCTACGAGGGCGGCGACTACCGGCGGATGGAGAAGCTGCCCTACGACATCGTGCCGGGCGAGGTGGGAAACCAGCGGGATTCCATCTTCCTGGAACGCGCCATCGTAGGCGAGCGCATACGGCTGGCCATGGGGCTGCCCCTGCGGCCGGTGGCGGAGCACAGCCTGCTCAGCGACGGCGTGGAGGAGAGCGCCATCGCCGAGAAATACTACGACCCCCCGCTGGTGAACGTGATCAAGTACGCCTGCAACGCCTGCCCCCCCACCCACTATGAGGTGACCAGCGCCTGCCAGGGCTGCCTGGCGCGGCACTGCCAGAACGCGTGCCCCAAGGGCGCCATCACCATCGAGAAGGGGCAGGCGCACATCGACCAGGACAAGTGCATCAAATGCGGCAAGTGCCGGGATGCCTGCTCCTACCACGCCGTGATCAAATTCACCCGGCCCTGCCAGGAGGCCTGCGGCATGAACGCCATCGGCCAGGACGAGTACGGCCGCGCCAAAATAGACCAGGAGAAGTGCGTCAGCTGCGGCATGTGCCTGGTGAACTGCCCCTTCGGCGCCATCGTGGATAAGGGACAGCTGTTCCAGCTCATCCACGCCATACGCCGGGGCGACCAGGTGGTAGCGGTGATCGCGCCGGCCTTCTGGGGCCAGTTCGGCGACAACGTGACGCCGGGACAGATCAAGGCGGCCATGAAGCAGCTGGGCTTCGCCTCGCTGGAGGAGGTGGCCGTGGGCGCCGACCTGTGCGCGGTGGAGGAGGCGGAGGAATTCCTGCGGATGGTGCCGGAGAAGCAGCCGTTTATGGCGACCTCCTGCTGCCCGGCGTGGTCGGTAATGGCCAAAAAGGAATTTCCGGGCTTCGCGCCCTATATCTCCATGACCATGACGCCCATGGTGCTGACGGCGCGGCTGCAGAAGCGCAGGAACCCCAACTGCCGGGTGGCCTTTATCGGCCCCTGCGCCGCCAAGAAGCTGGAGGCCAGCCGCCGCAGCATCCGCAGCGACGTGGACTTCGTCATCACCTTCGAGGAGCTGCGGGGCATGTTCGAGGCCAAGGATATCGACTTCAGCCAGATCCCCGACCTGCCCTCACACTATGAGGCCAGCGCGCCGGGCGTGGGCTTCGCCGCCGGAGGCGGCGTGGCCAAGGCGGTGGAGGACGTTATCCACCGGCTGCACCCGGAGGTGGAGGTCAAGACCGTGGCGGCGGAGGGCCTGAACGAATGCCGCCAAATGCTGCGCATCGCCCGGACGGGCAAGTACGACGGGTATCTGCTGGAGGGCATGGCCTGCCCCGGCGGGTGCATCGCCGGCGCGGGCACCGTGCAGCCGCCGGAGAAGTCCCGGCGGGCGCTGGAGAAATACAAGGCCGCCGTGTCCATCGAGAACCCCATGGACTCGCAGTATCTGGAGAACATCCGGCTGCTGTACGAAGACGTGGAGGACTGGGACCGCGTGGGACGGCACTGAGAGAAAAACAAACACAGGAGCACCTGTCGGGGCTCCTGTGTTTTGTTTTCGCGCAAAGGATCGGCGGTCAGTCCCCCGCCGCGGGCAGCGTCACCGTAAAGGTAGAGCCGTTGCCGGGGCGGGAGAACACCGCCACCCGGCCGCCGCACAGGGTCACCACACGGCGGACGATGGACAGGCCAAGGCCGTTGCCGCGGTCGTCCGGGTACGGCGCGGCGCGATAGAACTTGTCGAAGATATGGCGCTGGGTCTCCTCGTCCATGCCGACACCTGTGTCGGATATGGACACGGTGACCTCTCCCCCGCCCTGCCGCAGCACCACGGTGATCTGGCCGCCGGAGGGGGTGAAGCGGATGGCGTTGGAGAGCAGGTTGGACCAAATATGCTCCACCAGCTCCTCGTTGCCGTAATAGGTCACCGGGTCTAAGTCGCCCTCCACGGTCAGGCCCTTCCGCAGCCAGTCGCGCTCCTGCTGGCGGACACAGCGGCGCAGCTGCTCGTCCAGGCTGTACAGGGTCTTGCCGGACACGATCTCGGTGTTCTCGTACTGGGCCAGCTCCAGGATGTGGGTGCTCATGACGGCCAGCCGCTCGGACTGCTGCACCACGGTATCCGCGTAGGTGTGCCGCTGCTGCGGCGTCAGGTCGTCGTTCTGCAGCAGCTTGGCAAAGCCCCGGATGGAGGTAAGCGGCGTCTTGAACTCGTGGGAGAGTGTGTTCACGAAGTCCATGCGCAGCAGCGCCACGCCGGACAGCTCCTCCGCCATTTTGTTGAAGCTGCGGATGTACTCCGCCACCTCGCCCCGGGCGCCCCGCATCTCCACCCGCACGGAGTAGTCCCCCGCCGCCACGGACTGAGTGGCCTGCATCAGCCGGGACAGGGGCGCCAGGTACCCGCGGAAAATGAACACGGCCAGCAGTACGCCCAGAATGGCGCTGACCGACAGGATGAGGATGGGCCACAGCAGCGTGTAGCTTTTGTCCTCCAGATGCACCAACCGCTGCACCAGAGCGAATATGCCCAGCGCCAGCGCCACATACGCCACCACCAGCCCCAGCACCAGCAGAATCATGGTGCCCAGCAGCCGGACGGGGGGATTTTCCTTTTTCACCTTATTCCCGGCCATCGTCGTCCTCCCGGGGCATCCCCATATAGCCAAAGCCGCGGATGGTCCGCAGCTCAAAGTCCGGGTCGTCCCGGAATTTGTCGCGCAGGCGGGAGATGTAGACCTCCACGGTGTGCTCGTCCACGTCGCTGTCCAGGTCCCATATATCGTCGATGAGCTGGCGCTTGGTGAACAGTGTGCGGGGGTAGGACAGCAGCTTGTACAGCAGCAGGAACTCCTTGGAGGCGAGCTGCCAGGTGCCCTGTGGGGTGATGACCTGCAGGGAGCCGCGGTCCAGGACGGTGGAGCCCACCGTCAGCCGCCGGTCCGCCCGGCTGCAGTACCGCCGCAGCAACGCCTCAATGCGCCAGAGCATCTCCTCCTCGTCCACGGGCTTCACCATGTAGTCGTCCGTCCCCGCCCGGAAGCCCCGCCGCTTGTCCTCCTGGGTCACCCGCGCCGTCACCATCAGCACCGGCAGGTCGCAGTTCCCCTCCCGCAGCGTCTGGGTGAAGGCGATGCCGTCCATTCGCGGCATGGTGATGTCCACCACCGCCAGATCGCACTGGTAGTGCTCCATGACCTCCAACGCCTCCACGCCGTCCCCTGCGGGGCACGGCTCGTACCCGGCGCGGCGCAGCACCTCGCACATTAAAAGCCGGGTGCTCTCGTCATCCTCGGCGACCAAAATCCGAAACATACCGCTCCTCCTTTGCGCTTTTCTCGATTTTATCACATTTGCCCATAAAAATCGAGAGTTTTTAGAGGTTGGATTGAGGTTCCTCCGGTATACTACAAGCACAATAGGAAAAACATAGGAGGAACTGCCCCATGCATAGACCTGTTTGCATCACCTACGACAGCACCTGTGACCTGACGCCCCAGCTGCTGGAGCGTTTCCGGATACGCACCATTCCCCTGACCATCCAGAGCGGAGAGCGGGTTTTCCCCGACGACGGCAGCTACACCTCGGCGGATCTGTACGACGGCTACCGCAAGGACGGCACGCTGCCCAAGACCTCCGCCATCAGCCCGGAGGAATTTCGCGGCTTCTTCTCCGCCATTTTGGACGAGGGCTTTGACATCGTCCACATCGACATCAGCTCCGACCTGTCCTGCACCTGCCAGAACGCCGTGATGGCGGCGCAGGAGCTGGCGGAGCGGGGGCAGGTCCACGTGGTGGACAGCCGGCAGCTATCCACCGGCGGCGGGCTGCTGGCGCTCCAGGGCGCGAAGCTGCGGGACAGCGGCATGGCGGCGGCGGACATCGCCGCGGAGCTGCGGCGGCTGGCACCCCACAGCGACACCAGCTTCGTGCTGGACACGCTGGAGTATATGTGGAAGGGTGGCCGGTGCAGCGGCGTGACGGCTCTGGGAGCCAATATGCTGAAGCTGAAGCCCAGTCTTGAGATCCGGGACGGCAAGCTGGTGGTCTGCAAGAAATACCGCGGTGCCATGGAAAAGGTGTACCGCCAGTACGTCACCGAGCGTCTGGCGGACAAGGCGGTGGTGGAGGACTGGGCCTTCATCACCCACTCCGGCGAGGTGGCGGAGGACACCCTGCGGGAGCTGACGGCGCTGGTGCAGGAGCTGGCGCCCTTCAAGGAGGTATTCGTCACTCAGGCAGGCTGCACCGTGTCCTCACACTGCGGCCCCGGCACGCTGGGCGTGCTGTTCCTGCGGAGGGCGGAGGCGGACGCGTGAGGGGATAAGCTCCTCCGCGGCGTGGATCGTTAAAACAAAAACCACCCGAAAACAAAAAACCACCCGAAGGGGTGGTTTTTGTGTTTGTCAGTCGGAAGCCATAAAGGGCATCAGCGCCGCCTGCTCAGTTCCGCGAGCACTTCTCCGCGTCGATGGCCAGCACCACCATCAGCGCGTACAGGGCATTCTCCTCCTCTGCCACGTCGATGACGTAGGTATCCGTCCAGCGGAACAGTTCCTTGGACACCGAGGCCACCTGCTGTCCCGCCGCGTCCACAATGGTGTAGTCCCATTCCATGAAGCTGCCCTCCACCCGCCAGCCGTTGAAGTCCAGCGTGAACGACGGCCGCAGGAACGTGAATTCCTTGCGGATGGTGCCCACGCACTGCTCCCCGATGTACAGGTCGAACTTGGGCAGGAAGGTGAACACCTGCTGCTGCACTGTGGCGATGTGCCGCCCTATGGGGTCGAGGATGTGCAGACAGTGCCCCCACGCCAGTTTGCCCTCCACCGTGAAGGCCACTGCGCCGCTTTCATCCATGTGATAGATGTCGTAGCTGTCGAACCACGAAAACATCCGCTGCTTGAAATAGAGCTTCATGCGAATACACCTCCCTTTCTGACCCTATTGTACCAGCCGCCGGAAAGATACGCAAGCGCCTTCGCATTCATCTGGCCGAAGACAGGCCAGACGGTGGAGGGACTGAAGGACATGGACAGCGGCCTTGTGAAGATCGCCACCTTCTCCAGCGTATCTGCCCAGTGGCTGCCCCGCATCCTCAAGAGCTTCGGTAAGGTGTACCCCAACATCGAGTTTGAGGTGGTCACCGGCGACTTCTACGATCAGATCGAAGGTTGGATCGTCAGCGGTGCGGTGGACTGCGGCTTTCTGCGCCTGCCGTCCGTAAAGCGCTTGCAGACCTACGCTCTGCACCGTGATGAATTGCAGGTCATCGTCCCCTGCGACCACCCCTATGCCGACTGCGACCCGTTCCCCGTGTCGGCGCTGGCGGAAGAACCCTTCATCCAGCTGGAGGAGGGCGACGACTACGAGATCATGGCGGCGTTTGACGAGATGGGCGTCCGGCCCAACGTGAAATACATCGCCCGCGAGGACAGAACCATCCTCGCTATGGTGTCGGAGGGCCTGGGCATCAGCCTGCTGCCGGAGCTGATGGTGCGACACAGTCCTACGCCCATCAAGGTATGCCACGCGCCCCTGCACTTCTACCGCACTATCGGCATCGGCGTCAAGGGCAAGAAAGCGCTGTCCAACTCCACCCGTCTGTTCGTGGACTACAATCCGATGACCGGCAAGCGCATCATCAAGAACGTCCTCGGCAAAACACAGGCGGAGTGCAAGGCGAAACTTACTGCCGCGATGGAAGCCACCAAGGGTGTCGACGTCAGCCGCGCCGACGAGTATACTGTGGCCACATGGCTGCGGAGCTGGTACGACATCTACGCCAAGCCCAACGTGCGGGTCGCCACGGCGGATCGCTACCACCTGATGATCGAGCAGTACACCATCCCCCGCATTGGTAGCATCAAGCTCACGAAGCTGACCGCCCTTCTGTGGAGCGACCTCGACATCGCGGACAAGACCATCTCCGTCAGCAAACAATACGTCAAGAACCCCCAACGGAGAATTGACCCTCTCACGTCCCAAGACGGAAACTTCCGTCAGAAAGGTATCTATCCCGCAAGAAGCGGTTGACCTGCTGGTTGCCGAACACAAGAAACACCCCGACAATCCGTATATGTTCCCGTCACCCGTCACGGGAGAGATGTACTACCCAGACTCCATTGTAAACCTGCATAAAAAAATTCTAAAAGACGCAGGACTGCCGCACATACGCTTCCATGACCTCAGACACGCATTCGCGACCTTGGCACTTCAAAACGGTGTGGACGTCAAAACCGTCAGCAGTATGCTGGGGCACTACGACGCGGGCTTCACCCTGCGCACCTACACCCACGCCACCCGTCAAAAGCAGGACGAAGCTGCACAGACCATGGGCATCTTCATGGCACAGGTGATGTGAGCTGATCAAACTGCACCACAATAACAAACTAGAGCTCCTGCCCATGAGGCAGGAGCTCTAGTTTACTCATTTCACCGCATCCAGAGTGTCATGGCTACCAACAGGACGCCTAGAAAACCGAAGCTGATGGCGGAGAACAGCACCATGAACCGCCCCGTCTGCCCCTTGACGTGCTTTGTGTATTCCCGGAAAGTGATCAGGCTGGCCAGTGACGCCACCAGCGTCCCCGCGCCGCCGATATTCACGCCCACCAGCAGTCCTCGATAGTCGTCGGTGAACCGGCTCAGCAGGATGGCTGCCGGTACGTTGCTGATGACCTGACTGGTCAGTGCCGCCACCGGCATGGCCCCGTGGGTGAGCAGCTTCCGGAACAGCTCACGCACCGGCTCAATCCGCGCCATGTTGCCCGAAAAGGTGAAAAACGCCGCAAACGTCACCAGCAGTCCCCAGTCCACGCCCAGCAGCGCACGGCGATCCAGCACCAGCAGAGCCATCACGATAACGAGCAGTCCCAGCCAGTAGGGGATTCCCCGCAGCACCATAGCCACCGCCACGCAGAACAGTACGCCGTATACCGCAGTACGACGCTTGTCCGGCAGTGTCTCCTGCCGGGGGACAGTCAGCCCTTCACGGGGCAGAAACAGACAGCACAGCAGGATCAGCGCCGTGGACAGCAGGAACGGCGGCAGCATAATGGACAGGAATTCCCCGTTAGGGATGTTGTAGTGGTTGAACAGATACAGGTTCTGGGGATTGCCGAAGGGCGTCAGCATACCGCCCAGGTTGGCGGCGCAGTTCTGCAGAATGAACGTCAGCGCCGTCCATTTCGTCTGGCCGGTGCGCTCCAGCACAAACCAGCTGAGGGGCAGGAACGTCAGCAGTGCCGTGTCGTTGGTCAGCAGCATGGAGCCCACCAGCGTGATACCTACCAGCGCCGTCACCGCGCCGCGGGTGGTGTGGAACACCTGCACCAGCCTCTGCGCCAGCAGAGGAAACAGTCCCACGCGGCGCAGCGCACCCACCACCGCCAGCACGCACAGCAGGCAGGATAGCGTTTTCACATCGTAGTAGCCAAGATAGGCCGCGTCAGGCGGCACGAACACCGCCGTCACCGCCGCGGCCAGCACCGCAATCACCGGCATGGCGTTGGCCTTACACCATCGTAACAGCTTCATAAATACCTCGCACAGCCTCGTAAGAGGCAGAAAGAATCAACGGCAGTTACTGTAGCATATCCTGCCGCAAAAAACAAGAACGCGGCGAAACAAAGAAAAGGCCTTTCAGAATAACGGCTTTTCCGTCCGCTCCTCTTTCAACCTTTCCGCGCATTTCCCCGTGTGGGTCAGGGTGTGGGTCAAAGCTGACCCACACCCTGACCCACAGATTAAATCTGCCAGAAAGTAAAGAAAAAGTCCTGTTTTCGAGAGAAAACAGGACCTTTTGGAGCTGCTGGGCGGATTCGAACCGCCGACCTCATCCTTACCAAGGATGCGCTCTACCTACTGAGCTACAGCAGCAAATTGGCGACCAAGAAGGGGCTCGAACCCTCGACCTCCAGCGTGACAGGCTGGCGTTCTAACCAACTGAACTACTTGGCCTTGTCGCGCTCTTGCGGACTCAAGCTTGCTTATTATAGCAAGTACCACGAGGAATGTCAACACCCATTTCTCGTTTTTACTGCAATTTTTTTAGGAAAAGACGACCTGTCAAGGTCCGAACAAGAATAAAAAAGGGGATGTGCATACAATTTATATCCTTGCAGCACAGGGCGGCGGGACGATGCCCGCCGCCCCT
The DNA here is from genome assembly GCA_934590325.1 of uncultured Oscillospiraceae bacterium. GTDB lineage: Bacteria > Bacillota > Clostridia > Oscillospirales > Oscillospiraceae > Vescimonas. Next base: position 203,888 of record CAKTOW010000001.1, read on the forward strand.
GCGGCGCTTATAGCTCACGTGCCCGGAACCACTTCACGGACAGCGCCCAGCTGCCCACGAACACCGCCAGAGAGATGACCAGCGACAGGGCGAAGGGCACGGCCCGGGCACTGGCGCCGTCCGCTATCACCAGGACGGCGCAGGCGGCGGCCACCAGGATCACCACGGAGATATACACCGTCCGCCCCTTGATGGCGCCCAGCCTGAACATGGCCGGGAACATCAGCGCCGGCGCGGTCAGCCCCGTCAGAGGCATCAGGGGCAGCAGCGTTTTCAGCTCGGCGCGGAAGGCGGGGTCCAGCTGTCCCCGCACCAGGGCCGCCGCGATAGCCAGCAGGGTGACGGCTGCCGCCAGTATGGCGCAGATGACGTACTTGACCGTCACGATCTGGCGGCGGGTCACCGGCAGGGTGTCGCAGTACATCATCCATCCGTCCTTCTCGTCGGCGTTCAGCAGCGACGCCGGCAGCGAGGCCAGCAGAAACACCGGGTACAGCAGCCACATGGTGTTGATGCCGCCGTCGTTGACCATGCTCAGGCCGAAGAACACGACCACCATGAGGATATACGACTTGCCGTACTGCCACAGGCAGCGGGTCTCCTTATAAAACAACCCCTTCATCTTACGCCTCCTTTGCCATGAACACAAAAAGGTCCTCGATGTTCACCTGTCCCAGCGGCGTCCCGGCGGGCACAGCGCTGCGCCGCACCAAATATTCCGTGCCGTAGGGGGTGGTGCGGTGACCGCAGACCGCCGCCGGGGCGATGCCCTCCGGACTGCCCCGGAGGACGCCGTAGTCCTCCGTCAGGCGGTCCTTCTCCTCGCACAGCAGCAGGCGCCCCTTGTGCAGGAAGGCGATGTAGTCGCATATCTTCTCCAGGTCGCTGACGATGTGGCTGGACAGCAGCACCGCGTGGGTCTCGTCCCGGGTGAAGTCGGCGAAGATGGTGAGTATCTCGTCACGCACCACCGGGTCAAGACCGCCGGTGGCCTCATCCAACAGCAGCAGCTTCGGCTGGTGGCTCAGCGCCACGGCCAGGCCCAGCTTCATCTTCATGCCCCGCGAGAAGTCCTTGAAGGGCTTATCCTGCGGCAGGCTCAGCCGGTGCAGACAGCCGGCGTAGACCTCCGGCTGCCAGCGGGTGAAGATGCCCGCCATCATGCGGCCGATCTGCGCGGCGTTCATGTATTCCGGCAAGCCCACCTCGTCCAGCACCACGCCGATGTCCTCCCTCTCCAGCGGGGTCAGGGCGCGGTTGTCCCGGCCGTAGACGGCGATGGTGCCGCCGTCCCGGCCCAGGCTATTCAGTATCAGCCGGATGGTGGTGGACTTACCCGCGCCGTTCTCGCCGATCAGGCCCATGATACAGCCCGCTGGCAGCGTCAGGTCCAGGCCCTGCAGGGTGAACTCGCCCCGCCGCTTGGTCAGGCCGTGTATCTCCAATGCGTTCATTCCGTTTCCTCCTTCTGCAGACGCCACATCTCGTCCAGTTCATCCTCCGTCAGGCGGCAGGCGGACGCCAGCCGCCGTATCTCCTGCATGTGGCCCTCTATCTTCCTCAGGTTATCCTCCCGCAGCAGTTCGGTGCTGCGCTCCGCCACGAAGCAGCCCTTACCGGGCAGGGTGTAGATGAACCCCTCCCCTTCCAGCTCGTCGTAGGCGCGCTTGGTGGTGATGACGCTGATGCGCAGATCCTTGGCCAGCGCCCGTATGCTGGGCAGCGCCTCGCCCTCGGCCACCTGTCCGGACAGGATGGCGTCCTTGATCTGGCTGTATATCTGGTCATAGATGGGTGCACCGCTGCGGTTGTCGATGTATAGCTGCATAAGCGCCTCCTTGCGCAAACTGTATATGAACAGTATACACAGTTAAGACGGATTGTCAACAGAAAATTTTTGTGGTACAATATCCGGCAGAAACGCAGTACACGCAAAGGAGCCTTCCATGCACATCGGGAACGTAGAGATAAACTCCAAACTGTACCTGGCGCCTATGGCCGGGGTCACGGACATGGCCTTCCGCCAGATATGCCGGGAGCTGGGCGCGGGCATGAGCTGCACCGAGCTGGTCAGCGCCAAGGCATTGTGCTATCAGGATAAAAAGAGCCGGGGGCTGCTGAAGCTGGCCCCCAACGAGAAGCCCGCCGCCGCGCAGATATTCGGCAGCGACATCCCCTGCATGGCCGAGGCCGCCGTCATCGCGGCGGAGGTGTCCGGCGCGGACATCATCGACATCAACATGGGCTGCCCGGTGGGCAAGGTGGTGGCTAACGGTGACGGCTCCGCGCTGATGCGCGACCCGGAAAAGGCCGCGCGGCTGGCCGAGGCCGTGGTGAAGGCCAGCCCGGTGCCCGTAACGGTGAAGATGCGCCGGGGCTGGGACAAGGGCAGCATCAACGCGGTGGAGCTGGCAAAAATGCTGGAGCAGGCGGGTATCAGCGCCATCGCCGTACATGGCCGCACCCGCGCACAGATGTACAGTGGGCAGGCGGACTGGACCACCATACGCCAGGTGAAGGAGGCGGTGTCCGTGCCGGTCATCGCCAACGGCGACATCTTCGCCCCGGAGGACGCGGTGCGCATCCTGCAGTTCACCGGCGCGGACATGGCCATGATCGGCCGGGGCTGCTTCGGGAACCCGTGGCTGTTCCAACAGGCACAGGCGGCGCTGGCGGGCGAGGACATCCCGCCCCTGCCGCCGCTGGACCAGCGGTGGGACACCGCCGTGCGGCAGATAGAGCTGGCCGTGGCCGACAAGGGGGAGCACATCGCCCTGCTGGAGGCGCGGAAGCAGCTGTGCTGGTATCTCAAGGGCGTGAGCCACGCCAATTACTATAAAGAACAGATCGTCCGTCTGACCACGCTGGAGGAACTATACCGCGTGGCGGCGGGCGTCAAGAGGGATCTGCGATGAACAACGAACAGGACATCATCCGCCGCGCCCAAAAGGGCGACAGCGAGGCCTTCCGCACGCTGGTGGAGGGCTATCAGACCCAGGTATACCGCCTGGCGGCGCGCATGTGCGGCGAAAGCACCGCAGACGACGTGACCCAGGAGGCCTTTGTGGCCGCGTGGCGGGCACTGCCCTCCTTCCGGGGGGACTGCCGCTTTTCCACCTGGCTGTACCGGCTGACCACCAACGCCGCCATCGACCTCCTGCGGCGGGAGAAGCGGCACCGGAACGCCGACGACATCACCGAACTGGAGCTGTCGGACGACGGCCTGTCGCCCCAGGAGCTGGCCGAGCGGGGCGAGACACAGGAGGCCGTCCGCCGCGCGCTGGGACAGCTGTCGGAGGAGCACCGGCAGGTACTGCTGCTGCGGTATATGCAGGAGCTGGACTACGGTGAGATCGCCGATGCGCTGGAGATCAGCGAGGGCACGGTGAAATCCCGCATCAGCCGCGCCAAGGGTCGATTGCGCGAATTGCTGGACGGCGGCGGGAACTTTTCCGCCGCGGGAGCCGTCTTACGGACAGATACTACCGAAAGGAGGGAGCGGCCGTGACACAGCAGCCCTTTGACCCCATGGATAATCTTCTCCGGGAAGCGCTGGAGAGCGACGTCCAGCCGCCTGCCGGTCTGACGGACCGCATCATGGCGCAGGTAGAGCGCACACCGCAGGAGCGGCCTGTCTCCCGCAAAAAGGACCCCTACCGCAAGTGGCTGGTGTCCGCCGTGGCGTGTCTGGCACTGGCGGCGGTGGCGCTGCCCCTGGCGCTGAACAGCCATCAGAACGCCGCAGACACGACGGAATCCAACGACACCGCGGCGCAGGACTACATGGTATCCGCCGCTCCGGACGGCAGCGCGGCGCCCCAGGACCCCGTCACCACGGACACGGAGGGCAGCCAGCGGAACGAACATGCCAGCGCCAAGAAGGACGACGACGGCTTCACCACCGTGCCCAACGGCATACAGGCCGACCTGAACGACCAGCCCTACGATCCCCTGGATGCCGCGCTGGACAAGGCCGCGGAGGCGCTGGAGCACCAGGGCTATACCCTTGAGGTGCTGGCGCGCACCGACGCGGAGGTGCAGGTGACCGCCACCGACGGCAGCGGACACAGCCCCGACGACCCCGCCATACTCGAAAACGCCATGACCGCCGCGGGCTTCGTGCTCAGTGACGGCTGGTACACCATCCCACAGGAGGCAGCACAGTGAAACTCCGTACCAAGCAACTGACCCTGGCCGCGCTGACGGCGGCCGCCTACGCCGTTCTCAGCTACTTCGGCTCCATATTCGGCATCACCTACGGGCCCATCCAGTGCCGGTTCTCCGAGGCGCTGTGCGTCCTGCCCTTTTTCCTGCCAGAAACGGCCTGGGGCCTGGGCGTAGGCTGCCTTATCGCCAACCTGCTGAGCCCCTACGGCGTGCTGGACATCGTGGTGGGCAGCGCCGCTACCCTGCTGGCCGCCCTGCTGACCGCCCGCTGCCGGAAAAAGTGGCTGGCGCCCCTGCCGCCGGTCGTCGCGAACACCGTGCTGGTGGGGCTGATACTGGCCTATGAGCAGGCGGGCACCTCCGCCGCCTTCTGGCCCACCTACGCCTTCAACGCCCTGACCGTGGGGCTGGGCGAGGCCGTGGCCTGCTACGGGCTGGGCGGGCTGCTGCTGTGGCGGCTGGACAAGAGCAAGACGCTGCACAACTATCTGGAAAACCGCTGACAAGAGGCGCTCTCCCCCCTGCGGAGGGCGCTTTTTTGCGCCAAACGTCAGTTTATCGGCGCGAAATGCATATACGGGCAGTTGCGGTTTTCTGTCGACTGTGGTATCATATTGATATTTCCCGCCCGCGGCGGGACGATCTTTCCATACGAGGCGGCTAATGTCTATGTACGAGAGAAACAAACATCATACCGCGCCTTCCCGGCTGGACACCAGCAGTCTGCCAAGGGGCCCCCTGAACTGGGTATTCTTCCCGGCGGCGCTGCTGTATCACGAGCTGCTGCTCCGCGCCTTCGACAGCCAGAGCGATTTCTTTGACCCGGCGCTGGTGCTGGTGGTGCTGTTCGCCCTGGGAGCGGGGCTGTTCTGGAGCCTGCTGATCAACCTGCTGCGCAACCGGACGCTGGCCACCGTGGTCTCCATCGCCGTCACCGTGCTGTGGACGGTGCTGGTCTGCGTGGAGTACTGCTGCCGCAGCTATTTCAAGTCCTACTTCTTCCTGCGCTTTATCACCGGCATGACCGACCACGTGGTCACCGGCTTCGGCGACACCATCATCCCGGACGTGGTGCTGCCCCGGCTGCCCTTTATTCTGCTGTCCATGGTGCCGCCGGCACTGTGCGTCCTGCTGCGCCGGCGGATCGTCACGGAGTACCGCATGGGCAAGTGGTCGCTGCTGTTCCTGCTGGTGATGGCGCTGCTGCTGGGCGGCACGGCCAGCTGTCTGGCCCACTGGGGCGTGTACAAGGACGCCTATACCTACGACTTCAACGCCGACACCGGCGTGACACACTTCGGTCTGAACGCCACCGTGCGGCTGGAGACCACCTACGCCATCTTCGGCCAGCCCCTCCCGCCGCTGCCGGATGTGCCCCCGGAGGAGAGCGACGACACCCCGGCGGTCACCCCGGTGGTCTACGGTGACAACGCCATGGACATCGATTTCACCGCGCTGGCGGAGAACGCGACCTCCTCCACCGTGGCCAACATATCCCGGTACTTCGGCAGTCTGACCCCCTCCAAGAAGAACCAGTACACCGGTATGTTCCAGGGAAAGAACCTGATACTGTTCACTGCGGAGGCCTTCTCCCCCTGGTTCATCAGCGAGGAGCTGACCCCCACCCTGTACCGCCTGACCCACGAGGGCTTCGTGTGTGAGAACTTCTACCAGCCCGCCTGGGGACAGTCCACCACCGGCGGCGAGTACGCGGTGATGACCGGACTGATACCCACATGGGTAAACGGCAACGTCAGCTTCTACGCCACCGCCAACAACAGCATGCCCTTCGCTCTGGGCAACCAGTTCCGGGCTCTGGGCTATACCACCGCCGCCTATCACGACAACATCTACAACTACTACCACCGCGACCGCACCCACCCCAATCTGGGCTACGACTATCAGGGCCAGGGCAACGGCCTGCAGCTGACCGAGGACGGCAGCTGGCCGTACTCCGACCTGGAGATGGTGCAGAACACCATCGGGCAGTACATCGACGACTATGTGCAGAACGGGACGCCGTTCCACACCTACTACATGACCGTCAGCGGCCACGGCGGCTACGGCTGGGGCCACGCCATGGCCGCCAAGAACCGGGCAAAGGCACAGGCCGCCTACCCCAACGCCTCCACGCAGGTACAGGCATACGTGGCCGCCAATCTGGAGCTGGAGAACGCGCTGTCCTACCTGGTGGATGAACTGGAAAAGGCCGGTATCGCCGAGGACACCGTGATCTGCCTGGCCGCCGACCACTATCCCTACCTGCTGGCAGAGACAGACACCGACTACTACAACGAGTTGCGGGGCGTCACTGACTCCGAGCGGGACACCTCCCGCTACCGCAACGCGCTGGTGCTGTGGTGCGGCGGCATGGAGGATGCCGTCACCGTGACCGAGCCCTGCAGCGCCGTGGACATCGTGCCCACCCTCAGCAACCTGTTCGGGCTGGAGTACGACTCGCGGCTGCTGTCCGGTCGGGACATCCTGGACGGCGACTATGACGCTGCGGATGCCTACGGCAGCATACCTCTGGTGATACTACCCACCGCCACCGGCAACAGCTGGGCCACCGCCGCCGGCGTGTACGAGGCCTCCACCCGCACGTTCACCGCCAACCCCGGCGTTACCGTGCCGAAGGGCTATGTCAGCGCCATACAGAACCGCATCTCCCTGCAGTACAACTACGCGCAGCTGCTGGTAGCCTACGACTACTACGCCATCGCCCTGCCCGACGCGTCGCACGCGCCCAACGCGCCGCAGGTGGCGCCCCCGGTGCAGCAGGAGCCTGACCCAGGCACGGACGGCACGCTGGATGCGCCCCAGGAGCAGGCGGACTACGTGGAGCCATAGCAATAAGCAAGAAAAAAGAACCATCCTTCGGATGGTTCTTTTTTATGTGCCTCAGCGGGTCCCGCGGCCCGGCTCCGCCGGCAGCGCGGGCTCCGCCGCCTGCGGCGGCGCGTGGACGCCGGGCGCGGGCATGGGGACGTCCTCCCCTCCGCCCACGCCGAACAGCTCGTAGGCCATGCGGCGCAGGATGCCGCTGTACCGCTCGTCCGCCATGATCCGCACCGTGCGCTCCCCCCTTTTGCGGCAAAAGCCCCATCTGAGAGCAGTATAGCACGGCGGCCTGCCGAAGCAGGGCGAACGCTGTCGGCCGCCCCGGAATATCCGCAAAAAAGGGGCACAGACAAAGCGGGGACGAGACGGTCACCGCTTTGTCTGCGCCCCTGCATGGGTGAGACCATTCCTACCATACCACCATCCGGGCCGCAATGCAAGGAGAACTTTCGCTTTTGCAACAATTTCTCCCTAATACTCCATAGTATGCCGCAAAAGGCGGGAAATATCTGCGTTTTGCACCGTTGACAGCAGCGGTACAGAGGTGTAGTATCGGAGCATATTTTTTAGAGTGGGAGATGGCGGGATGAAATACATTTTTGTGACAGGCGGCGTGGTATCCGGACTGGGCAAGGGTATATGCGCCGCGTCCCTGGGGAGGCTGCTGAAGCAGTGCGGCCTGCGAGTGCGGAACCAGAAGTTTGACCCGTATCTGAACGTGGATCCGGGCACCATGAGCCCCTACCAGCACGGCGAGGTGTTCGTCACCGACGACGGCGCGGAGACCGACCTGGATCTGGGGCATTACGAACGGTTCGTGGATGTGGCGCTGACCGGCGACAGCTCCGTGTCCTCGGGCAAGATATTTTGGTCGGTGCTGAACCGGGAGCGGCAGGGCGGCTACCTGGGCGGCACGGTGCAGATCATCCCCCACGTCACCGACGAGATCAAGCGGCGGCTGTACGCCATGGATGACGGACAGACGGATGTGGTCATCGCGGAGATCGGCGGCACGGTGGGCGACATCGAGAGCCAGCCCTATCTGGAAGCTATCCGCCAGGTGGCGGCAGAACAGGGACGGGAGAACGTGCTGTACATCCACGTGCCGCTGGTGGTGTCCATCCCCGGCAGCGGCGAGCTGAAAAGCAAGCCCACTCAGCACTCGGTGAAGGAGCTGCTCAGCGTGGGCATCCAGCCGGACATCCTGGTATGCCGCACGGACAGCCCCCTGCCCGACGATATGCGCAAGAAGATCGCGCTGTTCTGCAACGTCAGCGAGGACTGCGTCATCCCCAACCTGACGGCCTCCACCCTGTACGAGGTGCCCCTGCTGCTGGAAAAGGAGGGGCTGTGCCGTGTGGTGTGCCGCAAGCTGGGTCTGGACGCCGGCGAGCCGGACATGGCACACTGGCGTGAGCTGGTGGCACAGATACACGCGGCGGAGCGCCACCATGTGACCATAGCGCTGGTGGGCAAGTACACGGAGCTGCATGACGCCTATCTCAGCGTGGCGGAGTCCCTGTTCCACGCGGGCACCGCCTGCGGCGCGCAGGTGGACATCCGGTGGGTGGACTCCCAGCACCTGACGGCGGAGAACCTGGAGGCGGCCCTGGACGGGTGCAGCGGCATACTGGTGCCCGGCGGCTTCGGCGACCGGGGCATCGAGGGCATGATACTGGCGGCGCAGTACGCCCGGGAGCGGCGCATCCCCTACCTGGGTATATGCCTGGGCATGCAGATCGCGGTCATCGAGTTCGCCCGGCACGTGGCCGGGTGGGCGGACGCCCACAGCGCGGAGTTCGACTCCGCCACGGCGCACCCGGTCATCGACCTGATGCCCGACCAGGTGGGCGTCACCGCCAAGGGCGGCACCATGCGGCTGGGCAAGTACCCCTGCGCGCTGACGGCGGGCACGAAGGCCCAGGCCGCCTACGGCCAGAGCGAGATATGGGAGCGGCACCGGCACCGGTACGAGTGCAGCAACGTGTTCCGCCCAGCGCTGGAGGAGGCGGGGCTGCACATCGCCGGCACGTCCCCGGACGGCCGCCTGGTGGAGATGGTGGAGCTGCCGGAGCACCCCTGGTTCGTGGGCTGCCAGTTCCACCCGGAGTTCAAGAGCCGCCCCGACCGGCCCCACCCCCTGTTCAGGGGCTTTGTTGCGGCGGCGCTGGAAAACGAATAAGAACGAAAAAGCACCCCTCACGGGGTGCTTTTTTCGTCAGGGCTGCATGGCCGCGGCGGTGGCCGGGTCCAGATAGTATTTTCCGTCGCCGCCCCGGTAGTAGATGTTCTGGATAAACCCGTGGAGGTCGTACTCCACCTTGGTGTTGGGCTCGGCCAGCATGGTGTACATCTCCTCCGGCATGATGTCCTCACGGCTGTTGATCTCCTCCTCGGTCAGGTCGCCGCCGCTCTCAATGGTGCGGTTCAGGTCTGCGTCGTAGTAGACCACGGAATAGTCCTGCATCCAGGTGGGGAGATAGACCACCTTGGTGCCGGTCTGGCCGTTGTCGGTGCTCTGGGAGACATCCTCCACCGGCGGGACGTCGGTCTCGTCCGCGGGCAGGGTCTGCACGCCGCAGGCGGACAGCGCCAGCAGCAGCGCCAGCAAAATGGCAGTAATGGATAGCTTTTTCATATTCGTCAGCTCCTTTCGCTCGTATACACGCTCTCCGCCGTGGAGAGCAGTTCGTCCTGCGGCATGCCGCCCATGAGCAGGAACAGGCAGTTGGCCCGCTCATCCACCCACAGCAGCGCCGCACCGCCCTCCGGTACGGACACGTGGTGGAAATGCACGGGGTCCTCCCCGCGATAGAACCACAGGCCGAAGCCGTGCAGCGTATTCCGGGCAGCGGTCTCCGCCGGGGCGATGCGGTACAGCTGGGCAGACAGGCCGTGCACCGCCACGTCCTCCATCTCGTAGCCCTGCGGGGTGCCGGGGCCGCCCATGGGGCGTTGGCCGGTCTCCGTATAGTACAGGCCGCCGGTGTCATTGCCCCGCAGCTCCACGCTGATGGGCGTGCCGCCCGACAGGGGCAGGCTCTGGAACAGCAGATCCCCGTTGGGGGACGTCCAGTGCATGACGCGGATGCCGTCCCCGGTGCCGGTGTAGTCGCCGTTCAGAACGTAGCCCGTCGGGGCGGTGGGGGCATAGTCCTCCGGGGCAGGCTGGCTGTCCACCGGGGAAATGTGGTAAACGGTGGCCAGTTCGGTCATCCGCAGGAACCAGCGGCCGACCGCCGCCCGCGCCACCGGACTGGCCGCCAGCACCACGCCCAGCGCCAGCACTGCCGTCAGCATGGCCGCCGCCACGCGCTGCCATACGATGCGCGACGTCCGGCGCCGCCGCATACGGTGCAGCAGGGGCGCCATACGCTCCGCGAGGGCCGCGGAGGGCGGCTCCCCCTCCTCCGGCAGGGCCGCGGCCAGGGACGCGGCCATCTGCCGCGCCGCTACGCGCAGCAGGTCGTCGCTGAGAGAGATATTCATACGGTCACATCCTCCTTTTCCAGTTCTGCGCGCAGGGCGGCCTTGGCACGCTGCAGCAGCTTCTGCCCGGCGGCGGGGGAGATGTCCATCAGCGCTGCTGTCTCGCGGGCGGAATATCCGCAGCCGTACCGCAGCAGCAGCGCCTCGCGGTACCGGGGCGTCAGGCGGCCCATGGCGTCGGCCACCGGGCTGCCGCAGGGCGGCGGCGTGACCACGGCCGTGTTCTCGTCGAAGGCCGCGCCGGTGCGCCGGGCCTGCTGCCGCAGGAGGTCGATGCACTTGCGCTCCGTGACCACCGTCAGGTACGCCTCCAGCTGCGGCCGGGGCAGGCGGCTCAGCCGCGTGAAGTGCTCCGCCAGCGCCAGGAATGCCTGCTGCACCGCGTCCTCCGCGTCCTGACGCTCCGGCAGGCAGCGGCGCGCCAGCGCCAGCATACGGCCGCAGCAGGCGGTGTAGACATCCTCAAAGAGATGCCGCTCCGCCGCACCCTCGATGGCTTGTGTATAGACCAGCAACACGCCGCCCTCCCTTCTTTTTCCCTATCATACCACAGGCTTCCGCCCTGCGCTATCACTATATAAACGGCGCAGGGGCGCAAAACTAGACAGCGGCGGAGAAAATTTTTTTGGAAATTTGCAATATGGGGGTTGATATTTCATACTACTGAATATAATTCAGTAGTGTAAGGCAGATACAAAAGGGAGGTGCGATATGAACCCACAATATAAAAAAGGCGTGCTGGAGCTGTGCGTGCTGTCTCTGCTGCGGAAGCAGGACCGGTACGGCTATGAAATATCCGACTATCTCTCCCGGCACATCGACATCGCGGACGGCACGGTATATCCCCTGCTGCGGAAGATGAAGGCGGACGGCCTTGTGACCACCTATCTGCAGGAGGAAAGCGGCGGCCCGCCCCGTAAATACTACAAACTGACACAGCTGGGCGAGGACGTATACACCATGGACCGGGCGGAGTACCTGCGGTTTGCGGACACCGTCCGTGCGCTCTTAAAGGAGGATGACGACAATGAAGAAAACTGAGTTCCTGACGCGGCTCAACGATGAGCTGAACAGGCGGAACGCGGCCGACGCCGCGGATATCGTGGAGGAATACGCGCAGCACTTCGACCTGAAGCTGGCAGACGGCTACTTCGAGGAGGAGATCGCCGCCCGGCTGGGCGACCCGGCGATGCTGGCGGGCTTCGCTGTCGTGCTGGCCTATGTGGTGTGCGCCCTGTCCACCGGCAGCTTACAGTTCTGGCACGTGTGGGGCTGCTTCAGGTACCGCGGGTAACAAAACGGTCCGGCAAAAGCCTGTAGGCCATACTGTTAGCCATAGAAACAAATCTGCACCAAATCAAGCACAGTCAGCGCAACACGCGCATAAACAAAGAAAACCCCGGAAGCCTTGCGATCACAAGGTTTCCGGGGTTTGGCGCGGAAGGAGGGATTTGAACCCTCGCGCCGCTTTTGACGGCCTACTCCCTTAGCAGGGGAGCCCCTTCGGCCACTTGGGTACTTCCGCATATTTCATTTTCTGGCGGAGAGAGTGGGATTCGAACCCACGGATGCTTTCACATCGCCGGTTTTCAAGACCGGTGCTTTCGACCACTCAGCCATCTCTCCGTGTGTAAAAGCGCCTCTCATACCAAACGCGAATATTATATTACCATGTGCCGCCGCCTTTGTCAACAAAAAGCCGCACGAGAAATTTGAAAAAAATTCAAATTAGGGCTTGCAAACCAGCGAAAACTGTGGTATTCTTAATAGGCTGTTTGAGCAAAACTGCATATCCGGGTGTGGCGAAGTTTGGTATCGCGCTTGAATGGGGTTCAAGAGGCCTCGAGTTCGAATCTCGACACTCGGACCAAAAGAGAGACACGTATCGTGTCTCTCTTTTACTATTTATGCACCCTTCCCCAGCATGCGAAAAAGCGCGGCGGCCGCCGCGCTTTTTCTCTTCCTCCCTGTGCGATCTCTCCTTTTGAGAGCCCCCTTGTATAACATTGGTTATAGTATACCACAAATTTTTGAAATGTCCAGTGCTTTTCTCGTTAAAAAGCCAGCATTTACCACTAAAGATGGCGCATATCGCGCCGTCATGCGGCAAAACTACCGTTGCGATACCCAACAAGGGCATTTGCCCCACAACATGAAAGGAGATCACAACTATGTCTACCAAGAACAGCAACAAGCTGAATATCCCCGAGGCCAAGGCCGCTATGGAGCAGTTCAAGATGGAGGCCGCCTCCGAGGTCGGCGTGAACCTGAAGAACGGTTACAACGGTCACCTGACCAGCCGCGAGGCCGGTTCCGTCGGCGGTCAGATGGTCAAGAACGTGTGTCCCATACGAACTGCTAGATTTATGAGGAAAGATAGGACGGCTGTGGGGCATGCAGTGTCCGTGGAATACATAGCAGCATTGACCGTGTAGTAAAGGTATTCCCGGCAGATTGCGGGAAACGCAGCCTGCCGGGAATTTTCAATTTTCAGTTTTGCAGCTTTCTCGTTGCAAACATCTCAGAATTATGGTAAAATGAGCATACGAAGGATAGATATTTAAGATAAAGCAGGGATTATAGTGAAACAAATCAGAAATGGATTTACGTTGATGGAAATGCTGATCGTCATTGCAATCATCGCTGTATTGATTGCGATCGCGATCCCGGTATTTTCATCACAGCTTGAAAAAACCAGAGAAGCGACGGACCTTGCAAATGTACGCTCTGCTTATGCGCAGGTATCTTCAGAGGCACTGCTCGGGAATTCGGAGACCACCGTGACTGTTGACCTGAAGCAGAAGCGGGCCGACTGGCAATCGGTCGATCCGGTGAATATCGGCGGTATCGTCCACTATAAAGAGCAAGGAGACACGAATAATTGGAAAGGCGTTGCTGCGCCGAATGGAACCTGTGTTGTTTCCTATGATAAGAATTACGGAATCATTCTGACTTGGAGCGGAAAAGCCGACCCTTCTGCCCCCAAGTATCCGTTTAACACAAGCGTGACGAATTTCTTTCCGCTTCTATATGGTACAGACTTCTGGAAAAACGGTGATATGAAGGGTAAACCAAACTTCGAGTTTGACTCCAGGTGTCCGGATTCAGATTATGTTCCGGCTATTTCCGAAGCGATCGAAAATTTGGACAACAGTCTCCTGCAGCAGCCGGACTGCACATGGGCCTTTCTTGGCAGCGGAAAAGAAGGACAAGATGCAAACCGATACCTTTTCTGGACGTCTCTGAACACTAACGATGTCGGAGCCGGAAAAAACATCCCCGTAATTATTCAAACCGGCGACGGGAAATATTACGTTTCCGAAACCACGACCGGCCAGCGAACAAAAAACGGCAAAACCTATGTTGCCGTTTCTCAATCACTTATTTCGCAAAGTCAATATAAGGAAATCCTGAAAAACGGAGAACCATTTTCCTCCTTGGAGGCAGCATACGACGCCTATCTCAAAGCCTTGGGTAATTCCAAGTATGATTCGGTTCGTCAGTCTTAAGGTGCTTTGCTCCGCTATAACCGCTGATCCCGGGAAACATCATATTTAAAATCAAAGCTGCTTCTGCCGCAGCAGAATGGTTGTACACACTCTGTCTGTGATGAGTCCCCGGTCTCGTTGCGGGTAGTATCGCAGCAGCGGCTCCAACCTTGTAAACATATCATATTCGGTACGAATAGTCAATATATCCGTCTTGCAGAACATCGCCAGTGTAGAGAGGATAAAAAGCCAACTGCTCCATCAGCAGTTCTTGCCGTGCCGTGTTCTGATCGGCGGTGGATATGCGGATGTAACCGATTTTCAATTGCAAGACGCCTCCTCTCATTTGCCAATCCCAATAGAGTCCCTTCCGCAGATGGCACGTGCCGGAATGCGGGAAGTGACCCTATTGGGACTCTTTTTCTGTGTGCCATTAGGGTACACCCTATTGGCACATCAATAGGGGTCCTCGTCCTGCGGAATGCAGAGCTTGAGCAATGCTGCCAATACAATACCGCAAAGCTCCAATGCGATTTTCCAGTTCCACTTCACAAGGCATCCTCGGTACATCGTCTGAGTACACCTCGGTTCTATTTTTTCTTCTTTACGGACGGCGTGTATGCTGACCGGATTTTGATTTGCATTGCGCGGTAGTCAGCTTCGTTGATTACCTTCCGTTCCAATAATACTTCATTGAAGTATTGCAGCATTCCTTCCTGATATGCACTCTCTTTTGTCGCTTTTCCTGTCGGCATCGCGCCTTCCTCCTTTCCAGCTTATTATCATGTCCGATGGCATTTCAAAAAATACACGTATTTTCTCCAGCGTGTCCTGATACGGCGGTACGATCCCAAGATAGGAGGCGTCCGGCTCTATCAGCTTGCGAGGATTGACCGTCAACGAGATCATGTTCTGGTGTCCGCGTGTCAGGAACACCTGAATTCCATTTCTTGAAAACGCATTGCTCCTCCACGCGAATATCCCGCCAACTTCCTTGACCGGATAAAACTCACCCCCGCAGCTGCATTGCCGCAGTCGATTAAATACATTTGCGAACGCGACGTCTGTCGGATTCCATCGCAGTTCCAGGGTGTGAAAAGAAAAACCGGCCTTTCCATTTTCCCGATTTCCTTTTTCTATCTATATATCCTGGCCATCCCCAGTTGCTGCCCCATCGCACAGCGTAGACACAGCATGCCTCTCTGAGTTTTTGCAGCATGCTCTCATGCAGCATAGCAAAATATACGATATTTTTTCTATAGCAAGAATTCTTTCTCTCCTTGCCTTCTCTTGCTTCGCGTGCTACAATAATAAACATGATACAACGAACTAAATTGGAGGCATACCATGGACATTCACGACATTCGCCAGCAGCTGCGGACAAAAAGCATATATGACATTCCCCTGCGGGTGACGTACTACGCCCGTGTGTCCTCCGAGTCTGACGAGCAGCTGAACTCGCTGGGCAATCAGATCCAATACTATGAGGATTTCATCCGCCGGAACGCCGCATGGACGTTCGTCCCCGGCTACATTGACGAGGGCTTGTCCGGCATCTCCACCAAGCACCGGGAGAACTTCAACCGCATGGTAGATGACGCGGCGGAGGATAATTTTGACCTGATCATCACCAAGGAGATCTCCCGCTTTGCCCGCAACACGCTGGACTCTATCCAGTTCACGCGGCAGCTCCTTGGCTACGGTGTGGGCGTGTTCTTCCAGAACGACAACATCAACACCTTCGATGAGGACTCCGAGCTGCGGCTGTCCATCATGTCTTCCATTGCCCAGGACGAGCTGCGCAAGCTTAGCAGCCGCGTAAAATTTGGCCATCAACAGGCCATCAAGAATAACGTGGTGCTGGGAAACAGCCGCATTTTCGGCTATCGTAAGGAAGACCGCAGACTGGTCATTGACGAGGGACAGGCGCCTATGGTGCAAGAGCTGTTCGAGCTGTACGCCACCGATCAGTACAGCATGAAGCAGATCGAAACCATCTTTTGGGAGAAAGGCTACCGTAACCTCAACGGTAAGAAAATCGCCCATACCACCATGTCCGGCATGATCTCCAACCCCAAATACAAGGGGTACTATGTGGGCAACAAGGTCAAGGTGGTGGACATGTTCACCAAAAAGCAGAAATTCCTCCCACCGGAGGAATGGGTGATGTTCAAGGACGAGACGGGTGAGATCGTGCCCGCCATCGTCTCCGAGGCGCTGTGGGAACAGGCCAATGCAGTTCTGCGCCGCCGCAGCGATGACGTAAAGAACCGGCAAGGCGTCTGCAACCACGCCAATCTGCTGACCGGAAAGCTCTACTGCACCCGCTGCGGCACCGCCTACTACCGCCGGGAGTCTCAGGACAAGCATGGCCATAAAAACAGCAAATGGGTCTGCTCCGGCAAGATCAAAAACGGCGCAGACTCCTGTGCCTCCTTCCCCGTCTATGAGGACGAGATCAAACCCCTGCTGCTGGATGTGTTCCGCGATACGGAGGCCAGCGCAGAGGCGCTGATCGAAGAATATGTAGAATTATATAAATCTCTGAACCGTGGCGGTAAGCTGGATAAGCAGATCGCCTCGCTGCAAAAACAGCTGGAAACCGTGGAGCAGAAGCGCATGAAGCTGCTGACCTATAACGCCCAGGGGAAACTGGATGATGCAGATTTTCTCGCTATGAACAAAAAATGCTCCGCTGAGGCAAAGGAACTGCAAACGCAGTTGGCAGAGGCGCTTACACAGCAGGAATCCACCGGCAGCCTAAAGCAGCAGCTGGATACGATTCGCACCGTCCTGCGTAACGCCCAAAAGGATGCCGCCAAGGGTGTGATAACCAAGGAATTTGTCACCCGCTATATCGACAAGATCTTTGCCACGCCGGAGGAGGACGGCTCTCTGCGGCTGGACATCAAGATTTTCACCGGTGAGAGCTGTGAAAAGCACCTGCAAAGCCTGCGGCGTCAGGCAGCGGCGCAAGCTGTTGTACCGCAATCAGTTGCGGCGTTTTCACCGGCTGGTGATCCCGAAGTTTCTACGGGTCACACGGTCAAGAAGATGATCGAGTCCTACGAGAAGAACCTGTAAACGGCCCTTCCCGCACGAAAAAAGAACCGCCTTCGGGCGGTTCTTTTTTACGTTCTCACAAGGTGACCTCCGTGCCGTCGCCCACCTCGATGCGGTAGCTGCCGGGGTTTGCCACGTCCACGTCGTTGCCCCTGAACCGGCAGTCCTCCAGCACCGCATACGCCCGCGGCGGCATGCACAGCAGCTCCAGCGCCGTGCCGTTGCTCATAAAGTCGATGCGCCGTATAGTGTACGTGTACGAACTGCTGTAGGCGGAGTCGTACCGCGCACCCACATCGTTGCCGCCCACATATCCCTCGTAGAGATAGACCCAGCCGCCGCTGACGGCCAGCGTGCCCACCTCCCAGCCCGTTACCCGGCAGTTCTCCAGATACGTGGGCGCTCTGGCGGTCACGCCGGTTCCGCTTCCGTCTCCCTCGAAGCTGACCTCCGAAAAGCGGACGTAGGCGTGGCACCGCTCCGTGTCGCTCAGGGGCGTCACCGTCACCGGCGCGGCAAACACAGTGCCGGTCCCCCTCAGCGTCACGGCGCAGCCCACCGTTATGGGCCGGTCATACGTCACCCTCGGCAGCTCCACGGTGATGGCCGTGTCGGCGTCATACTCCTGTGCCAGCCGGTCCAGTAGCGCCTGCAGCTCCTGCGCCGTGTCCAGCGGCGCGTCCTGTTGGCCGAAGTACAGCGTCGTCTGCTCCTCGAACTCCACGGTCATGGTCAGCTGTATCTCGTCGCCGTTTTTCATGTACAGCGTCCATACCACCTCATTGTGGGTGCAGGTGGTGTCCGCCCGCAGCCGCCGGTACAGCAGCGCCGGGGAATTCTCCGCCTCCACCTGCGCCTCCCGCAGCGTCACCCGTCCCACGCCTTCCGGCGCGTTGACGGTCACATTCCAGCTGTCCAACAGCGCGGCGAAATCCTCCGCTGCGTAGTCCTGGGTCACGGCGTCCTCCGCTATGACGGTGGCCGGGCAGTCCACACTGGCGCCGTCGTTGGCGGGGATCAGCTCGGAGTGATAACCCACCGGCTCGGTACTCCCCTGCGGCGCGGGCGTCCTGGCCGTAAACAGATGATATTCCCGTCCGTCCGCGCCGGTGTAGTAGGTCTGGCACGCCGCCGTATAGGCATCCATGACCGGGTCGGCCGCAAGGACCGGATCGGCCGTGCCGTCCGGGCGTTGCGGCTCCGTTTCGGCGGTCGGCCACAGCCAGGCCGCCAGCCCGGCGGCAAGTGCCGCGGCGAACCCCACCGCCAGCAGGCGCAGGCGGCGCTTCCCGGTGTGCGGCATGACCACGGCGCGGCGCTCCGCCAGTGTGGCGGTACAGCGGGGGCAGAAGGACGCCTCCCGCGGCAGTTCAGCGCCGCAGCGGGGGCATTTTTTCACATTGTCCGCCATGTATCAGAGCACCTCCCGCAGCTCCCGCACGGAGCGATATCTCTGGTCCGGGTTGGTCATGGTGCAGCGCTGCACCACGCGGCCGGCGTGGCCGCCGGCCAGCTGTTTAGAGGGATGCCGCCCGGTGAGCATGATGTTCAGCAGCACGCCCAGGGAGTAAATGTCAGCGCGGCCGTCGGTCTGGGACAGGCCGAACTGCTCCGGCGCGGCGTAGCCTGTGGTGCCCAGCACCACCGTGTCCGCCGTGCCGTCGGGCTTGACCATGCGGCTGGCGTCGAAGTCGATGAGTACCGCCTGGTTGCCCCGCAGGATAACGTTGCTGTCCTTCACATCCCGGTGCACGGCGCCCATGGAATGCAGCACCCACAGCGCGGCGCACAGGTCCTCCGTGACACGGCGTGCCTCCGGCCAGGAGAGCACGCCGCCCTCCAGCAGGAACGTCAGCGTGTCCCCCTGGATATACTCCTCCAGCACGGCTACCTGGCCGTCCTTCTCGGCCACCTCCTCGATGCGCGGCAGATACGGACAGTCCACAGTCAGTAGTTTACGGTAGACCTCCGCGCTGCCGGCGAAGCGGCGGAATATATAGCGCTTACCGGTCTCGCGGTGGCGCAGCAGCGTGACGCTGCCCCGGTCGCCCCGCTTCAGCAAACGCACCTCGTCGAAATATGTCTCTATGTCTCGCAGAAAAGTATCGTACACGGAAACGCTCCCCTTTGTTCCCACAGTTTTTTCCAAAAGGTATGCAGCCAGCATATTGTTTTTTGATTCGTGATTCTTTATTATAATATATGAATTTGTATACTATGTAAAGGCAGTATTTGGATAATGAGTGAGAAAAACACCGACATGCTCCAGCAGGAACTGATGAGCACCAACAACCTGGACCGTTTCCTTTCGGAAAACGATGCCAACTTCCGGGACATACCGCTGCAGGAGGCGCTGCAGCGCATTTTTGACGAAAAAGGGATGTCCAAGGCCATGTTGGCCAAGTGCTCCGGCATCAGCGAGGTGTACCTGCACCAGCTGTTCTCCGGGCGGCGCTTCCCCTCCCGCAGCCGCCTGCTGTGCGTATGCTTCGGGCTGGGCGCCTCCGTGGAGGAGACCCAGGCACTGCTGCAGCAGGCGCGGTACGCGCCGCTGTACTCCCGGGACCGCCGGGATGCCATCATCATCTTCGGTCTGAGCCACGGTATGGACCTGTTCCAGGTCAACGACAAGCTATTCGCCGAGAACCTGGACACCCTGTGCTGAGGAGCCATACATCACAGAACATGACCTGC
Organism: uncultured Oscillospiraceae bacterium; assembly: GCA_934590325.1. Classification (GTDB taxonomy): domain Bacteria; phylum Bacillota; class Clostridia; order Oscillospirales; family Oscillospiraceae; genus Vescimonas. The sequence goes on from CAKTOW010000001.1 coordinate 223,630, forward strand.
ACGGCAGGGGGAATACGACATGAGAGCGGCGGCACGATGTGCCGCCGCTCTCATGTCGGTATATGGCCCTCCCCCAGCAGCCAGGCGCCGGCGGTCAACAGCAGCGCCTCCGGCGGCAGGCGCTGCCAGCGAAGGGGCAGTGGTATGTCCTGGGGCTCGATCACGGCGCCGCCCGCGGCGGCCAGCCGCCGCTGGACGCACAGCACCGGCGGGGCCCACAGGCTGGACAGCGTCAGGCTGCAGCGGCGGGACAGGCCGCAGTCCACCACCTGCCTGGCACGCAGTGCCCCGCCAGCGGCCTCCTGTGGCAGCAGCACCGTGCGGCACAGAGGCAGGCGCCCCGCCTCCGCCAGCCGCGCCGCGCCCTGCGCGTCCAGCACCAGCAGCTCCCAGCAGCGGGAGAACAGCTCGTCCTCTCCCACCGACGCCATCGACGGCGGCAGCCACCGTGCCCACGCCGCGCCGCCGAAAAATGCGTTGTCGCCCATGCATCTCACCTCCCGGATAGTGTGCGCAGGCCGCGGCAGCTTATGCCGCCGGCGGAATAAATTCCCCTGTTCTTTCCGGAAAAGTTGTGGTATACTAAGGTGGAATTTTTGAAAGGAGGCCGCGCTATGCCTTTCCGCGCCCATTTACATACGGTGAACCGCCACCGCCGGCTGGTGCGGCACTACTGCTTCAAGCTGGGGCTGGTGTGGCAGGGTCTGACCCACGACCTGAGCAAGTACAGCCCCACGGAGTTCTGGCGCGGCGTGAAGTACTACCAGGGCTGGCGCAGCCCCAACGACCAGGAGCGCCTGGAAAACGGCGTGAGCCTGGCGTGGCTGCACCACAAGGGCCGCAACCGCCACCACTTTGAGTACTGGATCGACTACTGCCACCGGGAGGACGGGACCATCTACATAGGCGGGTGCAAGATGCCGAAGAAGTACGTGGCGGAGATGTTCTGCGACCGCATCGCCGCCTGCCGGGTGTACCAGGGCGCGGACTACACGGACGCCTCCCCCTACGCCTACTATCAGCGCAGCAAGGATCTGCGGCGGACGGACGCCAGCCGCTTCATGCATCCGGAGACCGCGGCACTGCTGGATCGATGGCTGCTGCTGCTGAAAGAGCAGGGCGAGGAGGCGGCTTTTGCCGCTATACGGCTGGAGCTGGCGGACGACCGCTATTGACCGGCGTCTTTGTTAAGATAAAAACAAGCGGTTTTTGCAGTTTTTCCTTGCTTTCCCACACTTTTTGATATACAATGTTTTGGTACATTTTGATGTGAGGTTGTCAACAACATGACCCATCCCTACAAAACGCGGGAGGGCGGCGCCACAGTGACGGTCTTTGTCCCCTACGACTGTCAGAACAATTGCCCCTTCTGCATCAACAAAAAAGAATATGCCGACTGCTCCGGGTTCTCCCTGGAGAAGATACTGGAGAGCATCCGGGTGATGGACAGCATCACGCCGCGGTGCGATTTCGTGTTTACCGGCGGTGAGCCGCTGGCCGACCTGGACGCCCTGCAGAGGATGCTGGACGCCATCCCCGCCACCCACAAGGTCTATATCAACACCACCTTCCCCTCCCAGGCTACCACCACCTTTGACGAGATGCTGGCCTTTACGGAGCGGAACAAGGACAAGATCACCTGCATGAACATCTCCCGCCACCTGCAGCACTACGTGGAGGAGAGCCCCGACGAGATCCTGGGGAAGATCGCCTGCCCCACCCGCATCAACTGCGTGCTGTACAGGAACTATCCCGCGGCGAAGCTGGTGGACTATGTGGAGCGCTTCCTGCCCTACCGCATCCCCATCCAGTTCCGGTATGACTATACCGAGACCACGCCGGAGAACCTGTACGAGGAGGACAACGACAAGATCCTGCAGGACCTGAAGCGCCTGTTCACCTACAAGGGGCTGGACGGCTGCCGTATGCGCAACGGGTTCCACTTCGAGTACAAGGGCCTGCACATGACGTACCACAAGACGCTGCCCTACTCCACCATCGTGGAAAAGGGCGATGACGGCGTGACCTACGACATCCTGTATGACATCCTCATCAAGCAGAACGGCGAGATACACAGCGACTGGACCGGCGTAAAGATGGACATAGACGCCTACCGCAAGGTGGTATTCGAGCCCTACGACCTGAAGGTGCTGAACGGGACCATCGATTTTTGATAACGCGAGACTGAGAGACCGCTTTGCGGTCTCTTTTTTTCGGAACCTGCGGCGGCTCCGTTCCGTCATAGTGTTTGGACGGCGCCGCGGGGCGGACAGTCTTGGCGGAAAATAAATGGCTTGTTTGCATTTACCCCCTTTTACTTCTCCGCCGTTTGTATTATAATGATGTATTACACCGGCCAGTGAAGTGCCGGCGGGCAAAACAGTATTGAATGAAAATGAGGAGCAATTCTATGAAACGTATTATCGCACTGCTGCTGGCGGCCATGACCGCCCTCTCTTTGGTCGCCTGCGGCGACAAGACCTCCGCCACCGTGGACGCGGCCGGGCTGAGCAAGGCGCTGGCGGAGCGCGTGCAGTTCGACGACACCATGACCGCCGTCAGCGCCGACGACCTGGGGTTCTATCTGGAGCTGCCGGTCAAGTGCGAGGTGGGCGCCTATATGTCCTCCGGCGCCACCGCCGAGGAGATCTTCGTGGTCCAGTGCTACGACAAGACCGACGCCGCCGCGGTGAAGGTGTCCATGCAGTCCTTCCTGGACAGCCAGAAGCAGGAGATGGAGCGCTACAAGCCCGAGGAGGTCGCCCGGCTGGATAACGCCATCTTCGCCACCTACGGCACCTGCGTGGTGCTGTGCGTGACCAATGACACCGACACCGCCAACACGGTCATCAAGGAGTACGTGGGATGAGTCCGCGCTATGAACGGCGGCAGAGGAGCGGAGGCGGCGCCATACTGCTGCTGATCGCCGCGGCGGCGCTGGTGGTGGCCGTGCTGGCCATCTTCACCGACGTGTTCAGCGGCAAAAAGGCCCCGGACAAGACCCCGGACGACGCGGTGGTCACCCAGCCCAACGACGGACAGAGTACCGGTGACGGCGACACCACCGGAGACACCGCCGGCGACACCTCCGCCGACCCGGACAACACCGGCAGCGGGGACGGCCGGGGCGACACCACCCCCGTCACCCCCAACAAGCCCGTGACCACCACGAAGCCGGCCAACTCCAACGTCATCACCACCGATGCAACGCCCTACCAGTCCGGCGGCGTGTATGTGGTGGGCGACGCGGGCTACGAGATGTACAGCTATGTGGCCGGCATCGCGGAGAAGTATCAGACCGTGGTCAACAGCATGGCGGACACCCTGAAGGGCGTGTCCAACGTGTACGTGATGGCCATTCCCCTGTCCAGCGGCATCACCCTGCCCGACGCGCTGTACAGTGAGATACCCGGCAGCGACCAGCAGCAGGCGGAGAAGGATATTTTGGCAGGAATGGGGCAGAATGTAAAAACGGTCCCCCTGTACGACACGCTGATGAGCCACCGGACGGAGTACGTATATTTCCGCACCGACCACCACTGGACGGCCCTGGGCGCCTACTACGCCTACGTGCAGTTCTGCAATGTGAAGGGCATCACGCCCCACGCCCTCAGCGACTATGAGGTGACGCAGTTCCCCGGCTATCTGGGCTCCTTCTACAACGACGGCGGCAAGCCCACCGCCATGGCGGACAACCCGGACGTGGTGAACGCCTATCACCCCGTCAGCTCCACCGCCGCCATGAAGTACGGCAGCAACGAGAACAGCACCCTCACCGGCGGCAAGGTCATCTATGACGAATCCACCGCCCCGGCCAGCCTGAAATACGGCACCTTCATCATGGGCGACAACCCCTACACCGTCATCGAGAATCCCGAGGTCCACAACGGCGAAAGCTGCATCGTAGTGAAGGAGTCCTTCGGCAACGCGCTGGTGCCGTTCCTGGTGGACCACTACGAAACGGTCTACGTCGTCGACTACCGCTACTACGACGGCAGCGTCAGCGCCCTGGCCAAGGCCAAGGGCGTCACCGACGTACTGTACGCCAACAACCTCTCGGCCATCCGCGCCAGCGACAAGGTGGGCGCCATGAACCGGGTAAAGTAATATCTGACTGTCACGAACAGGGCGGGCTTGCCCGCCCTGTTCCCATGAACTTCGACCACAAAGGAGAACCGCTATGGTATTCAGCAGCACCACCTTTCTGCTGGCGTTTTTGCCGCTGGTGGCCATACTGTACTATATCTGCCCGCGGAAGCTGCGCAACGGTCTGCTTCTGCTCTTCAGCCTGCTGTTCTACGGCTGGGGCGAGCCCAAGTATATCCTGATCATGCTGTTTTCCACGGTGTTCGACTACTGCAACGGTCTGGGCATCGGCTATTTCCGCGCCAGGGGTAAGGAATCCGGCGCCAAGGCGGTGCTCATTGTCTCCGTGGTGGGGAACCTGGCCATCCTGGGCTTCTTCAAGTACACGGACTTCGCCATCGGCAACATCAACGGCCTGCTGGGCACGGCCATCCCCGCGCTGGGCCTGCTGCTGCCCATCGGCATCTCCTTCTACACCTTCCAGACCATGAGCTACACCATCGACGTGTACCGCAGGCTGGTGCCGCCCCAGCGGAACATCATCGACTTCGGCGCCTACGTGACGCTGTTCCCCCAGCTGATCGCAGGGCCCATCGTCCAGTACAAGACGGTGGCCTACGACCTGGAGCACCGGCGCGAGAACCTCAGCGAGGCCAGCGAGGGCCTGCAGCGGCTGGTGATTGGCCTGGGCAAAAAAGTACTCATCGCCAACCAGATGGGCGCCATATGGGAGGAGATCGCCGCCATGTCCGACCCCACGGCGGTAACGGCCTGGATCGGCGCCATCGCCTATACCTTCCAGATATACTTCGACTTTTCTGGCTATTCCGATATGGCCATCGGCCTGGGGCACTTCTTCGGGTTTCATTTCCTGGAGAACTTCAACTACCCCTACGAGTCCCGCTCCGTCACCGAGTTCTGGCGGCGGTGGCACATCAGCCTGTCCACCTGGTTCCGGGAGTACGTGTACATCCCCCTGGGCGGCAACCGCAAGGGCAAGGGCCGCCAGCTGCTGAACATCGCCATCGTCTGGCTGCTGACCGGCCTGTGGCACGGTGCCAGCTGGAACTTCGTCCTCTGGGGCGTGTACTACGCGGCACTGCTGCTGCTGGAAAAGACGTTCCTGCTGCGCTGGCTGGACAAGTCCCCCCGCTGGGTGGGGCACCTCTACACCTGCCTGTGCTTCACCATGGGCTGGGTACTGTTCGCCATCACGGACTTCGGCGCCCTGGGGCAGTACGTGGCCCACATGTTCTCCGGCACCTTCGCCGACGGCACCACGGCCTACCTGCTGCGGTGCGACTGGCTGCTGCTTCTTCTGGCGGCAGTGGGCTGCACCAGCCTGCCCAAGCGTCTGTGGCAGAAGCGCGAGAACACCCTCTCCCCCGCCCTGTCCGACGGACTGCGCACGGTGTGGGTGGTGGCCGTGCTGCTGGTGTCCATGGCGTTCCTGGTGGGCGACAGCTACAATCCGTTCCTGTACTTCAGATTTTAAGGAGGCGGCGTGATGAAGAAAAGAACAGGCCTCGCGCCGCTGATCGCCATAGCCGTGATACTGCTGGGGCTGTCCGTGGGGAGCTTTTTCCTGACGCCGGACAGGGCGTTCTCCGCAAACGAGAACCGCTATTTGCAGCTGACGCCGAAGCTGAGCTGGGACACCGTCATGTCCGGTGCCTTCATGGAGGACATGGAGGAGTACACCAGCGACCAGATCGTTTTCCGGGATCTGTGGACCGCCACGCGGTCGGTGCTGCAGCGGGCGGAGGGAAAAGAGGACATCAGCGGCACCTATCTGGGCGCGGACGGGCGCTACTTTACCAAGGTGACGGACGACAGTTTTGACACGAAAAATCTGCGCAAAAACGCGGAATATATACGTGAATTCTTCGAAAACAGCGGCAAAAACTGCACGGCGCTGATCGTGCCCAGCCCGGCGGGCGTACTGCGGGACAAGCTGCCGAAGGACGCGCCCTACTACGATGAGGATGCAGCCTTCGCGCTTTTGGATACCCTTTTGTCCACCTCTTCGGATAGCTCACTTTTGGACATTCGGGATGCTTTGTCTACCCTTTCGGACCCCTATTACCACACGGACCACCACTGGACCACCATGGGTGCCCAGGCGGCGTACCTCCGGTGGGCGGAGGCCACCGGACACCGGGCCCGCAGCTATGACCTGACGGCGGTCACGGACAGCTTCCGCGGGACGCTGTACTCCAAGGTGCTGCTGCCGGACAGCGTGTACGACAGCGTGTACTACGCGCCGGAGATCACGGCGGAGAGCGTGGTATGCGACGGGAAGGACGGCGCGCTGTACGACCTCGGCGCCCTGGAGCAGAAGGACAAGTACGAGCTGTTCCTGGGGGGCAACTACGGCCAGTGCGTCATCACCACCGGCACGGAGAACGGGAAGCAGCTGCTGCTGGTGAAGGATTCCTTCGCCAACTCCTTCGTGCCGTTCCTGTTGGGGGACTATGAGACGGTGACCATGATCGACCTACGGTACTTCCGGGGGAGCATGGCGGAGCTGGCGGCGGAGAGCGACGACATCCTTGTGCTGACGGAGATCACGAATCTGGCGGCGTCCGGGGACTATTTTAAGCTGATGAAGTGAAAAAAATGGGCGTGCGCTCCGCGCACGCCCATTTTGTCCCCTTTACAAATGCCCGATTTTTGCTATAATAGAAAGGCTAAGGAAATTTACAGATACAAGGAGACACGATATATGGCAGTTATTGAGTACGACGAGTATAAGCAGAAGCTGCTGGCTCTGGAGCCTACGCTGGGCGAGCTGGAAAAGGCACTGGGTATCCCCAAGGCGCGGGAGGAGCTTGCCGAGCTCCAGAAGGAGACGGAGAAGGAGGGCTTCTGGAACGATCTGGAGCGGAGCCAGCAGGTGAGCCGCCAGGTGAAGCGCCTGGAGAACAAGATCAAGAAGCACGACAAGCTGGTCAGTGAGTGGGAGGACACCCTGACCCTGTGCGAGATGGCCCAGGAGGAGGACGACCCCAGCCAGCTGGAGGAGGTCACCACCGGGTACGAGACCCTGGAAAAGGAGATCAGCGAACGCCGTCTAGCCGCGCTGCTCAGCGGCGAGTACGACGCCAACAACGCCATCCTCACCTTCCACGCCGGCGCGGGCGGCACCGAGGCCCAGGACTGGACGGAGATGCTGTACCGTATGTACACCCGCTGGGCGGAGCGCCACGGCTACACCTACCAGCTGATGGACTACGAGGCCGGCGATGAGGCGGGCATCAAATCCGCCACTATCCTCATCGAGGGCGAGAACGCCTACGGCTACCTGAAGAGCGAGAACGGCGTACACCGGCTGGTGCGCGTGAGCCCCTTCGATGCCAACGCGCGGCGCCAGACCAGCTTTGCCGCGCTGGAGGTCATGCCGGAGCTGGACGACGACAGCGAGATCGAGATACGCCCCGAGGACATCGAGATGCAGGCGTGCCGTTCCTCCGGCGCAGGCGGCCAGCACATCAACAAGACCTCCTCCGCCGTCCGTCTGACCCACCTGCCCACGGGCATCGTGGTGTTCTGCCAGACGGAGCGCAGCCAGTTCCAGAACCGGGACAACGCCATGAAGATGCTGCGGGCCAAGCTGGCGGAGCTGAAGCTGCAGCAGCACGCGGAGAAGATCAGCGACCTGAAGGGTGTGCAGATGAAGATCGAGTGGGGCAGCCAGATACGCTCCTACGTGTTCATGCCCTACACCCTGGCCAAGGACACCCGCACCGGCTACGAGATGGGCAACATCCAGGCGGTGATGGACGGCGACATCGACGGCTTTATCAACGCCTACCTGACCGCCGCTGCCAACGGCGAGATCAAGAAGTAAAATGCAGGGAGACCGCTGCGCGGTCTCCCTTTTTTCGTAGGGAAAGCGGCTCTTATGAGCCGCTTTCTTCTGTTTTGTCGGGCGCGGCGGCCTCCGCCGCCTTATCCTTGCCGATGTACAGCTCCTCGCAGGTCTGCTGCGCCTTGATCAGCATATCCATAGCCTGCTCCGTGGCGTTGACCATCGTCAGATACATCTTCTTATAGTCCGGCATAGTTTCACCCCCTTTTGGCACATTATATCTGAAATCAAGATAAAACGCAATATCTTGATTAAAGATATTTTATGCTGTCATCGGGTGATGAAAATGCGGTATGAAGTTCTTCGGTACGAAACGATACGCGATTTACGAATCGACGCCGGGCTGACACAACGGGAAGTCGCGGAGTATCTCAATATCAAGCAGAACACATATTCACAGTACGAGATAGGTGTGCTGAACTATCCGGTAGATGTATTGTGCCGACTGGCGGACTACTATCACGTTAGCGTGGACTATCTGCTGGGGCGGACGGATGAAAAGACACCCTATCCGAAGAAGAAATAAAAAAAGAACCGGCTGACGCCGGTTCTTTTTTTATTCGCTTTTTGCGTCGGTTCAGCACTTCTCGAACACCACTGCGGTGCCCATGCCGCCGCCGATGCACAGGGTGGCCAGGCCCTTCTTGGCCTCGGGGCGCTTCTGCATCTCGTGCAGCAGGGTGACGATGATACGGGCACCGGAGGCACCCACGGGGTGACCCAGGGCGATAGCGCCGCCGTTGACGTTGACCTTGCTCATGTCAAAGTGCAGCTCGCGGGCCACAGCGATGGACTGGGCGGCAAAGGCCTCGTTGGCCTCGATCAGGTCGATGTCGTCGATGGTGACGCCGGCCTTCTTCATGGCATTGCGGGAAGCCACCACGGGGCCGACGCCCATGATCTTGGGATCCACGCCGCCCTGGCCCCAGCCGATCAGCTTCGCCATGGGCTTCAGACCGTACTTCTCCACAGCCTCGCCGGAGGCCAGCACGATGGCGGCAGCGCCGTCATTGATACCGGAGGCGTTGGCGGCGGTGACGCGCTGGGTGCCCTTGTCAGCGGCATCCTGTGCGCCGGTGATCTCGAAGGTGTTGACCACCTGGGGATTGGGGGACTCGGGACCCACGGGGAACGCGCCCTTCAGCTTGGCGATACCCTCGGCGGTGACGCCCTCCTTGGGATACTCGTCCTTGGCGAAGGGAACCATGTCCTTCTTGACCTTGATCATCACGGGGACGATCTCATCGTCAAAGCGGCCGGAATCGCGGGCGGCGCAGGCCTTCTGCTGGGAGGCGGCGGCGAAAGCGTCCTGCTCGGCACGGGTAATGCCCCAGATGTCGTTGATATTCTCGGCGGTGGTGCCCATGTGGTAGTTGTTATACGCGTCCCACAGACCGTCCTTGATCATGGTGTCCACCAGCTTCTTATCGCCCATGCGGGCACCCCAGCGGGCGTCCATGGAGGCGAAGGGAGCGGCACTCATGTTCTCGGTACCGCCGCAGACGACGATGTCGCTGTCGCCGGCCAGAATGGAGCGGGCACCCTCGATGACGGACTTCATGCCGGAGCCGCAGACCATGCCCACGGTGTAAGCGGGAACGGAATAGGGGATACCAGCCTTGATGGAGACCTGGCGCGCCACGTTCTGGCCCTGGGCAGCGGTCAGGATGCAGCCGAACATCAGCTCATCCACGTTCTCAGGCGCCACGTTTGCACGCTTCAGAGCCTCCTTGACCACCACGGCGCCCATCTCGGCGGCGGGGGTGTTCTTCAGGGAGCCGCCAAAGGAACCGATGGCGGTGCGGCAGCAGTTGACAACATACAGGTCTTTCATGAAAGTTACCTCCTATAAAATATGTTGAGATCATTATAGAACAAAGGCTCACGCCTGTCTACCCCTTATGATAGTCACAATTTTAACAATAGTCAATCCCAAATTGCAACTTCGTTAAAAAATCGTCAAATCCGGCAGAAACGGGCGGCGTTTCCCGTCATTTTGACGAACCGGAGGATCCTTACGCCGCCGGGTCCGCCGGGGTATCCTCCGCGTCCGCGTCGGTGCCGGTCCGGGCGTCGGCGGGCTCCATGGCCGCCTCCATCTCCGCGCGGAGCTGGGTCAGCTTCTCGTAGAAGGTGCCCACGTCCAGAGCGTCATAGAGCTTGCTGTTGGTGACCACGGCGGCGGAGTCCAGCTTGCTCTCGAACAGCACATCGAAGTAGGTCTCCGCCACGGCGGCAAGATCGGTGTCGGCGCGGAGCACCACGAAGCAGGTGCCCTCGCCGTAGGGATCGATGACGGCGGTCATATCGCCCACCGCCAGGGCGGACATGGCCTCGCTGAGGGCGTCGCCCTCGGCATAGGCCAGGGTAACGATGCCGTCGGCCACCTGCTGCAGCTCATCGCAGATCAGCATGTACTCGGTCTCCTTGTCCTCCGCCGCCTGCCAGCGGTCCAGCAGATCGGCGGCCATGGTGTCGGCGTTGTCCCCGGTGATCTTGAGGACATAGACGCTGATGTAGCCCTGCTGGGCGGCGTAGTCGCTGAGGGTCTTGTCGTCGGGGTACAGAGCGGTGCCGGGGGTGCAGAAGGCCTGGTACAGATCACGGTAGAGGTACTGCACCTCCAGCATGGCGTTGTTGGTCTCCTCGCTGACGCCCACCAGCGCCAGCTGCTGCAGGTAGGCCTCCTCGCTGCCGTAGTAGTCCACATACTGCTGGCGCTGGGCGGCCAGCTGCGCGCGGTCGGCATCGGTCAGGGTCACGCCCTCCTGCTGGGCCCAGGCGCGGATGACGGCGTACTGCTTCACGGTCTCGATGGCCTCGATCTTCACGTACTCGCCGTAGGTCATGCCGTCCTCGCTGACCTGGGCGCTCCAGTCCACGTCGGGGATGCGGCTGGAGATGTACTGACAGGCGTAGTCCACCCAGCGGAGGTACTCCTCGCAGGTGACGGTCTGTCCGCTGACCACCAGCATCTCGCCGTCCGGGTGCAGGCCGCTGGCCTGGTACAGCAGGCCGTCGGTGCTCTTGCCGCCCTTCATGCCGCCGGTGAGGGCGAAGGCGCCCACCAGTATCACGGACGCCAGCGCGCCCGCCAAAAAGCGTATCCAGTTGTTTTTCATGGTTCAGTTCCTCCCTGAGAGGGCTGCGCCCCCTCCGTCTGCTGTGTGTTGTTTTCGTGGAGCCGCAGGGCGTCCACCAGACCGCCGGCGGCGGTCAGGGGGTCCTCCTGGGGCTGCAGGTACAGTGTCAGGCGCGGCGACGCGCCGGCGGCCAGCTGGGTGCGGCTGCGGTAGGCAGCCATGGTGCACACCGCCAGCAGGGCGGCCGCGTCCACCCGCTGGTCGAAGCTGAAGACCAGCTGGCGTCCCTTCTGGGTGATGTCGGTGATGCCCCGCTCCATGGCGGCGGCACGGAGCAGCGCCACGGACAGCAGCGCCTCCACCGCCGGGGGCAGGTCGCCGTAGCGGTCCAGCAGCTCGTCGGTGAGCTCGTCGCGGTCCTCCGCCGTGCGGAGGGCGGCAATGCGCCGGTAGAGGTCCATCCGCTGCTCGGCGGCGGGGACGTAGCCCTCCGGGATATAGGCCGCCACGGTGATGTCGGCGGAGCACTCCACGCGGGCGGGTACGGTCTTGCCCTGCTGCTCCAGAACGGCGTCGTTCAGCAGCTTCAGGTACATGTCGTAGCCCACGGACATCATATAGCCGGACTGCTCGGGGCCCAGCAGGTTTCCGGCGCCGCGTATCTCCAGGTCGCGCATGGCGATGCGGAAGCCGGAGCCGAACTCCACGTACTCGCGGATGGCGGTGAGCCGCTTGGCGGCCACCTCGGTGAGCACCTTCCCGGTACGGTAGGTCAGATAGGCGTAGGCGCGGCGGGCGGAGCGGCCGATGCGGCCGCGTATCTGGTGCAGCTGGCTCAGGCCCATGTTGTCCGCGTCCTCGATGATGAGGGTGTTGACGTTGGGGATGTCGATGCCGGTCTCGATGATGGTGGTACACACCAGCACGTCGATGTCCCCCTCGGCCATGCGGGACATGACGCCGCTCAGCTCGCCCTCGGCCATTTTGCCGTGGGCGGTCTCCACCGCCACGTCGTCGCCCAGCATTTCCCGCAGGCGGACGGCGGTGGCGTCGATGCTGTCCACCCGGTTGTGCAGATAGTACACCTGACCGCCACGGCTCAGCTCACGGCGTATGGCGTCCGTCAGGATGCCCCAGTCGTGCTCCAGCACGTAGGTCTGCACCGGCTGGCGGTCCTGTGGCGGCTGCTCGATGGTGCTCATGTCGCGGATGCCGGACATGGCCATATTCAGCGTGCGGGGGATGGGCGTGGCGGAGAGCGTCAGCGTGTCCACCTGCCGCGCACGCTCACGGAGCTTCTCCTTATGGGTGACGCCGAAGCGCTGCTCCTCGTCGATGATGAGCAGGCCCAGGTCCTTGAACTCCACGTTCTTGCTCAGCAGCTTGTGGGTACCTATCAGCAGGTCCACACGGCCGTCCTTCACACGCTCCAGCACGTCCCTGACCTGCTTGGGGCTGCGGAACCGTGACAGCACCTCCACCGTCACAGGGAACGCCCGGAACCGGGCGGCGGCGGTGGCGTAGTGCTGCTGGGCCAGCACGGTGGTGGGCACCAGGATGGCGGCCTGCTTGCCGTCCAGGATGCACTTCATGGCGGCGCGGAGGGCCACCTCCGTCTTGCCGTAGCCCACATCGCCGCAGAGAAGGCGGTCCATGGGCACGGGCCTTTCCATATCGGCCTTGATGTCCCGGATAGCCGCCAGCTGGTCGTCGGTCTCCGTGTAGTCAAAGGCCTCCTCAAACTCCTGCTGCCAGGGGGAATCCGGCGAGAAGGCGAAGCCGCCCAGCCGCTGCCGCTCGGCATACAGCTTTATCAGGCCGTCGGCCAGGTCCCTGGCCGCGGCCTTGGCGCGGCGGGTGGTCTTTGTCCACTGGTCGCCGGAGAGCTTGTTCAGCCGGACCTTCTCGTTCTCCTCTCCCCCGCCGATGTACTTGCTGACAAGGTCAAGGGAGGTGGCCGGGACGTACAGGCAGTCGCTTCCGGCGTACTGTATCTTGATATAGTCCTTCTCCACGCCGTCCACCGGCAGGCGCAGCATCCCGGCGAAGCGGCCGATGCCGTGGTGGATATGCACCACCAGGTCGCCCACCTCCAGGTCGGCGTAGCTGAGGAGCCGCTGGCGGCTGTCGGACTTGGGCTGGCGGGGCTTTTTGGCCTTGCCGGACAATGCGCGGGTCAGCTGCCCCTCGGTGAGCACCGCCAGCTTCAGCGCCGGCCACTCGCTGCCGGCGGACAGGGCGCCCACGGAGATGAGCACCTGCCCCGGCGCCGGGGCAGCGTCGCCCTCCAGCGCCAGCGCGGCGGGGATGTGCCGGTGCTGCAGCAGCTCCTGCATATTGCGGCAGCGCACCGCGCCGCCGCACAGCACCAGCACGCCGAAGCCGGTGGTCAAATAGTGGGTGATGTCGGTGGCGGCGGTGTCCAGACTGCCGCCGTAGCCCGCCAGCTGCTTGGCCCCCACATCCAGCAGCAGCCGGGGCGGGAGCAGATACCGGCTGGTGGGCAGGCTCTCCAGCTGGCACAGGGCGAAGCGGGAGAGCACGGTCTCCAGCTCCGGTTCGTTCAGGGTCAGGTCACCGAAGGCCCCGGCCATGACGCCGCCCTCCACGGCGGCGGCCACGTCCTGCCGGGTCTGGAACAGGAACCCCCGCAGGGACTCCTGCACACGCCCGGCCTCGCTGACGCAGATGATGGCATCCGGGGACAAGTAGTCGAAGGCGGTGGTCTTGTCCGGGTAGACGGCGGCCATATAGCGGTCGCTGCCGGGGGGCGTCACCCCCTGCCGCAGCAGTTCCGCGTCGTCCAGCAAGCGCTGGCGGGCGGCGGCGTGCTCCTTTTTCAGGCGGCGGGCGGCGTCCTCCATGCGGCGGGCGGTCTCCTCCGCCGCGCCCTCACGGGCAAAGGGCAGCAGCTCGGCGGCGGGCAGGATGCACACCTGGCGGCGGTTCAGCACCCGCCGCTGGGTGGACACCTCGAACTCGCCCATGCTGTCCAGCTCGTCGTCGAAGAACTCGCAGCGGAGGGGGCGCTCCTCACCGGGGGAGAACACGTCCAGTATGCCGCCCCGCAGGGCGAACTGGCCGGGGCCCTCCACCTGGTCGGTACGGGTGTACCCGGCGGCGGCAAGACGGCCGCAGAGGGCGCGGACGTCGTACTGTCCGCCCACCTCCAGCGTGAAGGACACGTCCAGCAGCACATCCCGGGGCAGGCAGCGCTGGGTCATGGCGGCGGCGGTGGCCACCACCACGGGCGCGTCGCCCCGGGCCATGCGGTACAGGGCGGACAGGCGGCTGTTCTCCCACTGGCGGCTGTAGGCCGCCGGGCGCAGCTGCAGCTCCCGCTCCGGCAGGCGCACAGGCTCCGTGTCCAGCAGCACCCGCAGGTCCGCCGCCTGGCGGGCGCACTCCTTCTCGTCGGCGCACAGGAGCAGCAGCGGGCGCTTTGTCTCCGACGCCACGGCGGCGGAGAGCATAGCCCGGTGCACGGGGGACAGCCCCGTGACGGCGGCGCAGCGGTCGCGGCCGGTGATGGCCGCGGTGAGCTCACGCAGCTGCGGCAGGGTCAGAAGTTTTTGCAGCAGCCCGGTCATAGGGCGTCCTCCTTTCACGTTTTTCGGGATGATCCAAGATCCTTCAAGATCTGTACTTTAAAATGTCCAGATACTTTTAAAGTTTTTTTCAAAAAAATTCCACATTCAATTGTAGCGGTTCATCGCTTTTTCAGGGCCGTTTTCCACCAAGCATAGTGCAGCGTCGGCGGCGCGGTCCAGCGCTTCCCGCAGTATTTTGGCCTCCTCGCCCTGGGGCTTGCCGATGACCCAGTCCACCATCTCGTGGTCCGGGTGGTCGGGCATCCCCACACCCACCTTGATGCGGGGGAAAGCGTCGGTACCCAGGTGCTGGATGATGTTCTTCAGGCCGTTGTGGCCGCCGGCGGAGCCGCTTTTGCGGATGCGCAGCTTGCCCACGGGCAGGGACACGTCGTCGGAGATGACCAGCACATGGTCGGCGGGCACCTTGTAAAAGCGGGCGGCCTCGCCCACGGACTCGCCGGAGAGGTTCATGTAGGTCTGGGGCTTCATCACCAGTATTTTATGCCCGCGGTAGTCCAGCATACCCGTCCAGGCCTTGAAGCGCAGCTTATTCAGGGTGAATTTTTCCTTTTCCATCAGGCTGTCCAGCGCCAGCCAGCCCATGTTGTGGCGGGTGGATTCGTACTTGGTGCCGGGATTACCCAGCCCCACCAGCAGCCACTCCACGCCGCCGCTGCCGTTGCGGTTGAAAAACAAGGCATTCGCCTCCTTGTATCAAAAATGTAAAATATAGAGGGACTGCATACGCAGTCCCTCTATTATACCACTGTCTCGCCGGTTTGGAAAGGGTTTAGTTGAACAGCTTGGCGATGGAGATCTCCTGGTAGATGCGCTCGATGGCCTCGGCGAACATGGGGGCCACGGACAGGTACTTGATCTTGTCGCAACCGGCGCCCATGGACTCGGGAATGGTGTTCAGGAGGGCGACCTCCTTGATGACGCTGGCGTTCAGACGCTCCAGCGCGGGGCCGGACAGCACGCCGTGGCTGGCGCAGGCATAGACGCTCCTGGCGCCGCCCACCTCGACGATGGCCTTGGCGGCGTTGCAGATGGAGCCGGCGGTGTCGATCATATCGTCGAACAGGATGCAGTCCTTGCCCTCCACGTCGCCGATGACATTCATGACCTCGCACTGGTTGGCCTTCTGGCGGCGCTTGTCCACGATGGCCAGGCTCATGTGCAGCTTCTGGGCGAAGGTGCGGGCGCGGGCCACGGAGCCCACGTCGGGGGACACCACCACCATGTCCTCGCACTTCTCGCCGAACTTCTTGGCGTAGTAGTCCACGAACACGGGGTTGCCCAGCAGATTGTCCACGGGGATGTCGAAGAAGCCCTGGATCTGGCTGGCGTGGAGGTCCATGGTCAGCACGCGGTCAGCGCCGGAGGCGGTGAGCATGTTGGCCACCAGCTTGGCGGAGATGGGGTCGCGGGACTTGGCCTTACGGTCCTGGCGGGCGTAGCCGAAATAGGGGATCACGGCGGTGACACGGCCGGCGGAGGCGCGCTTGCAGGCGTCGATCATGATGAGCAGCTCCATGAGGCTGTCGTTGACGGGCTTGCAGGTGGAGTTGATGAGGAACACGTCGCTGCCGCGGACGGTCTCGTACAGGGAGACAGACGCCTCGCCGTCGGCGAAGCTCTTGACCTCCGCCTCGCCCAGCTTGATGCCGATGAGCTTGCAGATCTCCTGCGCCAGAGCGGGGTTGGCGTTGCCTGTAAAGATCTTCATATCCTTGCCGTGAGAAATCATGGTGTGCACTCTCGCTTTCTATCCATATTTTCATTTGGTACGTATATGCTGCAAACAGGGTATCCTGTTACGCACTTGTTAAAAAGAAAACAAAAAATGCCGTCCCGCTTTCCCCGCCGCATTACAGCGCGGCGCACAGCGTAGACGGCACAGCACCCGGCAGGCGGGCGCGGTCACGGACGATATTCCCCTTGTAAGCAGCAGCGACGCCCATGGGAGCTCACCTCACCTTCGTTTGTTCTCGCCACTATTATAGCATGTCCTACAGGAAAATCCAGTATTTTTCCGGTTTTTTTCGGCAATAATTTTTGCACCGGCGCCCGGCGACGGTTCGTTTTTCTTTTAGCAGGTGAAACAGAGGACATTTTGAATGTTTCGGAGAAATATCGCCCGTTTTTCCTATTTTATAGTTGCATTTTCATTTCAGTTGCATTACAATAGCTGGTGCTTACAGAACAAGGAGGTGCCGCGTCTTGCTGCATATCGTGTTGGTGGAACCGGAGATACCGCAGAACTGCGGCAACATCGCCCGCACCTGCGCCGCCACCGGCAGCTGCCTGCACCTGGTGCGGCCGCTGGGCTTCGACATCTCCGACCGGGCGGTGAAGCGGGCCGGGCTGGACTACTGGCACCTGGTGGACGTGCGGGACTATGACGGGCTGGACGACCTGTTCGCGCGGCATCCGGAGGCACTGGCGGACCTGTGGCTGGCCACGACGAAGGCGCCCCGGGACTACACACAGGCGCGGTTCTCGCCAGACAGCTGGCTGTTCTTCGGCAAGGAGACCGCGGGGCTGCCGGAGGGGTTCCGCATGGCGCACTATGGCCGGTGCATCCGCCTGCCTATGCGCGCGGAGGCGCGGAGCCTGAACCTGAGCAATTCCGTGGCGATACTCACCTACGAGGCGCTGCGGCAGAACGGTTTCCCCGGCCTGACCGGCACGGGCGAAATGCTGGACAAGTGATTTCATTCGAGAGGAGCGTATCTCATGAATTACAATAAAAAGACTGTACAGGATGTAGACATCAAGGGCAAGAAGGTGCTGCTGCGCTGCGACTTCAACGTGCCCCAGGACAAGGAGACCGGCGCCATCACCAGCGACAAGCGCATCGTGGCGGCGCTGCCCACCATCCGCTATCTGCTGCAGGGCGGCGCGGCGGTCATCGCCTGCTCCCACCTGGGCAAGCCCAAGGGTGAGTGGAAGGCCAAGCTGACGCTGGCGCCCGTGGCCCAGCGGCTCAGCGAGCTGCTGGGGCAGGAGGTCATCTTCGCCAAGGACATCGTGGGCGAGGACGCCAAGGCCAAGGCCGCGGCCCTGCAGCCGGGACAGATCATGCTGCTGGAGAACCTGCGCTTTGACATCCGGGAGGAGAAGAACGACGCCGGCTTTGCCAAGGAACTGGCCGACATGGCGGAACTGTACGTATCCGACGCCTTCGGTACCGTACACCGTGCCCACGCCTCTACCGCCGGTGTGGCAGCCTATCTGCCCGCCGTGTCCGGCTTCCTGGTGGCAAAGGAGCTGGAGGTCATGGGCAAGGCCCTGGACGACCCCAAGCGCCCCTTCGTGGCGGTACTGGGCGGCGCCAAGGTCAGCGACAAGATCGCCGTCATCAACAACCTGCTGGATAAGGCCGACACCGTCATCATCGGCGGCGGCATGGCCTACACCTTCGCCAAGGCCCAGGGCGGCAGTATCGGCAAGAGCCTGTGCGAGGACGACAAGCTGGACTATGCCCTGGAGATGATCGAAAAGGCGAAGAAGAACGGCGTGAAGCTGCTGCTGCCCACGGACACCGTGGCGGCGGACGACTTCTCCAACGACGCGAAACGCCAGGTGGTCAGCACCATGGCCATCCCCGAGGGCTGGGAGGGCATGGACATCGGCCCCGACACCATCAGCGCTTTCTGCGGCGCGGTGAAGGGCGCGGGCACCGTGGTGTGGAACGGCCCCATGGGCGTGTTCGAGTTCGACAACTTTGCCGCCGGCACCCGCGCCATGGCGCAGGCGCTGGCCGACAGCGGCGCCGTGACCATCGTGGGCGGCGGCGACAGCGCGGCTGCGGTGGAGCAGCTGGGCTTTGCCGATAAGATCACCCACATCAGCACCGGCGGAGGCGCCTCTCTGGAATTCCTGGAGGGCAAGGAGCTGCCGGGCGTAGCCTGCCTGCTGGACAAGTAAGGGCGCCCGCATTTCCGCCGCGGCGGAAATGCATTGAATTCGTGTGCATATTCCCATTTATATATAAAGACGAGGAGTTAGTTTGTTATGAATCGCAGATACCGTAAGACCATCATCGCCGGCAACTGGAAGATGAACAAGACCGCCAGCGAGACCAAGAAGTTTGCCGAGGAACTGAAGGCCCTGCTGCCCAAGGCCAAGTGGTGCGACATCGTGGTGTGCGTCCCCTCCGTGAACATCGCCGCCGCCCTGAAGGGCTTCAAGGACGCCCGTGTGTCCGTAGGCGCGCAGAACGTGTTCTATGAAAAGGAAGGCGCGTACACCGGCGAGGTGTCCGCCGACATGCTGAAGGACCTGGGCGTGAAGTACGTCATTATCGGCCACTCCGAACGCCGCCAGTACTTCGGTGAGACCGACTTCACCGTGAACCGCAAGGTGCTCTCCGCACTGGAGGCCGGTCTGCACCCCATTATCTGCGTGGGCGAGACCCTGGAGCAGCGCGAGCTGGGCATCACCATGGAGCTGATCGCTCTGCAGGTGAAGTCCGCCCTGGCCGGCGTGCCCGCCGAGAAGCTGCGCAAGTGCGTCATCGCCTATGAGCCCGTGTGGGCCATCGGCACCGGCAAGACCGCCACCGCCGAGCAGGCCGCCGAGGTCTGCACCTTCATCCGTACCACCGTGCGCCACCTGTACGGCGCCCGTATCGCCCGCAGCATCACCATCCAGTACGGCGGCTCCATGAAGCCCGGCAACGCGGCGGAGCTGCTGAGCCAGCCGGACATCGACGGCGGCCTTATCGGCGGCGCGTCCCTGAACGCCGCGGACTTCATCGCCATCATCAACGCTGCCAATCAGGGCTGAGGCCCAAGGAGGAACGGCATGAACAAGACCCCTACCACCCTCATCATCATGGACGGCTTCGGCATCGCGCCCAAGGCGGACGACAACGCCGTCACCCTGGCCAAGACCCCGGTGCTGGATAAGCTGTTCCGGGAATACGCCCACACCACCCTGTCCGCCAGCGGACTGGACGTGGGTCTGCCCGCAGGGCAGATGGGCAACAGCGAGGTGGGCCACACCAACATCGGCGGCGGCCGCGTGGTGTTCCAGGATCTGCCCCGCATCAGCCGCGCCATCGAGGACGGCAGCTTCTTCAAGAACGAGGCCTATAACAAGGCCATGGACGACTGCCTGGAAAAGGGCACCAGCCTGCACCTGTACGGTCTGCTGTCCGACGGCGGCGTACACTCCCACATCGAGCACCTGTTCGCCCTGCTGCAGATGGCCAAGGGTAAGGGACTGACGAAGGTGTACGTCCACTGCTTCCTGGACGGCCGTGACGTGTCCCCCACCAGCGGCAAGGACTTCGTGGCGCAGCTGCAGGACAAGTGCGCTGCCCTGGGCGTGGGCCGCATCGCCACGGTGATGGGCCGGTACTACGCCATGGACCGCGACAAGCGCTGGGAGCGGGTGCAGATGGCCTATGACGCCATGGTGTACGGCGAGGGCCACCACAACAGCGACCCCGTGGCCGCCGTGGCGGAGAGCTATGCCAACGGCATCACCGACGAGTTCGTGGAGCCGGTGGTCATCGACGGCGACGGCACCATCAGCGACAACGACAGCATCATCTTCTTCAACTACCGGCCCGACCGGGCACGGGAGATCACCCGCGCCATCGTGGACCCGGATTTCGACGGCTTCGCGCGGGAGTTCTTCCCCACCACCTACGTGTGCAACACGGAGTACGACGCCTCCATGCCCAACGTGCTGGTGGCGTGGCCCCGCATCGCGGTGAAGAACGGGCTGGGCGAGTATCTCAGCAGCATGGGCATGACCCAGCTGCGCATCGCCGAAACGGAGAAATACGCCCATGTGACGTTCTTCTTCAACGGCGGCGTGGAGAAGCAGTACCCCGGCGAGGACCGGGTGCTGGTGCCCTCCCCCAAGGTGGCCACCTACGACCTGCAGCCGGAGATGAGCGCATACGAGGTGTGCGACAAGTGCGTGGAGCGCATCGAGTCCGGCGCCTATGACGTGATCATCCTGAACTTCGCCAACTGCGACATGGTGGGCCACACCGGCGTGCTGGAGGCCGCTGTCAAGGCCGTAGAGACCGTGGACGAGTGCGTGGGTAAGGTGGTGGACGCCACACTGAAGATGGGCGGCATCGCCATGGTCACCGCTGACCACGGCAACGCCGAGGACATGAAGCAGCCCGACGGCAGCCCCATGACCGCCCACACCACCAATCTGGTGCCCTTCATCCTGTGCGGCGCCGGTACGGAGCTGCGCCCCGGCCGGCTGGCAGACATCGCGCCCACCATCCTGGACGTGATGGGACTGGCCTGCCCGGAGGAGATGGACGGCAAGACCCTGATCGTCAAGTAACGGCGTACTTCTCTGCGAGGTCCCGAAGCGCGGCTTCGGGACCTCCTTATAAGGAGACATATCCATGAACATATTTGTTATCGGCTGCGGGCGCTGGGGCTCGCTCATCACGTGGTATCTGGACCACATCGGGCACCATGTGACCCTGTACGGGCGGCAGAGCTCCCCGCGGATGCAGTCCTTCCTGGCCACGCGGCAAAACGACCTGCTGACGCTGCCCCCCTCCGTGGGGCTGACCACCGACCTGACGGATGTGGAGCGGGCGGAGACCGTTATCATCTCCATCGGCTCGCAGAGCCTGCGGGCACTGCTGGGCGAGGCGCCCATGCGCTCGCTGCGGAACAAAACGGTGGTGCTGTGCATGAAGGGGCTGGAGATGGGCACCGGTGAGCGGCTGAGCGTCATCGCCGGGCAGCTGCTGCACGAGAGCAACACCGTGGCCGTATGGCTGGGGCCGGGCCACGTGCAGGAGTTCTACCGGGGCATACCCAACTGCATGGTCATCGACAGCGAGAACGACGAGGTGAAGCGGCGGCTGGTGCAGGAGTTCTCCAGCGACCTGATACGCTTCTACTACGGCGGCGATATGATCGGCAACGAGGTGGGCGCGGCGGCCAAGAACGTGGTGGGCATCGCCGCGGGCTTCCTGGATGGGGTGGAGATGTCAAGCCTGAAGGGGGCCCTGATGAGCCGGGGCACCCGGGAGGTGGCGCGGCTGATACGGGCCATGGGCGGCAGCGAGCTGTCCGCCTACGGACTGTGCCATCTGGGGGATTACGAGGCCACGGTGTTCTCCCCCTACAGCCACAACCGCCAGTTTGGCGAAGCGTTCATCCGGCACCAGGACTACCACCGGTTGGCGGAAGGGTACTACACTGTGGAGGCACTGATGGTGCTCAGCGAGAAGTATCACGTGGAGCTGCCGATATGCAAGACCGTACACAACGTGCTGTACGAACACGCCGACCCCCGCGGAGAGCTGACCGGGCTGCTGCGCCGGGGCCTGCGGGCGGAGTTCGACGACTGAGCATCCCGAAGTGAATAAAAAAACCTCTGTCCGGCGACAATACGGGCAGAGGCTTTTTTATTACGGCGTGCCGTCCGCCGGAAAGGACGGCGGCGGGGAGACCCGTCAGGAAAGGGATACACGTATGAAAGATTCCCGGAACGACCGGCTGAAGGCCATGTTCGGCGGGCGGGGCTATTACATAGCCATCGCCCTGTGCCTTGTGGCCGCAGGAACGATCGGCTATTTCGCCCTGAGAGAGCGCCCGGCGACGGTGCAGCAGACGGAGACACCGCCCACCGTGGACATCCAGCCCGTCACCCCCACCCAGCCGGTAGTGAAGCCCGCGCCGGTGGTCGTACCCGAACCGGCGGAGGAGGTAGAGATCACCGAACCCGCCGAGCTGCTACCTCAGGTGGTATCACCCCTGGACGGCACCACGGTGACGGTGTTCAGCATGACGGAGCTGCTGTACGACCCTACCATGGCCGACTGGCGCACCCATGACGGCATCGACGTACAGGCCGACGAGGGCGCGGCGGTAAAAACCGCCGCCGGCGGCACGGTACAGTCCGTCACCGACGACGAGCTGATGGGCACCACGGTGGTCATCGCCCACGACGGCGGCTACGCCACCCGGTACAGCAGCCTGCAGAAGGACGTGCCCGTGACGCAGGGGCAGCAGGTGGCCGCCGGGGAGATCATCGGCTACGTGGGCAGCACCTCCGCCGCCGAGAGCCGCATGGGCTCCCATCTGCACTTCTCCGTCAGCCGGGATGGGGCGGTCATCGACCCCCACGACTATGTGAGCGGGGACGAATAAGCGAGAGAAGGCCGCCCGCGGGCGGCCTTCCCTTATCAATATCCCGCCCCGACCGGGCGGGATATACTATTGCTTATTCCACAGAGGTGACGGTGCCCATGAACAGGGGCACGCAGGCGTGGGTATCCACGATCATATACAGGAAGGGGCGATCCAGCGTCACCGTCTTGACGTCCTCCGAGGGTGGGGCGTCTCCCGCATTCACTTCCAGAGAGGTGGCGGCCGCCGCCTTGGTGCCGTTCTCGTCCAGCGTCAGATACGTCTTGTGCAGCACAGAGGACACATACAGGTTGTCGTTGGCGGTGCTGCTTATATTCCGCAGGTCAGCAGCGGAGACATTGAACAGGTCGGTGATGCCCATGGCCGTCAGGGCGTCCTTCAGCTCCAGCTCCGACTGGGCGGTGAAGCGGGGGATGGACGCCTGCACATTGGCGTAGTGGTGGGCGGTGATCAGGTCATACAGATGCTCGCCGGTGAGGTTCTTCAGATAGTCCTCCAGCGTCACGCCCTCGTCGGGCAGCAGCGCCACAAAGGCGTACTTGCCGCCGTCGTAGGGCTTCAGGAAGCCGGTGACGTTGTTGCCGGTCAGGTAGATATTCTCCCGGCTGGTCAGATAATCCACCGCCTGCCGCGTGCCGTCGGCGGTGATGAAATTGCGGTCGGTGTGGACGCTGTCCTTGGTGTAGGGGGTCTCCCACCGGGCGTCGAAGCAGGCGGCATTGACCAGGTACAGCATGGTGGTGACACTGGGCTCCTGCTCCAGCAGGCTGTCGATCATGCCGTTGGTCTCCTTCTCCACCCAGCGGTTCAGGTCAGTGACCAGGCCGCTGTCGAAGGCGGAGCTGTACACCTCTGCATCATAGTAGTTGACGCAGGTACGCAAAAAGGCGTCCTCCGCCCGGAAGGTGTCACGCAGCCACGCGGAGTTAGCCAGAGATACCACGCAGCTCTTGTATGTAGTGGGCAGGCTCATGCGGTAGGTGTACAGGAAGTCGTTGAGCTGGTTCAGGCTCATGCCGGCGGCGGTCTCCAGCTGCTTCAGCGTGTCGCCGGAGGCTCCGTTGGCCACCATACCCAGGGCGTTCAGGGCGGAGACAGGGGACACCAGCACGCCGGACACGCCGGCCTTCTCCTCCCGCAGCAGGGATAGGGCGAACGCGGCCACCGCCTCGCCGCCGGCGGTCAGATCGGTGGTGGTATCCAGCGGTGTGGGCACTATATCCTTGGTCAGTTCCTGTGCCCGGACACCGCAGCCCGGCAATGCCAGCACCAGCAGCAGCGCCAGGAGCAGCGCTGTAAGACGTTTTCTCATGGGGTGCGCCTCCTTTCAAAGGGGTCTCATCCATATAGACGCAAAGGGGACGGAAAAGGTTTCCTTCCCCGTCGTTTCCCTGTTTCACTGACCATTATAGCGCAGGAGCACCCCCAGCGCAACGGGAAACCCGGAACTTCGTCGAAATGTTTTGGGAATGTTTTTCGGAAAAGGTGTTGACACCCGCCGGGGAGTGTGGTATTCTAATAAACGCCGAATCCGCCGGTGTGGTGGAATGGTAGACACAGGAGACTTAAAATCTCCCGGCAGCAATGCCGTACCGGTTCGAGTCCGGTCACCGGCACCACCGGTACAATGAAATATCGCGGAGTAGAGCAGTTGGTAGCTCGTCGGGCTCATAACCCGGAGGTCGGAGGTTCAAGTCCTCCCTCCGCAACCATCTTGAGTGACCAAAATAGATACACTCACCTGAAACCCCTGAGAAATCAGGGGTTTCAGCGTTTTTATGCCCTGTTTTTTCAAAGCGTGTTTTATAGATACACAAGGGCATTTCAGAGCGTTAGGCAGGACTTGAACTAAATTCTCGGCTGATTTGGCCTGCTTTATGGCGGGCTTTACGCTCTCGGATACTTTTTATTGCTCGTCTTTCCTAAATAATTTGAAACTTTTTATTGAAGAGGTTGGTATCATATTTTGATACCAACCTCTTTTCAGTTTACGGAAAAGGAGGTTCAACACATGAACAACAGCAGCATAGGGCAACAGCTCCGTTACCTCGAAGAAGTTCGCAGTTCTCTCCATCGTGTGGGCTTTGAAACAAAGCCGCCGGAAGACTGCCAACTCCCCATCCAGTGGAACGATGCGCCGCTCTGCAGCATCACCGGCAAGGGCAGCGTGTTCTATCGGCGGGAGGACGCGGACACGCTCCAGGCAAAGGATGCCCTATATCGCGTCGAGGACATCGCCGCGAAGACGCTGGAGTATATGACCGCTATGGAAGCCGCCCCACAGCTCAAAGCCAGCGGACTGGATGGCGACTACCGTATCCTCGCTGACTTTGGCGGCACGGTGCTGGCAGGCACTCCGAGCAAACACGGCGTTCAATTCGTCACATGGGATTGGGATTACGACCGCACAGGCGTGTCCCACGGGCATTACTTCATGGAGAACTACGATGCTGCTAAGCAGGATTTCGCCACACGCTCTGGACTTATCCAAACGGAACGGCTTTTCAGCCCAGAGCAGCTGACTGAGATTTATCGCTGCTGTGCCGATTCTGTGGACGGGGAGTTTTTTGAACTCACTGACAAGCAGGAGGAAGTAATCCACAGTGTCCAGCAACAGATTGAGGTGTGCGTGCCGGATTTGAACGAGCGAATCCGACAGCAGGAAGAAGCATTGGAACGAGTCTCGCAGGAACAGGCAATGTAATACTACATGGCAATGGCCGGAGTTTTAGCAATAAGACTCTGGCCATTTTTTATTATGGAGGAAATGAAATGCCGCAGACCAACCGGAAAAGCTCATTGGGGCATTGGTATGCCCCAGTCCTTGCCCCGGACTTTCCCCGCGATTCGCCGGAGATTCATGGTTGCACACTTTTTGAGCGTTGCAAAGGCTGTCCCTATCCAGGGCATGGCTTCATCTGTTGGCAGAGTGAAGATACCTGCCTGCGGACCAGAATGAACAAAATCAATGGATTGGAGGAAAACACAAATGATGATTCAAGCGGTTCTCAGTAATCCCAGCCACCCGGAATACGGCGTGGCGACCATCCCGTTCCCTATCCCCCGCGGCCAGTACGCACACTGCATGGAGCTGTTGGAGGCGTTGGAGATCGGCGATGCGGTCAAAGCCGACTGCAAGGTGGAAAAGATCGACAGCTTCTATACTGTCCTCAAGCGCACGGAGATGCTCCCGGTCAATGTGGAGGAGCTGAATTACCTCGCCAAACGGCTGGACAGCTTCGACACCGGCGAGGCCGCGCAGTTTCAGGCGATGGCGCACAAGCTGGAGCTTTTCGAGCTGAAGGATCTCATCAATCTGACCTTCTGCTGCCAGCAGGCCACGGTCATCACTGACTTTTCCGACCTCGCCGCCATCGGCCGCGACCACTACATGAATCTGCACGGCGGCTGTGCAAGCGTGGATGAACTGAACGCGCTGGACGGCAAGAAAACCGCACGGCAGCTCATCGAAAGCGGCAGCGGCACGATCACGCCCTACGGTGTGGCCTATGACAACGGCATGCAGATGAAGCTGCTCTACGACGGTCAATTCTTTCCTTGCTACTATTACGAACCAAATCCCATTACCGTTGCGGTGACCGCTAAGTCCAATCCAGAGGACACCGATCACATCACATGGCTGTTTCTCCCCATGGTGCAGGAGGAGATCGACCGTGCCCTCCTTCGCGGGGGCATCACAGATCCCGCCGATGTCCGCCTGCGGCTGGAGGACAGCCAGCTCCCCAATGAGGTGGATGTCCTGTTGGATATGGAGTACGAAACCCTCTCTGACCTCAACGAACTGGCAGCGGCAACGGATGGGTTATCAAAAGCGGATATGGAAAAGCTGGGCGCTGTGGTCATGCTGGCAGAGCCAAAGTCCGCGGCACAGATCAAAAATCTTGCGGAAAACCTCGACCTCTTTGACTTCGCCCCCGGCACACATACGCCGGAGGAGTACGGCAAGTACATGATCCAGCAGTCCGGTCGCTTTGAGTATGACGAAAATCTCGATGCTTTTTACGACTATGAGAAGTACGGCACGGAGCGCATGAACGAGGAGGACGGGATGTTCACCGACCGGGGCTACATCGCTTACAAGGGCTATATTAGCATGGAGGAAGTGATGAACGGTGGTCAGAGCAGCCACATGGTGATGGGAGGGCTTTCGCGATGATCATTCGGGCGGAACTGAAGTGTAAGCAGACCGGGTGCGAAGCAGACCCCTGTGCCGTGGATAAGGTCATAGAGCTGCCAAGCCAGCGCTTCCAGCAGTTCAGCCGCGCACTGCTGGCTGACTATGATTTCATCGCAGAGAACAAAAATGCCATCCGGCGTGATGATGACGCCAGACACTGTCTGCTCATCCTCGACGCGGAGGGGACGGACGGGTTCCTCGTTGACCCACAGGGGCACAACTATGCCCGGTACAGTGCCTTCATTCCCAACGCCCGCAGTCTGCTGACGCCGGATGTGACAATCGACCGCAGTTACCTCTCACCGGCAGAGCCTTGGCGGGACGAGAGCCGGGATGAAATGCTCCGCATGACGCTGCACGTCAATGGAAAGCCGGACTACACCCTCGTCCTCCCCACTGATGAGGAATACCTGGACGCTGTGAAAAATTATCTTGATATTGATGTTTTCGCGGATGCCATGCTTTGTGATATTCGTTTCAAGGTGCCGTATATCGGTGAACTGATCTGCGACACGGATTGTCCGGCTGTGGAGGATTACAACGAGTTCGCAGAAAAGCTGGAGGCCATCTGGCAGAAGGACGGGATGCTTCTGACCTACGCGGCCGTGCTGGATGCTGAACGGCCTGATACGCTGCACCGGGCGCGTGAGCTTTTGGAGGAGTTGGACAACTACCAGCGCATCGTAGACACTTATGGTTACGGCCAGCAGCGGCTGCAGGAAACGCTGGGGCTGGATGATGAAGCCATCTATGAGCTGGACGGCTACATGGATTTTGAGAAATACGGTCAGGACTGCATGGAAAACGACTGCGTGACAAAAACAGAGTTCGGACTGCTGCGCCGCTTGGACCCGCCGTTCCCGGTGCAGCAGCAGGGACAGAGGATGATGTAAGCAAAAGCGGCTCGATCCATTTGGAACGAGCCGCTTAATAAGCAGATAAACTGGAAGTTGCCGTTGTGAAGGTTATGCTCATTTTGCGTTATTACTCTTCCGAACTCCGTCATTCATTCTTTTCACTTTGCGTTTCCATACAAAATATTGAACGAGCCAAGTGATGACGAAAATTGCAACGAATATTCCTACATATGAAAGAATACCAATGGCATTATGCTTCATCCAATTCGTAATATAGGCAATCGGCAACATCGTAACACAGGCAATGGAAAAGTAAATTCCGCTTTGCTTTGCAAGGCTCCACGAATCAATTTCCCAAATAACGGAAGCCATTGCAAAGCCTGTACCCATAATTCCGCAGAGAATTGTTTGAAGAATAACTGCGTTTAATTCATTTTTCATTGTATCAATCAGCTCAGGGGTGACAGGATAGAACGAACCATCTCCTATGCACATTGATATAATCACAGTTATTACAAAACCGATAGCAATGCCGAGAAGGAATCCGAGAAGCCCACGCTGAATCATCTTTTTTTTCATTTTTACCACCTCATATTCCTAATAATTGTTTGATCTTGGCGACAAAACGCCTTGAAACATAAGTAACCGTCCCATTTGAAAGCGTAACACAAATTGTTCCTGCAAAGCTTAAATCAAAACCCTTGACTTTTCTCAGATTGATAATATCCGAGTTTGATATTCGGACAAAAAAGTTGCTGTCCAGCCGCTGCTCCATTTCGTAAAGCCGCAGACGGAGCGTGTACTCACCGTGATTTGTTTCGGCAAACACTTTGCCTGATGCAGCAAAAATGCGGTAAATATCAAACGGCTCCAACACTTCGACAATATCATCTTTGAATCCGGCAATCATTTTCGGCTGCTCGTCTGAAAGCCTTTTCATGATTTCATTGATTTCGTCGGTCATTTTGTTTGTCACAACGATGATTTTGGGTTCCTTGCAGTTCTCATCTAACTTGATTTCAATTTGCATTTGCTCACCTCCTCTTTGTTACGGTTACAGTATAAGAAAATCGAGAATTGATTTCCACCGATTCTCGATAGGTGGTCGTTTTCAGACCATAGACGGTAGATTATATAAATAATCTTCCTCATCAAATTCCGATTTGTCAGCCACATCATAGCATATCCCCCAGTAATGTGTAAAGCCAAATTCCACACCGAAAGGAGTCTTAACCTTGAAAGATGCAACACAACTTCATATCCGACCTGCCCGCCCGGAGGAGGCGGGCTTATTTTATACCCCACACCCCGAAGAAGATAAGCGGCTGGGTACCATCGGCCATGTCCGCATGGACTTCGGGCGCAGCGGAAACGAGTTCTGGCACACATGGTGGCCAAGAGGCCCGGAGGAGCTGAACAGCCCTGTGTTCAAGCTGGAGCTGCAGGAGGTCGTGGACACGCTGCGGGAGAGTGTACTGAAAAACCGCTTCGCTATGGAGCGTTTTTGCTATGAACACGGCGGCAAAATCAGCGGCGGCTGGACACAAAACTACGGCTACATCGTGGAAACCGAGCATTACCGCTACTGCCTGCGCTGCAATCCGTCCCCCGGAGATTATAACTGCTACTGTACGGCCTATGATCTGGATGTCCAGCGGCAGAACATGGCACAGGAGGAAGCACCTCACATGGAGATGGGAGGCATGGTATGAGCATGGGAACGGCTTATGCCAGAGGGCCTCCTGCCCTGTCAGACCATTACAAATCTTTCCGTTGACTTACGGATGGTTGTGTGGTAGTTGTTTGTGCTACCCAAAACACAGAAAGGAGAAACACACATGAAAAAGAGGATCATGACCCTGATGATGGGGACGCTCCTGCTGCTCACAGCCTGTGGGCAGACGGGAGGCAGTTCTGCATCGACGACGCTGCCGGTGGCGGCGGTTCGGAGCGCGGCACAGGCCATCGCGCCAACGGAGGACAAGGTGCAGGAAGATGTCGACAGCCTTCTCGGTGAAGAGAATACTGAGGAGGCCGAGCCCGCAGGCGGCGAGGATACTCCGAAACTTGCCAATAGCGCCGAGACACCCTCCGGTAAGATGGAGGTAACACCACCGCCCACTGCACCGGAAGAACCGGTGATGCCCGCGCCTGCACCGGAGGATACACCTGCTCCCACACCCACGCCGGTGCCTACCCCGGCAGAGGAGAAACAGGAGGAAGAACCTGCGCCTACGCCTACGCCCGAACCTGCCCCTGCGCCTAAGCCTGCCGCCAGCGGGAACATCTACTCCATCGCGGAGGCTGTCCGGGCGGGCAACGAGTACGCAAGAGCGCAGTACGGCGTGACCATCGACACCTGTATGACCACCGCCGACTCCAGCTTCTTTCCCGGTACAGCGGACAGCGTGGCATGGCTGGCGGAGAACGGCGGACAGGCGGCACTGACCGCCGCCGTAAAGGGCAACGTGGACGCCACCTTCGCCTGCCTCGCCGCCATGGACGGCGCAGAGACGGTCAGCGCGTATGCGCGGTTCAACTGCACCGTCCGCTACGACGCGGCATCGGACGAATACATCGTGGTGGTGCTGTACGGATAAACCAACTGAATACCCGACCGAAAGACCGACAGCGTGAGCTGCCGGTCTTTTGCGTTGGGAGAAAGGACGAGCATGAAGAAAACAATTCCTAAGCTGTTGACGCTGGTATGCCTTTTAGTAGCAATCATGGGTCTGTCCATCGTGACCGCTCACGCTGCCACGGTAACGGGGACGATCAGCGGCGGTAACGAGTACCGTTACCATGAGGACAAAACGCCCGTGCCGCAATGGGGCGCGTTTACCAGCACAAAGCTGAAATACTTTACCAGAGATGATACGGGCGTAACGGTGCCTGCCTATTGCATGGAGCCATCCGTTCGCTCTGCCAGCGGCGATCTGAGCTACTCCTCCACCAGTTGGAGCAGCCTGAGCTGGAATCAGCGGTACGCTGTGACGCTGGCGCTCTCCTACGGCTACGGCGGTAACTATGATTTTTATGGTATCCATCCCGACTGCGCGCAGCTGGCGACACAGGCGGTGATTTGGGAGTTCGTGTGCGGCTACCGCGGTACGACCTATCCGTACACCCTGTATGATACCACCTGCGCCAACCTGTTCCACTACGCCGGCGACGGCGTGCAGGAGGCGTATGACATCCTTATTGACCGCATCATGGGTCATGGCGTGATCCCCAGCTTTGCGGTGAAGTACCGCAATCAGCTTTCGGATGCCAATGCCATTACGCTGACATGGGACGGCAGTCAGTATGTGGGTACAGCCACCGATACCAATGGTGTGCTGTCGCAGTACTACTTCCGGACCAATATCAGCGGCGTAACCGTCAGCCAGCGGCGTAATGTACTGACCGTGACGGCCACAAAGGACGCTGCAGCGAAGCTGAACGGCTATATCAGCAGCGACTACGGCTACGCACTGGATGTGGAGGGTACGGAGGCTGTGCTGCTGGAGCCCAGCAATGGCAGCAATTATCAGGCTTGCGCCGCGCTGACCTCACTGCCCGACCCCGTGTGGGCGTACATTCATTTTAAGGTCAAAATTGTGGAGGAGAAAGGCAGCCTGACCATCAATAAGGTGGACGCGGAAACCGGCAAGGTATTGGCAGGCGTGACCTATCGGCTATTTGATATCAATGGTAAAAAGGTGGCTGACATGACTACCGGTGCGGACGGTAAGGCGGTATTCAAAGATTTACCACAGGGCAAGTACAGCTATCAGGAGATCAGCGCGCCCAGCGGTTATGTGGTGGACAATACCAAGTTTCAGATCACCATTACGGCCTCAGCACTGAACATTACGCACAAGCGGACAAATGCGTTGGCAAAAGGCAGCATCACCGTCCGCAAGGTGGAGGTAACGGGCAGTCCGCTTGCTGGTGCGGAGCTGCTGCTGGAGACTTCCGCAGATGGCAAGACTTGGTCGGAGGAGGGCAGAGTGACCACTGACAAAACCGGCATTGCCAAGTGGAGCGACCTCAAAACCGGTGCACAGTACCGTGTGACGGAGACCAAGACCCCAGCAGGCTACACGCTGCTGACCGAACCGCTGTTCGCGGGAACGCTGGACAGCAGCAACCGAGATGTTACCATCACTGCCTGTAACAATGCAGGCTTCGTGCTGCCTTTCACAGGCGGTACGGGATTTACAACCTATTTCCTGTTTGCAGCACTCATGCTTTGCGTGGGTGTTTATTTTTGCAAAAAATCTGATTTTATGAAGGAGACAACCAAATGAAAAAGATCCATCGCGTGTTCGCGCTGCTCATGGCCGCTATCATGGCTCTGAGCCTCATCACCACAGCGTTCGCAGAACCTACCATCGACCCCGCAAAGAACGCCTCCCTTTCCATCTACAAGTACGACATCACCACTGCCAGCGCGGAGGGCGCGTGGGATGCCGAGTCCTACGTCAGCACTGGGCTGCATGACGATGCCGTCGTGGACAAGCTGGCAAAGTATGCCATTCAGGGCGTGGAGTTCACCTACCTCCGTGTTGCCGATGTCACCACGAGCAACGACCTGCTGGATGGTCAGCGTCAGGTGGGCGTGCTATATGGCTTCGACAACAGTGATCGCAGCT
Source organism: uncultured Oscillospiraceae bacterium (assembly GCA_934590325.1). Taxonomy (GTDB): domain Bacteria; phylum Bacillota; class Clostridia; order Oscillospirales; family Oscillospiraceae; genus Vescimonas. The sequence goes on from CAKTOW010000001.1 coordinate 256,108, forward strand.
CCGCCGTGCTGTCTGCCATCGGCCTGACCACCGCAGACGCCCACAAGACCGACAATGGCATCAACTTCTTTACCAGTGATATGCTCAACAACAAGCTGTCCGCTGCGCTGACTGCCAATGCCACGAACGTGAAGAACGATCTGGAAACCGCCGTCAAGAACGGCGGCGTGGCTATGACCGAGACGGATGCCACCGGCCACACTTCTACTTCCAATATGGAGCAGGGCTTGTATCTCGTTGTGGAGACTCGCGTCCCTAAAAATGTCACCTCCACCTGCAATCCTTTCCTCGTGTCCCTGCCCATGACCACCATTGATGGCGCGGCGTGGAATTACGATGTGACTGTTTACCCCAAGAATCAGACCGGCAATCCTACGCTGGATAAGACCGTGCGTGAAGCAAAGAACTCCACCGGCAAGAACAACGGCAGCCTGACTGACATCACCGATGGGTACGCTCACACTGCCACCGCCTCCGTGGGCGACACGGTGGATTATCAGATCATCAGCACACTGCCCACCATCACCTCCAAGGCGTCGGCTTTGAGCGAGTACACCTATGTGGATACGCTGAGCAAGGGCATCCGCTACAACAAGAACGACGTGGTCATCGAGTTCTTCAAGGACGCTGGCTGCACCGACAAGATCGCCACCTGGGCGGTGAACTCCGGCAAATTTACCGTGAGTTACGATGATACCGCCAACACCATGACCATCCGCATGACCGATACCGGTCTGGCGGAGATCAACGAGGCGGCCACCGTGTATACCGACAGCGTCAAGCGCGGGTATTCCGACTGCACCATGCGCCTCACCTACGCCGCCGCCCTGACCGCCGATGCCAAGATGGGCGATACCGATAACCCCAACGAGGTCGTACTGACGTGGAAGCGTACCAACACGACCTACTTTGACACCCTCAAGGACTGCTGCCATGTGTATACCTACGGCATTGACGTCCTCAAGCAGTTTTCTGACAACGGCGGCAACGTGCGGAACGTGAAGTTTAGACTGCACAACGACACCGATGATGTATTCGTGATTGCCGACTTGAAGGATGGCGTGTATTACGCCAAGGGCTTTGCCACCAAGAAAACCGACGCCACCACTTTCGTTCCCAATAGCAGCGGTCACGTCGTGGTCAAAGGGCTGGAGGACGACACCTATTCCTTGACCGAAACTGCCACCGACAAGGGCTATGTGCTGCTGAAGGATGCGGTCAAAATCGCTATCAAGACCGCTGAGAACGGTCAGTGCGAGAAGTGCGGCACCAAGCTGCTGACCGCCTCCGCCACCATCAACGACAAGGATGTCACCATGAGCGAGGGCGACGCCATCGTGCCGCTGACCGTGGTCAATAACCCCGGCTTCGACCTGCCTAAGACCGGCGGCTACGGCACGTGGATGTTTACTATCGGCGGTGTGGCTCTGCTGGGCGCGGCGGCGTTTATCGTGATCCGCAGCCGTAAGCACAGGAACGAGCAGTGAAACGCTGGCTACTGGCGGCGGCTTGCGGTATTGCAGCACTGGGGCTAATGCTTTACCCACTGGCGGGAGAGCTTCTGAGCGAAAGGTATCATTCGGACGTGGAAACCACGTACACCGCCGCTATTGAAAACACCGATGATACCGAACTGACTGCCCAGCGAGAAGCAGCGGAGCAGTACAACGCCATGCTGTCCGGCACGGCATTCATTATGGAGGGAGGGGCATCCGCCCCTCCCTTGACCTATGCGGAGCAGCTCACGGTGGGCGGCGTCATGTGCTATGTAGACATCCCCAAAATCAACGTATATCTACCGGTACAGCATGGCACGGCGGCGGACACGCTGGAGCGCGCCGTGGGCCATGTGGTCGGCACATCTCTGCCGGTAGGCGGAGAAAGCACCCACGCGGTACTGTCGGCCCACAGCGGCATGGCGAGTTCCAAGCTGTTTTCGGACATTGACCAGCTTGCAGAGGGCGACACGTTTTACATCCACGTGCTGGGCGATACGCTGGCCTATAAGGTGGACACCATCCACACGGTGCTGCCCACGGACACGAGCCTGCTCCAAATTGAGGACGGCAAGGATTTAGTCACGCTGGTGACGTGTACGCCATTTGGCGTCAACACCCACCGGCTGCTGGTGCGTGGCCACCGTGTTCCCTACACCCCCGAACAGGAAGCGACTGCCGCCGCAGAAAAACCAGCTGCATCCTCGTGGACGCGGCATTACCTCACCGGCTTGGGTATCGGCCTTGGCGCGGTAGCTGTTGCAGGCAGCGGATACTTCCTGATGAGGAGGAAACGCCATGCATAAGACATCCTTTGTACTGGCGGTACTGTTGGCCGTGGCGGGCATGTGTGTGATGCTATGGCCGGTGTTCACGGGGAACAGACTCCAAAGCAGTGCCGCAACTGCTGTGCAGGAGTTTTTAGCCGAGCGTAATGAGCCAGAGCAGCAATACCCCGAACTGCTGGCGGCTCTACAGGAGTACAACCACCAGCTTTACGCGGAAAAGCAGTGTAACCTTGTTGACCTCGAAGCCTGCGAAGAACCCGCCGCCGACCTGACTGCCTACGGCATCGAGGATGAGATCATAGGCGTCTTAGAGATACCCGCTATGGAATTGACCATGCCAGTTTATTTGGGCGCGTCCGACGCTCACCTTGCCGCAGGTGCGGTGGTGTTGGGCAACACGTCAGCACCCATCGGCGGGGATAACACCAACTGTGTCATCGCCGGACACCGAGGCTGGAAAGGCGCGGATTACTTCCGGCACATCGACCGCTTGCAGGTGGGCGATACCGTTACGCTGACAAATCTATGGGAAACACTGACCTACACCGTGGCCGACATCCAGATCATCCAACCCCATGAGGTGGATAAGATCAAGATACAACCGAGCCGTGACCTGCTGACGCTTGTCACTTGCCACCCCTATGCCAGCGGTGGGAAGCAACGATATGTGGTATGTTGTGAAAGAACGGAGGTGAGATAGCGGTGGCTCTTGTAGGCAAAGTGACCTTCGTAGGGGACGATGATATCTCCTACGATGATGCAGACGCTTTTCTGGACTGCATCCGGGAGGAATTGCCCTACCGCGATACCACAGGGTTTCGCTATGAAGTCCTGACAGACGATCCCGCTATCCGCAAGGCAGCAGATGACATCCTGTTTGACTTTCTTGGTGAGGAAAACCCCTGTGAGCTGGAAGACTACAAACAGACGATGGGAGGAATTTAGTATGAACGTAAATCGGGAGATGCTGGCGTTCCTGCGGAAGCAGTACCCTGTGGGTACACGCATCCGGCTGGACTCCATGCAGGATCCGTATGCACCGGTGGAGGCTGGCACGACGGGGAAACTGGACTATATCGACGACGCCGGGCAGTTCCATATGAAATGGGACAACGGGCGGACGCTGGCGCTCATCCCCGGCGTGGACAGCTTTACCGTTTTACCGCCCGAGCTCAGCATGACGAAGCTGTATATGCCGCTTACCGCCGAGCTTTATGAGCCGGATGTGTATGGCAATATGCAGGAAGAACCGGACTTGCTGACCGGACACGACCTGACCGCGTATGAGGACCATATCCGCAGCGCACTGGTGAAGTATCGGATGCCGGAGGAGACCAGCCGCGGTATCATGCACTGGTACAACGCAGCGGACAGTGTGAATGACAAGGTGCGCTCCGTCACCTTCAACGTGGAACGGCGGGACGGTAGGCTGTGGGGCATCGCGGAATGCCAGATCAGCGGCGAGCTGTCGGCAGAGGGGCTGGCTGCGCTGAAGGAGTACATCTCCGGTCAGGCGTCAGACGGCTGGGGCGAGGGCTTCGAACAGCATGAGATCGCCGTTGGACGTGGCAGCGAGCTGTATGTGCATCTGTGGCAGGATCACGGTTGGAGCATCCAGACGGAGCAGGAACGCTTCCGCGCCCACTTTGATAAGCTGCCGGAGATGTGCTTCACGCTGCTGCCGGGCACGGGACAGCTCATCTGCATCAAACGCGGCGAAAGCGGCTACTACCCCAGCGATTGGTCTACCGGTGACGCCCACGAGAACCGCCGTATCGCGGATGAGCAGAACAGAAAGAGGGGCGTGACGCCTGCACAGGAGGAGGCTATGAAGATCGGCAGCATGTGCGGCTGGGATGTACCCGGTGCAGACCCGGACAACTGTGAGGACATCGTACAGCGCCGTGGGGGGATGGAGCTTGGATAAAAAGATTATTTCCATATACATGGGCAATCCCGACAACAGCAATCACGCGGAGCTGGAGCTGCCCGCCACGCCATGGGAAATGGTGGATGCCATGGACAGACTGCGTCTGTCAGAGGGACAGGAACCCTATTGGCAGGTGGAGGACATGGGCCGATATGAATTTCTCGCCCCATATCTTGATGGGTACGATTTGTACCAGTTCAACGCACTGGCAGAGAAGCTCCGTACATTCAGCGATGTGGATGCCGTGGCTTTCGAGGGTCTGGTGCAGATGGAGCTTGACAAGCTATGGCAGAACAACGGCGGTGAGCTGACGCTCCGGCGAGTACTGGATCTGGCATACAGCGTGGATTGCTGCCATGTGGTGCCGGGGATCACGGACGATGCCGCGCTGGGACAGTTCTACGTGGAGAACGATTTTCTCCCGGATTTGGCAACCGTGCCGGACAGCGTATTGGAAATGCTGGACTACGAGAAGACCGGCAGATCGATGCGGGAGGGTGAGGGCGGCGTACTTACGCCCCACGGCTATGTGATGCAGGAGTCCGAGCGGCGGCAGGCCCCTCCCAACTTGGGCAGGCCGCCACGGAAGCCGCCGTATATGATCTATTTCCTCTGCGTCAGCGACGTCCGCGCCGTACAGCTGTACCTGCCCGCAAAGCAGGCGGAGCTGGACGCCGTGCTGGATTGCCTGGAGGTAGACAACTGGCAGGAGGTGCGGCTGGAGGAGTGCGACGCCGCCATGCCGGAGATGTGGCGCTTCACGGATATGGCCTATGACGGCATGGAGCAGATCAACCGATTTGCACAGTGCCTGGAGGAACTGGACAGAAATAACGAGCTGATAAAGTTCAAGGCTGTGGCCGGTCAGCTGGATATCAGAAGCCTGGACGATGCGCTTGCACTGGCAGAGCATCTGAGCGAATATGCCCTTGAGCCGGGGATCCATTCTCTGGAGGAATTGGCGAGGGAGGAGCTCTCCGTCATCGTGAGCGATTCGGATCGTGACCTGCTGACGCGGCATCTGAACATGGAGGCCTACGGGGCAGACCTGTTGTGGCGAGATCAGGGGCTTTTCAGTGACTATGGCTATATCTGCCGCCCAGACGGACAGCCGCTGCAAGTACCGCGGCAAGGCGTGGACATGACCATGCAGTAAAATTTAACAACAATGGGGCCGCTTTCCGAAAAGGGATGGCGATCCCTCTTTTTGCGCCCTTTTCGGTGAACGGTCACCGGAAGGGAGTGCAAGAATGACGAAGGAAACCGTCGCCCTGTATCTGGAAAATGGATTTAAGGGGCGCAGAAATGTGATCAGCAGCCGGGAATTGGAGCGTGTGCTGGGCATCAGCGGGAACGAGCTGCGGCGGCGCGTCAACCGTCTGCGGCAGGACACCGTACCCATCGCGGCAGACCAGCGGGGCTACTACTTCGCGGAAACGGCGGCGGAGGTCTATGATACCATCCGCGGCTTGCAGAAAATGCGCAGTGGACTGGACGCGGCTATCTCCGGACTGGAGCGTGCGTTGGAGAAATTTGATGCGTGACAGCCTGATAAAGCTCATGCCTTGGATGGGCGGTAAGGGACAGCTTATGTGGGCCATACAGATGCTCTTGCCTATCCACTATAAAACACTGGTGGATGTGTTTGGCGGCAGCGGTATCATCACGCTGAATACCGCCGTGCCGAAGGGGTGCCTGCAAATATATAACGACCTGAACCACGACCTGTATAACCTGCTTTTCTGTGTCAAGCACCGCCCTATGGCCCTGACGAAAGAACTGAGCTTTCTCCCCATCAATGCCCGTGATGAGTTTGATGTACTGCGCAGACAACTGCAGGGCGAGGACTTCACACAGCTGTATCTGGATGAGGAGCTGCAGCTGGCAGAGCAGATGTTCCCACCGCCGGAGGCGGAGGAGGTCAAGCGGCTGCTGCAAAGCCGTGCGGAGCTGTCGGATGTGCGCCGCGCCGCCGCTATCTACAAGCTGCAGCGATACAGCTATAACGGCAACGGCGACAGCTATGGTGTGAGCTCCTGCGATATACAGCGATTTTTTCGGGATATTTGGGAGTGTTCTCACCGCCTGAAGGATGTAGCACTGGAGAACAAGGATTTCGAGAGCATCATCACCACCCATAATGATCCGCAGACCACGGTCTATTGTGACCCGCCCTATTATGAGGCGGAGCGTTACGCGGTGGAGTTTCCCCGCAGTGACCATCAACGGCTCCATGACGTACTGGCGCAGCACAGGGGCTTCGCCATGGTGTCCTATAACAACTGCGACTATGCATAAGGACTTTGTCAGCCCCGTCAAGTCCATCGGGCACGGAATCACCTGTACTGCTGACCTGCAAACGCCGG
>CAKTOW010000002.1 GCA_934590325.1 uncultured Oscillospiraceae bacterium
GACTCGAACCCTGGACACCCTGATTAAGAGTCAGGTGCTCTACCAACTGAGCTAAAGGTGCATATCCTGTCAACGGTACTATTATAGTAGATGTTTTCGGATAATGCAAGAGTTTTTTTGCGGAAATGCCAGAAAAAACGGAGAAAGGGGGCCGTGTGCAGCCACGGCCCCCTTTCTCATAGGGAAAGGAAAGAAGAAATAGCGGTAAGGTCAGTTTTTCCACTCCACGTACAGCTCCCGGACGCCGTCGGTGTCGGCGGACTTGACGGGGGCGGCAGCGGGCGCCGCGGCAGGGGCCGCGGGCGCGTCGCGCTTTTCGATGAACTTGGGGGCCACCTGGGGGAACAGCGCCAGGCTCAGCACGTCCTCGTCGGACTTGGCCAGGCCCTTGAACTCCTCACGGTACTTGTCCAGCTCCGGCTCCAGCAGGTCGGCGGGACGGCAGGTGATGACGTCCTCCGGGGCGATGCCCGCCTTGGCGCGGACCTCCTCATTGACCTCGCCGGGCAGTTTGCCGTACTCGCCCCGCAGCATGGCGCGGGACTCCTTGGGGAAGGTCTTGTACCGCTCGCCCATGATGACGTTCATCACGGCCTGGGTGCCCACGATCTGGCTGGAGGGCGTCACCAGCGGGGGATAGCCGAAGTCCTTGCGGACACGGGGGATCTCCGCCAGTACGTCGTAGTACTTGTCCTCCTTCCCGGCCTGCTTCAGCTGGGAGATGAGGTTGGACAGCATGCCGCCGGGCACCTGGTACAGCAGGGTGTTGGTATCTACGCGCAGCACCTTGGGATCAAGGATGCCCGCATCCTGCAGACGCTGGGCCACCTTGCGGAAGTGCACGGCCGCGTCGGACATCTTCTCCAGGCTCAGGCCGGTGTCGCGGACGGTGCCCTGCAGCGTGGCTACCAGGGACTCGGTGGCGGGCTGGCTGGTGCCGTTGGCCATGGGGCTCAGCGCGGTGTCCACGATGTCCACACCGGCGTAGGCCGCCATCAGCAGCGTCATGTCGCCGGTGCCGGAGGTGTTGTGGGTGTGCAGGTGGATGGGGACGTTGATGGTCTCCTTCAGCGCCTTCACCAGGGAATAGGCGTCCATGGGCAGCAGCAGGTTGGCCATGTCCTTGATGCAGATCATGTCCGCGCCCATGTCCTCCAGTTCCTTGGCCAGCTTCACGAAGTAGGCCTCGTTGTGGATGGGGGACATGGTGTAGCTGAGGGTGGCCTCCACCTGTCCGCCGTACTTCTTGGTGGACTTGATGGCCTGCTCCAGATTGCGCACGTCGTTCAGCGCGTCGAAAATGCGGATGATGTCGATGCCGTTCTCGATGGACTTGGCGCAGAAGGCGTCCACCACGTCGTCGGCATAGTGCTTGTAGCCCAGGATGTTCTGGCCGCGGAACAGCATCTGCAGCTTCGTGTTCTTCACGTGCCTGCGGATGGTGCGCAGCCGCTCCCAGGGATCCTCGTTGAGGAAGCGCATGCAGGCGTCGAAGGTGGCGCCGCCCCAGCACTCCAGGGAGTAATAGCCGATGGAGTCCAGCTGCTCCAGCGCGGGCAGCATGTCCTCGATGGTCATGCGGGTGGCCGCCTGGGACTGGTGCGCGTCGCGGAGGATGGTATCGGTGATCAGCAGGGGCTTGTTAGACAGAAATTCCATAGTTACCTCCTATTAACCGAACAGGGAGATCAGTACGCCCGCGGCGATGGCCGAGCCAATGACGCCGGCCACGTTGGGGCCCATGGCGTGCATCAGCAGGAAGTTGCCGGGGTTCTCCGCCTGGCCGACCTTCTGGCTGACACGGGCGGCCATAGGCACGGCGGACACGCCGGCGGAGCCGATGAGGGGATTGATCTTCTCCTTCAGGAACAGGTTCATGAACTTGGCCAGCAGCACGCCGCCGGCGGTACCGCAGCCGAAGGCCACGATGCCCATGCCCATGATGGCCAGGGTCTTGGGGCTGAGGAAGGTGGCACCGGTAGCGGTGGCGCCCACGCTGATGCCAAGGAAGATGGTGACGATGTTCATCAGCTCGTTCTGCATGGTCTTGCTGAGGCGGTCCAGCACGCCGCACTCCTTGGCCAGGTTGCCCAGCATCAGGCAGGCGATCAGCGGCGCGGCGGAGGGCACCAGCAGGGCCACGAATACGGTGACCACGATGGGGAAGAAGATACGCTCCTTCTTGCTGACCTCACGCAGGGGCTTCATGACGATCTGGCGCTCTTCCTTGGTGGTCAGCGCCTTCATGATAGGCGGCTGGATAACGGGCACCAGCGCCATGTAGGAGTAGGCCGACACGGCGATGGGACCCAGCAGGGCCGGAGCCAGCATGGCGGTGACGAAGATGGCCGTGGGGCCGTCTGCGCCGCCGATGATACCCACGGAGCTGGCCTCCGCGCCGGTGAAGCCCATCAGGCGGCAGCCCACGTAGGTCAGGAAGATGCCCAGCTGGGCCGCGGCGCCCAGCAGCAGGCTCTTGGGGTTGGCGATCAGGGGACCGAAGTCGGTCATAGCGCCCACGCCCATGAAGATGAGACAGGGATAGATGCCCAGCTTGATGCCCAGATACAGCACGTCGATCAGGCCCACGCTGACGGTGACATCGCTGAGGGTGACGCTGTAGCTGGCGGCGTACTGCTCGGCCACCACCAGGGCGTCCAGTTGGTTGGCGATGGTGCCCACGGCATCGGAGCCGCTGGCGGCCACCTGGGACATCAGGTCATTGATGACGTCGGGGCTGAATAGCGTCTGCGCCGCCGTCATCAGCTGGTCCACATAGGGCTGCAGCACGTCGGCGGATACGCCGTTGGCCAGCATCTCGGACAGGAACTGCGCCGTGATGGGCTCACCGCCGAACAGGTCCCAGTGGACGTGCCCTCCGGCGAACAGTATCTCATGGAACATCTCCGCGCCGGGCAGGTTCGTCACCAGCATGCCGAAGGCGATAGGCACCAGCAGCAGCGGCTCGAACTTCTTCACGATGCCCAGGAACAGCAGCACGACGGCGATGACCAGCATGATGGCGTTTTTCCAGTTGTCGCCCTGGAAAAACTGGTAAAAGCCGGTGCTTACAAAGAAATTGGCAATAGCTTCCATGTGCGGTCCTCCGGCATCAGCCGATGGTGCACAGCAGCGCGCCGGACTCTACAGCGGCGCCCTTGGCGGCGGCCACGGAGGTAACGGTGCCGTCGCAGGGAGCCATGATCTCGTTCTCCATCTTCATGGCCTCCAGGATCATCAGCACCTGGCCCTTCTTCACGGCGTCACCGGCGGCCACGTTCACCGCCAGGATGTTGCCGGGCATGGGGGCGCAGATCTTCTCGCCGCCGGCGGGAGCCGCAGCGGGAGCGGCGGCAGGGGCAGCCGCGGGAGCTGCGGCGGGAGCCGCGCCGGTGATCTCCTCCAGCTCGACCTCATACACGGTGCCGTTGACGTTGACTCTGTACTTTTTCATGGTGAAAACCTCCTCACACATTACACTTTCTTCATGGATACGATACGGATGGCGGAGACATCTGTCCCCATGTCTTCGGCGATGGCGGCGGCCACGGCGGCCATCATCGCGGGGGTGACGGCGCCCGGTGCGGGCATGGCGGCGGGAGCCGCCGCTGCCTGGGGCGCGGCCTTGGGCGCGGAGGTGCGGGAGCACACCCAGCTCATCAGCGAGACCAGCAGGATGATGCACAGCAGACCGGCGAACACCGTCCCCAGACCCATCAGCACGACAAACAGGTTGGAATATTCGGGCATGGTTTGTAATCCCTCCCATACTAATATAGAGTACCTGTATTGTACCAAACATTTGGTAGTAATGCAATCCAAAAAGCGGCAAAATCTACAAAATCGTAAGAACGCCTAAAAAATTTTTAGGTTCATTGACGGAATACACAAACCGCTAAGAAACGAATTCTCCCCAAAAGAAAATACTTCCCATCCGACAGTCTTTGTGGTATACTATTTTTCTATTCCAAAAACCGGGGGAGTGAGCGGCCATGCGGTATGACAACATCGTGCGCGGCCGCTTTCTGTCGCGCCCCAACCGCTTCATCGCCATGGTGGACATCGACGGCGCCGAGACCGTCTGCCACGTGAAGAACACCGGCCGCTGCCGCGAGCTGCTGGTGCCCGGCGCGGAGGTGTACCTCGTCCCCGGCACCGCGCCGGGACGAAAGACTCCCTACGACCTGGTGGCCGTGGACAAGTCCGGCGTTCTCATCAACATGGACGCCCAGGCGCCCAACCGCGTATTTGCGGAGTTTGCCCGCACCTTCGACCCACAGGCCCTGTCCGTCCGTCCGGAGTTCCGCTTCGGCGATTCCCGGCTGGATTTCTGCCTGGAGCGCCCCGACGGCCTCCACCTGGTGGAGGTCAAGGGCGTCACGCTGGAGAGCGGCGGCCACGCCCGGTTCCCCGACGCGCCCACGGAGCGGGGCGTGAAGCACATCCGCGAGCTGATGCGCGCCGTGGAGCAGGGGCACCGCGCCACGGCCTTCTTCGTCGTCCAGATGGCGCAGGTCACCGACTTCGCCCCCAATGACGATACCCACCCGGCCTTCGGCGCGGCGCTGCGGCAGGCCGCTGCCGCCGGGGTGCAGGTCGTCGCCTATGCCTGCCGCGTCACTCCCGACACCATGTCTATCGACCGCCCTGTGCCGGTCATACTGTGAGTATACAGCCCTGCCGACGAGGGGGACGGAGAGAAAAAGGAGAGCCGCTATGACATTACTGGAGATATTCCTCATCGGCATCGGTCTGAGCATGGATGCCTTCGCCGTGTCGATATGCAAGGGACTGGCCATGCCCGACAGGGTGCACAAGAAGAGCGCATTCCTCATCGCTCTGTATTTCGGCGTGTTCCAGGCCATCATGCCCACCCTGGGCTGGCTGCTGGGCTCACAGTTTGCCCACTATGTGACGAAGTTCGCGCCCTGGATCGCCTTTGCCCTGCTGGCGTGGATCGGCGGCAACATGATACGCGAGAGCCGCGCCGAGGACAAGGAGGACGAGGAGGCCCCCTCCAACGGCCAGGTGCAGCACAAGGAACTTTTCGTCCTGGCGGTGGCCACCAGCATCGATGCCCTGGCTGTGGGCGTCACCTTCTCCATGGTGGAGCTGTCCGTGTCCATCTGGCTGGCCGTCTGTCTGATCGGCTGCACCACGTTCCTGATCTCCCTGGGCGGCGTGTACGTGGGCAACGTGTTCGGCGCCAAGTACAAGAACAAGGCCGAGTTCGTGGGCGGCGCCATCCTTATCCTCATCGGCGTCAAGATACTGCTGGAGCATTTCGGCGTCATATAAAGAAATACCCCCGGCGCTGCCGGGGGTTTGCTTATGCTCCCGGCTTCACGGGGCATAAAAAGGACAGCCCCCGGCGGAGCCGGGGGCTGTCTGTATCTTATTGCTGCGGCACTTCCTGCGCCCGCTGCAGAAAGTCCTGGTATTTCTCGCCCGATCCATACAGCTGGAATGTCAGCGAGTTCCCCTTGGCCAGCCGCTCCGGCTTCATGGGCTCCCGCGAGGTCACCACGAAGTACGCGCCGTCCACAGCGCCCTCCCACAGCACACCGGCCTCGTCGGGCATCTTTTGGTTGCAGATGGCGGCGAACAGCACGCCCTGGGAGCTGAACCCGCCGTACAGATGCTCCATGGCCATGCACTGCATCTGATAGTCGTCAAAGGTGGGGTCGGTCTGCACCCGCAGCCAGTCCTTGTCGTACTCCATCTGCCGCAGCGTCAGGACGCGGCCGGTTTCCTCCGATGTATAGCTGGTGACGATGATGCTGTTCAGATCATTTTCCGCCCCCTCCTTACGCAGCATGTACACCGTGCTCGTCACCCCGTCCACGGTGTTGGTCAGACTGTCCGAGACCTCCAGCCCAGGCCAGAACCGCAGCGTGTCCAGCAGGGTCTCCTCCGTCAGTGGAAAGTCGGGCTGGGGCAGCGGTGTCGCCGACTTCGCCCCGCAGCCGCACAGCAGCATCACCCCGCATAGCGCCAGCGTCAAAAACCGTTTCCTCATAGCTGTCCCTCCTTTAGTGCGCTATAATTTTTGCCATATACAGCATACCATGCGGCTTCCGGCGGAGTAAAGAACATTTTCCACACAAATAGTTACAAAAGGTTACGCCTGCTGCCATTACTGGCACTTATGCCAGCGTGCGCGCTTTTTAATACCGCCCCTACCCTTTTCCTGTTGCGTTTCACGACATTTTTTGGTAATATGGTGTTGTAAACACTTCCACACCGGCCGTTTGTTTCGCTGGGAGAAAATAACGCCGGGGACAGGGAAGTGCGGAAAGGAAAACAGGAGAGAGGAAGAAACGAGGAGGAACCGCTATGAAGAAACGACTGCTCCCCATTTTGCTGACATTGGTATTGGTATGTGCACTGCCCCCAGGGGCAGTTTTTGTTACATCGGGAGATGTAACAACCGCGCTTGTCTCCGCCGCCTGGGCTGAGGATACCGCGCTCACGCCGGTGGGCAATGAGACTGAGCTGCGGACTGCCATCGGTAATGGCCAGTCCGTCAAGCTGACGGGGGATATTGGTATCAGTTCGGCGCTGAAGGTCAAAAGCTCGCTGACGCTGGATCTGAACGGTCATGTGCTGAGCCGGAAAGGCGCTGGTAATTTTAGCATGATCCAAGTGAAGGACAACGCGAAGCTGACGTTGGACGATAGCGGCTCTACCGCTGTTTACAGTTTTGATACGAATACGAGTGATAAGGTATGGAGAAAAGTTGATGGGACCACCGGCGATACTATAAAGACCGTAAACGGCGGTGTGATTTATGGAGAGGTGAATGACAGCGGCACTAATGAGGGAGCTGTAAGTGGTATAGAGATCATCAGCGGCACGCTTGAAATGTACGGCGGCAATATCGTAGGCGTTGCGGGTAAGGGATGGTACCGCTATGGTGGCGGCGTATATGTGTCAGCCCAATGTACGTTCAACATGTATGGCGGCAGCATTAAAGGGTGCGGTGCCAGCAGAGGCGGCGGTGTCTACAATGAGGGAACCTTTACCATGAGCGGGAGCAGCTGCATTGCGGACTGCATATACAGCGGCACTACCGGCAGCGGCGGAGTGCATAATGCGGGCACATTCAAGCTGAATGGCGGCAGCATTGAGGGGACCCTGTCTAAGCAGAGCGAGGATGGAACGGGACTGGATATTTACAATGAAGGGATCTTGCAAACAACGGTCACGGTCAGCTGTAGTGTAGATAATCGCAAAGAAATCAGGGAAGGACGATTTACTGGATATTTTTATAATGCTGGCGGGAAGATCTTCGGCGGAGAATTCCAAGGAGATGTGTACAATTCCGGAACGATCAACGGAGGGGAGTTTTCCACCGGCACGGTGGAGAACTACGGCTTCATTCACAGCGGAACATTCAAGGGGCTTGTGGTCAATGCAGGCGGATGGATAAAGGGTGGTACCTTCTACAATACGGTGACAAACAAAACAATTATTGAAGGGGGCGAGTTCCGCGCGACTGTGAATAACACATGCGAGATAAGGGCCGGAAAATTTTATGGAACTGTCAATAATGATGTTAGTGGTGATTATCCCGGAAGAATTGGCACCGAACGGAGTAGTGAATATGACGGCGGTACATTCTATGATGAAGTGATCAACAACGGTGTCATCAATCGCGGTACATTTTATGGGACAGTGACCGGCAGCGGTACGATCAATGCCGAAGCCTACGAAACCGTAACATTTGCTTCGGATGGCGGTACGGCTGTCGCTTCGCAGACTGTGCTCCGCGGACAGAAGGCCACCAAGCCTGCCACCCCCACCAAAGCAGGCTACATTTTCAACGACTGGTTCGCTGAGGGCGCGGCGACCGCCTTTGACTTCACAAACGCCCCAATCACCGAATCCATGACACTCACCGCAAAATGGGAACTGTGCGGCCACAACGCCAGCGAAAACAGACCCACCTGCACAGAAGGTGTGAAATGCTCTGTCTGCGCGGCTGACCTGCCCGCCACGGGTCACAGCGGCGGCAAAGCCACCTGTGCTGCCAAGGCCAAGTGCAGCGTGTGTCAAGCAGAATACGGAGACTTGGAACCTAATAACCACACCGACCTAGCCCACGTGGACGCGGCGGCGGCCACCATGAAGGCGGAGGGCAACATCGAGTACTGGCACTGCACGGGCTGCGGCAGGTATTTCAGCGACGCGCAGGCCGCTGAGGAGATCACCCAGGCGGACACGGTGCTGGCCAAGCTCCCGCCCCGCTACTACTACAACAGCGGCGCGGCCGCTAAGCCCGACAGCGGAAAGAAGAACAGTCCCGGCACCGCTGACCCCGGTGTTATGCTCTACGGCGCTGCGGCGCTGCTGTCCCTGACGGGCATGGCTGTCCTCACCGGCAAGAAGAAATAAGCGCCATATCCCCCGGCGGAGCCGGGGGATATGTTCTTGGCACAAAGTTTCTTTTCGGGAAAACCGAACAAATTTTCAGACTGAAATTTATTCGTATCGCACAAAAAAGTTATTGTCTTTTTTGTCACAATGTCACTTGACAAACACGCCGAAAAAGGTATAATTTGAAGATAGAAATTTCATAATATCAGTCAATAGAGGCGCGGAGAGCAGGGTACTTCATCCTTGGGGTCAGACCCCCGTAACAGGTGAGGGAAGGGGCTTTCCGCCGAAGGGACCGGACGAGTCTGAGCGTACGGTTCCTGGCAGCGCGGTGTAAGCGGCGTTGCTGTCATGTAGTGATACATGGAGCGCTATTGGTCAACGACCTTGACCGATAGTGCTTTTTTCATACCCAAAAAAAGTACCGAGGCCAGCTCTGGTATTTGGAATGCACGTCCAAAATTTTGAAGGAGGAAAAACTTATGGAAAAGATGACATCTCTGCTTCGCCTGCGCATGAGCGCGAAGGACGCCCACTACGGCGGCAACCTGGTGGACGGCGCCCACATGGTGCACCTGTTCGGCGACGTGGCCACCGAGCTGCTGATCAAGTGCGACGGCGACGAGGGCCTGTTCTGTGCCTACGACAACGTGGAGTTCCTGGCGCCCGTCTACGCCGGCGACTACATCGAGGCCTACGGCGAGATCGAGAAGATCGGCAACACCTCCCGTACCATGAAGTTCGAGGCCCGTAAGGTCATTGTCTCCCGCCCCGACATCAGTGCTTCCGCCGCTGACGTTCTGGCCGAGCCCGTGGTGGTCTGCCGCGCTCACGGCACCTGCGTCACCCCCAAGGACTGCCAGCGCAACAAGATCGAGAAGTAAGGGAGCGTAACGATGGAAAAGCTCATTATTACCGCCGCCATCTGCGGCGCTGAGGTCACTAAGGCCTCCAACCCCGCCGTTCCTTACACCGTTGAGGAGATGGTGCGCGAGGCGAAGTCCGCCTACGAGGCCGGTGCCGCCATTCTGCACATCCACGTCCGCAACGACGACGGTACCCCCACCCAGGATCGCGAGCGTTTCCGCGTGGTGATGGATGCCATCCGCAAGGAGCTGCCCGATGTCATCATGATCCCCTCCACCGGCGGCGCCACCGGCATGAGCCCCGAGGAGCGTCTGCAGCCCACCGAGCTGTTCCCCGAGATGGCCACCCTGGACTGCGGCACCTGCAACTTCGGCGACGAGATCTTCGACAACACCATGCCCACCATGCGCGCCTTCGGCAAGCGCATGCTGGCGAACAACATCAAGCCCGAGTATGAGTGCTTCGAGATCGGCCATCTGGATACCATCCTGACCATGGCGAAGAAGGGCGAGGTTCCCGGTGCTCCCATGCAGTTCAACTTCGTGCTGGGCGTCAACGGCTGCACCCCCGCCACTATCCCCAACCTGTGCCATCTGGTGAGCCAGATCCCCGCCGGCTCCACCTGGACCGTCACCGGCGTGGGCAAGTCCGCCTGGACTATGGCGGCTGCCGGTATCGCCATGGGCGGTAACGTCCGCGTGGGCTTCGAGGATAACGTCTATCTGGGCAAGGGTCAGAAGGCCGCTTCCAACGGCGAGCTGGTGGCCAAGGTCGTCCGCATGGCGAAGGAGCTGGGCCGCGAGATCGCTACCTCTGCCGAGGCCCGTGAGATCCTGTCCCTCAAGCCCCTGAAGTAACACACAAGAAAGAATCATATAAATATTTTTAGGAGGAAATTCAAAATGGCTGAACTGAAAGGCAACAAGTACGGTACCCACCGCGTTATCGAGCCCAAGGGCGTTCTGACCCAGGCTGCGTGGAAGATCGACAACGACATGAGCAAGGTCTATTCCAACGAGATCGTCTGCGATGTCACCTCCCTGAACATCGACTCCGCTTCCTTCACCCAGATCTCCGAGGCCTGCGGCGGCGACGAGAAGAAGATCGGCGAAATGATCCTGGGCATCGTCGCTGAGCGCGGCAAGCAGCAGAATCCCGTCACCGGTTCCGGCGGTATGTTCAAGGGCGTCGTCGCTCACATCGGCGAGGACCTGAAGAAGAAGCCCGGCTTCGACCTGAAGGAAGGCGACAAGATCGTCTCCCTGGTGTCCCTGTCCATGACCCCGCTGAAGATCGAGAAGATCCTGGCCATCCACAAGGATATCGACCGCGTTGACATCGTCGGCAAGGCCATCCTGTTCGAGTCCGCTCTGTACTGCAAGATGCCCGAGGATATGTCCGAGCCTCTGGCCCTGGCCGCTCTGGACGTGGCCGGCGCTCCCGCTCAGGCCCGCAAGCTGCCTCACGAGGGCGACAGCGTCCTGATCCTGGGCGCCAACGGCAAGTCCGGCGTTCTGTGCGGCTGGGAGGCCATGAAGAAGGTCGGCCCCAAGGGCAAGGTCGTGGGCGTCGTCCGCAACCCCAAGCAGGTTCCCGGTCTGATGGAGCTGGGCGTGTACACCGACGTTATCGTCGCCGACTGCACCAAGCCCGTTGAGGTCATGGAGGCTGCTCTGGCTGTCAACGATGGCAAGGAGTACGATCTGTCCATCTGCTGCGTGAACATCGAGTCCTGCGAGATGTCCGCCATCCTGCCCGTCCGCGACGACGGCATGGTGTACTTCTTCTCCATGGCCACCTCCTTCACCAAGGCTGCTCTGGGTGCTGAGGGTATCGGCAAGGATGTCACCATGATCATCGGCAACGGCTACACCAAGAACCACGCCAACATCACTCTGGACGTGCTGCGCGAGAACCCCAAGCTGCGTAAGCTGTTCGACGAGAAGTACTGCTAAACGAAACTGACCGAAGCTGGGCGTCCCCTTCGGGGGACTCCCAGCCTTTGGCGTACCTTATTACTGATTTTGTGAAGGAGAATTGAACATGAAGACTCGTAACGGTTTGTTCGCCGACGTTCCCGAGAATCTGTGGAATGACTGGCATTGGCAGGTCCAGAACCGCGCTGAGACAGTTGAGGATCTGAAGAAGTACATGACCCTGACCCCCGACGAGGAAGCCGGCGTTGCCAAGACTCTGGGCAAGCTGCGCATGGCCGTCACCCCCTACTATCTGTCCCTGATCGATCTGAACGATCCGTTTGATCCCATCCGCAAGATGGCTATCCCCCGCGCCGAGGAGCTGGAGTATGCCGATTATGAGGATGCCGATCCTCTGCACGAGGACACCGATTCTCCCACCCCCGGCCTGACGCACCGCTATCCCGACCGCGTGCTGCTGCTGATCACCGACCAGTGCTCCATGTACTGCCGTCACTGCACCCGTCGCCGCTTTGCCGGTCAGAACGACTGCGAAGTGCCCATGCAGCAGATCGACAAGTGCATCGACTATGTGGCCGCTCACCCCGAGGTTCGTGACGTTCTGCTGTCCGGCGGTGACTCCCTGATGGTCGAGGACGAGACCTTGGAGTACATCATCAAGCGCGTGCGCGCCATCCCCCACGTGGAGATCGTGCGTCTGGGCTCCCGTACTCCCGTTGTGTGTCCGCAGCGTATCACCCCCGAGCTGTGCGCCATGCTGAAGAAGTACCACCCCGTGTGGCTGAACACCCACTTCAACACCCCCAAGGAGTTCACTCCCGAAGCCGCCAAGGCCTGCGCCATGCTGGCTGACGCCGGTATCCCCCTGGGCAACCAGTCCGTGCTGCTGGCCGGCGTGAACGATTGCTCTCACGTGATGATGGAGCTGGTCCACGGTCTGGTCAAGATGCGTGTCCGCCCCTACTACATCTATGCCTGCGATCCTTCCCTGGGTCTGAGCCACTTCCGTACTCCCGTGTCCAAGGGCATCGAGATCATGGAAGCTCTGCGCGGCCATACCTCCGGCTACTGCATCCCCACCTTCGTGGTGGACGCTCCCGGCGGCGGCGGCAAGACTCCCGTTATGCCCAACTATCTGATCTCCGAGACTCCCCGCAAGGTCATCCTGCGTAACTTCGAGGGCGTCATCACCTCCTACACCCAGCCTGAGCACTACGTCCAGAACTGCCACTGCGATGTCTGCACCGGCAAGAAGAAGGTGGAGAAGACCGGCGTGGCATGGGTCGCCGAGGGCACCAAGCAGCGTTATCTGGAGCCCACCAAGCTGCTGCGTAACGAGCGTCACGTCAAGAAGTAAGAGAGAGGGAAAACTATGGAAAGCAAACTCGGCTTGAATTTTGAGCTGGTCGACCGTGCCCGTGCCTCCGCCGCCAAGATCGCGGACGACACCCAGCATTTCATCGACCAGCACACCACCGTCACGGTGGAGCGCGCTGTTTGCCGTCTGCTGGGTATCGATGGCGTCAACGATATGGACGTTCCTCTGCCCAACGTGGTGGTCGATCACCTGATGGCAAACTCCCTGCTGCCCGTCGGTGCTGCGTGGACCATCGGCAACGCCATGGTGGAGACCGGCAAGGATCCCCAGGGCGTGGCGGAGGCAGTCAACAGCGGCGAGCTGGATCTCGGCAAGATCCCCGCCCACTCCGATGCGGAGATCCGCGCGGCGATCACCCCCGTGGTGAACGCCACCGTGGCGCGCATCAACAAGAACGTCGCCAAGCGCAACTCCTACCTGAAGGAGTGGGGCGACAAGGAAGGTCCCTACCTGTACATCATCGTGGCCACCGGTAATATCTACGAGGATATTACCCAGGCGAAGGCCGGTGCCAAGCAGGGTGCCGACATCATCGCCGTTATCCGTACCACCGGTCAGTCCCTGCTGGACTACGTGCCCTACGGTGCCACCACCGAGGGCTTCGGCGGTACCTACGCCACCCAGGAGAACTTCCGCCTCATGCGCGCCGCGCTGGACGAGGTGGGCGAGGAGCAGCACCGCTACATCCGGCTGTGCAACTACTGCTCCGGCCTGTGCATGCCCGAGATCGCCGCTATGGGTGCTCTGGAGCGTCTGGACGTCATGCTGAACGACGCTCTGTACGGCATCCTGTTCCGCGACATCAATATGCAGCGCACCATCGTTGACCAGTATTTCTCCCGCGTCATCAACGGCTATGCTGGCGTCATCATCAACACCGGTGAGGATAACTACCTGACCACAGACGACGCCATCACCGCCGCCCACACCGTTCTGGCCTCCCAGTTCATCAACGAGGCGTTCGCCAGAACCGCCGGTATGCGCGAGGAGCAGATGGGTCTGGGTCACGCCTTCGAGATGGATCCCGCCGTGGAGGACACCTTCCTCTACGAGCTGGCGCAGGCGCAGATGGCACGCGAGATCTTCCCCAACGCGCCTCTGAAGTACATGCCTCCCACGAAGTTCATGACCGGCAACATCTTCCGCGGTCACATTCAGGACGCCCTGTTCAACATGGTGACCATCCTGACCAACCAGAAGCTGTGCCTGCTGGGTATGATGACCGAGGCGATCCACACCCCGTTCATGTCCGACCGCGCCCTCTCCATCGAGAACGCGCAGTACATCTTCCGCACCATGAAGGACCTGGGCGACGAGCTGACCTACAAAGAGGGCGGCATCATCCGCACCCGTGCCAACGAGGTGCTGACCAAGGCCACCGACCTGCTGGCCGAGATCGAGAAGCTGGGCCTGTTCACCACCATCGAGAAGGGCATCTTCGCCGACGTGAAGCGCCCCAAGGATGGCGGCAAGGGCCTGGCCGGCGTCGTGGTCAAGGACGACAAATACTTCAATCCGTTCATTGAAGTCATGAAAGGCAAGGTGGGAGCATGAGCAGCGGACTGTATAACACCCATAAGATCGATTTCGATACCACGCTGGATCTGACCCGCCTGAAGCCCTACGGCGACACCATGAACGACGGTAAGGTGCAGACCAGCTTCACCCTGCCCGTCAAGGATGACGAGCGCGGTGAGGAGGCTGCCCGCCAGATCGCCAAGAAGATGGGTCTCGAGGAGCCCAATGTGGCCTATCACGCCGCGCTGGACAAGGAGTTCACCTTCTATGTGGTCTACGGCAGCTGCGTCCACTCCGTGAACTATGAGGACATCCACGTCATCACCGTGGAGTCCGATGTCATGAGCATGGAGGACACCAACGAGTACATCAAGGAGCACATCGGCCGCAAGGTCGTCATGGTGGGTGCCTCCACCGGCACCGACGCCCACACCGTGGGTATCGACGCCATTATGAACCGCAAGGGCTTCGCCGGCCACTACGGCCTGGAGCGCTACGAGATGATCGAGGCCTACAACCTGGGCTCTCAGGTCCCCAACGAGGACTTCATCAAGAAGGCTCTGGAGCTGAAGGCCGACGTGCTGCTGGTCTCCCAGACCGTTACCCAGAAGGATGTGCACATCCAGAACCTGACCAACCTCATCGAGCTGCTGGAGGCCGAAGGTCTGCGCGACAAGTTCGTTGTCTGCTGCGGCGGTCCCCGTATCACCCATGAGCTGGCCAAGGAGCTGGGCTTTGACGCCGGTTTCGGCGCCGGCAAGTATGCCGACGACGTGGCGTCCTTCGCCGTGACCGAGATGGTCAAGCGCGGCATGAAGTAAAACCTTACAGCGCCACTGGGTCAACTGCATACGCAGCTGACCCAGTGTTGCTGTCATAAAAAAGTAGGAGGAACAGAAATGGCAAAGAAACCTGTACTGACTGCCAAGGAAGCGGCAGCCATGATCCCCGACGGCGCCACCATTATGTGCGGCGGCTTCCTGGCCTGCGGCCAGGCCCGTGCTATCGTCAAGGAGCTGGTGGCCCGCGGCACCAAGGATCTGACCCTCATCGCCAACGACATGGGCCGCGCTACCGGCCCCATGGGCGAGGAGTTCTTCGGCATTGCCGAGCTCATCCACAACCACCAGGTCAAGCGCGTCATCGCCACCCACGTGGGCATGACCCCCGAGGTCGGCCAGCAGAACACCGAGGGCACCCTGGAGGTCAACCTGCTGCCCCAGGGCACTCTGGCCGAGTGCATCCGCGCCGCCGGCGCCGGTCTGGGCGGCGTCCTGACCCCCGTGGGCATCGACACCCTGGTGGAGGAGTCCCCCTTCTGCCTGGGCCGTCACACCGTGGACGGCAAGGACTACCTGCTGATGAAGCCCATCCACGCCGACTTCGCCCTGCTGGGCGCCTATAAGTGCGACGAGTACGGCAACTGCTGGTACAAGGGCACCATGCGCAACTTCAACGTTGTCATGGCCACCGCCGCTGACACCGTTATCGCTGAGTGCGAGTATATCGTTCCCGTGGGCGATATTGAGCCGGAGAACGTCCATACCTACGGTATGTGCGTGAACTACATCGTGGAAGGAGACAGAAAGTAATGGAAAAGTCTGAGATCAAGGGCTTTATTGCCAAGCGCTGCGCCAAAGAGCTGAAAGATGGCGACGTCGTGAATCTGGGCATCGGTCTGCCCACCCTGATCCCCCACTACCTGCCCGAGGGCGTGGAGCTGATCATCCACGCTGAGCTGGGTATCGTCTCCGCAGGCAAGGCACCCAAGGAGGGCGACGAGAACTACGATCCGTACCACGTTGTGGACGCCGGCGGCAGCCCCGCCTCCGTGGCCTATGGCGGCGGCTTCATCGATTCCGCTTCCAACTTCGGTCTGATCCGCGGCGGCCACGTGGACGCCTGCTTCCTGGGCGCCCTGGAGGTGGACGCCGAGGGCAATCTGGCCAACTGGATCATTCCCGGCAAGAAGATGCCCGGTATGGGCGGCGCCATGGATCTGTGCGTGGGCGCTAAGCACTGCATCGTCTGCATGGAGCACACTGCCAAGGGCAACCCCAAGATCTTTGAGAAGTGCCGTCTGCCCCTGACCGCCTCTCACTGCGTCAACAAGATCATCACCGAGATGTGCGTGTTCGAGGTCACCGACAAGGGTCTGCTGATGACCGAGATCAACCCCGAGTTCACCGTGGATCAGATCAAGGAAGCCACCGCCGCTCCCTTTGATGTGGCCATCGACCTCAAGAGCATGCTGGACTGATCTGGCAGCTTAATAAAAAAGAAGTGCGCGGAGCGCACTTCTTTTTTTATGTAATGGGGATATTTTCCCCGTCAAATCCCCCAAAACCACCCATCCTGATTTGTCCAAAACGCAGAAAATCAAAGAATACGCCGGAAAACTATGTACACCACCGGTTTTGGTGTTATAATCAGTCTATCCGCAGAGGTACCTCTGCGTTCGCGTTTTATTGTTCACCGCAATAAAACGCGAGGGGGCTTGCGGAAATACTTAAAACAAGGGGAGAACTATACTTATGAAGAAGTTATTGGCAATGCTCCTGGCCTTGGTCATGGCGCTGGGTGTGACCACGATGGCGTGGGCGGAGAACGAGTGGACGGGCTCCGGTACGGAGGCCGACCCGTATGTGATCACGACTGAGGCGGAGCTGAATAAGCTGGCCAAGAATGTGAATAGTGGTACGGTGTACAGCGGTGCTTATTTCAAACTGGGCGCGAGCATCACTGTGACGAACTGGACGCCCATCGGACAGAAGAACAGCGAAAATAATAAGTTTGCCGGTACCTTTGACGGCAACGGCCAGACGGTCACCATCAGTGGCATCAATAGTAGTCTCGATCCCGCTTTCGGTGGCTACGCTGGTTTCTTCGGCGCGGTTAAGGACGCGACTGTAAAGAATGTGACGGTAGCCGGTACTATCAGCGGGTCTGATGTTGCGGGTGTGGTCGCACGATTGGACGGTGCAAGCAAAGTTATCAACTGCATCAATAAAGCGAATGTAACAGGTACCAGCAAGGCAGCGGGTATTACCGTTAAAATTGATGGCGCCAATGTGGTCATTGATGGCTGTACGAACTATGGCGAGATTAAAAGCAATACAGTAAACGGGGCTGCCGGTATTGTGGTATATGCCCAGGGGGCGAATTTTACCATTAACGGCTGTACGAACAATGGGAACATCAGCGGCCCATTTGTCGGAGGTGTTGTGTTCAATGTCAGTGACAGCGGCAGTGGTATCGTCAAAAACTGCGTGAATAATGGTTCGGTCCATTCGACAAATGCGGGACAGAATATTATGACCGCAGGTATTGTGTCGGTGAACTCGAAAGGGACTGAACTGAAGATTGTGAATTGCAGCAATACGGGCGTGATTGAGGGTGAGAACTGCTCTGCTATTTGCTACAGTGAGTATACTAATGATGCGTCCGCGCCGAATACCAACAGCGGCGAGATAAAGGCTACCGTGAGCCGGACTATTTCTGAAAGTACGGCTGTACTCAACGGTGATATGAGCATTGGCCTGACGATTCATCCCTATGCAGCGGTCACGATAAACGGCGGGCAGTACAGCGGCAGTATTGAAAGTAAGGGCAGTTTGACCGTGGCCGGTGGCACGTTCAGCAATGGTGGAAACTTCTACAGCAGTGGTACGCTGGTCATCAACAACGGTACGTTCGCACGAGGCGTTTCTGTGCAGACCGGTACCGCGACCATCAATGATGGAGATTTCAAAACGGATGTGAGTTGCGCCGGTGATGGCAAATTGACCATCAATGGCGGTAAGTTCGCCGGTGAGATACACGCCGACGGTACAAGCACAGTGAACATCAACGGCGGTGAGTTTACTTTCAATACGGATACCAACGAAGTGATCGACATCAGAACTGCGACGGCCAAGGTGACGATCTCCAATGGTGTGTTTGCGCAGGAGAACGCAAACCGTTTCTGCCCCAGCAACAAGAGCGGACTGACTGTTACCGGCGGTACGTTTGTGTCCGAAGCTATGGTAACGGCGTTGATGGGTGAGACTATCAATGCGCCGCAGGCTACCGTGGTCGATGGGAACAAGACCATGATCGCGGTGGGCAGCGCGGCTATTGCCGATGCGGCAAACAGCGGCAAGAAGGTCACTATCACCAAGGGCGGCGAGATCAACGGTGTGAATGAAAATGTGACTGTGACCGTTGACGCGGATGGCGTGAAGATCAACGGTAAGGATGCGGCACGCGGTGAGTATACTGTGCCGGTCACGCCCGACCCCACCCCCGAGCAGCCGCCGCGCTACTACTACAACTCCACCACCACGACCACCAAGGACGCGGGCAAGACCACTACCAGCCCCAAGACCTTTGACGCGGGCATGGGCATCTACGCCCTGACCGCTGTCCTGAGCGTTACCGGTATGGCCTGCGTAGGCAAGAAGAAGTTCTGAGAGCACATCCCACGGGCGCAGAGCGCCCGGGAGAACAAAAACACTATACGGCGCCGGTTTTCCCCAGGCCGGCGAAGGATAGAAAAAGAGACAGGCGAAGCCTGTCTCTTTTTCCCGCTCTGAAAAAAGAAGGCCCTCAGGCCTTCTTTTGTATCGTGATGATATTTTCCATCAGGTCGATCTTCTCGATGCACCCCTCCACCACCGTGGGGATGCCCATAATGTCAGTGAACACCAGCTTGCCGTCCTTCTGCGTCACCGCCGCCACATTTTTGCACACCGTCTGCCGGTCTGCCGTCATCACAGTGGAAAGACACATCGTCATTCCTCTCCTTTCAGTATCCGCAGCGCCTCCGCCAGCTTCTCGTTGCCCACGGTCAGGTCCACCACAGCCTCGTGCAGCAGCTGCGCCGCCTCACCGTCCACGCTGTGCGCCAGTTCGTGCAGCTCCTCTGCATGGTGGCGATTGTGGGTCACCATATAGGCCAGCAGTGCCACGGTCTCCTCCGGGGAGTGGTGCTCGTGGCTGTGCCCGTGGTCGTGGTCATGGTCGTGTGTATGCCCGTGGTCGTGGGAGTGAACGTCACCGTTATGTACGTTTTCCATAGTGCAATACCTCCTGATTTTGGAAAATATTCTACCACATGGCCGCGCAAAAGTCAATTTTTGCCGCCGAATTTGCAAAAACCGGAACAAAATACGACGAATAACAGACACATATACAAAAAGTGTCCAAGAACTGTGCAAACACCACAAAAACATTGACAATTTTTCTGCAATTATGTATAATTTTACTGGATATAACTGCGTATTTTGCGCAGCAAGGAGGATGAGAGATGAGGGACCTTAAACACCTGATTTACTTTGAAAATCTCCTGCAAGAGGCCAATAATGACCTCGTAAAGCAGGCGAAAAGTGACGGAAAACTGGCATTGGGCTATACCTGCTATTTCATGCCGGAGGTGCTGCTGGATCTGCCCGGCTGCTTCTCCGTGCGTCTTCGTGCCCCCCGCTGCACTTCCCCCGACATGGCGACCTACTACATGTCCGCCCGCACCTGCCACTACGGCCGCAGCCTGCTGGAGCGCGCGCTGGAGGGCGGCTTCAACTTCCTGGACGCCCAGCTGGCCACCGAGACCTGCACCGTGACCTGTCGTTTCCAGGAGCACCTGCAGCGTATGGATATTATTCAGAATGAGAAGTTCAAGTGCGAGTTTACGGACGTTCCGTTCAAAAAGACCGCCAACAGCATCGACCACTACGAGGCGCAGCTGCAGGCGCATGTGCTGGATTTCCTCCGCGGCAACTACGGCGTGGACACCTCTGACGAGGCCATCCTGGCCACAATCGAGAGCCACAACGAGCTGTGCCGCATCATGCAGGAGATCGGCGATTTCCGCAAGCTGGATAATCCTACCATCACCGGCTACGAGTACCACGTCATCAATCTGGTGACGCTGGCCTGTCCCAAGTACCTCATCATCGACAAGCTCCGCGAAACGCTGGAGGAGCTGCGCACCCGTGAGCCGGACGCCAAGCCCGCCTACCGCTGTAAGGTGCTGCTGGCCGGCAGCGAGAACGACGACCCGGACTTCACCAAGCTCATCGAGAGCTGCGGCGCGCTGGTGGTGGCCGACCGCTACTGCTACGGAGCCATGGAGTCCCGCCAGCCCATCGAGATCAAGGAGGGCGAAACGCCCCTGCGCGCCATCGCCCGGCACTATCTGCTGACCAGCCAGTGTACGCGCTTCATGGAGCAGCAGGAGATGCGCCGCCGCAAGCAGCATCTGGCCGATCTGGCCAAGGAATACAAGGCCGACGGCATCATCGTGGCCAGCAACAAGTTCTGCGAATACTGGAGCTACGAGCGCGTCATCGACACCATCGTGCTGCAGCGAGACTTCGGTTATCCCGTCTGTTCCATCGAGAAGGAGTACATCAACTCCGCCAGCGGCCAGCTCCGCACCCGGTTCCAGGCGTTCATCGAGAGCGTGGAGATCAAGAAGATCCAGGAGGGCGTAAAGAGATGAAGAAGTTCGATCTGAAAAACGTGGTGGAGAAGGTCAAGACCACGGATTACAAGAAGCTGGCCAAGGACTTCTGGTACGGCAAGCCCCACGGCGAGCGCCGCCTGGGCGACCTGTACTGCGACAAGACCGGCCTGTACAAGCACCGCGAGTGGCGCGGCGTGAAGGATACGTTCTACTACTTCAACAAGGTGTGGCTGTACAACTACGGCATGCTGGTGTACGATGTCATGCGCTACGGCGGTGTGTGGACGTTCGCCAAGGGCTGCTGGCGCTACCGCTGGATGGGGCAGACCTATCTGCCCGTGCTGCACTGGTTCGACCGCGGCATGGAGGGCCTGCGGGGCGAGGCGCTGCGCGCCTGCCCGCTGCACTACCGCGCCATGACCAACGCCACCATTTATCAGTTCATGCAGATGTTCCGCAACGACCTGAACACCAACAAGGGCAGCAAGAAGGTGCAGGCGCGGCATGACAAGACCATCGCCCATGACGAGACCGTGTGGGGAGGAATCTTCTACCCCTTCAGCAAGGAAGTGGAGAACGTCCCCCTGCAGATGATACCCTATTTCGTCACCTGCCACGTGAACAACCACACGGTGCTCAACTACATCGACGCGGTGCAGTCCCTGGGCCTGCCCGGCGACCCCTGTCCCATGTGCCAGGCGGAGGCCGGACTGTTCGTGCTGGACGATGTGCCCGACTACTACAAGGCGGTCATCACCTCCAACGAGGCCTGCGACGGCTCCGTGGCCACGTCCATTATCCAGGACTGGCTCATCGACAAGCCCCTGTTCGCTATGCCTCAGCCCATGCAGTTCGACGATCCCCTGGTGCACAAGCACTGCATGAAGGAGATAGAGGAGGCCTGGAAGTTCATCGAGGAGCAGACCGGCGTACCCTTCGACTATCAGCAGCTGTGCAAGAAGCTGGAGAGCCAGAACGAGCTGCAGCGCTTCGAGTGGGAGAAGTGGGACGTGGCGGCCAACACCAACTACTATCCCATCAACGGCGTGTCCCAGGCGCTGTACCGCATCTACCAGTCCCAGTACGGCGACCTGCCCATCTGGCACGAGACCGACAAGAAGGTGCGCAAGATCATGGAGAAGTGCGTGGAGCAGCGCATCAACAACTTCCCCCTGACCCGCCACCGCGTCATTGCCTGGAGCTGTGCGCCGCTGTACTACTCCAACTGGTGCACCTGGGCGTATAACTGCTGGGGCCTGAACACCATTATGAACATGGACTCCCTGATGTTCGACATGACGCTGCGTACCGACGGCTACGAGAACACCCTGGAGGACATGGCCACCTACCACGAGTGGGCGCCTATGCGCCGCATGGCGGTGGGCGGTATGCACCACATCTTCGAGCTGTGGGAGAACATGGAGCGTTTCCACTGCGACATGGTCATGATGTACGACCAGCTGCTGTGCAAGGGCATGCAGGGCGTCCACGGCCTGTTCGAGGACGAGTTCCGTGCCCGCAACATCCACGCCATCTGGATGCCCCACGCGCTGCCTGACAAGCGCAACGTGTCCCGCGCGGAGATCCGCAGCATCATCAACGACTACATGACCACCGTCATGCAGGAGGAGCCGCTGGATCCGTCCCTGCTGGAGTTCGACGATTCCATGAGCTGGTAAAAGGAGGAACGGAACATGAAAACTGTATTCAAGATCATCAAGAAGATCGTGCTGATCGGCCTGGGCGTGTACGCCGCGCTGTTCGCCGTGTTCTTCTTCGACCTGGACGGCAAGGCGCTGTTCTACGGTGTGGAGCCGTTCCTGTGCCGCCACTACGACCGCATGGAGCGCCGCGACCCGCTGAAGCAGCAGTACGGCATGGACAAACCCACCTACGAGTACAACAAGTGAGGCGAGACCCTTGAACGAGCATAGCCATACCCATACCCACACGGACGAGAACGGCAGCGTGTATGAGCACAGCCATCCCCATCACCACTCCCACCAGCAGACCAAGGCGGTACTGAACCGGCTCAGTCGGGCGCAGGGACACCTGGACGCGGTGCGGCGCATGGTGGAGCGGGGCGAAGACTGCGCGGAGGTGCTGGTGCAGCTCAGCGCGGTGATCTCCGCCCTGAACGGCACCGGCCGGGCCATACTGAAGGACCACATCAGCCACTGCATCGTGGATGCGGTGGAGGCGGGGGACCAGGAGGCCATCCGGTCCCTGAACGACGCCATCGACCGCTTCATGCGGTGAGCCTTTGGGCGATGGTACCGTATCGTCTGAACACAGCGCCCGCCGCGTTGACAGCGGCGGGGGAGAGGACTATAATAATACAATAAAAGGGAGGGGAGCGTATGATCTCCGGTATCGTATATACATCCAACTCCGGCTACACGGCGCAGTATGCCCGCCTGCTGGGCGACGCGCTGGGACTACCCGTGACGGACATGAAGTGGGGCAGCGACCCGCACCCCGGCCGGGAGGTCATCTATCTGGGCTGGCTCATGGCCGGGAAGGTCATGGGCTATGAGAAGGCCGCAAAGGAGTTCAATATCCGCGCCGTCTGCGGTGTGGGCATGGGCCCGGCCAGCACGGCGGGGGCGGAGAAGCTACGCACCAAGCTGTCCATCCCGGCGGAGGTGCCGGTGTTCGCCCTGCAGGGCGGCTTCGACATCAACAAGCTCCACGGGCCCTATAAGTGGATCATGCAGCTCAAGAGCAAGCAGATCCGCAAGACGCTGGAGGGGAAGGAAGACCTCAGCCCCGCCCAGCAGCTGACGTATGACATGGTGACCAAGGGCGCCAGCGCCGTAAAGGCGGAAAATCTGGCACCGGTCATCGACTGGTATAAAACGAAGGAGGGCTGACCATGAGGAAGTTTTTACACATGGCGGGCGGTATCGCCAAAAAGGTACTGGCCACGGCGGTGAAGCTGGGCAAAAAGCTGGCGCACATCGCGCTGCAGGCCGTCGGCACCGCGGCGGCTGCCGTGGGCAAGGCGGTGAAGGGCCTGCTGGGCCGGGCCGCCTGCGGCGTGGGCAAGAAGGTGCAGAAGATCATTCCGCCGGCGTGCAAGATCGTGATGATCGTGTCCGCGGCGGTGGCGGCGCTGTCCTGCGTGGGCTGGCTCATCAGCCGCAAAAAGTTCGCGTAAGCGGAACGGGTATACCACAGGGAGATGCGCGAAAGCGCATCTCCCTTAATACAAAGGAGATCTGAGCAAGTATGAAGAAAAAGGCATTCAAGGCGGAGAGCAAGCGGCTGTTGGATCTGATGATCAACTCTATCTACACCCACAAGGAGATATTCCTGCGGGAGATCATCTCCAACGCCTCCGACGCCATCGACAAGCTGTGCTACCTGAGCCTCACCGACGACAAGGTGGGCCTGACGCGGGACCAGTTCGAGATCCGGCTGTCCATCGACAAGGAGAGCCGTCTGCTGACCGTCAGCGACAATGGCATAGGCATGAGCCAGGAGGAACTGGAGAACAACCTGGGCGTTATTGCGTCTTCCGGCAGTCTCAAGTTCCGCCAGGAGGTGGAAGGCGACGAGAGCGCCGACACCGACATCATCGGACAGTTCGGCGTGGGCTTCTACTCCGCCTTCATGGTGGCCGACGAGATCACCGTCGTCACAAAGAAGTACGGCGAGGACCAGGCCTGGAAGTGGCAGTCCACCGGCGTGGACGGCTATACCATCGAGCCCTGCGAAAAGGACGCCGTGGGCACGGACATCATTATGCACATCAAGCCCGACACCGAGGAGGAGAAGGACGAGTACAGCCAGTATCTGCGGGAGTACCCCCTGTACAAGCTGGTGAAGAAGTACTCCGACTACATCCGCTTCCCCATCCGGATGCTGATGCCCCATCCCAAGCTGAAGGAGGGCAGCACCGAGGAGAACCCCGAGTACGAGGAGGTTTTCGAGTGGGAGACCCTGAACAGCATGGTGCCCCTGTGGCAGCGGAAGAAGGCCGATGTCAAGCGTGAGGAGTACGATGAGTTCTACCGGCAGCGGTTCGCCGATACCAACGCACCGCTGAGCGTCATCACCGTGGCCGCCGAGGGCGCGGTGACCTACAAGGCGCTGCTGTTCATCCCGGAGAAGGCACCCCTGCGGTATTACTCCGAGGAGTTCGAGGGCGGCCTGCAGCTGTATTCCGCCGGCGTGATGATCATGGACAAGTGTAAGGAGCTGCTGCCCGAGTGCTTCAACTTCGTCCGCGGTGTGGTGGAATCTCCCGACCTGAACCTGAACATCTCCCGCGAGCTGCTGCAGCACGACCGGCAGCTGAAGCTTATCGGCGCCAATCTGGAGAAGAAGGTCAAGGCGGAGCTGGAACGGCTGCTGCGGGACGAGCGGGAGAAGTACGAGAGCTTCTGGCAGAGCTTCGGCCGGCAGATCAAGCTCAGCGCCATGGACAACTACGGCGAGAAGAAGGACATGCTGCAGGACCTGATGCTGTTCTATTCCTCCACGGAGAAGAAGCTGGTGACGCTGGCGGAGTATGTCTCCCGGATGCAGGAGGGGCAGAAGTACATCTACTTTGCCTCCGGCGACACCGTGGACGCGGTGGATCATATCCCCCAGACGGAGCTGCTGAAGGAGCGGGGCATGGAGATACTCTACTTCACCGACAAGGCCGACGAGTTCCTGTCCGACATCCTGCAGAAGTACCAGGACAAGCCCTTCCGCTCCGCCACCGACGGCGATCTGGACCTGCCCGGCGAGGCGGAGAAGAAGGAGCAGGACGACCAGCAGTACAAGGAGGCGTTTGCCTTTATCAAGGAGGCGCTGGCCGGACAGGTGGACGAGGTGAAGTCCTCCGGACGGCTCAAGACCCACCCGGTGTGTCTCAGCAGCGGCGAGGGTGTGACCTTCGAGATGGAGAAGTACTTCAAGGCCGCCCAGCCTGAGCTGGGACTGAAGGCCAAGCGCATTCTGGAGATCAACGTGGACCACCCGGCGTTCGTGACCTTTGAGAAAGCGCGGCTCACCGACACGGAGAGGGCGAAGAAGTACGCCCAGGTGTTCTGCCACCAGGCGGAGCTGATCGCGGGGCTGCCCATCGATGATCCCACGGCGTACACCGACCTGGTGTGTTCCCTGTGGCAGTAAGTGAACAGAGACAAAATACGCCACCGGCCAGCGGCCGGCGGCGTATTTAATTTGCATTTTATACGAAAATAGGCGCGAAAATTGTTGCGGGACTGGTAAAAAAGTGGTAAAATATGAATAGTGTGTGAACCGCAAGACCCGCGACCCAAATCCGGGGGAGAGACCCCGTTGAGAAGGAGTTTTGCCCATGAAAGACTTGAAGCACCTTATCTGGTTTGAGGACCTTCTGCAGCAGGCCAACAACGAACTGGTGCAGCGCGCCGTAGGGGAGGGGCAGTTGGCACTGGGCTACAACTGCTACTATATCCCGGAGGTGCTGCTGAACCTGCCGGGCTGCTTTTCCAGCCGCCTGCGGGCGCCCAACAGCGGCACGGCGGAGATCGCGTCCTACTACATGACCAACCGCAACTGTCCCTACGTCCGCTGCATTCTGGAGCGGGCGGTGGAGGGCGGCTTCAACTACCTGAACGCCCTGTTCGGCGCGGAGGGCTGTGCCGCTATGGAGCGGATGGAGGAGCACTTCGCGCTGCTGCGTCCGGTGAAGAACGAGCGGTTTTTCACCACCATCATCGACCCGCCTATGAAGGGCGACCGCACCAGCCTGGACTATTACAAGGCGCAGCTGCAGCTGAAGGTGCTGGATGCGCTCCACGAGCACTACGGCGTGGATGTGTCCGACCAGGCGCTGCGCACCGCCGTGGAGAAGCACAACCGCCTGTGCCGCGTGGTCACGGAGATAGGGGATCTCCGCAAGGCGGCGAACCCGGTCATCACCGGGTACGAGTACCACGTGATCGTTCTGGTGAGCCAGGTCTGTCCCCACGACCTGATCCTGCCCTATCTGGAGGAGACACTGGAGGAACTGAAGCAGCGCCAGCCGGAGGCGAAGTTCCCCTTCCGCACGCGGGTGGTGCTGGCCGGCAGCGAGATCGACGACCCGGAGTTCACCAAGCTGCTGGAGAGCTGCGGCGCCATGGTGGTGGCCGACCGGTATTGCTTCGGCGGCTTCCCCGGCCGAGAGGAGATAGAGATACGAGGCGGCGAGACAGCCTTCGAGGCTATATGCCGCCACTATCTGCACCACAACCAGTGCGTGCGGTTCATGGACGGCGCCAAGATCGACCAGCGGCACAGCGAGCTGCGGCGGCTGGCGGAGGAATACGGCGCGGACGGCATCATCTACGAGAGCATGAAGTTCTGCGAGTTCTGGAGCTATGAGAAGGTGCTGGCCAGCCATGTGCTGCAGCAGGAGATGGGCATCCCTTGCTGCACCATCGAGAAGGAGTACACACTGGGCAGCGTGGGACAACTGCGCACCCGGTTCCAGGCCTTTGTGGAGAGCCTGGAGATCAAGAAGCTGGGACATAAGGAGGTGTGACCGTGGGATTGAAGCAATGGACGGACGCCGCCATCGGCGTCATCGACAGAAAGCTGGAGCGCTTTGACCCCAAGTGGCAGGCCGCCCATGGCAAGGGCGGGCTCCGCAGCCGCTATGAGGACAAGACAGGCATCGCCCGCTACCGCGAGTGGCGCGGGGTGAAGGACACCTTCGTGGACTACGCCGCATGGCTCAACAACCTGCTGGCCATGGGGAAGATGGTGGCCTCGGCTCCGGTGCCCATTCTCAAGGGATTCTGGGAGTATCGGTGGATGGGCTCCTATCTGGGCACCTTTGCCTTTATCGACCGGCTGTTTGAGGGCTACCGGGACGAGGAACTGAAGATCGCCCACATGAATATGCACTGCATCGTCAGCAGCCTGACCAAGAAGATCGCCCTGGTGCTGGCCAACGACAAGCGTCTGGGCGGCGGAAAGCTCAGCGACAACATCGTGCCCATGGACGAGGTGATGCCGCCGCTGTTCATGACCGGCTTCAAGGACCTGATACCCATTCCCATCCAGACGCTGCCGGAGTTCATTATATGTGACATCGACCAGCATCTGGAGCCCTACTACATCGACGTGGCGGAGTCCTTCGGCCTGGCCGCGGATGTGTGTTCCCGCTGCTCGGCGGAGACCGGCGTGGCCATCGATGACGATTTCCCCATCGTGGGCAAGGCCGTGCTGACCACCAACATGCCCTGCAACGCCAGCGAGGCCACGTCTATGTTCCAGCGGCGGCGGTTCGGCCTGCCGGATTTCCCGGTGACCATGGCCATGATACACAACGAGCCGGGGGCGCACCCCTACTCCACCCAGGTGCTACGGGATGCCATCGCCTTTATCGAAGAAAACTACTGTGTCAAGTACGACTGGGACGCCCTGTTTGCCCGCGCCGAGCACATGAACGAGCAGAACCGCATCGAGCTGGAGAAGTGGGAGCTGTTCAAGACGCCCTATTCCGCCCTGTGCGGTATCGCAGAGAGCCTGTACCGCCTGTACTCCTGGGCCTCGGTCAACGGACAGGAGGACCAGTTCACCCGGAACGACCGCAAAGTGCTGAAGATCATGCTGGACGCCTACGAGCGGCGGCATGAGCCCTTCGGAGGCACTACCCGCCACCGGGCGTTCCTGTGGGGGCCGTCGGCGGTGTACTACACCGACTTCCCCACATGGGTGCAGAACTGCTGGGGCATCAACATCGTGCTGAACATGGACTCCACCATGGGGCACAATATGATCTCCACCACCGACCCGGAGCAGGCCATCCAGGACCTGGCGCTGTTCTCCGAGAAGGGCGTTATGCGGCACCATGCCGTGGGAGGCTGGGACAACGTGAACGCCGTGTGGGAGTGGGCCAGCCGGTTCAACTGCGACATGGTCATCTTCAACGACAACGTGGCCTGCAAGGGCATGAACGGCGTCCACGCCCTCATGGAGGAGCAGGCACGGGACCTGGGCTTCCACTTCATCTTCCTGGAGCACGATTTGGAGGACTGCCGCACCATCTCCCGGCGGGATATGCGGAACACCGTCAACAAGTACATGACCGTGGTGCTGAACGAGGAGCCGCTGGACGCGACGCTGGTGGACTTCGACGACAGCCTGGCCTGGTAAGGAGGGGAGAAGCGTATGAAATTCGTGGGAAAGCTGCTGAAAAAGCTGCTCATCGGCGGACTGTTGCTGTTTGTTGGCACCTTCGTCATCTATATATTCAACCTGGAGAACAAGCTGATCTACAAAGTCGTCTATCCCTTCCTGCAGAAGCACTACAACAGCCAGAAGCGCGACAGGCGCATCTGACAGACAAAAAAGCACCTGCCTCACGGCAGGTGCTTTTTTGCGTGTTATTCGGTGGTGTGGTGCTCCTTGCCGAAGTGCAGCTCGCGCATGCCCTCCACCTCGTCGCATATCGCTTTCAGGTTGCAGGAGCCGCAGTCGGTGGGCATGCCCTCCAGTATCTTCGTCAGGCTCATGGTGATGTCCTTGACGGTCTTGGCGCTCTTGGCCAGGGCGTCGTAGTCCGCGTCCGGCGCGGTGATGAACAGCAGCTTCACCGCCAGGATGTGGGGGTTCTTCCTGTACTGGCGGATGAAGTCCGCGCCGATGCGCCGGAAGGTCATGCCGCGGCGCACGGCGTCACGGCTGATGCGCACCTGTTCGCGGCTGGACTCGGAGCTGGTACGCATCATGTAGCCCTTGGGGAACACGTGGTACTTGACGAAGTCCATGTCCTGAATGGCGCGGAAGGCCTGCTCGGTGTCGTCCTCGTCGTCGGACTCGATGTCGCCCACGCGCAGCAGGGCCACGCGGGCGTAGCTGCTGTCGCCGGTCAGCTCATTGAGGTCGGGGCCGCAGACCAGTATCTCGTCCTGGGGCACAAGCTCCGGGGACGTGGTGACGCAGGTGAAGTTCACGGCGCTTTTGCCGCTGCCGCCCAGTTCGTAGGCGGCGTCGCGGAGCATCACCAGCTCGAAAGCGCCGGTGTCCTCCCAGGCGTCGGCCGGGTCATAGGCGTATTTGCGGGGGGCGGAGGAGCCCACCAGCCCCTCCGCGTCCCGGATGATAGGATCGTAAAGATTCATTAGAATTTGATGTCCACTTTCTTGCGGTCAAAGATC
Organism: uncultured Oscillospiraceae bacterium; assembly: GCA_934590325.1. Classification (GTDB taxonomy): domain Bacteria; phylum Bacillota; class Clostridia; order Oscillospirales; family Oscillospiraceae; genus Vescimonas. The sequence goes on from CAKTOW010000002.1 coordinate 29,653, forward strand.
TTATTGACCTGCACGTAAGCCCAGCCCAGCAGCTTCTGATCGAGGTTCCAGAAATAGACCACGAACAGCGCGCCCACGGCCACCGCCAGGATGCGGATGAGCTTCAGGATGAATTTCAAAACCTTACACATAGTGTAGCCTCCTTAATCGGTGAGAGGGGGTGTTCAGGCGCGGGCCATGCCCTTCTGGCGGGCGTACTCCGCGGCGCCCAGCGCGCCCATCAGCTGCGGGTCGGTCTTCAGGTCGATGACCTTCAGCTTCAGCACGTGCTCGATGGCCTGCTTCAGACCGGCGTTCTTGGCGCAGCCGCCAGTGAGGGTGATGGCGTCGGTAGCGCCGGCCTTCTTGCTCATGACGAAGCAGCGCTTGGCCACGGCCATCTGGATGCCGGCGGCGATCTCGTCCATGGGCTTGCCCTCGCCCACCAGGGTGATGACCTCGGACTCGGCGAACACGGTGCACTGCGCGGTGATGGGGATGACGTTCTTGGCCGTCAGGGACAGGTTGGAGAACTCGGGCAGGGTCATCTCGAAGGAGCGCGCCATGGCCTCGTAGAAACGGCCGGTACCGGCGGCGCACTTATCATTCATGGCGAAGTTCTTCACGGTGCCGTCGGTGTCGATGGAGATGCCCTTCACGTCCTGGCCGCCGATGTCGATGATGGCCTTGACGGTGGGATCGGTCACGTGGACGCCCATGGCGTGACAGGAGATCTCGGAGATGTTCTCGTCGGCGAAGGGCACCTTGTTGCGGCCGTAGCCTGTGCCGATCAGATAGCCCAGCTCCTCGGAGGACTTCAGGCCGACCTTGTTCAGCACCTCCTCCATGGCCAGCTTGGCGGAAACTTCGGAATTGATCTTGCTGCGGATGGTGGTATCGGCACAGATCTTGCCGGTCTCATCCAGAATAACTGCCTTGGTATAAGTGGAACCCACATCACAGCCGCCATAGTATTTCATAGTCGTAAACTCCTTTTATGTATGTAGTAGTAGAAATTAGTTACATGCAGTTCTCGTCGTCGAAATCGCAGAGAGAGGGGTCGATAGGCTCGGCACGCATGACGGTGCGCATATACTCGTTCACCTTGTCGCGCATGGTCTTGCGGGAAACGGTGCGGGGATCCATCAGGTCATGCTCGATCCAGATCAGGTGATAGCCGCGCTCGCGGCCCTGCTCGTCCAGGATGCCCTGCACGGTGGCCATGTTCTTGCAGGCCACGTTCTGGTACATGATGATGATGTTGGTGTTCCACGCCTCGCACTGGCGCCACAGCTCGTCCACCACGTTCTGGTAGCCGCCGTTGGTGTGACGGCGCATGACCATACGCTCGTACAGACGCGCCAGATCGCGCAGTGCCTCCTCCTTGTCCTCTGTCTCCAGGGGCTTGGTGAAGTTCAGGGATTCCATCTCCACCAGGATGTTGATGCCCCAGCAGTTGGCCAGCCAGTTGGAGAAGTTGGCGTAGTAGTGGGCGGGGCAGCACCAGACGATGCCGCGGTAGCGCATCTTGCCCACCCACGCCTCGTCGCGGCGCTGGTAGGACTGCATCAGCAGGTCGTTGACCTTGCGGCAGGTCTTCATGACGCGCGGGTCGATACCGCCGTCCATTTCGTAGTTCCACTTGCGGAACAGCTCGTAGCTGGGGCCGATGATCTGGGGATAGGCGGTCTTGTTGACCTCCCACTTCTCCAGCTCGTACTTGGTCTCCTCGTTGAAGCGCTTCATGGCGGAGAAGTAGGCATCCCAGCTCCACTTGGCGCCGGTCTGCTCTTCGATGAACTTGATGCAGGCCCGGATGTCCTCCGCGCCCATCTGCACGGTCTCCTCGTCCTCATAGCGGACGGGGAAGCACAGGTGGAACACCGGCAGATTCGGGAACCGGCGGGACATATAGCTGGAGGCCATGGTGGAGCCGTCACAGGGCATGGAGGAGGAGATGAAGCACTTGCCCATGTGGGGCAGGGCGTCGATGACCAGCGCGCCGCACTCGGAGGAGGGCACCGGGCAGCAGTCGGCGGGCAGGCCGAAAGACTCCACCGCGTCGATATAGGGTACGCAGGTCAGCTGGTCGATCTCGGACACCAGGAACACGGGCATCAGCTGATAAGGGATGCCCAGCAGGTCGGGGAAGCCGGCCATGATCTGGCCCATGGTCATCTCGTCGAACAGAACGACCTTCTTGTTCAGCTCGCGGCTGTTGCCGTTCTTTTCATCGCACTTGGCGAGGAACACAAGGTTCTCCGCCACGTAGCGGAAAATGTCGTAGGTCATCAGGTGGCTCATTTTCAGAGCGTTGCCCCGCTGCCCCATGGTGTTCTTGTCAAGGAAGGACACGCAGCACATATAGGAGATCATCCAGCGGTACCAGAACGTGGTGTTCAGCGCGGGGATCAGATCCTTGGAGAAGGTGGCCAGCAGCATCCCCCAGACCTTCAGCCAGCCGGTGAAGTCGATGAGGGTGCTCTCCACGCCGCGCCACTCCCGGCGGACAGTGGCCATATCGCCCTTGCGGTACAGGTCGCCCAGCCGCTTCTCACCGTTGAGCAGCAGGTCCTTGCGCTCGGCGCAGGACATACCGGCGATGGCTTTGGCCTCCCGCGCCACGCGGTTCACGTTGTCCAGCAGGTGGTCCCTCTGCTTTTTGCCGAAGGCCTTCCAGTCGGTCTCTTTGATAAGGTCCAGGGCGATGGAGCCCACTTCCTTCAGGTTGGCGGCCTGTGCCTTCCAGTCCATCTCGGTCTTGGCGCGGAAGAATTCGGGATTGGGGAATTTCTTCTTGTCAGCCATCAGTTGGCACCTCCGTTCTGCTTGTGGAGCTTCTTGATCTCCAGAGATTCTACGAATGCCTGTACGCGGGTGCGCAGCTGGCCGGAATTACCGTTGTTGTACAGACGGTCGATACTCAGCACCGGCCAGTCGTACTCGTCGTGCATGATGTGGCTCACCAGCGCGCGCTCGAAGCCCCAGTAGTCGCAGTACTTCATCTGCTCGTAGATGATGCCGTCGGCGTGGTACTCCCGGGCCAGGCGGTCAGCGGTCTCGCGCCGCTGCAGCACCTTCTCATCGGCGATATAGCGGGCGCACTCGGAATGCTGCATAATGTGCAGACAGAGCTGGGGCAGGGCGTCCTCATCGTCCGTCAGCTCGATGATCTCCCGGCCGGGGGTGGAGCCGAAGCAGTACCGGTCGGACACCACCAGTGCGCCGCAGCCCTCGATGAGCTTGGTCAGCTGGGGGTCGTCGATCTCGCTGCCAACGATGGCCACGCGGGCGCGGAAGGCGGGCTTGGGATCAGGTTTGCGCTTTTTCAGTTCGGTTAGAGTCTCCCGCAGATAGGGGAGGATAAGATACTTGGGACAGGTGAAGCTCACCAGGTTCAGTACATGGAACTCATAGCCGGTGATGACCGGGTTCTCCGCCTTGCGCATCTCGCCGATCTCGCTGATGATGGAACAGACCTCGTTGTGCTCCTTCACCGCCTGACGGATAGCCGCGTCGGAGGTGTCCACACCGTACTTCTCCGTCAGGGGATCCAGCACCCGGCGGCGCATCTGCTTGACGTAGGAATTCAGCGTGTAGTCGGTGATCTTGTAGGGAATGTCGCAGTGTGTGACAAAGAAATTGGGCTTGTCATTCATCTGCAGGATCTCGAAATGCTCCATGGCGCGGTTCATCATGGAACAGGCGTCCACGCCCGCCAGCGCGTCCAGGAACTGGTAGCCGCCCTCCATGCCACGTTCCACCAGGGCGCGGGCATATTCACAGGTGTAGTTGGACATATAATACGTAGCGATGTCCAGCGAACCGGTGCGGGGGGCGCGGAGTCGGACGGAGAAGCAGCCCGGCAGGTTCAGCAGCGGCTCAGGCATGTGATAGCAGGTATAGCCAATGGCCAGCTTACCCTCCGCCTGCGCCTGCTTCACCAGATCGTTGTCGGCATTCTCCAGCAGGCTCTCGAAGTAGATCAGATGCTTCAGGTCTCTCAAGAATTACACCTCTCTCCCATATAATTACAAATTACAGAATTTCCAGCTTGGTCAGGGCTTCGCGTGCGCCGCGGATCACGGGGGCATCCTCCGGCAGGTCAAAAACACTGAGCCCCTGTATGTCATTGGCGGCGTGCTGTGGGTCGCTGCCGATGGTGGCCAGGATCTCCGTGCCGTTGATGTGTATGTAGGGGATCAGCGATGGGTCCGTGACCCGGTTGACGATGGCTCCGCAGCGGTCGTACATGACCAGCTCGTCGGCCACGCGCTTGATGGTGTCGATGACCTGGGTACCCTTGCGGCTGGGGTCGGTGATCAGCACCAGGTGGGTGACCTTCTCCATGACCCGCCGGTTGATCTGCTCAATGCCCGCCTCGCCGTCTATGACCACGTAGTCGAAGTCATTGGCCAGCAGGTTGATGACCTCCTTCAGATAGGCGTTGACCTTGCAGTAGCATCCGGCGGTCTCCGGCCGTCCAATGGCCAGGAAGGAGAACGCCCGCTCCTCCACCATGGTGTCGAAGATGCGGTAGCGCGCCTCGCTGAGCAGCTCGATGGCCTCGCGGGGTGCGCCGTCCTCTACGGAGGCGACGATGCTCTTGCGGATGTCGTCCAGGGTCTCCTTCACCTCCACGCCCAGGGCGGTGGACAGTCCCACGGCCGGGTCGGCGTCGATGGCCAGGATGCGCTTGTCGGGGTAGGTCTCCGCCAGCAGCCGCACGAAGGCGGATGATATGGAGGTCTTGCCCACGCCGCCCTTACCGGCGACGGCGATGATCTTAGGGGAATGTGCCAACGGGTCTCACATCCTTTTCAGTGGAGTCTGCGGCGCCTTTCCGGCACGCCATGAATAAATGAAATGGCGGTTATGCCACAAAAACGCGCAATATTGTGCAGCTTTGTTAAATTCCTAACATCATACTACCATAAATTCGGGCAAATTGCAACGAAAGTTTCGCGGTTTTGCAGCATTTTTTGGTTGATTTGCAAGGGAGCGCGGTGGAAAGGGAGGGGTGCGCTCTTTGCGGCGATTTTAACGGATTGCCCCTTTGACGTAGTGTGCATACCGTGGTATAATACCACTTGATATTTCAGTGACTTTTCCTCTTGAAAGGAGAGGCAATATGCGTATAATCGACTTGGAGACTATCAACCAGGCCATGAACAACGAGACACAGTTCGTCCTGCGCTGCGAGGAGGTATTCCACGACAAGGTGTCCTCCGCCGCGTCGGCTATCCTGTCCGGCGGACGCGAGCGGCGCATCGTGGCGCTGACCGGGCCCTCCGGCAGCGGCAAGACCACCACCGCCATGCGCCTGCAGGATTATCTGGAAAATCTGGGCGTGAAGGTGTGCCTGCTGAGCATGGACAACTTCTTTCTGCCCCTGGACCAGCGTCCGCCGGAGGCCACGGACTGGGAGTCCCCCTACTGCGTCAACGTGGACCTGCTGGTGAGCTGCATCGGCCGTCTGCTGGACGGTGAGCAGGTGGACATCCCCTGGTACGACTTCAAGACCGGTACCACCGGCGGCTATAAGCCCATGCAGGGCGACAAGGACTGCATCGTCATCGCCGAGGGCATCCACATGCTGAACCCGCTGATCTTCGACAAGATACGCGGTGCGGCCACCGGCGTGTACGTGGCGCCCCGTACCCGCATCCTCACCAATAAGGACAGGGTGGTGCGGCCGGAGCAGCTGCGCGTGGCGCGGCGGCTCATCCGGGACTACAACACCCGCGGCCACAGCCTGCGCGAGACCGTGGAGCGCGCCGAGAGCGTCAACGCCGGCGAGGTGAACTATATCCGCCCCTACAAGAACAACGCCGCCGTGCACATCGACTCCTTCCACGACTACGAACTGTGCATCCTGGCCAAGTACCTGGGCAACATCCCCAACTTCCGTGAGGAGCTGACCCCGGAGTATATGCGGGAGCACGATCTCACCGACCTGGTGGATGTGGTGGAGAGCGTACCCCCGCTGCACACGACCTATGTGCCGCTGAATTCCATCGTCCGCGAATTCGTGGGCGGCAGCTGCTATGAATATTGAGCGAATAAGGGAGGTATTCCACTATGAGCAGGATCATTACCATCAGCCGTGAGTTTGGCTCCGGCGGCCGTGAGCTGGGCAAGCGTCTGGCCGAGGCACTGGGCATCCCGTGCTACGACCACGAGATCATCGAGATGATCGCCAAGGAGAACGGCTTCAACGAGGACTACGTGGCCAACGTGGCGGAAAAGAGCATCGAGGCCGCCTATCCTCTGACCATCGGCCACCGCTTCGGCATGCAGCCCTATCAGATCATGGAGCAGCCCATCCGCGTGGCGGTGGCGCAGCGTCAGATCATCGAGAATTTTGCCAAGCAGGGCGACTGCGTCATCGTTGGCCGCGCCGCCGACGTGATACTCAAGGACTATGACCCGCTGAATATCTTCGTCTACGCGGACAAGGAGTCCAAGGTGGAACGCTGCCAGCGACGCGCACCGGAGGGCGAGCACCTGACCGCCAAGGAGATCGAGAGCCGCATGAAGCAGATCGACCGCCAGCGCGCCCAGCACCACCAGATGTACAGCGATACCAAGTGGGGCGACAAGGGCTCCTACGACCTGTGCATCAACACCACCAAGCGGTTTGTCAAGGACATCGTCCCCGCCATCGCCAAGTTCTGCGAGGACTGGTTCAACAGCCACGGTTAATGGAGGCGGCGCACCGCGCCCGTTCCAAAGCACGAAGGAGGACCGTATGAAGGTACGTCTCAACGAGGATGCCGAGGTCGTCAAGACCGTCCGCGAGGGTCTGGAGCGCACAGGGGGCTACTGCCCCTGCCGCCTTGCCCGGACGGAGGAGAACAAGTGTATGTGCCGGGAGTTCCGCCAGCAGATCGCCGACCCGGACTTCGAGGGCTACTGCCACTGCCGGCTGTACTACAAGGAGAAATAAAAAAACGGGCTTTCAGCCCGTTTTTTTATTTCTTCCACAGCTCCTTCAGCAGTCCGATGACCGTCAGCACCACGCCGCCGATGAGCATGAAGTCCGCAAGGTTCCATACCAGCGAGCGCTTTTTGACTCTTCGGTGGGGGAACTGGAGATAGTCCGTCACGCTGCCGCGCCGCAGGCGATCCCACTGGTTGCTGATGCCGCCCAGCAGCACCGCCGCGATACCCAGCTGGGCGGTGAAGGCGCGCTTGCACAGCTGCGGCAGCAGGCACACCGCCGCCAGCAGCCATACGCCCAGCGGCAGCCAGCGCAGCAGCTTCTCGTGCTTTTGCCCCAGACCGAGGAAGAACCCGCGGTTCTCCAGATGGGTCAGGCGCAGATATTTGCTCTCGAATTTCAGCTTTCCCGTGCGGGAGAGATACTTGAGCACCCGGTCGACGGCAAGCAGTACCGCCGCTGCGGCAATGGCGATATACATGGGCGTTTACCTCCTTCCCCGGCGCACGGTGAACCCGAACACCAGACCGCACACGCCGCCCACGATATGGGCGATCTGGGATATGTTGTCCCGCTGAAACAGTCCGTCCACGATCTCGCCGCCCAGATAGAAGATGACCACCAGGATCAGCGTCACGGGGATCTCGCCCTTCCGTGCGGCAGTGAAGGAGGACAGCACGATCATCATGAACACCACGCCGCTGGCACCCAGCAGCGCCGAGCCGGGGAAAAAGATGAACTGCACCAGTCCCGTGACCAGCGCCGTCAGCGCGATCATCCACACTATGGTGCCGCTGCTGTATTTTTCCTCCAGCCCCGGCCCCACCAGCAGCAGGAGCAGCATATTGCCCATGTAGTGGTCGTAGCCGGAATGTCCCAGCACGTGCCCGAAGAACCGCACGTAGGTCAGCGGGTCGGCGAGGGACGAGCGGTAGACGGAAAAATACTGTGTGGTGGTCATGCCGTTCGTCCAGTTTCCCAGCAGCAGGGCGATAAGACTCAGCAGGGCAAAGGTCAGTATCACAGGCGCATTAAAGCGGATGACTATTTTCTTCAAAAGTTCTACCTCTTTTCAAATACGATTAAAAGGAGTATACTATATTATTCCAAAAAATTCAACCAAGGAGGATGACCGTTGTGAAAAAATGGGTGAGGGTGCTGCTGTGCGTGGCGCTGGCGGCGCTGCTGGTGGTGGGCGGCTATGTGGCCTATGTTTTCATTGATTACCACCGCATCGGGGATATGCCCCTGACGCCGGTGCAGTCCGCGGACGCGGCGGCCGCGGCACAGGCGGACACGCCCTATACCGTGGTGTCCTGGAATATCGGCTTTGGCGCCTACGAGGACGACTACGGCTTTTTTATGGACGGCGGCACCCAGTCCCGCGCGTGGAGCAAGGAGCGCCTGACGGCCAATATGGACGCCATTGCGGCGTTCCTCAAGGCGCAGGAGGCGGACTTCTGCTTTGTCCAGGAGGTGGACACGGATTCCACCCGCAGCTATCACGTGGACGAGCGTGAGCCCCTGTACGCTGCCCTCTTTGACAAGAGCAGCGTGTTCTGCCAGAACTACGACTCCCCCTACCTCATGTACCCGGTGACGAAGCCCCACGGCGCGTCCCAGTCCGGACTGCTGACGTTCTCCGCGGCGCAGATCAGCGACGCCCGCCGGGTGGAGCTGCCGGTGGAGAGCGGCTTTATGAAGATACTGGACCTGGACAGGTGCTATTCCGTCAGCCGTGTACCGGTGGAAGGGGGTAAAGAGCTTGTGCTTTACAACCTGCACCTTTCGGCGTATACCAGCGACGGCACTATTGCCACGGAGCAGCTGACGCTGCTGCTGGCGGATATGCAGGCGGAATACGAAAAGGGCAACTGGTGCGTGGCCGGCGGCGACTTCAACAAGGACCTTTTGGGGGATTCCTCCGTGTACTTCGGCGCGTCGGATCAGGAGTACTCCTGGGCGCAGCCCATCCCGGAGGGGACCTTCGACGACTTTGATGTACGCCTGGTGGCCCCGCTGGACAAGAGTGACCCGGTTCCCAGCTGCCGTAATGCCGATGGTGCGTACCACGAGGGGCAGTACGTTCTGACGGTGGACGGCTTCATGGTCACGCCCAACGTGACGGTGGAGTCCTCCGCGGTGCTGGACACGCAGTTCACATACTCCGACCACAACCCGGTAGAGATGACGTTCACCCTGCAATAAGAAAAAAAGGACCGCCTGCAGGCGGTCCTTTTTTTGCTCACTCCACATCCCAGCCGAAGATGCCGCAGGCCAGCCAGTACTGCTGTATCTCCTCCGGCCATTGGTCGAAGGACATCCACTCCGCCATGGCGGCCCAGGTCTCCTCGGTCAGGCTCTCGCCGTTCTCCTGCAGGGAGAAGGTGTAGAACATACCGTCATAATGGCACAGATTGCCGCGCAGATCGGCCTCCACCGTCATGCTGCTGCCATCGCTGTACCGGAAGGTCAGCTGCGCGTCCAGATAGTAGGTCTTGACGCGCTCGCCCAGGCGCCGGGGGTATTCCAGCAGCTTCGCCATCGCGCTCACCGTATCGCTGTCATCGATGCGGAAGGTGTAAAAGCCGCTCTCGTCCGCCTTGCCCAGCTGCACGTCGATGGCGGTCAGCCCCTCCTGGGGCAGCAGCGCCGAGCCGTCGGGCCGCCCGTACATGTCCACCGTATAGTCGTCCATCCCCGTGTACACGCGGTAGCCCTCCTCACTGTCCCAGCCGGCGCCGAAGGAGTGGAAGAAGCTGTTATACCCGTTCTTTGACCCGCACAGGGTCAGCGTCAGGCAGGGCGGCGTGTTTTCGCCGTGGGTGTAGAAGGCCAGGCAGTAGGTGTCGTCCGCCAGCGTGGTCTCCCAGCGGTAGGTCTCCAGCATATCCGGGGACAGGGCCCGGTTTTCCGGTGCGGGCAGCGCGGTCAGGGCGTCGTACAGAACGCCCGGTTCCAGCTCCATCAGCGCGGCGGCCAGCTCCGTCTGCTTCTGCCAGTCCTCCCAGCGGAAAGTGCTGTCCTCCATGCCGTTGCCCTGGGAGATCATGGACAGGAACGGCGTATTGTACTGCTCATAGCTGTATATGTCCAGCGCCTTGGCGCCGCCGTAGGCCGGGTCGGTGAAGGAGCAAATCTGCGCGTCTGCGCTGTCCGCCTGTGTGAAGCTGAAACCCGCGTCCGCCACGGCCTGGGCGGCATCCTCCACCGTCAGGGGGAAGCGGCGCTGGGGATCGGCCGCCTTGGTGCCGCAGCCCGCCAACAGCAGCAGCGCCAGCAGCGCTGCGAAAATACCGGATCGTTTCATGGTGATACCTCCGTTCTCGCCGGTTTTTTCCATCCTACCATACCCCGCGCGGCGGGCGCAAGAACATTCCGGACACAAATGGTTACAGAAAGCGGGGCAAACAGTTACAGAAAATGACAGTATCACCGGAAATGGACAGAAAAAAGAACGCCCGCGGGGGCGTTCTTTTCACTTATCTCGCGTATTCGTACAGGACGTCCGACAGGAGGTGTTCGCCGTCATAGGCGACGGTCCAGACCTCGCCGCCGCTTTGCAGTACCAGCAGCTGGCCGCCCCAGCGGGCATCGTGCGCGGCGTACCAGGCGTTCTTCCAGCCGGGGACGGTGATCGCCTGCGCGCCGCTGTCCTGTGCCCGCTCCCGGGCATAGCCCTCTGCCAGCCAGCCCCACACGATGCGGTACACATCGGCGTCGTAGTACCCGCCGTCGCGGGAATTGGAAAGGGTGAGGTCCTTCTGCCGCAGGTAGATGTGGCCGAGCAGCAGCTCCGGGGTGTCCGTCGCCCACTGGTCGCTGCTGTGTACGTCGGGAAAGACCTCCGACACCGTGGGCACCGGGAATCCCTCCACGGGGATATCCTTACCGGACCGCGTATATACCGCCTGCAGCAAAAGGCACAGCACCAGGGCTATCAGCGGCAGGAGGATGCCCCACAGGCGGATGGCGTGCCAGTGCCGCAGCGTGGCGGCAGAGCAACGCTGGCGCTGCAGCAGGCGGCGCTTTCGGGTGACCAGGGCGGCGGTGATGCTGCTGACGCTGCTGATGAGCCACCACAGTATCATCAGTGCCGCGCAGAGAAACACCCCGGCGTATCCACTCAGCAGCAGGTCACAGATGCCGGCATAGGCAGGCATGTTGCGTAGCACGACCCAATAGAGCCAGCAGGGGATAAGGCACAGAGCGATAACGTTCCAGATGATCTGGCTTTTCAACTTTTTGTCCAGCACCCCGTGGAGCGTTTCCTCGTCGGTGTTCAGCTCCGGCGCCGCCGGATCGTCACAGCGGTAGACATCCAGGTCCCCCGTCAGGTCGCAGACGTACTCCCAGCCCATCTCCCGGTAGGCGGCGACGCGCTCTTTCTCGCCGTAGGTGCCGGTATTGCGCTTCACGTCGACGCGGTAGCGCACCGGCCGGGGCGCGTCCTTCCGGAAGTGCATGACCTGAGGGGAGGCGTACTCCGTCAGGAACAGACCCTTCTCCGCCTGTTCATCCAGCCAGCTTTCGATGGCGTCCACTTGGTATATGTAGTAGGGCAGCAGCCTTATCATGTTGCATCCTCCTCTCCCGCCGCGCTGTCCGCGTCCCGCAGACAGCGGCGCAGACGCGCGACCTCATTGTCGTACAGCTTTTTCCCGGCCTCCGTTATCACATAGGTGCGGCGGCGTCCCTCCACCGCTGTCTCGCGGATCATCTCCTCATCCGTCAGCTTGCCGAGTATGGTGTACAGCGTGCCGGGGCCCAGGACGATGCGGCCCTCCGTCCGGACGGAGACCCATTGGGCCACGTCCGCGCCGCACAGCGACCTGCACCGCAGGGCCATCAGTACGTAGAACATGGGCTCCGACAGGGACTCCAGTGTTTTCCGCGGCATAGCATCAGCTCCTTGTGTGTTCCACTCCGCAGGAGCGAAACAGAATATCGTTTCTCCGCGCCCTGCCCGATAGGGCGCGGTGTCTTGAATATCGTTCTACGATATTTATAACATCGTTTTACGATATTGTCAAGCCCGATATATGCCGTCGGCGTACATTATGCCCATACATGCTCCGTCTGCGGCGGGCAGTTTTGGCACTTCATAAAAAATTCAAAAAAGGTATTGCAAAACTGTCCGCTGTGTGGTAACATACGTCCATCAATTAGATACAGCCCTATGAACCGCCCGGAATGGAAAGACCGGACGGGGAGGGGACTCTGGAGAATCCCATTCAGTTGGGTGCCGAAGGTGCAAGGCGCACGCGCCGAATCTCTCAGGCAAAAGGACGGAGCAGACGAGTTTTTCGCTTGTCACCTGACTTCTCCAGAGTTGCCGTTCTGCGGCAACTCTATTTTTATGCAAGGAGAAAGAAACCATGGAATCTGTACTGTTTCCCATCGTATCCAAAATCAATGAGTACCTCAGTAACTATATCCTCATCTTCCTGCTGGTGGGTGTTGGCCTGTGGTACTCCATCAAGACCCGGTTCGTGCAGGTACGCTGCTTCGGCGAGGGCATGAAGAAGTTCTTCGGCGAGATGAACCTCCGCGGCGGCGCACAGAAGAGCGGTATGACCTCCTTCCAGGCGCTGGCCACCGCCATCGCCGCCCAGGTGGGTACCGGCAACATCGTGGGTGCCTCCGGCGCTATCCTTACCGGCGGCCCTGGTGCCATCTTCTGGATGTGGGTCATAGCCTTCTTCGGTATGGCCACCATCTACGCCGAGGCCACGCTGGCGCAGAAGACCCGTATCGTGGACCCTGACGGCAACATCAAGGGCGGCCCCGTGTACTACATCACCACCGCATTCAAGGGCGGCTTCGGTAAGTTCCTGGCCGGTTTCTTCGCCGTATCCATTATCCTGGCGCTGGGCTTCATGGGCTGCATGGTGCAGTCCAACTCCATCGGCTCCACTATGGAGACCGCCTTCGGCGTCCCCTCCTGGGTCATGGGTATCATCCTGGTGGTCATCTGCGCCGTCATCTTCCTGGGCGGTGTGCAGCGTCTGGCCGCGGTCACCGAGAAGCTGGTGCCTGTCATGGCCGGTATCTTCCTGCTGGGCGGTCTGGCTATCCTCGTCTGCCGCGCCAAGTACGTCCCCGCCACCTTCGGCATGATCTTCAAGTACGCCTTCCAGCCCCAGGCCATCATCGGCGGCGGCTTCGGCTACGCCCTAAAGACCGCCATCAGCCAGGGCGCCAAGCGCGGTCTGTTCTCCAATGAGGCCGGTATGGGCTCCACCCCCCACGCCCACGCCCAGGCCAATGTGGCTCACGCCCACGATCAGGGCGTCGTGGCTATGATCGGCGTGTTTGTTGATACCTTCGTGGTGCTGACCCTCAACGCCCTGGTCATTATCTGCACCCTGTATACCAAGGACGGCATCCTGGCCACCGGCGCCGTTCCTGACGGCATCGGCAAGACCAACCTGGCCCAGACCGCTTTCGGCTCCGTGTTCGGCGCCAGCCTGGGCGCCAAGTTCGTGGCGGTCTGCCTGCTGTTCTTTGCCTTCTCCACCATCCTCAGCTGGAACCTGTTCGGTAAGATCAACGCCAACTATCTGTTCGGCAAGAAGAACGGCAAGCTCTGCAGCGTGATCTACACCGTCATCGCCCTGGTGTTCATCTTCCTGGGCACCGTTACCGGCAGTGACTTCGTGTGGGAGGTCACCGATATGTTCAATAACTTCATCGTCCTGCCCAACGTTATCGCCCTGTTCGCTCTGACGGGCATGGTGATGGCCAGCCTCAACGAGGTGAAGAAGGACAAGCTGAAAGTCTGATGCAGCAGGGGAGAGGCGTGAGCCTCTCCCTTTTCTCTGCCCGCCGCAGGTGGATAGCCCGCGTTTGTACCCTCGACCGGGAATTTCAGGAAAAACCCGGAAAAAAGAAAAATTGGGGGTTGACATTTGCCCCACTGTCTGCTATATTAAGCAAGTCGGCAGCGCCGACCACCCGATGTGGGGGTATAGCTCAGCTGGGAGCCCGGTTGAAGCGGTAAACAACCCCCGCACTAATTGAATAAGAAATTACTCAGCGCACCCCTTATATGGGGGTATAGCTCAGCTGGGAGAGCGCTTGAATGGCATTCAAGAGGTCAGCGGTTCGATCCCGCTTATCTCCACCAAACGGGTGCGCTGAGTATTCTTAATAAAGACTTGCTTTGAAAAAAGCGAGTTTTTTGTTTTATGCCCACTTCTCTTTTGAAGCGGGCTTTTCTTATGCGGCGATTGCCGAAATGTCCAGCCCAGCGCTGAACTGCTCAAAGTCAATGTTGAAGTCGATATGCAGCCGATAGTCCCGATACACCTCCACACGCCGGATCAGGCAGCTCACGATCATTTTCTTTGACTCCATGCTGGCGCTGTCGTACATATCCGCCCATGAGATAATATCGTTGTACTGAGCGTTTAAGGTGTCCAGCATGGCCTGTCCCTCGTCGTAGGCCGCCTGCGCCGCCTCCATAGTATGCTGAACTTCGAGACATTTTGTCTCACAGTCAGAGATCAGAGAACTAAGCAAGTCCTGCGGAAAAGCGCTTTCGCCCCGGAGGGATTTAATGACCTCCGCCCGGAGCGTATCAAGCTCGGCGGCAGCTTTGGCATAGTCGGATTTAGCACTTTTGAGAAGCGCCTTCCGTTCTTCCATCTTTTCACGATAACGGATATTGACGATCTCGCTTTTGGGGATCGCTTTCATCCGCTCAAAGATCTGCCGCACCACCTTATCAATGATACCGTCAAGGATATGCGCCGTGTAGCCCGTTTGCCCGTCACACTCGGTTTGCTTGCGTGTCTTGCCGTAGCAGATATACCGCACACGCTTTACAATGCGGTGAGCATCTTCCTTGCACGGATAAGCCTTGCCGTTGGTGGTGAGCGCCAGCCGGGAGCCACAATGCCCGCAAAAGACATTCCCGGCCAGCAAGGACTGACCACGGGTATTCAGCGGTACACGCCGTTCCTGTTCGGCGGAGTTGGCGCGGGAGGTACGAATGTGCTGTGCGGCCTCAAACAGCTCCGGCGCTATGATCTGCAAATGGGGCAGCGTTTGGGAGCGGCTTTCGCCGCTGCGAAGCACCCCGGTATATGTAAGATTGCAAATGATACCCCGGACGCTGGCGTGATGCCACATTTTACCCGTCCTCGCCCGATAGCCAAGGTTATTTAGGTAAGTGGCGATCCGTTGAGCGCCGAAACCCTCAAGCACATATTTGTCAAAGATAATCCGTACCACAGCGGCCTCGGCCTCGTTGACAGCCAACTCAAAAACCTCGTGCTTGCGTTTATTGAAGCGCCCACTCTTTACAAGGTCATATCCATAAGGAGCAAGACCGCCCTTGAAACCGCCATCCTCGACGAGCTGGCCGAGAGCGGTTTTTGTGCGAATTGAAGTCTTTTCGCTTTCGCCGTCAGCCTGCCAAAAGCGGATGTAGTTGGTGAGCTTGTCCGTGTGATTATCAAAACGCTGCTCACCCTCCTGCGTACTCCAGACCCGGATGCCGTTCTTAACAAACCATTCCACCACGAAAGGCGTTTCGTCAGCGATACGCCCGATGCGGTCAAACATGAACACAAGCAGAATATCGAATTTCCCCTGCTTGGCACGCTCCTTGATGATTTGCAGCTTGTCCCGGTTTTCGGCTCTAACCTTATGCCCGGACACACCGTCCTCCTGTTCCTCGTGAACAATCGTCCAGCCCATTTTTTCACAGAAGCGATGGCACTCTCTGCGCTGCATGGGAATGTCGGCTTGGCTTTTGTCGTTGTAGTCCACCTGCTTGTCGGTGGACACGCGGTATAGGCAATCAACCCGATTACCTGTCATCATTCTGTTTTCTATCATATTGATCCGTCCTTTCATTTGTCGATGGGTCAATGAAAGAACGCAATCAATACGCGGGGAATATGAAGTTTTCAAGGTACATAGGGACTACCCCCACTATTATTATCCCTCTGTTCGGGAGGGATTGCAAGGATGTCGCCGGAGCTATTTTTTGCCGTATTGTTGGCAAAGGAAGATAGTAAAATCTGCTTTACATGATGGAGCGCTGCCGCATTTTTGCAGTCTGCAAAGCTGGCGGTGATGGCGTAGCCATCCACAGCAAATGCGGTATGTTGTTTTCTCTGCTGCATAAAGACCTCCTTTTCAATTCTCGGCAACAGGGAAAGGCCAGCGCCTCATAAAAGCGCTGGCCTGCGGCTTATGACCTTGGGACGAAATGTCCCAAGGTGTTTTTGAAAGACGGGAGCGCCGCACCCGCTCCTGTTGGCCTGTCATAAGACAGCTCATATTCAATGCGGCGCTCCCTCACAGCGGACAGCGACGATCCGTGACGGAGCATCAACTACCTTGCTGCGGAGAAGTGAAAACTACCTCTCATATACCAAGGACAAAAATCGGGCAAATGGAGATACCCTTAGAGAAATTTTTTCAAATATTTTCTCATGGCCGCCTTGCCGCTTTTGACGGAATGGCGAACGGCGCTCTTGTCAACGCCCTGCTCCCGGGCAATCTGGCGGTAGCTCTTGCCGAGGATCAGATGCGCCTCTACCCGGACGCCCTGCACCTCCGGCAGAGAGTTGAGGGCGTTCCACAGGTGGACGAACAGCTCCATGCGATCCAGAAGCTCCTGCGGCGTCGGCTCATGCAGGCAGGCCGAGTATTCGATCCCATCGTCACAGTCGAGGGAATACTGCGCCTTATTGCGGGTCGTGCGCCGCTGATAGGCTGCCTCATACAGCTTGTCCGCCTTCAGCTCGGCGGCCACTTCGTCGGAAACTTCGATGTATTCATCATGGGTGTACCAAGCGTAAAAGTCCTTCAGATTGATGGTCGTCATTTGTATTTCCTCCATTCGGTTCATGTGTGGGTGGGTGAACAGAACGGAGGAACGGCGGGGATCGGCAGCCGGGGCTGGCTGCTTTGGGACAAATCGTCCCAAGGTGCAGGCATATAAAAACGCCCGCATAGCATGACGCTATGCGGACGCAAGCAAGAAAATTTCTTGTTACATGATATTTAATTTCACTTCCAAAGCCGGACTGCTCCGATGGAGGGGCTACGCTTTTTTTAGCTGGTGCAGATCATGGACGCTATGAAAAAGCAAAACGGACACGGCGATACCTCCTCGGACACCGCCGTATCCTTAAAAAAGGGCGACTTTATCACACCCTCCGTTGATCCATTTTTTCAAAAGGAAAACGGCGGCTTGAAATACAATATTTCAAAACCGCCGTTCTGCGCCGCAAGGCCGATTGCAACGGTCTTGTTGTGATACCAGCGCAGTTGCTATCAAAAGAAAAGAGCCGATAAACCGTGTGCCTCTTGGCTACGGGTTATCGGCTCTGCGTCTATGCGTCTGGCTCTGTGATTACTGTTGTATTTAGTTTTATTACATCAATAAGCGTTACCTGCCTACATTTAGGGCAGAACAAGGGGAACTTTTTTAACTCTGTGTCATCCCTAATCTGTACCCTTGTCTTATTTCTGCAAACTGGGCAGCGTAGAAAATGTATTTCCTGCATAATCCAAATCTCTCAATTTCCTATGTTAAGAAACTCTGCAAGTCCCTTTTGCACTTCTGCCGGGTCTTTGACATTATAAGTGTAAGACGGTATAGCCTGTGTTTCTATCCAAATTTTAGAGTAGTCATCAGTGAAATTGATGATAGAATGTTTCGTACCGTCAGTGCGATAAAGGATAATTGCATTTGTGCCAGCTACTACAAGATCAAAGCCGTTGTCGTTACTTATCCAAGGGCCTTTTTTGACTTCTTGCGTGTTGATCTCAATACTGTCCATAAGGGTCAGCAGTTGATTGTAAGCTTCGCTGTTTGTAATATCTGCGCTACTATCGGATACCCTTACTTCTGCGTGTGGTGCGGGCGGGTTGGGAATGGCGGGGATTTCGGCAAAAATTTCTTTTACCGTCGCATACTGCGGACGATTAGGAATAAGGCATATTGCAATGACCGCAATTAAGATTACCGCCCCTAAGCCTGCAAAGCCAATGATTTTTTTCGTGTTTGATTTCATAACATTCTTTATCCTTTCTTTGGGATTTCCCTCGGCAAACGCCATCGGTACGCCAAGTGTGCTTTTTTCAATAGAAAGCTCTAAAAGCGACCGGCTGTATTCTTTGCGAATATCCTCCTTTGAATTTCTGATTACGCTTTCATCGCAGGACATTTCCATATCGGTAACGAACAGCTTGAACGCAAGCCATACAAGAGGGTTAAACCAATGCAGGATAAGAACCACATATCCCAATATTTTTGCAAGGTTATCACGCCGAGCGAGATGCGTCTGTTCGTGGGCAATTACATATTCCTGTGCGTCAGCCAAATTGCTCGGCAAGTATATTTTTGGATTTCGCAATCCAAGCGCAAAGGGCGTGCTGATTACTTGCGAAATATAAATATTATCCCGAAGAAGGACGGCACTCTGTAATTTCTTTTTGAGTTTGGAATATGAGCGTATGCTATACAGGCAAAACGCCAAAACGCCGATGAACCAGATAATCTTCCCCCAAAAGGCAAATATCTGATATACATTTGCGGTAGAACCGAAAATCTCAGTTGCTACAACAGGGTTGATTACGCTGTCTATTGCTTTTACGCCCGTTTCCACATAAGGGGTTTCAATGTAAAGCATATCCGTAGAAAGCAGCGTTGTGTTGAACGGTAATATGCTCAAAACGCTTTCAAAGGAAACGGGGACAAGCAGACGGAAAAAGGCAACAAACCATAATGCGTAGGAGAAAACCTTTGGAGCTTTTTTCAGCAGCAGCCGTGCCAACATAATAATTAAGATAGCGAAGCTGCCTGTAATACTCATATTTACAATATCGAGAAATACTTTGTCGCTCATAGTCATTCCTCTGCGTTTTGGTCGATGATTTTCTGTATTTCAGCGATTTCCTGCTTTGAGAGCTTTTTGCGGCGGGTAAACGCCACTAAGAATTGCGGCAGAGAACCGTTGAATGTTTCTTCCACGAAGCCCTCACTTTGCTTCGTAAACCACTCCTGCTTTGAAAGGACAGAAACGACATTGCCCGAATTGTTTTGAAAAATGCCCTTATCACAAAGGCGTTTCAGCATCGTATATGTGGTGGATTTCTTCCAAGAGAATTTCTGCTCACAAAGCTGTACCAATCCTCCAGAGGAAATCGGCTCGTTCTCCCAGATTAAGTTAGCAAACTCCAACTCCATATCTCCAAGTTTGTAATTTTTCATTATAATCCTCCTTGCGGGTCTACAAATATTAGACCCGCACTTATAGTCTAACACCTGTAGACCCGTTTTGTCAAGTGTGATCACTTGAGAGAATGAAGAAGTATCGAATGGCGTGAAGCCTGCTTCAAAAAGTCAATATCACCGTGAATACGAAATTAAAAATGAGTAAGTACGAAATTATATGCCGTTCAAATACTATCACCCGAAATGTAAAATTACATCAGGTGGTGATGGCATGAAGAACGAAAAAAGCGAACGCAAATTTGATTTTCGTCCGATGGGGCTTGCGATTAAGAAAGCCCGTGAGAAGAAAGGCATGACACAGGAGCAACTGGCCGACATCATCGGGCGGGACACTCGTACTGTCATGTACCACGAAAACGACGGTCAACATCCGAGCTTAGATATTTTCTATCAACTGGCAACCATGTTCGACCTGTCAGTAGATGAATACTTCTACCCCGATATGAGCGCCGATGAAGCCGCAAAGAAGCGGATCAACATTCTGCTTAATTCCCTCAGCGAGAGCGAGCTGCGGCTCGTCGAGGGTATTATCAATGCGATTATAACAGAGTGGGAAAAGGGTCAGTTGGCAGTCCGAAGCTGTTTCGGAACGCTGTTTTCGTCCGCTCCTTGGCGGACGCCCGCATACGGAAGCATTGAAAGGGTCGGGTGATTGGTACGCGCCACCCTGCTTCAATAAAAGAGCCTCGATCTCCGCAGGCGGCGGGCAGCCCGCGATCTCCGCCAAATGCAGGAAGTGACTGCATTGTGCGGGGCTTAAAAAGTATTTCGTGGGAACGCCGTCCTCCAAAGTCTGCCACAAGAAAGATGCGCTGCCGTCGTGCCAGCCGGGGGCTTGCCCAATGCTGGGCGTCCATGAGCCGCCAGCAGAGGTCAGGCGTTCGCCCTCGCACCATTCCGGCTCCTGCCCATCTTCCAGAAGCAGGCATTGAAACATCGGTGTCTGTGAAAGCGGATAGGACGGCTCTAAAATCCATCCGGTCATTTGATGAAAACGCTCCCATGACATTTTCCCAAACAGCGATTGCTGGAAATAGACCATTTGTCGCCTCCCTCATTTCACGGATAATGCGGATGGCTTGAAAGAACAGGCTGGACTTTTCTCCCGCAAGCCCCTTGCGGTTGCCGATCTGCGAGAGATTTTGACACGGTGAGCCAAAGGTGATGATATGGACGGGCGGGATCTCCCGCCCGTCCAGCTTTGTCACATCCCCCAAATGCGCCATATCGGGAAAGTGGCGCTTGGTGATGGAGATAGGGGCTTTTTCGATCTCGCTTGCCCATACCGGCTCAATGCCGCAGCGCACCGCCGCCAGCGGGAACACGCCGATCCCATCGAACAGGCTCCCCAGCCGGAGCGCCGTCATCTTATCTGCGCCCCTGTCCCTTGACGGTCAAAATGCCCTCAAGGGTGGTGGCGGTGATCCCGAGCCGCTGGGCAACGGCGATGTCGTTCTTCATGGCCTCGGTGACGGTATGACCGCACACCACCAGCACATGAGAGCGGCGGAGCAGGTCGCGCCCCATGTCGATACCGCTCTTATGCTCCTCGGGAACGGCGTCATTGAGGAAAAGCGGCTGATAGAGCGTCGGGCAGATAGGCGAAAAGCCCGCCTCATACACCGTGCGGCAATACTGCGCCGCCAGCTTCGTGTTTTCGTGGTCGCTGCCGCACCATGCGGCGGTAATATATGCGAGGGGTCGTTTCATTGTAAAAACCTCCAATTTATAATGTAGTAGGTCAACCCAAACCCCACGCCCTTTCCCATTCTTGGGAAAGGGGGCGGCTCTGGAGGATATAGCCCAAAGAGCCATTCGGGGAAATGAAAGACCTTGGGACAAAAAGTCCCAAGGTCACTTTTCAAGATCCGTTTTCTTCTCGGGCTTGCCCAGCTCGGGCGGCTGCTTGGCTTTCCAGTCATCCAGCAGAGAAATGATCTTGTCCTTCATTTCTCTCGGAGACTTATCCTTACCAAAATACATTTCCAGTTCCGCACTATTGATGATCACCTTGTCTACCTCCTTTTTCTCCTGCGACAGAATACCGTCGATCACATCGCCGTTGAGTTTGCCGTCCTTGTCCAGCTCCCGCATTTTCTGTGCCTGCGACAGCGAGGGCGAGGACTGCTGCCCCTCGATGGACACGGCGATATACCTCTGATTTTTGGGGCGGATGAATGAGATCTCCACCGCCGGGGTGAACGCCAGCTTTTTCTCGTCCACCATTTTCTGCAAATCCGGCACAAGCTCGGTCAGGCGGATATACCGCTGCACCTGCTTGTAGTTCATGCCGTTGCGATCTCCCACGACCTGCGTGGAGCGTTTTCCGGCGTCCTTGTCCTCCTCGCCGGGGCGGGAGCCTTGGTGCTTGATGGCCTCCACCTGCATTTTCAGCGACTGCGCCTTTTCCGTGGGCAAAATGCGCTCACGGTGGCGGAGGTTGTCATCCGTCATGGCGAGGATGGCTTCATCGTCCGTCATGTTGCGGACGATACACGGCATATTCGCAAATCCGGCAAGTTCGCTTGCCCGCTGGCGGCGGTGGCCTGCGATGATCTCATAGCCGCCATCCTCACGGGGACGCACCAGCGCGGGCTGATTGACGCCCGCCGCCTTGACCGACTCCACAAGCCCCTGCATCTCCGCATCGTCCCGGACACCAAAGGGATGATTTTTGAACGGGTGCAGGTCAGACAGGTTGAGATAGACGATCTCCTCTTTTTCGGCACGGGTGGCATCGCGGGGCGCAGACGGCTCCGGCGTGATCTCCGCACCAGCGGGAGCGCCGCCCTTATCCACGGCAGGCTTCTCCGGGGCGGGCTTGCTTTGGGACTTTTTGTCCCGAGGTTTGGGCGGCTTGGCCTTATCGGGAGCGGCCTTGCCATCCTTGGGTGGACGGCCTCTGCCGGGCTTGGCGGCCTTGTCCTTTTCCGTGGGCGGCTTCTGCTTGGCTGCCTTTTTCTCCTCCTTGGCCGCCTCGTCACGGGCAGCGGCAAAATCCACCACCTTGCCGGAATGTGCCGGGGCGTGGGCATCCTTGCCGGGATTGGGCGGCTGCTCCTGTTCCTTTTCGGCCTTGGGGACTTCGGGTGCGGCAGGCTCCTCCGCCTCGGCGTGGGTAACAGCGTCGGCGGGATCAGGCACGGCCTCACCCATTTCAAAGAGTGCCGCCTGCCCCTCATGCTCCAGCATGACCACCTCTGCATCGGTCAGCGCAGGCTCGGGCGCAGGCTGCTCCGGCACAACGGCATTTTCTACCGTGGGAGCGGGAGCCTCGGCGGGCGGGGCTGCCTCGGGAATGTTTTTCTTATCATCTGCCATTTGCAAACCTCCTTTTCGTGGCATGAAAAAAGCCAGTCCGCAGACTGGCCGGGTGGAAGTGACCTCCCTTCATGGTTTTATATATGAAAACGCCGCCCGTTGTCCTGTTGGGCGGCGTTGTTCTCAACTTATTCTTGATATATTATGTTGTGCCGATTATAATATTATTTTAGATAATTGTAGTGTCGAAACAAATGTTTTTAGGTAGGTGAAGAGATGAAGTTATCAAAAGCTGCTACAAAAAAAGTTCAACAAAAAAGGCCACCGAAAAAATTCTCGCCCAAAATTGTTCAGAACATTTCAAGTCCATATATAAAGAAGGTTAGCATACATAAGTTTTCATCTCAACACGAAGTCCCGGTTTTCGAGGTATCTGACTATCGAGCATTAAATCAGTTAATTGGCTATGCAAAATTTTTAAACACTGAGTATGGCGATGTTTATTATCGCGGGGAAGTTCATTTACATCAAACGCTATTGCCCAGTATTGCTCGCAATCCAAACTATAGCAGGTTTGAAGAAGCTTTAAATACTGCAATAAAAAACGCAATTTCTGATAAAAAGTTTTCTGGCACAGCAAAACTATCGGGTTTTAAAGGTAAAAGAAATCCTTCACTTATTGTTGAAGCACTTCTTCAGCACTACGGATATTCTACACATTTTATTGATTTAGTTGATAATCATTGGATTGCTTTATGGTTTGGACTTAATCAGTTTAAGAAAATTAAAAATCTATCAGAGTATTGCTGTTATCAAAAAAGAACTATCAATCCTATTGATTTAGTTACTTCCGATGATCCTGAAGCAGAAATATATCAATATATGCTACTTGTAGCAGTAGATAATAACGCAGCACCTGTCGAGCGCGGAATATATGTAGGTAATGAAATAATCACTATCGATTTGAGATCCTCGTTACCCTCCATTTTCCTTCGCCCACATGCACAACATGGATTGGTCGTTCGCCGTAATACACACGATCCAGCAGATTCTTTCGACATTTCTGCAAATGTAGTTGGGATTGTTCGTCTTAGAATTGATAATGTCCTATCATGGATTGGGTCTGGCAATCTATTGGAAAGTGCCAACCTTTTTCCCTCCCCAGCCTATGATTACGGTTATGAAATTCTGTTGCAGAGGAAAGACTTGTTTGAAAATGACTGCCATAGAATCGCTCAATACATTGAATAAGCATCTGCTCTGAGAGTGCGTACTGTGATGACATAGCTATTTCTTGTATTAGTATCTGGAGATATGATTATGGGAAACATGATAAAAACTGACAATAAGACCTTTGCAGAAAAACACCCTCGTTTAAACGTCATGATTAGTCTATTAGTCCTTTTAGTTCTTGTTGCAGTAATTGGTTGCCTTCTTTATGGTGCCGCAAAGTATATTATAATTGGCATAAAGTCTGGCGTAGATTGGTTAGCATCCCTTACATCCAAACTTGACGCAGTAGTTATAGTTGCACTTATAACAGGTAGCGTTTCTATCATTGGCGTTTTGATTAGTTCGGTCGTTGCAAAGCGTATTGAGTATAAGAAAAGTCGACAAGAATATCTTGCAAAAAAGAGAGAGGAACCTTACGGGCAATTTGTGGATATGATCTACAAAATACAGCAAAACGCCAAAAAGCCCAATAGCTATACAGAAGCTCAAATGTTGACTGATTTATCCCAATTCTCAAGACAAATCACCCTTTGGGGGTCTTCTCGTGTTGTAAATAAATGGGTTAAATTTCGAGAGAATGGTGCAAACCCAGGGTTTGCACAAAATAACCTGCTGTTAATGGAAGAGATAATGAATGAAATGAGAAAAGACTTGGGCTTGAAAAAAGTAAAGAAAGGAAAACTCCTTGCATTTTTCATCAATGACATCAAAAGCGCACTTAAGACAATCAAATAAGATCAATGTGGGATGACAGTGATTTAGATTACATCCCAAAACAAGCTCCCGCTGCCTATAAAGATTTAGGCAACGGGAGCTTTTGTTAGAATAAAAACCTCTTGCTGACTGCCAGATTGATACTTTCAATTTTAGTCCGTTGTAGTTTTATTTGCTGCTCGCATCTCTTCGTCCAAGTCGGCAAACATCAGCTTTAGCAAGATGTCTGCCATGCTTTCACCGTCTTTCCTGTACCGTGGCTCAACGATAAAAACTCGACCGCCAATTTCGTATCGTTGGGGCTCTCCGGCAATATATTCTTTTTCCATGCCTGCACCTCCTTTCCAACATGGACACAAAAATTATATCATGCCGTGGAGGGACGCAAAGCCGAAAAATTATTTTCCTTGATATACGGGCTTTCTTTGACTATAATGAAAGACATTCAGGGTGTGTTTTGGGGTTGCCCGCGTATTGAAGCGCTCATTTGACCCGGTTTAGGGGGGTATGTAACCGCACTAACCGGGAGAGCGCTTGAATGGCATTCAAGAGGTCAGCGGTTCGATCCCGCTTATCTCCACCACAGGAAAACCACGACGAAAGTCGTGGTTTTCTTTTTTGCGCAAGTCCCCCGTTTCAGGCCGAAACGGGGGACTTTGCGTTTTATTCTTCTGTTTCCGGGCGGCTCTCCGGCAGCTCCGCCGCGCTCTCCGTTTCCTCCGTGATGGTGGGGATGAACGCTTTGGCCAGCTTGCCCCGGCCCCGGTGCTTGATATAGAAGTACCCGATGGTGCTGAACACCACCGCGCCGATGAAGTTCACGAACAGGTCCTTCATGGTGTCGTACAGCCCGATGTCCAGATAGCCGCCGAAGCCCAAGTCCTGTCCGTTCACCTGCACGGAGGTGATATTGTCGATGGTGACGGGGATATTGCTGTTGGTGGGGTCAAGCATCACGGAGGTGATGGACTGCACCACGGTGTCCTTCTGCATATCCATCAGGAACAGCCTGTCCATGCCGAACTCGAAGAACTCCCACAGCACGCCCACGGTCATGGAGAAGCAGAAGGCCGCCAGCGCCACGTAGATAGGGGACAGCTGGAACTTGATACGGCTGTTGCGGTTGAGGATGTCGATAAGAGCGAAGCCCGTGGCTGCGCAGAGAAAGCCGGTGGTGGTGTGGAGCATGGTGTCCCAGTGGTGGTAGGTGATGAAGTAGCATTTCAGTTCGCCCAGTATCTCCGCGGCGAAGATGAACAGGAGAATGATGATCTCCAAGGTGGACGGCAGCTCGATGCCGAAGTTCTGCTGGATGAAGAAGGGCAGCATGAACAGCACCAGCACCAGAAGGCAGATGAACGCGCTTTCGTATTCGCCGCGGATGACGGAGGATACCAGCGTGGCCAGCACGATCAGCCGCAGCATCGTATATACGGCGAACACGGCGGGCTGGCGCTTGATGATGGCCTTCAGCTGTGCGCTGGTGGGCGGGGCTTTGGGGTGTCGTTTCATGGGGCCGTTCCTTTCTGTGCGATGGTTTTTGGAATAGTATACCGCAAAAAACGCCGGATAACAAGTCCGGCGGTAATGAACAAAGCCCCGGTCCAGACAGGACCGGGACTTTGCGCAGGACTATGTACTTACTTCGTGCCGAAGATGCGGTCGCCGGCATCGCCCAGACCGGGGACGATATAGCCGCGCTCGTTCAGGTGGTCATCCAGCGCACCGGCGTAGATGTCCACGTCGGGGTACAGCTTCTGTATGTGCTCGATGCCCTCGGGAGCCGCCACCAGCACCATCAGCTTGATGTGCTTGCAGCCGAACTTCTTCATCTCGCCGATGGCCTCCGCGGCGGAGCCGCCGGTGGCCAGCATGGGGTCCACGATCAGCACGTCGCGCTCGGCCACGTCCTTAGGCATCTTGCAGAAGTAGGGATGGGGCTCCAGGGTCTCCTCATCGCGGTACATACCGATGTGGCCCACACGGGCGGAGGGCACCATGCGCAGCACGCCGTCCACTAGACCCAGACCGGCACGGAGGATAGGCACCACCACGAACTTACGGCCCGCCAGGGTGGGCGCGTCCATCTCGCAGATGGGGGTCTTGATGTGCTTGGTGGTCAGGGGCAGGTCGCGGGTAGCCTCGTAGGTGATGAGCATACCGATCTCGGATACCAGCTCGCGGAAATCCTTGACGCTGGTGTTCTCGTCCCGCATGATGGTCAGCTTGTGCGCCACCAGGGGATGGTTCATGATGTGGACCTTTTCGCTGTACATGATGTTCTCCTCCGTGTATATGTAAATTTTAGGGTATACTTGACTTATTCCACCGTCAGCGGCAGACCCCTGGCGAGCCGCTCACGTTCCGCCTGACTGAGCCGCAGGTACACGGGCTGCAGCTCCTGCGCCGTGCAGGTCAGGCCCCGGGCGGCCATGTGCTCCGCTGCCAGCGCCACGCCCGCCGCGCTCTGATACCGGTGCAGGGGGGAGGCCAACCGACACACCGTGCCGCTTTGCTGCAGGCAGCCGTACAGAAGCTCCGCGCCGTCGCCGACGATGAGCTTCGGCTCCGGCATGGCAGCCAGCTCCTGGGCCGCCTGCTCGGCGGACACCGCCCGGTCGTCGCACAGCCGCGTGACGCGGCCGTTCTCGCACCGGAAAAAGGCGTTATACACCTGCTGCCGCCGGGCGTCCATGGCGCCGGCGATGACGCCCTCGAAGTCCGTGACGCTGTAGGCCATGGCCTCCAGCGTGGACACGCCGCAGCAGGGGAGACCCTTTGCCCAGGCCAGACCCTTGGCGGCGGACACGCCGATGCGTATGCCGGTGAAGCTTCCGGGGCCATGGGCCACGGCGATGGCATCCATATCGTCCAGGGTCAGCCCAGCGCTCTGCAGCATGCCGTCCAGCAGGGGCATCAGGGTGACGCTGTGGGTCAGCCCCCGGTTCTGATACGCCTGCGCCAGCAGGGTGCCGTTTTCCGTCACGGCCACGGACACGCTCTTGGCCGAGGTCTCCAGTGCCAGTATCTTCAACGTGTCTCGCCTCCCGTGATGGTGATGATGCGGTCGTTTTCGCCGCTGCCCCGTGCGATGTCCACCCACAGGGTGTCCTCCGGCAGGGCGTCCGTCACCCGTTCTGACCACTCCACGGCGCACACGCCGCCCCGGGTCAGGTAATCCTCCCACCCGATGTCGAACAGATCGTCGGAGCTGTCCAGCCGGTACATATCGAAATGAAACAGGGGCACGGTGCCGCTGTACTCATTGACGATGGTGAATGTGGGGCTGGTGACCCGGCCGGTACAGCCGAGACCTCGCGCCAACCCGCGGGTAAAGGCGGTCTTGCCCATGCCCAGCCCGCCGCGGTAGGCCACCACGCTGCCGGGGGAGAGTGTCCTGCCCAACTCCTCGCCGATATGCTCGGTATCCTCCGGACTGTGGGACAGATATTCCATGGGCGCACCTCCCTTGCCTCAAATCGATTTATTATAGCACGACATTCCCAAAAAGAAAAGAGCGAAACGGCGGTTTACACGGAAAACTTATTGTGGTACACTAAGGCAGAAAAAACCGGAAGGGAGGTGCTGCCATGCTGCGCCGTATACGCGATCTGTTCAACGATGTGCTGCGGCAGGCCGATCTGCTGCTGTTGGCGCTGTGCTGCGGCGCGTCGCTGTTCGGTATACTGATGGTCACCAGCGCTACCCGCTACATGCACACCAACCGCTATATGCTGGTGCAGACGGCATCCCTGCTCATCGGCGTGGTGCTGTACCTGGTGGTGTCCCAGATCGACGTGGGCGAACTGGTGAAGTACTGGAAGTGGATATTCCTGGTGGGCGTGGCGTTCATCCTCCTGCTGCTGACGCCCTTCGGCGTGGAGGGCAACACCGGCAACCGCGCCTGGCTGGAGTTCCCGTTCCTGCCGGTGAATATCCAGCCGGCGGAGATCGTCAAGCTGACGTTCATCCTGGTGCTGGCCAAGCAGCTCTCGTGGCTGAAGGAGAACCGCGACCTGAAGTCCATCCCCTCCGTGGCCATGCTGGCGGTGCATTTCGGCGTCATCTTCGTGCTGTACTACAAAATATCCGCCGACATGGGCAGCGCCCTGGTGTTCCTGTTCATCTTTGCCTGTATGTGCTTTGTGGCAGGCGTGGCGCTGCGCTGGTTCCTCATCGGCGGCGGCGCGGCGGCGCTGCTGTTCTACGCCATGTGGGACCTGAACCTCATGGACACGTATATGAAAAACCGCTTCATCGTCCTGTTCGACCACAGTTACGACCCCCTGAATACCGGCTGGCAGCAGACCCGCAGCCTTCTGACTCTGGGCGGCGGCAAGATATTCGGCCAGGGGCTTTTCAAGGGCGTCCAGACCCAGAGCGAGGCGGCGTCCAGCCTGCCGCACCGCCACACGGACTTTATCTTCTCCGTGATAGGCGAGGAGCTGGGGCTGGTGGGCTGCCTGCTGACGCTGGCGCTGCTGACAGCTATCGTCCTTCGCTGTATCTACGTGGCGCGCCACGCCAAGACCCGGCTGGAGAGTTACGTCTGCATCGGTGTGGCCTCTATCATCATCTTCCAGGTCATCGTCAACGTGGGCATGTGCCTGTTCGTCATGCCGGTCATCGGCCTGACGCTGCCCTTCATCAGCTACGGCGGTTCGTCGCTGGTGATGCTGTTTGCCGCCATGGGACTGGTCTCCGGCGCCCACGGCCGGGCGAAGCCCGACTGGCTGCGGTAGCACGGCTATATTCCGCTCCCCCGGTACGTGCCGGGGGAGTTTTCTGTTTGTTTACACCCCTGTTACCCCCTGTGAGGGAAAATCGGTTGTAATCACCGCCGTACTGTGCTATAATATACCATCAAATCATGGGGGCGCAGGGTCATTTTTCCCCTGCGCCGCCTGAAAGCGAGGGAACGCATATGAATATCGTGGTATTGGCGGGCGGCCTGTCCACCGAGCGCCAGGTGGCGCTGACCAGCGGCACCGGCGTGTGCAGAGCCCTGCGTGAGCGGGGGCACAAGGCCATCCTTGTGGATATGTTCCTGGGCCTGGAGAACTACGACGGCGCGCTGGAGGACATCTTTGACGCCCCGGACGGCCTGTGCGGACAGAGCAGGGTGGAGCGCACCGAGCCCGACCTGGAGGCCGTGCGCCGCAGCCGTAAGGACAAGAGTCCCAGTTTGCTGGGCAAGGACGTGCTGACCGTGTGCCGCATGGCGGACGTGGTGTTCCTGGCGCTCCACGGCAGCTGCGGCGAGGATGGCCGCATCCAGGCCACCCTCGACCTGCTGGGCGTGCCCTATACCGGTTCCGGCTATCTGGCCAGCGGCATGGCCATGGACAAGGCCGTTACCAAGCGCATGATGGACTCCCTGGGTATCCGTACCGCCCCCTGGCGTGACGTGTACTATACAGAGGCCGACATCCCCCGCCTGGTACAGGAACTGGAGGTCCCCTGCGCCGTGAAGATCGTCAACGGCGGCAGCTCCATCGGCGTGGAGCTGCCCGACACCAAGGCGCAGCTGGAGACGGCTCTCCGCGACCTGCTGCGCTACGGCGACCACGTGGTGGTGGAAAAGAAGATCAAGGGCCGCGAGATACAGATCGCCCTGCTGGGCGACGACTATCTCCCCGCCGTGGAGATCATCCCCCGTGGTGAATATTTCGACTACGCCAGCAAGTATCAGAAGGACGGCGCCATAGAGCTGTGCCCCGCCCCCATTACCGACGAGGAGTGGCACCAGGTGGGCGAGATGGCACTGAAACTCTACCGCGGCCTGGGCCTCAGCGTCTACTCCCGCGCCGACTTCATTCTGGATGAAAACGGCCAGGCCTGGTGTCTGGAGATCAACACCCTGCCGGGCATGACCCCCACCAGCCTGGTGCCCCAGGAGGCCGCCCAGGTGGGACTGGACTACGGCGCCCTGTGCGAGAGGATCGTGGAACTGTCCCTGGAGGCGCGGAAGGCGGCGCGCGCATGAGGCCGCTGTTCCCACAGGAGATATGCGCCGCCGTGGGCGGCACCCTGCTGCAGGACGGCGCGCCCGTCACCGGCGTCACCACCGACAGCCGCGCCGTACAGCCGGACACCATGTTCATCCCGCTGGTGGGCGAGCGCTTCGACGGCCACGCCTACATCGGCAAGGCACTGGAGAGCGGCGCCGCCGGCTGCCTGACGGCGAAGGCCCCGGAGACCCTGCTGCCCGGCAAGTTCTATGTGCAGGTGGCGGACACCCGTCTGGCGCTGAAGGCGCTGGCCGCCTGGTACCGCGGCCGGTTCCACATCCCCGTGGTGCAGGTCACCGGATCCGCCGGCAAGACCACCACCAAGGAGATGATCGCCTGCGTCCTCTCCCGCAGGTACAGCACCCTCCGCACCGAGGGCAACCTGAACAACGACATCGGCGCGCCGCTGACCCTGCTGCGTCTGACGGAGCGGCACCAGGCCGCCGTTATCGAGACAGGCATGAACCACTTCGGCGAGATACGCTACCTGGGCGAGATGGTGCGCCCGGACATTGCCGTTATCACTAACGTGGGCGACGCCCACATCGAGAATCTCGGCAACACCCGGCAGGGTATCCTGCGGGCCAAGTGCGAGATATTCGAGCACCTCGCCCCGGAGGGCGTCGCCGTCCTCAACGGCGATGATGAGCTGCTGAACACTGTCACCCTGCCCCAGACCATCCTGCGCTGCGGTATGGGCGAGAACTGCGATGTCCGCGTCACGGACGTGGACGACCGCGGCCTGGAGGGCGTGGCCTGCATCGTTACCACCGCCGGGGCCGTGTACCATCTGGCGGTCTCCTCTCCCGGCAGCTACATGATCTACCCCATGGCCATGGCCACTGCCATCGGCGAGCGCCTGGGCATGACCCCCGAGGAGATCACCGCCGGCGTGGCGGACTACGCCCCGGTGGGCAGCCGTATGCACATTATCCGCCTGCCCGATGACCGCCTGGTCATCGACGACTGCTACAACGCCAATCCACAGTCCATGGCTGAGGGCATCCGTATGCTCTCCGCCAGCCGTCAGGGCCACCGTGTGGCGGTGCTGGGCGACATGGGTGAGCTGGGCGAACTGACGGCGCAGGCGCACCGGGACATGGGCGCGTTGACGCGGCAGCTGTCCGTTACCACCGTGGCGGTGGGGGAGAAGATGAGGTCTCTGACCGAGACGAATCCCGACGCACTGTGGTTCCCCACGGTGGAGGCCGCGCTGCCCGCTGTCTGGGAATTGTTCACCCCCGGCACCGCCGTGCTGGTGAAGGCGTCCCGCGCCATGCATTTTGAGACTATCGTAAAGGAATTAGAGAAGCAATAAATGGTCGATATTCGCGTATCGGGACTGGTCAAGTCCTTTGATCTGGAAAAGAGAATACTGGACGGCCTGACTTTCCAGGTGGACAGCGGCGAGCGGGTAGGGCTCCTGGGCCGCAACGGTGCCGGTAAGACCACCGTGTTTCGCATGCTCACCGGCGATCTGGAGCCCGATGAGGGCGAGGTACAGATCGCCGCCGGACGCCGTCTGGGGCTCATCTCCCAGATCCCCGTCTACCCGGCGGGCTATACGGTGGAGGACGTGCTGCAGACGTCCTTCGCCCGGATGTTCCGGCTGAAGGACGAGATGGACGCGCTGGCCCTGCGCATGGAGCAGGGCGACAGCGACGAGTCCACCCTCCGCCGCTACGGCGAGCTGAACGCCAGATTTGAGGGGCTGGGCGGCTGGGACACCGAGACCGCGGTCAACAAGGTCGCCAACGGTCTGAGCATCCCCCGTGAGATGCGCCGGCGCCCCTTCGACTGCCTTTCCGGCGGCGAAAAGACCCGCGTGAACCTGGGCCGGCTCATTCTGGAGGATACGGACATCCTCCTGCTGGACGAGCCTACGAACCACCTGGACCTGCAGGCCACCGAGTGGCTGGAGGAATACCTCCGCAAATTCCGGGGCACCGTGGTGACCATCAGCCATGACCGCTATTTCCTCGACCGCACTGTGACCCGGATCATCGAGATACAGGACGGTAAGGCGGAACTTTACAGCGGGAATTACAGCTTTTACGCCATTGAGAAGGAACGCCGCTATCAGGAGCGGATGAAGCAGTATCTGAAGGAGCAGGCGAAGATCCAGCAGCTGGAAAAGGCCGCCGAGCAGATGCACCTGTGGGCGTTCATGGGCAACGACGCCCTCCACAAGCGGGCGTTTTCCATGGAAAAGCGCATTGAGCGCATGCGTACCACCGCCAAGCCCACCAAGGCCCGCAAGCTGGAGGCCCGGTTTCAGAGCCGGGAATTCAAGGGCGACGAGGTGCTGCAGATCAAGGGTGTCTCCAAGGCCTTCGGTGAGAAAAGGCTGTTCGACGATGTGTACCTCCGCTGCGAGGGCGGCGAGCGCATCGCCCTGTTGGGCGAGAACGGCACCGGCAAGACCACGCTTCTGAACATGCTCACCGGCTATGACCGCCCGGACAGCGGCGTTATCCGCCTGGGCCCCTCGGTCAAGGCCGCCTATCTGCCCCAGGTCATCCACTTCGCCCACCCGGAGCGTACTATTCTGGACACCATGCTCTATGAGCTGGACATCACGCCCCAGTCCGCCCGCAACCGCCTGGCGGCCTATCAGTTCACCGGCGAGGATGTGTTCAAGTCCGTCAGTGTGCTCTCCGGCGGCGAGCTCAGCCGCCTGCGGCTGTGTATGCTCATGGACGAGAGCATCAACCTGCTGATACTGGACGAGCCCACCAACCACCTGGACATCGACTCCCGGGAGTGGCTGGAGCAGGCGGTGGAGGCGTTCGACGGCACGCTGCTGTTCGTCAGCCATGACCGGTACTTCATCAACCGCTTTGCCACCCGCGTCTGGGAGCTGGCGGACGGCGTTATCACCGACTATCCCATGGGCTTCGAGCAGTACCGCCGCACCAAGGACGAGGAGCGCGCGGCCTGTGCGGCCGCCGCTGCCGCCGCACAGGCCGCCGTACTGAAAAAGACCGGCAGCCGCGGCAACCGCGCCCAACAGGCGGCGAAGAAGCAGCTGACTATATGCGAGACCGCCATCTCCCGGCTGGAGGCGGACATCGCCCGACTGGACGGCGAGATGGCGCAGTATGCCACCGATGCCGAGAAGCTGAACGCCCTCTATCAGGAGCAGCAGGCGCTGCAGAGCCGTCTGGAGCAGGAGCTGGAGCGCTGGGAGGAACTGAGCCTGCAAGCAGAGGAACAGGAGGAACGACAATAATGAGCGACATTTTGTGCATTTACTATTCCCGCACCGGCCATACCCGCCGCGCCGTAAAGGAGATCGCCGAGGCGCTGGGCGCCGAGATCACCGCCATCACCGATGACAGCGACCGCAGCGGCTGGCGGGGCTATATCCGCTGCGGCATGGACGCCATGAAAACGTCCACCCAGCCCCTGCAGCCCTTCCAGACGGAGAAGCCCCTGGACCAGTACAAGCTGGTCATCGTGGGCAGCCCCGTGTGGGCGGGCCGCTGCGCCAGCCCCGTCCGCGCCCTGCTGAAGCGCCGCGGCCTGGAGATGGAGAACGTGGCCTATGTGGTCACCCGCAGCACCACCCAGCGCAGCGAGGAGGTCTACGACCAGATGGATATGTACACCGGCGGCACACACCAGCTGGCGGTGTCCCTGCGCCCCGGCAGCGAGGGCTACGAGTTCTGGCGCAACGACTTCATCCAGAACGTCCGCCGCTGGCTGGACGAGCGGCACTGAGGGCGCGCCATGCTGGATAAGCTGCAGGCCATCGAAGCACGGCTGGCCGAGGTGGAGCGTCAGCTGGCCGATCCGGCGGTGTACACCGACCGGGACAGGCTCACCGCCCTTAGCCGTGAGCAGAAGGAGCTGACTCCCGTGGTGTCCTGCTACCGGGACTACCTCCGGGCACAGACAACCGCCCGCGACGCGGAGGAGATGCTCTCCGACCCGGAGCTGCGCGCTCTGGCGCAGGAGGAGCTGTCCGCCGCCCGGGCGGATATGGAGCGTTTGCAGGAGCAGCTGAAGCGGCTGCTGCTGCCCCGCGACCCCAACGACGATAAGAACGTGATACTGGAGATACGCGCCGGCATCGGCGGGGAGGAGGGTGCCCTGTTCGCCGCCGACCTGCTGCGGATGTACACCATGTATGCCGAGCGCCGCGGCTGGACCCTGAGCATCGTCAACCAGAACCTGACGGAACTGGGAGGCGTCAAGGAAGTCAGCGCCGAGGTGGAGGGCGCCGGTGCCTGGTCGCGCCTGAAGTTCGAGGCCGGTACCCACCGCGTTCAGCGCGTACCGGAGACCGAGTCCTCCGGGCGTATCCAGACCTCCGCCGCCACCGTGGCCGTCATGCCCGAGGCGGAGGAGGTGGAGTTCACCATCGACCCCAAGGACTTGCAGATCGACACGTTCCGCTCCTCCGGCGCCGGGGGACAGCACGTCAACAAGACGGAGTCCGCCATCCGCATCACCCATCTTCCCACCGGCGTGGTGGTGGAATGCCAGGACGAGCGCAGCCAGTACAAGAACAAGGACCGCGCCATGAAGATACTGCGCTCCAAGCTCTACGAAGCCGAGCGGGAGAAGCAGAACGCCGCCATCGCTGCCACCCGCAAAAGCCAGGTGGGCACCGGTGACCGCAGCGGCAAGATACGCACGTACAACTTCCCCCAGAACCGCGTCACAGACCACCGGCTCACCGGGGATGCAAAAAATTTCAACATCGCTTCCGTTATCAACGGCGATCTGGACGACCTTGTGGACGCCCTGACGCTGAACGATCAGGCACAGCGCCTGCAGGAAGGAAAGGAGAACTGACCATGAACCAATTCAAAAAGAAGATGTACGACCTGTCCGGCCCCAAGACCGTCGAGGCCCTGAACAAGCGCCGCTTTGAGGCGTACTACTGTTCCACCGCCGCCGAGGCGGTGGAGAAGGTGCTGGAGCTGATCCCCAAGACGGACGTGGTGTCCTGGGGTGGTGCCATGACCGTGGACGAGCTGGGCATCAAGCAGCGCATGGCCCAGGAGGGCTATACCCTCCTTGACCGCGACACCGCCAAGACCCCGGAGGAAAAGCAGGCCATCATGCGTCAGGCGCTGACCTGCGGCACCTTCCTCATGAGCAGCAACGCCATCTCCAAGGACGGCCAGCTGGTGAACATCGACGGCATGGGCAACCGCGTGGCCGCCATGTGCTTCGGCCCCCGCCAGGTGGTGGTCGTCGCCGGTATGAACAAGGTACTGGGGACCATGGACGACGCCGTGGCCCGCGCCCGCAACATCGCAGCACCCGCCAACGCCCAGCGCTTCGGCATCAAGACCCCCTGCGGGCTCACCGGTCAGTGCGGCGACTGCACCAGCCCCGACTGCATCTGCTCCAAGCTGGTTATTACCCGGTTCTGTATGCCGGAACGCCGCATCAAGGTCGTTCTGGTGGGCGAGGATCTGGGTCTGTAAGTAATCTGCCGAAAAGAGGAAAGCTCCGTGGAAACCATAATTTTCCACCCGGAAGAGGATAAAAACGCCGTCGCGGCCGCGGCGGCCATACTCAGCCGCGGCGGCCTGCTGGGCATTCCCACCGAGACGGTGTACGGTCTCGGCGCTGACGGCCTTAACGAGGACGCGGTGCGCCGCATCTTTCTGGCGAAGGGTCGCCCGCAGGACAACCCGCTGATCCTCCACGTGCCGGACGCCGGTTGGCTGCCCCGCTGCTGCACAGACATCCCGGACGCCGCCTACGCCCTGGCGGAGCGGTTCTGGCCGGGGCCGCTGACCATGATCCTGCCCCGGCGGGACTGTGTGCCCCTCCGCACCACCGGAGGTCTGGACACCGTGGGCGTCCGCTGTCCGGATCACCCTGTGACCCGCGCCATCATCGCTGCGGCGGATACCCCTGTGGCCGCACCCAGCGGCAACACCTCCGGCCGTCCCAGCCCCACCTGTGCCCGCCACATGATGGAGGACATGATGGGGAAGATCGACGGCATCGTGGACGGCGGCCCCTGCGCCGTGGGGGTGGAGAGCACCATCATCGACCTGACGGTGCAGCCGCCCCGCCTGCTGCGCCCCGGCGGCCTGCCGCTGGAGGCGCTGGAGTCCGTGCTGGGAGAGGTGGCTGTGGACAAGGCCGTGCGGCAGAAGCTGGCGGACGGCGAGAAGGCCAAGGCCCCCGGCATGAAGTACCGCCACTACGCGCCCCGCGCCGCCGTCACCGTGGTCACGGGCACGCCCCGCCGCAGTGCCGCCTATATCCGGGAGCACCTCCCGGCGGGAGCGGGCGTGATCTGCTTCGACGAGTACGCGCCCCTGTTCGCCGGTCATATCGTCCACCGCCTCGGCTCCCAGGAGGACAAGCTGGCGCAGGCGCAGCACGTGTTCGATGCCCTGCGTACCTTCGACGATACCGATGTGACCGCCATCTTCGCCCAGTGCCCCGACGAGTCCGGACTGGGGCTTGCGGTGGGGAACCGTCTGAAAAAGGCGGCAGGCTTCCACACGGTGGACGCGTCGCCGCTGGTCATCGGCTTCACCGGCCCCACCGGCGCGGGAAAGACCAGCGCGCTCCGGGCATTGGAGAGGCTGGGCGGGCTTGTGCTGGACTGCGATGCCGTGTATCACGACCTGCTGCGGACGGACAGCACCCTCCGGGACGCCATCACCGGGGCCTTCGGGCAGGTGTTTGCCCCGGACGGCACCCTTGACCGGCAAAGGCTGGGCACGGTGGTGTTCTCCGACCCGGCGGCACTGGATACGCTGAACCGCATCATCTACGCCCGATTGCCCCGCGAGCTGCTGCGCCGCATGGACGAGAGCAGCGCGCCGGTGGTGGGTATCGACGCCATCAACCTTGTGGAGAGCGGGCTGTGCCGTCTCTGCCGCCGCACCGTGGCGGTGCTGGCTCCGTCGGAGCAGCGCGTCCGGCGCATTATGGCGCGGGACGGCATCCCGGAGGAGTACGCCCGGCTGCGGGTGCAGGCGCAGAAGGACGACGAGTTTTACCGCACCCACTGCACCGATACACTGTTCAACGACTGTGCCGACGCCGCCGCCTTTGAGGACGCGGCTTACGCGGCACTGCACCGGATATTGAAGGAGGAACGAGCATGAGCGAGGAAATGAAGACGCTGCGTAAGCAGCTCCTGCGGGACAGCCGCAGCGGCTATGACGTGCTGACCGAGGCACAGCTTGCTGAGATGGAGCGCTACTGCACAGATTATAAGGCTTTCCTGGCCAATAAGACCGAGCGCCTCAGCACCCTAGCGGCCATTGCCGCGGCGAAGGCCAGGGGCTTTGTGGAGTACAGGCGCGGCATGGAACTGAAGCCCGGCGACAAGGTCTATACCTGCAACCGGGGTAAGGGCCTGATGCTGGCCGTCATCGGTAAGGAGAGCCTGGCGGAGGGCGCGCAGATCGCCGCCGCCCACATCGACTCCCCCCGCCTTGACCTGAAGCCCAACCCCCTGTATGAGGACAGTGAGCTGGCCTATTTCAAGACCCATTACTACGGCGGCATCCGCAAGTACCAGTGGGTCACCATACCCCTGCAGCTGCGGGGCGTAGTGGCTAAGAAGGATGGCACCACGGTGGATGTCTGCATCGGCGGACCCGGAGAGCCCCAGCTGGTCATCACCGACCTGCTGCCCCATCTGGGCGCCGAGCAGGGCAAAAAGCCCCTCAGCGAGGCCATTCCCGCCGAGACCCTGAACCTCCTGCTGGGCAGCTGCCCCATCGGCGATGAGGACGACAAGGACCGCGTCAAGCTGCACGTGATGAAGCGCCTGTACGACAAGTACGGCATCACGGAGGGCGACTTCGCCTCTGCGGAGCTGGAAGCCGTACCCGCCGCTGACGCCGTGGACATCGGCATCGACGGCAGCATGATCGGCTCCTACGGCCACGACGACCGGGTCTGCGGCTATGCCGCGCTCCGTGCTCTGCTGGACATCGGCACGCCGGAAAAGACCGCCGTATGCGTTCTGGCGGACAAGGAGGAGATCGGCTCCATGGGTGTTACCGGTATGCAGTCCGCCGTGTTCGAGACGTTCCTCTCCGACCTGTGCGACAGCCAGAACGTGCCCCTGAAGGTCTGCTTCGAGAACTCCTTCTGCCTGTCCGCCGACGTGACGGCGGCATACGACCCCAACTTCGCCGACGTGTTCGACAAGAAGAACGCCGCCTTTTTGAACCACGGCGTGGGTCTGTGCAAGTACACCGGTGCACGGGGCAAGTCCGGCTCCTCCGACGCCGGAGCCGAGACCGTGGCCTATGTCCGCTCTGTGCTGGATGCCGCCGGTGTCCGTTGGCAGATATGCGAGCTGGGCAAGGTGGACGCGGGCGGAGGCGGCACCGTGGCGCAGTATATGGCAAACCGCAACATCGCTACGCTGGACGCGGGCGTGCCCGTTCTGAGCATGCACGCACCTTTCGAGGTGGTGGCAAAGCTGGACTGCTATGAGATGTACCGCGCCTGCAAGGCCCTGTACGAGGCCAGATGACACATATACAACCGCCCCCAAGCCTGCGCATGGGGGCGGTTTTATCTAGATTTTCCTTGTAAAAAACCCGAAAGTACGGTATACTTTTATAAATACTTTTGTGGATAAACATGGATGAGTGTGAAGACAGGAGCGTGGAGACAGACATGGGGAAGCTCTTTGACAAGCTATTGGACCGCCGCAGGGAACGCCACCCCTACTGCGCGGCGCTGGTGCCCGCTGCCGGAAGGTCCGAGCGCATGGGGGGCACCGACAAGCTGACGGTGATGCTGGGCGGCGTGCCGGTGCTGCACCGCACGCTATGGGCACTGGACAATGCGCAGCTTATCGACGAGATCGTGGTGGCTGCCCGCCCCGACCGGCTGGAGGAGATCGCCGTGCTCTGTGCCCGCGCCGGGGTGAAGAAGCCCCTCCGCGTGGTGGAGGGCGGCGACAGCCGCGCCCAGTCCGTGCTCATGGCCGCCCTGGCCGCCAGCGACCGCTGCGAGCTGCTGGCTGTCCACGACGGCGCACGGCCGCTGATCCGGCCGGAGCAGGTGGACGACATGGTGCGGCTGGGACAGCAGACCTACGCCGCCGCCCCGGCGCTGCCGGTGACGGACACGGTGAAGGTGGTGGACGGCTCCGGATTGGTCCGCTCTACCCCCGATCGCAGCACCCTCTACGCCGTACAGACCCCCCAGGTCTTTCAGGCCAACATTCTCAAGGCCGCCCTGCAGTCCGCCGTCACCGCCGGAGCGGACATCACCGACGACTGCTCCGCCGTGGAGCGGCTGGGCAAGGAGGTCTATCTGGCGCAGGGCTGGCGGGAGAACATCAAGATCACCACGCGGGAGGACCTGGCCCTGGCCGAGACCTTCCTGCGGGAGAGGGAGAACAGAGCATGACGGATCTGCGTATCGGACACGGCTACGATGTACACCGCCTGACGGAGGGACGTCCCCTCATCCTGGGCGGCGTGGCCGTACCCTTTGACCGTGGCCTGCTGGGCCATTCGGACGCCGATGTGCTGACCCACGCCGTTATGGACGCCCTGCTGGGTGCGGCGGCGCTGGGGGACATCGGCCGGCTGTTTCCCGACACCGATCCGGCCTACGCCGGGGCCGACAGCATTGTCCTCCTGCGCCGGGTGACGGAGGTGCTGGCGGAGCAGGGTTTCGCCCTCGTCAATGTGGATGCCACCGTGTTGGCGCAGCGCCCCCGGCTGGCGCCGTATATCCCGGAGATGCGCCGCGCGTTGGCGCTTGCCATGGGGATGGATGTCTCCCGTGTCTCCGTGAAGGCGACAACGGAGGAGGGGCTGGGCTTCACCGGCAGGGGAGAGGGCATGGCCGCCCACGCTGTGGCACTTATCGAAAAGTGTCGGTGAGTTGAAGCTGTTTTTCACACAATGTTAACGTTTCCGGGGTTGTGTCTCCCGGCAGAATATGGTATGATGATCATATCAGGACACTCAGGCGTGTCTGCCCCAAGAGGACAGACGCGCCGTTTTTGGTAAGACAGGGAAGGATAGAAAGGAAGGTAAAATTGAGTCACAGGACTGTACAGGACGAGCAGGCGAGACTGCGCAAAAAACGGCAGAAAGCGGTAAGCTTTTTCGCCATCTTCAAGAAGCCGCTGCACGAATCCCTCACATCGGTGCTGCCGGTGATGCTGATCGTGCTGGTGCTCTGCTTCACCATCGCACCGGTGCCCAACAACGCCATGGTGGCGTTCCTGCTGGGCGGCGTCATGCTGATCGTGGGCATGGGGCTTTTCACGCTGGGATCGGAGATGTCCATGATCCCGCTGGGACAGGCGGTGGGCTCCGAGATCACACGCCGCCGCAAGGTGTGGATCATCGCGGCGGTGGGTTTCCTCATCGGCATGATCATCACCGTGGCCGAGCCGGATCTGCAGGTGCTGGCCAATCAGGTGCCGGCCATTGAGAACAACGTCATTATCTGGTCGGTGGCCGTGGGCGTGGGCGTGTTTCTGGTCATCGCCCTGCTGCGCATCGTGCTGGGCATCCAGCTGCGCTGGCTGCTGATCGGCTTTTACGCGGTGGTGTTCGTGCTGGCGACGTTCGTCTCCCCAGACTTCTGGGCAGTGGCCTTTGACTCCGGCGGCGTCACCACCGGCCCCATGACCGTGCCGTTCATCATGGCGCTGGGCGTGGGCGTCTGCGCCGTGCGAAGCGATAAAAAAGCCGGGGGCGACAGCTTCGGCCTGGTGGCGCTGTGCTCCATCGGCCCCATCATCACGGTGCTGATCCTGGGACTTCTCTACAAGCCGGACGGCAGCGCCTACACCGCCGCCGTCATGCCGGACGCCAAGGACACGGTGGAGATGTTCGACCTGTACCTCAGCGAGATACCTCACTACCTGAAGGAGACGGCTGCGGCGCTGCTGCCCATCGGCGCGTTTCTGATTTTGTTCCAGCTGGTGACGCGGCGGCTCAAGCGTAAGGAGATCGTACACATGGTCATCGGACTTGTGTATGTGTACATAGGACTGACCGTTTTCCTCATGGGCGTGAACGTGGGCTTTATGCCTGTGGGCAGCTTCCTGGGCGGCAGCATCGCCAGCCACGAGTACAACTGGATACTGATACCCATCGCCATGGTCATCGGCTACTTCATCGTCCAGGCGGAGCCTGCCGTCCACGTGCTGAACAAGCAGGTGGAGGAGATCACCGCAGGCGCTATCCCCGCCCACGCCATGAACACCGCGCTGTCCATCGGTGTGGCCCTGTCCCTGGGACTGGCCATGATCCGCGTGCTGACGGGCGTATCCATCATGTGGTTCCTGATACCCGGCTACGTCATCAGCCTGGCCCTGAGCTTCGTGGTGCCACACATATTCACCTCCGTGGCCTTCGACTCTGGCGGCGTGGCCTCCGGTCCCATGACCGCCACGTTCCTGCTGCCTTTCGCCCTGGGCGCATGCGACGCCGTGGGCGGCAATCTTGTCACCGATGCCTTCGGCGTGGTGGCTATGGTGGCCATGACCCCGCTGGTGACCATCCAGCTGCTGGGTCTGAGCTACCAGCGCAAGCTGCGCCGTACCCCCGCTCCTGCCGCGCCTGTGGCGGTGGAGGAGCTCATCGAGCTGTGCTGAGGAGGTGCCACAATGTCTGAAAAACCCAACAACCGTCTGTATCTGATGATCACCATCACCAACCGCGTTATGGGCGCCACCCATTTTCTGGATTTCTATCGCGCCTTCGGCGCGCCGGTGGTGTTCACCGCCCTCGGCCGCGGCACCGCCAGCAACGATATCCTGAACACGCTGGGGCTGGAGGCC
This sequence comes from uncultured Oscillospiraceae bacterium, assembly GCA_934590325.1. Lineage (GTDB taxonomy): Bacteria > Bacillota > Clostridia > Oscillospirales > Oscillospiraceae > Vescimonas. Next base: position 71,823 of record CAKTOW010000002.1, read on the forward strand.
ACGGAGAAATCCGTCATGTTCTCCGTGGTGACGCCCGCCGTCAAGGATGTGCTCATGCGCGAGCTGGTGGACACCATGCGCATCGACCGTCCCGGCAGCGGCATCGCCGTGTGCCTGCACCTGAGCAGTGTGGGCGGCCGCACGGCACTGAACTATCTGATCTCCGGCAAAAGCGACGCCCAGCCGGATATGTCTGTAAAGGAGGAAGACCTGATGAACGGCAGTGCGTACCAGTTGATCGTGGCCATTACCAACACCGGATATACCGACACGGTGATGGAGGCGGCTTCCGCCGCCGGTGCCCGCGGCGGCACCGTGATCCACGCCCGCGCCACCGATGCTGAGAATACCAACAAGTTCTTCGGCATGGCCATTTCCGAGGAGCGCGAGATGATCTTCCTGGTCACCTCCGCGGAAAAGCGCGCAGCCATCATGCAGTCCATCATGGAGAAGGCCGGCGCCCACACCGACGCGCAGACCGTCACCTTCTCCGTGCCGCTGGACGACACCGCCGGACTGTACAGCACCGAAAACTGAGCAAAAAAAAGAGAGCCGCAAGGCTCTCTTTTTTGCGAAAATCGACAGAAGCGTATGGAAATCTTGACAGGATGGCCATACCGTGCTACCATCGACAGGAAAACCGTTTTCGAGGTGCAAAGCCATGACGCTGAATGAACTGAAAGTGGGGGAAACAGCCGCTATCACCGCGGTGGGCGGCGATGGTGCTCTGCGCTGCCGCCTGCTGGACATGGGGCTGACGCCCCGTACACTGGTGACACTGCGTAAGGTGGCCCCCATGGGCGACCCCATTGAAATACATATCCGGGGCTATGAGCTGACGCTGCGGGTGGACGACGCCCGGCAGATCACAGTGGAAAAGAGGGAAAACGTATGATATTTGCCTTGGCCGGCAATCAGAACTGCGGAAAGACAACGCTGTTCAACGCCCTCACCGGCTCCAACCAGCATGTGGGCAATTTCCCCGGTGTGACGGTAGATCAGAAATCCGGCGAGGTACGCGGTCATAAGGATTGCACGGTGGTGGATCTGCCGGGCATTTACTCCCTGCGCACCTACACGCAGGAGGAGCTCGTCACCCGGGACTACATTCTCAACCAGAAGCCGGACGGCATCATCAACATCGTGGATGCCACCAATATCGAGCGAAACCTGTATCTAACGCTGCAGCTGCTGGAGCTGCGGGTGCCCATGGTGCTGGCGCTGAATATGATGGACGAGGTGCGCGCCAACGGCGGCACCATCGACGTGCAGAAGCTGTCGGAGGATCTGGGTATCCCGGTGGTGCCTATTACCGCCGCCAAGGGCGAGGGCGTGTCCGAGCTGATGGATCAGGCGATACAGACGGCCAGAAACCGTGTGCTGCCCAAGGTCTATGACTTCTGCGTGCCGGATTCGCCGGTGCACCGCTGCGTCCACGCGGTGGTGCATCTCATCGAGGATCACGCGGAGCGGCTGGGTCTGCCGCCCCGGTTCTGCGCCACCAAGCTCATTGAGGGCGACGAGAGCATGGCCGACCGGCTGGTGCTGGATCAGAACGAGCGGGAGCTGCTGGAGCACTGCATCGTGCAGATGGAGACGGAGAACGGTCTGGATCGCAACGCGTCTCTGGCGGACATGCGGTATACGTTCATCGAGGGGATCACCGCCGACGCGGTGGTGAAGTGCCACGAAAGCCGGGAGCACAAGCGCAGCGTGGCGTGGGACAAGGTGTTGACCGGCAAATACACAGCGCTTCCGGTGTTTTTCAGCGTCATGCTGCTGATCTTCTGGCTGACGTTCAACGTGATCGGTCAGGGACTCAGCGACCTGCTGGCGCGGGGTATCGATTATGTGACCGCCGGCGTGGACGGCGCGCTGACCGCCTATGGCATCAACCCGGTGGTACACAGTCTGATCATCGACGGTATTTTCGCCGGTGTGGGCAGCGTGCTGTCGTTCCTGCCTATTATCGTCACGCTGTTTTTCTTCCTGTCCATTCTGGAGGACACCGGCTACATGGCGCGGGTGGCCTTCGTAATGGACAAGCTGCTGCGCAAGATCGGCCTGTCCGGACGCAGCATCGTGCCGCTGCTGATCGGCTTCGGCTGTTCGGTGCCGGCGATCATGGCCACCCGCACCGTATCCTCCGACCGTGACCGGAAAATGACAATCCTGCTGACGCCCTTCATGAGCTGCTCGGCCAAGATACCCATCTACGGCTTTTTTACCGCGGCCTTTTTCACCGACCATAAGGCACTGGTGATGATCTCCCTGTATGTGCTGGGCATCGTGGTGGGCATACTGGCGGCGCTGGTGATGAAGAACACCGCCTTCCGGGGCAAGCCCGTGCCCTTTGTCATGGAGTTGCCCAACTACCGTCTGCCCTCCCTGAAAAGCGTGGGGCTGCTCCTGTGGGAGAAGGCCAAGGACTTTTTGCAGCGGGCGTTCACTGTGATCTTTCTGGCCACGGTGGTGATCTGGTTCCTGCAGAGCTTCGATACGCGGCTCAACGTGGTCACGGACAGCGCCGACAGCCTGCTGGCGCTGATCGGCCAGTGGCTGGCCGTGCTGTTCAAGCCGCTGGGCTTCGGTGACTGGCGGTGTGTCACGGCGCTGATCTCCGGCTTTATCGCCAAGGAGTCCGTGGTCAGCACCCTACAGGTGCTGCTGGGCAGCGCCGCCATTACGTCCCTGTTCACCGTCCGCAGTGCCGTCAGCTTTCTGGTGTTCACGCTGCTGTATACGCCCTGTGTGGCGGCGGTGGCCACCATCCGCCGTGAGCTGGGCTCCCGCGTCAAGACGGTGGGCGTGGTGCTGCTGCAGTGCGGTGTGGCGTGGCTGGCATCGTATATCGCCTTCGCCATAGGAGGACTGCTGGCATGACGTGGATGGACTGGCTGCTGGTGGCGCTGGTAGCGCTGTGCGGCGTTCTGGCGGTGCGCAGCGCACGGAAGGCGCGGAAGAGCGGGAAGTGCAGCGGCTGCGGCGGCGACTGCGCCGCCTGCCCGCACAAGGAAAAATAAGCGGCGGCCTCCGGATACCCGGAGGCCGCTCGTTTATATCAGCAGGCCGTATTTGTCACACAGGGGCAGCAGCGCGTTCTCCGCCAGCGCTCCGTCATACAGCGCACGGCCCTGGTAGACGCGCAGCGCCGCCTCCAGCAGCTCCACGTCATCGCAGGCCAGGCATACGGGCTTGGTCAGCATGCACTGATAGTCCGCCAGCGCCTGCACATCGTCCCAGCTGCCGATGCGCAGCGCCAGCACCGGGTCGTCGTTTTCCAGCGCGGCGGTGAGGGCGTCCTCCGCGTCGCCGGTAAGCACTGTGACGGCGCGCCAGCGCACGTCGGCGGGCAGGGGGCAGGGGAGCTTCTCCGTGGCGGCGGGCAGCTCCGCCGTGTGCAGCGGGGCGGGGGGAACGATGGCGGCGCCCTCCAGCGCACGGCGCAGCGCGGCGATGTGCGCCGCCGTGGTGCCGCAGCAACCGCCGAACACCGCCACGCCGGCGGCCAGCATTTCCGGTATCCATGCGGTGAATTCCTCCGGCGTGCAGTCGTAGACGGCCTTGCCGTCCACGATCTGCGGCATCCCGGCGTTGGGCTTGGCGATCAGCGGCACCCGGGCGTACTCGCGCAGGCGGCGCAGCTGCGCCAGCATCTGCTCCGGGCCTGCCGAGCAGTTCAGGCCGAAGGCGTCGATGCCCATGCCCTGCAGCACCACCAGCGCCGCCGTTACGTCCGTGCCGGAGATGCTGCGACCGTTTTCGTCGCAGGTGAACGTGACAAAGATGGGCTTCTGGCTGACGCTGCGCACCGCCAGTACCGCCGCGCGGGCGTCGCTGAGTGTCATCATGGTCTCGATGACGAACAGGTCCACACCGGCTTGCTCCAGCCCGGCGGCCTGCTCGGTGTAGATGTCCACCAGCTCCTCGAAGGCCACATCGCCCAGGGGCGCAAGGAACGCGCCGGTGGGGGACAGGTCGCCCGCCCGCAGGGCTTTGCCCCGGGCGGCTTGCTCAGACAGGGCGGCCAGCCGCCGGTTGTAGTCCGCCGTGCGGTTGAATATGCCGTGCTCCTCCAGCTTACGACGGTTGGCGCCGAAGGTGGGGGTGTACAGCACCTGGCTGCCCGCGGCCACATAGCCCTTCTGTATGTCCACGATGGCCTCAGGGTGCTCAAGCGTCCACTGCTCGGCGCTGATGTCGCCGGTGTAGCCGCGCTTCTGCAGCTCGGTGCCGGTGGCGCCGTCCAGTATCAGGGGAAAACGAAGCTCCATAGTTTTCTACCTCCGCTGTATAGGTTCCAGTGTCATGCTGCCGGCAAAGGCGTCCGCAAAGTCCGGCTGCCCCGACAGCTCGATATATTGGCAGCGCTCCGCGATGCGGGCCGCCGCTTCCGGTGTTTTTGTGTCCAGCACCAGCGCCGACGCGCCGGCCAGCGCCGCGTTGCCCACGCTGTGCAGTTTGTTCTGGGGCACCTGGGGCAGCAGTCCGATGGCCGCCGCGCTGCCGGGGTCCAGATACATGCCGAAGCCGCCGGCCAGGTATATGCCGTCCAGCTCGGAGAGCGTCAGGCCCTGCCGCGCCAGCAGCACCTTTGCTCCGGCGGCCACCGCCGCCTTGGCCAGCTGCAGCGCCCGCACGTCCCCGGCGGTGAGGTATACCCTGTCCGTCAGGTGGAACACGCCGTTGCCGTCGGCGTCCGTTGTCATGTAGTTCCGCAGCTTGTCCGGAACGTCCTCCGGGGGCAGCAGCCGCCCGCCGGGGTCGATGACCCCCAGCCGCACCAGCACCGCCGCCAGGTCTATGAGCCCGGAGCCGCACAGGCCCGTGGCCTCGTCGCCGCCGATGACGTTCATCTCGAAGCTGCCGTTATAGCGCACGCGGCTCACCGCGCCGTCGGTGCCCAGCATGCCGCAGGCGACGCCGGCGCCCTCGAAGGCCGGGCCCGCCGCCGCGGCGCAGCAGACGAAGCCGTCGCGCCCGCCAAGGGCCATCTCACCGTTGGTGCCGATGTCCAGAAACAGGAAGCGCCCGGCTCTCTCCGCCAGCCCGGAGGCCAGCAGCCCCGCGGTGATGTCGCCGCCCACGAATCCCGCCGCGCAGGGCGCGTAGTATACCGGCGCGCCCAGCAGCGTGCCGCCGGGCTGCGTGCGGAACAGGCTCTCCGCCCGGAAGGGATAGGCCGCCAGCGGCCGCACGGATATGCCCGCCAGCAGGCTCTGCATCACCGTGTTGCCCGCCACTGCTACGCGCTGCAGCTCCGCCGCGCTGCGCCCGGCCTGTGCCAGAGCGGCCCGCAGCAGGTCCTCCAGCTGCATCCGGATGCATTGGCACAGCTCGTCCAGACCGCTCTCACGCTCCAGGGTGTACTGTATGCGGCTGATGACGTCCGCGCCGTAGGAGGCCTGGGCGTTCCAGGCGGCGCGGGTGTCCAGCGTCCGCCCGGTGGTCAGGTCGTACAGCCGTACCGCCGCCGTGGTGGTGCCCAGGTCGATGGCCGCTGCGCAGCCGCTCTCGCCGGTGGGGGCCACCGGCGGGTCCAGTGTCTCCGTCAGTATCCGGCCGCCCGCCGCCGGGGGCAGCACCACCTCGTCGCCGTCCTCCGGCACGATGCGGCAGGCCAGACGGGGCACGCCGTTGACGCTGACCCGGCACTTGCCGCAGCGCCCCCGGCCGCCGCAGGCGGCGGGCAGAGTGCAGCCCGCCCGGCGCAGAAGCGCCAGCAGGGTGTCCGTATCGTTGCAGGGGATGCGAAAAACGTCGCCGCCGCGGATCACACGGATACTTGACATGCTCCCGCCCCTTTCCTATAATGAAATCTATCAACTATACTTGTAGCAGTACCACCCGGCTTTGTCAAGAGGAACTATCGCTATGTGCTTCATGAAATTGTCCGCGCTGGCGGAGGAAAACGGCTTCTCCCAATGGGCGGCGGCGGACATGGCCGCCCTCGTCCCCCGGCAGGAGGTGCGGGATATGTGCTCTGCCGACCGCTGCGGCCGGTGGAACAACAATTGGGCCTGTCCGCCCGCCTGCGGAGACCTGAGCGCTGCGGCCGCGGCGATCAGGGGCTTCTCGGCGGGCATCCTGCTGCAGACCACCGGCACGCTGGCGGACGACTTCGACTATGAGGCCATGGAGGACATCCAGCGCCGCCATAAGAGGAGCTTTACGGATTTCGCGCGGCAGGCGCGCCTGCTGGTGGGGGAGAGCCTGCCCCTGTCCGCCGGCTCCTGCACCGTCTGCAGACGCTGTACCTATCCGGACAGGCCGTGCCGCTTCCCCCAGAAGCGATTCAGCTCCATGGAGGCCTTCGGCCTGCTGGTCAGCGATGTGTGCATGCGCTCCGGCCTGCAGTACAACTACGGAGCGCGCACCATGACGTATACATCCTGCTTACTGTACAACAGAGAGGTGAAATGAATATGATGACACCCAAAGAACTGTTCCTGGAGCTGCTGAAGCCCGACGGTCAGCCCGATCGCCAGCTATGCCAGTACGAGGCGCTGCACATGTGCCTGAACGACCCCATCAACACCTATCTGCGGGGCAACCGCAAGCGCGGCACCGTCAGCAAGGACCGCTGGGGCACCACCATCAGCTGGCCCGCCGATGCGCCGGGTCCCATGCCCGTCACCACCGACGGTATGGCCGTCTGCCCGGATGTCACCCGCTGGCGCGAGTCTGTACACGCGCCCGACATCGCCTCCTGCACCGAGGGGTGGGAGGAGGTACGCGCCGGGGCCAGAAGCGCCTGCGGGGAGGGGAAGCTGCTGGCGGGCTTCATGGGTACCGGCATTTTCGAGCAGTGCCACTTCCTCATGGGCTTTGAGGACACGCTGATGAACCTCTATGAGCACCCGGAGGACATGCACGCGCTTATCGACTACATCACCGAATACCGTCTGCGGTATGTGGAGATGCTCATCGACCATTTGCAGCCGGATGTGATATTCTCCCACGACGACTGGGGCACCAAAGACGCGCTGTTCATGGACCCGGATATGTGGAGGGAGTTTTTCAAGGAGCCCTACCGCCGGTTCTACGGCTACATCCGCTCCCGGGGCGTTATCGCCATCCACCACGCCGACTCCTACCTGGTGCCCATCGTGGAGGATATGGCGGAGATCGGCATACAGGTGTGGCAGGGCGTCCTGCCGGAGAACGACATACCCGCCCTGCAGCATACGCTGCGCGGGCGCATGGTGCTGATGGGCGGCATGGGCGCCGCCATCGACCGCGCCGACGCCGCGCCGGAGGAGATATACGCCTACGCCATGCACCGCCTGCGGGAGTGCTGCCCCGGCGGGCACTTTATCCCCTCCATCACCTACGGACTGCCCGGTGCGGTGTATCCCCACGTGGACGAGCATATCGACCGCGCCATCGCCGACTATAACAAGGGGCTGCACGTGCCGAGATTCGACCTGCCTCCGGTGCCCCGCCGCGTAAAGGCCGCCGTCGCCGCGCAGACGACGGTCTCTGCCGCCGCGGAGGCGGAGGACGATGTGCTGTCCCGCATCGCCCACGCCCTGAAAAAAGGGCAGCAGAAGAAAGTGCTGTCCCTGTGCCGGGAGGCGCTGCAGCAGGGCGAGAGCGCACAGAGCATCGTGTCTGCGGGATTGGTGCGGGGCATGGACCAGCTGGGCGAGGACTTCTCCGCCAACCGCGCCTTCGTGCCGGAGATGCTCATGGCCGCGCGGTGCATGACGGCGGCGCTGGAGGAACTGAAGCCCCTGATGGCCGGCGGCGGCGCGCACACCGTGGGCCGCGCCTGCATCGGTACCGTGCGGGGAGATATGCACGACATCGGTAAGAACCTGGTGAAGATCATGCTGGAGGGCAGCGGCGTGGAGGTGGTGGACCTGGGCGTGGACGTGCCGCCGGAGAGATTCGTGGAGACCGCGCGGCGGGAGAACTGCGACATCATCGCCTGCTCGTCCCTGCTGACCACCACCATGCAGGAGATGCGCCGGGTGGTGACGCTGGCGCAGCAGGAGGGTATCCGCGACCGGGTGAAGATATTCGTGGGCGGCGCGCCCATCAGCCAGAGCTTCTGCGACGAGATCGGCGCGGACGTGTACACAGAGGACGCGGCCGCCGCCGCACGGGCGGCGGTATCGGCGCTGCGGAAATGACAAAAAAAGAGGAAAGCCCGCAGGTCAGGCCTGCGGGCTTTCCTCATAAGTTGAGGGGGAGAAAATAACGAGCGGAACAAATGGATCACGCAAAAGTGCGTCACATGGCTGTCGCGGACGGCGTACTTCTTTCCGGGCTCGGTGGATGGCTTACTTTCTGCAACACAGTTGACTTGCGTCCTCTATGTCAAAACGCGCGGCGCTGTGCCAGCATCCGCACCAGCGTAACGACGGCGAGGACGGTGATGGCGGCAGCGGACGCGATGCTCACGTAGGAGAGCAGCATGCCGTGGGCGTTGGGCAGCAGGAAGGCCGCCACGGAGGAGGCGAGGCACACAACGACCAGTGCCACGATGAGCTTCGTTCTATCCATAGTGTTGTTCTCCTTTCATGGTGTGAGGTGGTCTTTTCCTTCTGTGCTTACAGCATACCACAGGAAGCGGTACGCTTCTTTACAGAAAAGCTACGAACCGGTGGAAAGACGGATACAAAACGGTTACAAAACAGTCGGAATGGTGACAATGGGTGTAGACTTTCCCGGCCGTTTCTGCTATAATGCAGGAAAGCTTTCATTTTCTTTCATTTTATCTCCGGGAGGAACTTTCTGTTGCAGTACTTGACGAACCTCTGGAACGCGCTGGACTTCGGCTCGCTGGGCGACATCCTGCTGCGTGTGGCGGCGGTGTTCCTGTGCCTGACCATACACGAGACCTGCCACGGCCTGGCGGCCTACGCACTGGGGGACCCTACGGCCAAGCGGGCGCACCGCCTGAGTCTGAACCCCCTGCGGCACATCGACTGGCTGGGGCTTATCATGATGGTGGTGGCGGGCTTCGGCTGGGCGAAGCCGGTGCCCGTGGACCCGCATTATTTCAAAAAGCCCAAGCAGGGCATGGCGCTGACGGCGCTGGCCGGGCCGGTGTCCAACTTCCTGCTGGCCATCGTGCTGCTGCTCATTGCCCGGGGTATGTACCTCCGGGCGCTGCTGACGGGGAATTTCAGCGCCATGTGGTTCTCCTTCGTGGTGGATACGGCGTCTCTGTCCGTGGGTCTGGGGCTTTTCAACCTGGTGCCCATCCCGCCGTTGGACGGCTCAAAGGTGGTGGCAGTGCTGCTGCCGGACAGGGCGTACAACTGGCTGATGCGCTACGAGCGCTTCGGCATGCTGGTGCTGCTGGTGATCATCTCCGTGGGCATCGGCAGCAACGCGCTGGACAGTGCTATACGCTGGACATTCACCCTGCTGTGCAGGCTGGTCGGTTTTGAGGTGTAAATTTGGACGATCCTATTTTTAAGCTGGAAAAAGTGGTACAGACACGGGGCGACGAGCCGCTGGAGGATTTCGAGGGGCCGCTGGACCTGATCCTGTACCTGCTGGGAAAAAACAAAATAGAGATACAGGACATCCCCATCGCGCTGATACTGGAGCAGTACCAGGCGTATCTGGAAAAGCGCAAGCGCATGGACCTGGAGGTGGCCAGCGAGTTCATCACCATGGCCGCACAGCTGATGTTCATCAAGACCCGCATGCTGTTGAACATGGAGGACGAGGAGGCCCAGAACGAGATGGACGCCCTCATCAAGTCCTTGGAGGAGCGCCAGCGGGGCGAGGCCTACGCCCGGGTGCGCATGCTGTCGGAGCGGCTGGCGCCGCTGAGCGAGTTCGGCCGCAATATCCTGACCCGCCCGCCGGAGCCCATGGAGCGGGGGAAGATATACGAGTACGACCAGGAGCCGGCGGACCTGGTGCTGACCATGCAGGAGGTCACAGACCGCCGCGCCGCGCCGGACGCGCCGCCTATCCGCGCCTTTGACGAGATCGTCAAGCGGGAGCCCTATCCCGTGGAGACAAAGGCAAAGGAGATACTCCGACGCCTGAAGGAGGGGGGCATCACCCGCTTCCTGCTGCTGTTCCGAGGCAGCAAGACCCGCAGCGAACTGGTGGCCACCTTCATGGCGGTGCTGGAGTTGTGCCGCAACAATCTTATACGGCTGGCGGGCGCGGCCAACGACTGCACCGTGACCGGAGAGGGCAACGTGCCCGAAGAACTGATGTAAGGGGAGACCTATGGACACAATGGAAATGAAGGACATCGAGGCCGCTGTGGAGGGCATACTGTTTGCCTCCGGCGAGCCCGTGTCCGTGGACAGGATATGCATCGCGCTGGATATGGACAAGCCCACCGTGGAACTGGTGCTGCAGCATCTGCAGGACTATTACAGCTACGAGCGGCGGGGCATGCGGCTGGTGCGGATGGAGGACAGCTGGCAGCTGTGCTCCGCGCCCGAGTACGGCGACGTGATACGCAAGGCGTTCGAGATACGCAAGCCCGCCAAGCTCAGCCAGCCCGCGCTGGAGGTGCTGACCATCATCGCCTACTACCAGCCCACCACCCGCGCCTATGTGGACCAGATACGCGGCGTGGACAGCTCCTACACCGTGGGGCTGCTGCTGGACCGCCACCTGATCGAGGAATGCGGGCGGCTGCAGGTGCCGGGACGCCCCCGGCTGTACCGGACGACCCAGGCGTTCCTGCGGGCGTTCCACCTGAACTCGTTGGACGACCTGCCCCAGCTGCCGGGCATGGAGGCCGACGGCCAGCTGCGGCTGGGCGACGACCTGCCCCTGACCGGGGAGGACGCCGGGGAATAACGGCCCCATAGCTGACCGGAAGGGAGGGAGAGACCTTGACCGCGCTGTACATCATACTGGGCATACTGCTGGTGCTGTTCCTGCTGTCGCTGCTGCGTATCGGCATCCGTGCGGAGCTGGGCGAGGTGACGAAGGTCACCGTCGTGGCCGGACCGGCGCGGATACAGGTGCTCCCCAAGCCGGATAAGCCGGAAAAGCCCAAAAAGCCCGGAAAAGAAAAGAAGAAAAAGGAAGCGCCGCAGAAGCAGGAGGGGGAAAAGCGGAAGAAAAAGCTCTCCCTGTCGGCGCAGGACATCCGGACGGTGCTGCCCGCCGTGTGGCGGTCCCTGAAAAGCGGCCTGCGGAAAACGCGGCAGCGGCTGCTGATCGACCCGCTGGAGCTGTCGGCGGCGCTGCCCGGCGCGGAGGACCCGGCGGGGGCGGCGGAGCTGTACGGCTACATCAACGCCGGTATGTGGACAGTGATGCCCCAGCTGGAGCAGCTGACCCGCATACCCGACCCGCACCTACACGTGGAGGTGGACTTTGACGCCGCGGAGTTGAAGCTCACCGGCCGGGTGGGCGTGACGCTGCAGATACGCGACCTGTTCGCCATCGGCGCCGCCTTCGTAGGGCCGCTGCTCCGCTGGTTCCTGGATATGCGGAAGCGGCAGGCCGCCGCGGAGAAGGCCGCAGCGGCGGCGGAAAAAGCCGCGGCCGGGAAGAAGCCGGAAGATAAGAGAGCAGACCAGGCACCGGACGCCGGTGCAGACCATACGACCACATCAACTTCGACAAAGGAGAAATGAGCATGGAAATGACCGAGAAGAAGAATTCCCTTTCTGAGATGATGGAGACCTCTATGGACAAGATCCGCCAGATGGTGGACGCCAATACCATCGTGGGCGAGCCCATCACCACACCCGACGGCGTGACGCTGATCCCGGTCTCCCGGCTGAGCTACGGCTTCGGCTGCGGCGGCGGGGACTACGGCAAGAACAAGGAGCACTCCGGCGCCGGCTGCGGCGCGGGCGTCCGTGTGGAGCCCATGGCCTTCCTGGTGGTCAAGGGCGGCGTGACCCGTATGCTGCCGGTGGGCACCCCCGCCATCACCACGGTGGACCGCGTTATCGAGCTGGTGCCCGAACTGATCGACCGGGTGGAGGGCTTCGTGGATAAGAAGCGCAACAAGGATTTCTAAGACAGGCCGTAACGGGAATAGACTGAGGGCATCCGGAAAATAAGGAGGGCTCTCCGTGAGGCGACGGACTGTGGCGGCGCTGTGCGCCGCGCTGACCCTGTGTTTTTGCATACCCGCTGTGGCGGAGGCTGTGGAGGTCTCCGCCACGGCTTGCGTCCTGATGGATGCGGACACCGGGCTGGTGCTGTACCGGAAGAACGAGGACCAGCGTATGCTCATCGCAAGTGTGACCAAGCTCATGACCGCGCTGGTGGTCCTGGAGCAGGGAGAGGTGGACGAGACCGTTACCGTGACCGCCGCCCACATGGCGGAGGGGTCGTCCATGTACCTGCGCGTGGGGGAGAAGCTGACTCTGGAGGAGCTGCTGTACGGCCTGCTGCTGTGCTCGGGGAACGACGCCGCCCTGGCGCTGACGGAGTGCGCCGGGGGCGTGGAGCCCTTCGTGGCGCTGATGAACGAGAAGGCCGCCGCCCTGGGCATGAAGAACACCCATTTCGCCAATCCCAACGGATTGGACGACGAGGAGCATTACTCCACCGCCTACGATATGGCACTGCTGGCCTGTGCGGCGGCCAACGAGCCCACCCTGCGGCGCATAGCCTCCACGCGCACCGCGGCCATCGGCGGCAGGACGCTGACCAACCACAACAAGCTGCTGTCCCGCATGGACGGGTGCATCGGCCTGAAAACAGGCTATACCAAGGCCGCCGGGCGGACGCTGGTGTCCTGCGCCGAGCGGGAGGGGCACCGCCTTGTAGCGGTGACGCTGCGGGACGGAAACGACTGGAACGACCACGAGATGCTGTACGACCGGGGCTTCGCCCTGGTGGGCGTGCAGGAGGAGCTGCGCGGACGCATCGTCCGGGCGTTGGAGAACATCGGGGAGAGGTGACGCATGACCGAGCGTATACAGAAGCTGATAGCCGCCGCCGGCCTGTGCTCCCGCCGCACGGCGGAGGCGTGGATGGCCGCAGGGCGCGTCACCGTCAACGGCCGCGCCGCCCGCGTGGGCGAAAAGGCCGACCCGGAGAAGGACGTGATCCTGGTGGACGGGCGGCCATTGCGCCGCGCCGCCGCACCGGTCTACATCATGCTGCACAAGCCACGGGGCTACGTTACCACCCTGTCCGACGAGCGGGGACGCCGCACGGCGGCGGAGCTGGTGGCGGACTGCGGGACGCGGGTCTATCCCGTGGGGCGGCTGGACAGGGACTCGGAGGGGCTGCTGTTGTTCACCAACGACGGCGAGCTGACCCACGCGCTGCTGCATCCCAGCCACCGGGTGGACAAGACCTACATTGTCACCGTCACGGGGGCGGAGGAGGACAGCGCCGCGCGCCTTGCGGCGGTGGACAGCCTGGACGGGCAGCCCATCGTGCCGGCGCAGGTGGACGAGCTGCGGCGCAGCGGCACCGCGGCGGAGTACCGGGTGGTCATCCACCAGGGGAAGAAGCGGCAGATACGCCGCATGTGCGCCGCCGTGGGACTGGAGGTCACGCGGCTGTGCCGCGTGGCGGAGGGCGGGCTCTCGCTGGGAGAGCTGCCGCCAGGGAAATGGCGTTACCTGACAGCCGGGGAGCTGAGAACGATCAAAGGAAGCGACCGACATGAGTGAAAATGTGCTGCAGACCATACGCGAGGGCATGGACGGCTTCTCCAAGGGGCAGAAGCGCATCGCCGCGTTCATATTGGATAATTACGACCGGGCGGCCTTTATGACCGCCGCACGCCTGGGGGAGACCGCCTCTGTCAGCGAGTCCACGGTGGTGCGCTTTGCCGCACAGCTGGGCTATGACGGCTATCCGGAGATGCAGAAGGCGCTGCAGGAGCTGATCCGGGGCAAGCTGACCTCCATACAGCGGATACAGGTGTCCCGCGATCAGATGGCCGGGTCGGACATCCTGGGCAGCGTCATGCAGCGGGATATGAACAGCATACACAACGTCATCGAGCAGCTGGACAGAGAGGCCTTCAACAAGGCGGTGGACAAGCTGCTGGGGGCGAAGCATATCTACATCCTGGGGGTGCGGTCCTCGTCGTTCCTGGCGGGGTATCTGAACTTCTACCTGCACCTGATATTCAAGAACGTGACGCTGGTGCAGTCCAGCGCCGCCGGTGAGATATACGAGCAGCTGGCCCACGTGGGCAAGGGGGACGTGCTGGTGAGCATCTGCTTCCCCCGGTACTCCAAAATGGCCATCCACGCGGTGGAATTCGCCCACTCGCGGAAGGCGGACATCATCGCCGTGACCGACAGCACGCTGTCGCCCCTGTACCGCATGGCTTCGGCCGCGCTGCTGGCGCCCTGCGACATGATCTCCTTCGTGGACTCCATGGCCGCGCCGCTGAGTCTGCTGAACGCGCTGATACTGGCGGTGGGGCAGCAGCGGCGTGACGACCTGTCCGCCACCCTGGCGGAGATGGAGCAGGTGTGGTCGCGGTATAGTATTTTCGGCAAGGAAGAGGACGGATGAGCAGAGAGATCGTGGTCATCGGCGGCGGCGCCGCCGGGTTGATGGCGGCCATCACCGCCGCTCGGCAGGGGGGAGTGGTGACGCTGCTGGAGCCCAACGAGCGGCTGGGCAAGAAAGTGAATATCACCGGCAAGGGGCGCTGCAACGTCACCAACGACTGTGACCGGGAGACACTGCTGGCCAGCATCCCTGGAAACGGGCGGTTCCTGTACGGCGCGCTGACCCGGTTCACGCCGCGGGATACCATGGCGTTTTTCGAGGAGTTGGGCGTGCCGCTGAAGGTGGAGCGGGGGAACCGGGTGTTCCCGGTGTCCGACAGCGCCTTCGACATCACCAACGCGCTGGAGCGGGAATTGAAGCGCCGCAAAGTGCGCTGGGTGCGCGACCGGGCGCTGTCCGTGGAAACTGAGGACGGCGCGGTGCGCGCCGTGACGGGGGAGAAGAGTACATACCCCGCCGGAGCGGTGATACTGGCCACCGGCGGCGTGTCCTATCCGGGTACCGGCTCCACCGGCGATGGGTACCGCATGGCCCAGGCGCTGGGCCACACCGTGGCGGTGCCCAGGGGCTCGCTGGTGCCCCTGTGCTGCGCCGGGACGGACTGCCCGGATATGCAGGGACTGAGCCTGCGCAACGTGGAGCTGACGGTATTCAACGGCAAGAAGAAGGCAGTGTTCCGGGACTTCGGCGAGCTGCTGTTTACCCATTTCGGGGTGTCGGGGCCGCTGGTGCTGTCCGCCAGCGCCCATCTGCGCCGCTGGGAGGGGGAGAATTACACGCTTTCCATCGACCTGAAGCCCGCCCTGGACGAGCAGAAGCTGGACACCCGGCTGCTGCGGGACATCGGGGAGAATCCCAACCGGGATATGAGCAATATCGCCGCGGGGCTGGTGCCCCACAGCATGGTGTCGGTGCTGCTGCGCCGCTGCGGGCTGTCCGGCAGCGAGAAGGCCAACGGCCTGACCAGGGAGCAGCGGCGGACGCTGGTACAGACGTTGAAGCATTTTACTTTGGATATTACCGCCCCCCGGCCCGTCAGCGAGGCCATCGTCACCGCCGGCGGCGTGAAGGTGGGCGAGGTGGCCCCCAACACCATGGCCTCCAAGAAGGTGCAGGGGCTGTATTTTGCTGGGGAGGTACTGGACGTGGACGCCTACACCGGCGGGTTCAACCTGCAGATCGCGTGGGCGACAGGGTATCTGGCGGGACTGTCCGCCGCGGAAAGCGAGGAAACGATATGACAGACAGACATTTCGCCGTGGCCATCGACGGGCCCTCCGGCGCGGGAAAGAGCACGCTGGCCCGTGCGGCGGCCGAGGCGCTGCACATCCTGTATGTGGACACCGGCGCCATCTACCGCACCATCGGCGTGTATATGTACCGGCACGGTATCGAGCCCACGGACGCGGCCGCCGTGACGGCGGCGCTGCCGGAGATCACCGTGTCCCTGAGGCACGACGCGGACGGGCTGCAGCGGATGTACCTGAATGGGGAGGATGTGACGAAGGAGATACGCCTGCCGGCCATCTCCCGGTATGCCTCCGACGTGTCCGCCATTCCCGCCGTGCGGGACTATCTCATGGAGCTGCAGCGCTCCCTGGCGCGGGAGCACAGCGTCATCATGGACGGACGTGATATCGGCACCGTGGTGCTGCCGGACGCGGAGGTGAAGATATTCCTCTGCGCCGATCTGGAGACCCGCGCCCGCCGCCGCTGCCTGGAGCTGGAGCAGCGGGGCACGCCCAAGCCCTATGCGGACGTGCTGCGGGAGATGGAGCAGCGGGATTACAACGATACACACCGCGCCGCCGCGCCCTTGCGCCCGGCGGACGACGCCATCATGATAGACAACACCGACATGGACTTTGCCGCCAGCCTGGATCTGCTGCTGGATGTGATAAAGGGGAGCGTGGAAGCGTGAGGAACAAATTCTATGCCGCGGTATGGTGCGTGCTGCGGCCGCTGGTGCTGTTCTTCCTGCCGGTGGACCTGCAGGGGACGGAGCACCTGGAGGGCGGTGAGCCCGTGCTGCTGTGCGCCAACCACTCCAGCGCGTGGGACCCCATCATGTTCGTGCTGTCCATGCCCCAGCGGTTCAACGTGCGCATCATGGCCAAGAAGCAGCTGTTCTCCATCCCCATCGTGGGAGGGTTCCTGCGGGCCATCGGCGTGTTCCCGGTGGACCGGGGCAACAGCGACATCGGCGCGGTCAAGACCGCCATACAGAGCCTGCGGGACGGGTGGAATCTGTTCCTGTTCCCGGAGGGCACACGGGTGAAAGACCCCGGACACGCGGAGATCAAGTCCGGCGCGGGGATGATGGCCATTCGCGCAGGGGTGAAGCTGGCGCCGGTGTATATCGGCACGAAAAAGCGCATTTTCCGCAAGACGCCCATCATCATCGGCGAGCCCTTCGCGCCGGAGTACACCGGCCGCAAGGGAACGGCGGAGGAATACACCGCCAACGCCCATGAGGTCATGCGCCGCGCCTACGCGCTGGGGGGCATACAATGCGAGTGATACTGGCGGAGAGCGCCGGGTTCTGCTACGGTGTGGAGCGGGCTGTGCGCATGGCGGAGGAGGCCGCCCGGGCGGGCGGCTGCGTCATGCTGGGCAGCATCATCCACAACGACGCCGTGGTGCGGGAGCTGGAGACACTGGGCGCCCGGCAGGTGAAGTCCGTGGAGCAGGTGCGGCCCGGCGACACGGTGCTGCTGCGTGCCCACGGCGAACAGAGAGACGTGGTGCGGGCGCTGGAGGAAAAGGGCGTGCACATCGTGGATGCCGCCTGTCCCCACGTGCTGCGCATCCACCGGCTGGTGGAGCAGGCCGAGCGGCAGGGGCGCACGCCGGTCATCATCGGTGAGGCGCACCACCCGGAGGTCATGGCGGCGGCCAGCCGCAGCAGGCGCAGCGTGGTGGTGGAAAATGTGGAGGAGCTGGCCGCGTGGCTGGACGGAGACCCGGCGCGGCGGGAGATGGATTTGCTGGTAGTCGCACAGACCACGTGCATCCGCGCGATTTGGGAAGAGTGCGTAAATTTTTTAAAAAAACAGTGTACAAACGCCGAAATCTTTGGTACAATATGTGATGCTACGCAAAAACGTCAGTCTGAGGCGGCGGACATCGCCGGCCGGGTGGACGTTATGGTCGTGGTCGGAGATAGTAAGAGTGCCAACACCAAACATTTAACGGAGATCTGCAGTGCCCGATGCCCCCGCGTCTATCAGGTCGAGGGAGTACAGGGTCTACAGGCTGACTTTCTTAACGGATGTTCTGTGGCGGGGCTTACAGCCGGCGCGTCCACGCCTGCGGGCATCATTAAGGAGGTATATGCAACGATGAGCGAAGAGATCAAGAACATGGAAGCTACGGAAGAGAGCTTCGAGGAAATGCTGGAAAAATCTTTTAAGACTTTGAATACAGGAGAGAAGGTAACCGGTATCGTAACGGCGATCGGCCCCACCGAGGTGCAGGTCGATCTGGGCTGCAAGCAGGCGGGCTACATCTCTGTGGACGAGCTGTCCGCAGACCCCAACGTCAAGCCTGAGGACGTGGTCAAGGTCGGCGATGAGATCGAGACCTACATCATCCGCGTCAACGATGTGGAGGGCTATGCCATGCTGTCCAAGAAGCGTCTGGACGCTGTCAAGGTCTGGGAGGACATCGAGAAGGCCCGCGAGGACAAGACCACGCTGGAAGGCAAGGTCACCGAGGAGAACAAGGGCGGCATCGTCGTCAACGTCAAGGGCGTGCGCGTGTTCGTGCCCGCTTCCCAGTCCGGCCTGCCCCGCGGCGCTGAGCTGAGCACCATGATCGGCCAGACCGTGTCCCTGCGCATCACTGAGGTCAACCGCGCCCGCCGCCGTGTGGTCGGCTCCATCAAGGCCGTCACCTACGAGGCCCGTCAGGCGGCCCAGGCTGAGATCTGGAACAACATCGAGGTCGGCAAGCGCTACACCGGCACCGTGAAGTCCATGACTTCCTACGGCGTGTTCGTGGACATCGGCGGCGTGGATGGTATGGTACATATCTCCGAGCTGTCCTGGAGCCGCATCAAGAATCCCGCCGAGGTCGTGTCCGTGGGCGACACCCTGGATGTGTACGTTATCTCCTTCGACGCCGAGAAGCACAAGATCTCCCTGGGCGTGAAGGACCGCAGCATGAATCCCTGGGACAAGTTCATGGCTACCTATCACGTGGGTGATGTGGCCAACGTGCGTATCGTGAAGCTGATGACCTTCGGCGCGTTCGCCGAGGTCGTGCCCGGTGTGGACGGCCTGATCCACATCTCCCAGATCGCTGACCGCCGCATCGAGAAGCCCGGCGACGTGCTGACCGAGGGCGAGATGGTGGACGCCAAGATCACCGCCATCGACGAGGAGAAGCAGAAGATCTCCCTGTCCATCCGCGCGCTGCTGGCTCCCTCCGCTGACGAGGACGCCGACGAGGAGTAATTAGAGCGTAAAACACCTCCGCTGCCTGTGGGGCAGCGGAGGTGTTTTTGGTTGTTTTCACAATGGCGTGCAGGGGAAAATATCTTGCGACCTTGCGGAGAGGCATGGTACAATCGAGGTGGGCAAGAGGATTTAAAAGCATTGTGCTGAAGATAGAACGGATCAATTGGAATTTGACAGGGGGAGCGTGATCGTATGAAAAAGTTGATGGCATCAGTGTTAGCGTTGGTTTGCGTTGTTGCTATGGCGGGCTGCGGAAAGTCGAATGTTGGGGACTATCCTGCGACGATAATGGTAAATGGGATAAATTACTATTCGACCGATAATGCTGTTCCCGTTGAAGTAGACGAGAGTGTTATTCAGTACACCACGTCGTATGCGGAGGATGGCGTTCCCCGAAAAGATGGTGAGGCAAACTTCAACAGAGACCTGGGGACTCCGTATGCTGTTATTGAGGAAGACTTGGTAGTTGTCCTTATGGACAATGAGTGGATAGAGTTCAAGGCAAAGTAAGAGCGATCTCGGGTCGCGAAAGAGCGGGACGATGGGAGAAGCGTGCCGTACGAAAGGGACGGGGGATGAAGCGGGGGAAAAGAAAAATAAATTTTGGGAGAGTTGTCCGTTTGTGGGCAACTCTCCTGGCTTTTATGCGTAGGGGCAGGACCTGTTTTTATGCGTAGGGCAGAAGCAAATTGAAAGGGGAAAACACGAATATGAAAAGAACAGACGTGAACTGGGACGAGGTGAAGAGCAAGTATGAGACAGGAATGTACACCTATCAGCGCTTGGCGGAGGAGTATCATGTGTGCATACAGACGGTGTGCAGTCACGCGATGAAGGGACAGTGGCAGCGGGGCCGGGAGGAAACGGAAAAGCAGATGCTGCGGCGGTGCCTGATGGCCACGGCGAGGATGCTGGAGTCGGCGGCGAAGGGGGCCACGGAACGGCTGGAGAGAGGAGAGGGCAGCCTGAAGGAGGTCAAGGAGCTGGGCAGCCTTTTGCAGGCGCTGGTGGGAACAGCGGCGAAGCTGTACCAGAGCGAAAAGGACGGGACCACGACGATCAGGGTGGTGATGTCGGAGGAGGTGGAGGAGCTGAGCCGGTGATGGCGGCACCGGCGGCGTTCATTTTTGCACAAGCTTTACCGGAAATTCTTGTCTGTTTCGTCAATTCCCATGGTTTCCGGTTTGTGGTAAAATTAACAATTGGAAATGAAAGACCTTTATCGAAAGGGAACGGAAAGAAAGAACAGGGAGGAAAAGACCATGCCTTTTGCAGATTTTCAGGCTATGTACCGGCAGAAGCTCACCACCGCCGACGAGGCGGTGAAGGTCATCAAGTCCGGTGATTGGGTGGATTACGGCTTCTGCGCCATCCATCCCAGGGTACTGGACGAGGCGCTGGCGCGCCGTGCGCCGGAGTTGGAGGACGTGAAGGTGCGGGGCGGCATCAGCCTGTGGAAGCCCGCCATCTTCGACATCGAGGACCCGGTGCACCACATTATTTTCAACTCCCACCACATGAGCGGCGTGGAGCGGCACCATATCGCCAGCGGCGCGGGGTTCCACGAGCCCATGCGGTACTCCGAGCTGCCCCGGTACTACTACGACCACATCACGCCGCCGGACGTGGCGATGTTCCAAGTGGCGCCCATGGACAAGCACGGATACTTCAACTTCGGACTGTCGGCCTCCCACGTGAGGGCGGTGTGCGAGATGGCCAAGGTGGTCATCGTGGAGGTCAATGAGAACATGCCCCGCTGTCTGGGAGGGTTTGACAACTGCATCCACGTCAGCGAGGTGGATATGATCGTGGAGGGGCGCAACGACCCCATGGGCATACAGCCCAGCGGCGTGGCCACAGACGTGGACAAGGCGGTGGCGAAGCTCATCGTGGAGCAGATACCCAACGGCGCGTGTCTGCAGCTGGGCATCGGCGGGATGCCCAACACCGTGGGCGCCATGCTGTGCGAGTCCGACCTGAAGGACCTGGGCGTGCATACAGAGATGTACGTGGACGCCTACGTGGACCTGGCGATGGCCGGGAAGGTCACCTGTATGAAGAAGAACATCGATCGGGGACGGCAGGTGTTCGCCTTTGCCGCCGGGACCCAGAAGCTGTATGACTATCTGGACGACAACCCCGCCTGTATGTCCGCGCCCATCAGCTATACCAACGATATCCGCACCATCGCGGCGATTGATAACTTTATCTCCATCAACAACGCGGTGGATGTGGATCTGTACGGGCAGGTCAACGGTGAGACGGCGGGCACGAAGCAGATCAGCGGTGCCGGCGGACAGCAGGACTTCGTGCTGGGCGCGTATCTGTCCAAGGGCGGCAAGAGCTTTATCTGTCTGAGCTCCACCCACGCGGACAAGGACGGCACGCTGCACTCCCGCATCCGGCCCACGCTGCAGACGGGCTCCGTGGTGACGGACACCCGCGTGAACACCATGTATGTGGTCACCGAGTACGGCTGCGTGTGCCTGAAGGGTCTGAGCGTCTGGGAGCGGGCGGAGAAGCTGATCTCCATCGCGCACCCGGACTTCCGGGAGGAGCTTATCCGCGAGGCGGAGAAGCAGAAGATATGGTATCCCCACAACAGAAGATAACGCGGAAAAGAGAGCCGGAAGGCTCTCTTTTTTGCATGAAAAGGCCCACGGACGCGCAACCTACGGCAAAAAGGAGGCGCGTATATATGGACCATCCCGATACCGAAAAACGACCCGGCGGGGAAAAGACCACGCCGAAGAACGAGCCGGCGCCCATGCAGCCCATCATCGACATGGGCAGCACCGTGGTGAAGAACCCGCGGGGCACCGTGCTGTGCCTGACCATCGCAGGGCAGGTGGAGGGGCACACCCTGCTGCCCGACAACGTGAAGGCCACCAAATACGAACACGTGCTGCCGCTGCTGGCGGCGCTGGAGCAGTCGGAGGAGATAGAGGGGCTGCTGCTGTTGCTGAACACCGTGGGCGGGGACATCGAGGCGGGGCTGGCCATAGCGGAGCTGGCCGCCGGGATGACGAAGCCCACCGTCACGCTGGTGCTGGGCGGCGGGCACTCCATCGGCGTACCGCTGGCGGTGTGCGGAAAGGAGACCTTTATCGCCCCCACGGCGTCCATGACGATCCACCCGGTGCGGATGTCCGGTACGGTCATCGCCGCGGAGGAGACCTATCGCTATTTCCAGCGGATACAGGAGCGCATCGTGCGGTTCGTGGCCGCCAACAGCCGCGTCAGCGCGGAGCGGTTCCGGGAGCTGATGCTGTCCAGCGGGGATATGGCCAACGACGTGGGCAGTGTGCTCTACGGAGAACAGGCGGTGGCCGAGGGCATCATCGACCGGGTGGGGGCCCTGTCCGACGCGCTGGACGCCCTGTACGGGCAGATAGAGCGGCGGAGGAAGTGAATGAAAATATCCCCCGCCGGGAGGCGGGGGATATTTCTGCGGGGGAGGGATACGGTTTTTCTTGAAAATCAGGTGCTTCCATAGTATACTATCTTAGTTAAGGTATGCAAAAGTATAAGAGGTGAAGCAATTGTACTTAAAAGCACTTGAGATACAGGGGTTCAAGTCGTTCCCCGATAAGACCGTGCTGAACTTCGGCGAGGACATCACCGCCATCGTGGGGCCCAACGGCTCCGGCAAGTCCAATATCTCCGACGCCATCCGCTGGGTCATGGGCGAGCAGAACAGCCGCCAGCTGCGCGGCGCCAAGATGGAGGACGTGATCTTCGGCGGCACGGAGAAGCGCAACCAGATGGGCTTTGCACAGGTGACGCTGGTCATCGACAACACGGAGCACATCTTCCCCAGCCGGGAGGAGGCGGAGGTGGCGGTCACCCGCCGGTACTACCGCAGCGGCGAGTCGGAGTATTACATCAACAAGCAGTCCGTGCGCCTCAAGGACGTGAACGAGCTGTTCATGGACACCGGCATGGGCCGCGAGGGCTACTCCATCATCGGACAGGGTAAGATCGACGAGATACTGTCCGTCAAGAGCGGCGAGCGCCGCGAGATATTCGAGGAGGCCGCCGGTATCAGCAAGTTCCGCCACCGCAAGGAGGAGTCCGAGCGGAAGCTGGAGCGCACGGAGGAGAACCTGGTGCGCATCAACGACAAGATCGCGGAGCTGGAGCTGCAGGTGGAGCCCCTGCGCCAGCAGGCGGAGACCGCCAAGAAGTATCTTGTGCTGCGGGACGAGCTGCGCGTGCTGGAGATCTCCGTCTGGCTGGAGCAGCTGCAAAATCTGCGTACCGCCAAGCTGAAGCTGGAGAGCGACACCGCCCTGGCCAAGGAGGAGTGCGACCGCGCCCAGCGGGCGCTGGACGAGTCCTACGCCCTGGGGGAGCGCTTTACGGAGCAGATGCGGCAGAACGACCTGGAGGCCGACGCGCTGCGCGGGCAGGTCACGGAGTCCGACAGTGCCGCCGGGGAGGAGGCAGCCGCCATTGCCGTGCTGCAGACCTCCATCGACCACAATAACGATACCCTGCGCCGTCTGGAGCAGGAGCTGAGCAACGCGGACGTGCGCCGCGAGAACCTGCAGGGGCAGATCGACGCGCAGCTGGAGCGTATCGCGGAGTTGGATACCTCCGCCGCGGCGCTGGAT
The DNA here is from genome assembly GCA_934590325.1 of uncultured Oscillospiraceae bacterium. GTDB lineage: Bacteria > Bacillota > Clostridia > Oscillospirales > Oscillospiraceae > Vescimonas. The sequence goes on from CAKTOW010000002.1 coordinate 95,344, forward strand.
AAGGAACTGAGCGAGCTGCTGGCGCAGGCGCAGGCACTGTCCGACAGCGCCAAAGGTGCGGCGGATGAGGCCGAGTCCCTGCGGGCCCAGGAGGCGCTGGCCGTGGCGGAGGCCGCCGACGGCCGTGCCGCACTGTCGGCGCTGCAGGCGGGGCTGGATGAGATAGGCCAGCGGCGGGACACCGTGCGGCAGGAGCTGTCCGACGTGCGGGAGAAGCTGGAGAGCAGCGAAAAGGAGGCCAAGCAGAACCGCCGCGCCCTCAACGACGCCAAGGAGGAAGCCCAGGCGGTGCAGAACATGATACAGGGGCACTCCCTGCGCATGGACAGCCGCCGCCAGAAGGCGGAGACCGCCCAGGCGGAGAAGCTGGACCTGACCCTCAAGGTGCGGGCGCAGGACGACCGCATACGCCTGCTCACTGAGATGGAGAAGGAGTACGAGGGCTTCAACAAGGCGGTAAAGACCGTCATGCAGGCGGCGGAGAAGAACACCCTGCGGGGTGTACACGGCCCGGTGGCCGGACTGATGACCACGAAGCAGGAGTACGCCGTGGCGCTGGAAACGGCGCTGGGCGCCGCACTGCAGAACATCGTGGTAGACAGGGAGGAGGACGCCAAGGCGGCCATCCAGTTCCTGAAGCAGCGGGACGGCGGCCGCGCCACGTTCCTGCCGCTGACCGCCATCCGCGGCGATGTGCTGCGGGAGAATATCGCGGGTGAGTACGGCTTCGTGGGCGTTGCCAGCGAGCTGGTGCGCTACGACAGCAGGTACGACAATATATTCAAGAATCTCCTGGGCCGCACGGCGGTCATGGAGGACCTGGACAGCGGCATCGCGCTGGCGCGGAAGTTCCGCAACGCCTTCCGCATCGTCACGCTGGACGGGCAGATCATCAACCGGGGCGGCTCCATGACCGGCGGCTCCTCCAGCCGCTCCTCCGGCGTGCTGTCCCGGGCCAACGAGCTGGAGCGCCTGACCAAGGCGCAGGGGGCGCTGCACGATAAGCTGAGCACCGTCACACAGCAGGCGGAGGACGCCCAGCGGGAGCTGCAGAAGGCGGAGTACGAACTGCAGGTGGCCAAGGAGCAGCAGCGCAAGGCCGAGGACGATGTGCTGACATTGCAGGGCAAGCAGGACCACTACGACATCCTGCTGGAGAGCCTGCGCCTGAGCTGCGAGACCATGGAGCAGGAGCTCGAGGGTCTCGACCGCAGGGAGAAGGACGACCGCGCCAGGGCGGAGAGCACCGAGGGGGCCATCCGGGAGGCGGAGGACCGCGCCGCCGGACTGCGGCAGCAGATGCAGAGCAAGCTGGCCGGGCAGACCGACCTGACGGAGCAGACCAACCAGCTGGCCCAGGCTGTCGGCGACAAGAAGGCCGAGCAGGCGGCGCTGGCCGCCGAGAAGGACGGCGCGCTGCGCAGTGTGGCCGACCTGAAGGCCCTGCAGGCGGACATGGTGTCCGACCGCACGGAGCGTGACGAGCTGGTGCAGAAGTACCGCGGGGACAACGAGAGGGCGCTGGCGGACATCGCTGCGCACCAGGCGGCCCTGGACGAGAAGAACGCCAACACCGCCGCCCTGCGGCAGAAGCTGGGCGAACTGGCACAGGCCAAGCTGGAACTGGAGCAGCAGCGTGAGCAGCACAGCCGCGACAGCCGCCAGTGCAACGACGCGCTGCTGGGCGCCATGCAGGCGTACAACAAGCTGCAGCAGAAGCTGGAGAGCAGCGGCATGGAGGAGAGCCAGATACTGGAGAAGCTGTGGGAGCGCTATGAACTGAGCCACAGCGACGCCATGGAACAGCGCATCGAACTGGAGAGCGTGCCCAAGGCCACCCGCCGCATCGCGGAGCTGAACCGGGAGATCAAGGCGCTGGGTACACCCAATATCGGCGCCATCGAGGAGTTCGACCGGGTGAACACCCGGTACACGTACCTGTCCGACCAGCGCAGCGACGTGGAACAGGCCAAGGAGGAACTGCTGGGCATCATCGACCAGATCACCCAGCAGATGACCGCCATCTTTGCCGAGCAGTTCCAGCTGCTGAACGAGAGCTTCCAGGAGACGTTTCTGGAGCTGTTCGGCGGCGGCAAGGCGCGGCTGGAGCTGGAGGACGAGAACGACATACTCAACTGCGGCATTGAGATCAAGGTGCAGCCCCCCGGAAAGCAGCTGAAGACCATCACGCTGCTGTCCGGCGGTGAGAAGGCCTTTGTGGCCATCGCACTGTACTTCGCCATTCTGAAGGTGCATCCCACGCCGTTCTGCGTCATGGACGAGATCGAGGCGGCGCTGGACGAGGCCAACGTGGTGCGCTACGCCCGCTATATGCGGCGTATCGCGGGAAAGACGCAGTTCATCGTCATCACCCACCGCCGGGGCACCATGGAGGAGGCCGACGTCCTGTACGGCGTGACCATGCAGGAGAAGGGCGTCAGCCGCATCCTGACCATCAACCTCAACGACATGGCCAAGGAACTGCACATCAAATAAGGAGGTATACAGTATGGCAATGGGTCTGTTTCAGATACTTAAAGAGGCGTTCACCGCCGTCCCCACCTTCGACGACCTGAACGATGAATTCTACGACGGGCTGGAGGAAGCCCTGATACTGGCCGACGTGGGCGCGGACACCGCCTGCGACATCGTGGCGCAGCTGCGCAAGCGGGTGAAGGAGCGGTTCATCGGCCGCATAGAGGAGGTCAAGGACGCCCTGCGGGACATCCTGCGCAGCAAGCTGGAGGTGGGCGACAGCAGCCTGACACTGGAGGGCAAGCCCGCCGTGGTGCTGGTCATCGGCGTCAACGGCGTGGGCAAGACCACCTCCATCGGCAAGCTGGCCAAGCAGCTGAAGGCACAGGGCAAGAAGGTGCTGCTGTGCGCGGGCGATACGTTCCGCGCGGCGGCCGCCGACCAGCTGGAGATATGGGCGGGCCGCGCCGGTGTGGACATCGTGCGGCAGAACGAGGGCGCCGACCCCGGCGCCGTGCTGTTCGACGCCCTGCAGGCCGCCAAGGCACGCGGCGTGGACGTGGTGCTGTGCGACACGGCGGGACGCCTGCACAATAAGCAGAATCTGATGAACGAGCTGGCCAAGCTGCGGAAGATCATCGACCGGGAGTGCCCGGAGTCCAGCTGCGAAACGCTGCTGGTGCTGGACGCCACCACCGGGCAGAACGGGCTGATCCAGGCGCGGACATTCAAGGAGACCGCCGGGCTTACGGGCATCATCCTCACCAAGCTGGACGGCACTGCCAAGGGCGGCATCGTCATAGCCATCGCCCAGGAGCTGGGCGTGCCGGTGAAGTTCGTGGGCGTGGGCGAGGGCATCGACGACCTGAAGCCCTTCGACCCGGCGGAGTTCGTCAAGGGCATGGTGTAAGGAGGGACGCGCTATGACAAGAGCAGACGGCCGCGCGGCTGACCAGCTGCGCCCGGTGGAGATGATCCCCGGCTTTACACGCTTTGCCGAGGGCAGCGTGCTGATACGCTGCGGCGATACGGTGGTGCTGTGCAACGCCTCCGTGGAGGAAAAGACGCCGCCCCATGTGGCGGAGGGCTGCGGCTGGGTCACGGCGGAGTACTCCATGCTGCCCCGTGCCAACCGGGAGCGCAGCCGCCGGGATGTGGACAAGCTGAAGCTGTCCGGCCGCAGCGCGGAGATACAGCGGCTCATCGGCCGCAGCCTGCGGGCGGCGGTGGATATGCGGGCGCTGGGCGAGCGGACCATCACCGTGGACTGTGACGTGCTGCAGGGGGACGGCGGTACCCGTACCGCGTCCGTCACCGGAGGCTTCACGGCGCTGGCGCTGGCCTGCAAAAAGCTGGTGGCCGACGGCGTTATCGAGAGGATGCCCCTGGTGCACTACGTCACCGGCGTGTCCGCCGGCATCGTGGACGACACGCCCATGCTGGACCTGCAGTACAGCGAGGACAGCCGGGCGCAGGTGGACCTGAATTGCATGATGACGGAGCAGGGCCAGCTGATCGAGATACAGGGCACCGGGGAGGGGAGACCCTTCACCGTGGCCGAGCAGCAGGCGCTGGTGGCACTATGTGCCGGGGGCTGCCGGGAGCTGCTGGAAAAGCAGAAGGAGATACTGGGGGAGATACTATGAGATTCGTACTGGCATCCCACAACAAGGGTAAGCTTGCCGAGATGCAGGCCATACTGTCCGAACTGGGCGTGGAGGTGGTCATGCCCTCCGACGTGGGCGTGGACATCGACGTGGAGGAGACCGGCACCACCTTCGCCGAGAATGCCGCGCTGAAGGCCAACGCCATCATGGCGGCCAGCGGTCTGCCCGCCATCGCCGACGACTCCGGCCTGTGCGTGGACTGGCTGCAGGGCGCGCCCGGCGTGTACTCCGCCCGCTACGGCGGGTTGGACAGCGATATGGAGCGCTGCCGCCTGCTGCTGGGCAATATGCGCGGCGCTACCGACCGCGCCGCACACTTCCACACCGCCATCGTGTGCGCCTTCCCCAACGGGGATGTGCTGACGGCGGAGGGCGACTGCCACGGCACCATCGCCTTCGCCCCTATGGGCGACGGGGGATTCGGCTACGACCCGGTATTTTTCGTGCCGGCCCTGCGCAAGACCTTCGCACAGCTGACGGCGGCGGAGAAGAACGCTATTTCCCACCGCGGCAACGCACTGCGTAGCTTCGCGGAGGAGCTGAAAACGTATTTGGAGAATCACTGATATGGAACTGACAAGTAAGCAGCGCGCACAGCTGCGCTCCCTGGCCACCAATATGGACACCATCATTCAGGTGGGCAAGGACGGCATCGGCGACAACCTCATCGAGCAGGTCAACGACGCACTGGAGGCCCGCGAGCTCATCAAGGGCCGCGTGCTGGAGAACTCCATGCTCACCGCCCGGGAGGCGGCGGAGGAGCTGGCCGTTGCCGCCCGGTGCGAGGTGGTGCAGGTCATCGGCAGCAAGTTCGTCCTGTACCGCATGCAGCACGACAAGGCGAAGCGGAAGATCGAACTGGTCAAGGCCAGACGGACCGTATGAACATCGGTATTTACGGCGGGACCTTCGACCCGCCCCACATCGGACACGTGACCGCGGCAAGGGCTGCCATGGACGCCCTGCAGCTGGACAGGCTCATCCTTATCCCCGACGCGCAGCCGCCCCACAAGGCGCTGCCCGCGGGCAGCGCCGCGGCCGGGCAGCGGTACGACATGGCCGTGCTGGCCACGGCGGAACTGGGCAGGGCGGCGGAGGCCAGCGACATGGAGCTGCGCCGCGCCGGCGTCAGCTACACCACCGACACGCTGGCGGCGCTGCGTGAGCAGTACCCGGAGGACACCCTGTACCTGCTGATGGGGTCGGATATGTTCCTGTCGCTGCACAGCTGGCGCAGCCCGGAGAAGATCATGGCGCTGGCGCACATCGCACCCTTTACCCGTCAGGCGGAGGACGAGTCCGAGGACTTCGCCGCGCAGAAGGCGCGGCTGGAGCGGGACTTCGGCGCGCAGGTGACGGTCATACCCAACCCGCAGGTGGTGGACATCTCCTCCACGGAGGTGCGCGCCGCGCTGGCCCAGGGCGGGGGAGAGGACCTGCTGCCGCCGCCGGTCTGGGGGTATATCCGGAGGGAGCATCTCTACGGGACCCATGCGGACCTGACGAAGCTCACGCCGGATGAGCTGCGCCCCGTCGCGCTGAGCTATCTGAAGCCCAAGCGCATGCCCCACGTGTTGGGCACGGAGCAGGAGGCCGTGCGCCTGGCCCGCCGCTACGGCGCGGATGAGACAAAGGCACGGGTGGCCGCGTTGCTGCACGACTGCACCAAGAAGCTGGACTTGGACGAGCAGCTGGCACTGTGCGCGCAGTACGGCATAGAGCTGGACGAGCTGGAGCGGAAGGCGCTGAAGCTGCTGCACAGCAAGACCGGGGCCGCCATCGCCCGACATGTGTTCGCCGTGGACGACGATGTGTACAGCGCCATCCTGTACCACACCACCGGAAAGCCGGATATGACGCTGCTGGAGAAGATCATCTATCTGGCGGATTACATCGAGCCCACCCGGGACTTCCCCGGCGTGGAGGAGCTGCGCAGGACCGTATACGAGGACCTGGACAGGGGATTGCTCATGGGCCTGACCATGACCATCGACGAGATGGAGGAGATGGGGAACCCCGTACACCACATGACCCGCGACGCGCGGGACTATCTGCAGAAAAGAGGGATATAATGAAAACACCTAAGGAATTGGCACTGTTGGCCGCCCGCGCCCTGTCGGACAAGAAGGGCAGGGAGATACGCGTGCTGGAGATCGCCGAGCTGACCACGCTGGCGGACTATTTTGTGCTGGCCACAGGCTCCAGCAACACCCAGATCAACGCACTGGTGGATAACGTGGAGAAGGTGCTGGCGGAGGAGGCCGGTGAGCAGCCCCTGCACCGCGAGGGCTATCGCGGCGGCACGTGGGTGCTGCTGGACTACGGCTGCATCGCCATCCATGTGTTCAACCAGGAGGCCCGGGAGTTCTACGGCCTGGAGCGCCTGTGGCAGGACGGCAAGCCGGTGGACATCAGCGGCGTCATTGACGAGCACGAATGAGCTTTTTGCGCGCTTTTCTCCCTTTTTACCGGAAAACGGGGGTTGACAAGCGGCAAAAATGCGCTACAATATAACTCGATATCGTCACGAGCGATGAAGGGAAAAAGACGGAGACCGTCCGCCCCAAGAGAGCCGGCGTCTGGTGCGAGCCGGTGGGGACGTTCCGTTGTACTGGCCCCGGAGCTTTCCGCCTGAACAGGGCGGGACGGGTGCGCACCGTTACAGCGCGGCCCCTGTGAGAGGGGCACTGAGCACCGTGAGGGAGACCCGCGGTGAAATCAGGGTGGTAACACGTTTTGTACGTCCCTGACCGTGTACGGCGGTCAGGGACTTTTATTTGCAGAGAACAAAATTCACATACAAGGAGAACGAGCATGAATTACGATTTTGCGGCCATTGAGAAGAAATGGCAAGCCAATTGGGAAAAGACGAAGCCCTACGCCGCCGTCACCGGCGACAAGCGCCCTAAGTTTTACGGCCTGATCGAGTTCCCCTATCCCTCCGGACAGGGTCTGCACGTGGGGCATCCCCGGCCCTTCACCGCTATGGACATCGTCACCCGCAAAAAGCGCATGCAGGGCTACAACGTGCTGTTCCCCATCGGGTTCGACGCTTTCGGCCTGCCCACGGAGAACTACGCCATCAAGAACCATATCCATCCCGCGGTGGTCACCAAGAACAACATCGAGAACTTCACCAATCAGCTGAAGATGCTGGGCTACGGCTTCGACTGGGACCGCTGCGTGGACACCACCGACCCCAACTACTACAAGTGGACCCAGTGGATCTTCCTGCAGATGTTCAAGCACGGGCTGGCCTATAAGTCCACCATGCCGGTGAACTGGTGCACCAGCTGCAAGTGCGTGCTGGCCAACGAGGAAGTGGTCAACGGCGTGTGCGAGCGCTGCGGCAGCGAGGTCATCCGCAAGGAGAAGAGCCAGTGGATGCTGAAGATCACCGAGTACGCACAGCGGCTCATCGACGATCTGGACGATGTGGACTACATCGAGCGCGTGAAGATACAGCAGCGCAACTGGATCGGACGCTCCACCGGCGCGGAGATCACCTTCGACACCAATGTGGGCGACCAGGTCACCGTGTACACCACCCGTGCCGACACGCTGTTCGGTACCACGTACATGGTCATCTCCCCGGAGCATCCCCTGCTGAAGAAGTGGCAGCCCTTTATCAAGAACTGGGACGCCGTGGCGGCGTATCAGGACGAGGCGGCACACAAGTCCGACTTTGAGCGCGGCGAGCTGAACAAGGAAAAGACCGGCGTGCGGCTGGAGGGCATCGAGGTCATGAACCCCGTCACCCACAAGCCCCTGCCTATGTTTGTCTCCGACTACGTGCTGATGGGCTACGGCACCGGTATCGTCATGGGCGTGCCCGGCCACGACCAGCGCGACTGGGAGTTCGCCACCAAGTTCGGCCTGCCCATCATCGAGGTGGTGGCCGGCGGCGACGTGACCAAGGAGGCCTTCGTGGCCAAGGACGACAGCGCCGTGATGGTGAACTCCGGGTTCCTGAACGGCATGACCGTCAAGGAGGCCATCCCCGCCATGAAGAAGTACGTGGTGGAGCAGGGCTTCGGCAAGGAGAAGGTCAACTACAAGCTGCGCGACTGGGTGTTCTCCCGTCAGCGGTACTGGGGCGAGCCTATCCCCCTGGTGAACTGCGAGAAGTGCGGCTGGGTGGCGCTGCCGGAGGAGCAGCTGCCGCTGGTGCTGCCCCAGGTGGAGAGCTATGAGCCCACCGACGACGGCGAGAGCCCCCTCAGCAAGATGACCGATTGGGTCAACACCACCTGCCCCTGCTGCGGCGGCCCCGCCAAGCGCGAGACCGACACCATGCCCCAGTGGGCCGGCTCCAGCTGGTACTTCCTGCGGTATATGGACCCCCACAACGACAAGGCGCTGGCCAGCAAGGAGGCGCTGGACTACTGGTCCCCGGTGGACTGGTACAACGGCGGTATGGAGCACACCACGCTGCACCTGCTGTACTCCCGCTTCTGGCATAAGTTCCTGTACGACATCGGCGTGGTGCCCACCAAGGAGCCTTACGCCAAGCGCACCAGCCACGGTATGATCCTGGGCGAGGGCGGCGAGAAGATGTCCAAGTCCCGCGGCAACGTGGTCAACCCCAACGACATCGTGGCGCAGTACGGCGCCGACACCATGCGCCTGCACATCATGTTCATCGGCGACTTCGAGAAGGCCGTCAGCTGGAGCAACGAGGCCGTCAAGGGCAGCAAGCGCTTCCTGGACCGCTGCTTCAACCTGCAGGACATCGCCACCGACGAGGAGTCCATCTCCGCCAAGAACGAGTCCATCGTCCACAAGACCATCAAGAAGGTCTCTCAGGATATCGACGAGCTGAAGATGAACACCGCCATCGCCGCCATGATGACCATGGTCAACGAGTTCTACGCCAACGGCTGCTCCAAGGGCGATGTGGAGATGCTGTGCCTGCTGCTGAGCCCCTTCGCCCCCCACATGGTGGAGGAGATGTGGGAGAACATGGGCTTTGCCGCCAAGTACGGCAAGATGGCCATGCAGATGGATTGGCCCGCCCACGACGAGTCCAAGACCGTGGACAGCCACGTGGAGATGGCCGTGCAGGTCAACGGCAAGCTGAAGGGCACCGTCACCGTCCCCATGGACAGCGACGAGGCCGCCGTGGTGGCCGCCGCCATGGAGAGCGACAAGGTGAAGAAGGCCGCTGAGGGTATGTCCGTGGTCAAGACCATCCTGGTCAAGAACAAGCTGGTCAACCTGATCGTCAAGCCCGCGAAGTGATGCGTACACGCCCCCGGCATGGCCGGGGGCGTGTTAATTTGGTGTTTTTGCAGTTTTTGTTGAAAAACAACTTGACAAGCCACCCATTCCCCGGTATAATACACCCGTTAGTCATGTAAATGGCTCTTAAAGAGCACCCAGGATCGAGCCGGGTGTATCGGAGGGAGGGAAACATAAATGTCCGAAGTCCATGTCAAGGAAGGCGAGTCCCTGGACAGCGCTCTGAAGCGTTTTAAGAGAAGCTGCGCCAAGGCGGGCGTCCTGGCCGAGGTGCGCCGCAGAGAGTGCTACGAGAGCCCCAGCGTCAAGCGCCGCAAGAAGTCCGAGGCTGCGCGTAAGAACCGCAACAAGCGTTACTATTAAGTGACAAAGAAGCCTGAGAGTCCGCTCTCAGGCTTCTGTTTTTCATCGTATCACGTCATGCAGGATGTCCGTACATTCCGGCAGTGTCAGAAGGCTGCGGCGGATGCCCAGCTGCTCCCCCAGGGCGGCCTTGCGCCGCAGGGTCTCGCCGTCGTCCAGCAGCACGAACCGCGTGCTGCCGCCCCGGCGGTAGGTGAAGTACCGGGCGCCCAACTCCCCGGAGTAGAACACCTGCCGGCCGCACCGCAGTCGGGCGAGCTGTTCGCCGGTCAGGGGGGTGCCCTCGCCGGTGGGGCAGGGGAGCGGGAAGTCCATCCGCAGCCGCTGCAGGTCCAGCACGATGCGGTCGGCGCCGAAGGCGCGGCAGCAGTCCCGCAGCCGCCGCTGGATGTCCCCGCCGGACAGCGCCGTACACACCAGCACAAGGCCGCCGGGCGCCGTGTGGGCGCAGGTCTCATGTACCCACAGGGATATGCCCGCGCGGTGCAGGGGACGCGCCAGCGCCTCCGTCAGCGCCGGGGCGGGGAAGGGCACGACGACCGCGCCGTACCGCCGCCGCGTACACTCCTGCAGCACGCCGCGGACGGCGGCATCGCCGCAGGAGCCGTCGCTCTCCACTACCAGCATGGCGCCGCCGCACAGGGAGGGCGGCATGGGCAGCGCGCACAGCGCGCCGTTCTGTATCCGGTAGGCCGCGTTGGCCACGGGCACCCGCGCGGCGCAGGCCGCATCGCGCAGGCCCGGCGCGGCGGCGATCATCCATTGCACGACAGCACCCCCTTGTCACGCCACCGGTTCGGTGGTACAATACCTACATCCGATAGTATGAGAGGAGCACCGCGCCTATGCCCGTTTCCATGACGCCCTACCGGGTATTTGACAGCTACCGCAGCATCGACCCGGCCTTTTTCACACGGCGCGGCATCAAGCTGCTGCTGTGCGACCTGGACTACACCCTGGCGCCCAAGTACCAGCCCGACCCGGATGAGGAGCTGCGCCGCTGGCTGGCGGAGGTGCAGGCCGCCGGGGTCACGGTCATGATACTCTCCAACAACCGCAGTCCGGTCCGGGTGGAGCGCTTCTGCCGGGATCTGGGCATCACCTACGAGGGCCACGCGGGAAAGCCCTCTGCCAAGGGCTTCCGCCGCGCCATGGAGCGCTGCGGCGTCACGCCGCAGGAGACCGCCATGCTGGGCGATAAGCTGCTGACGGATATGCTGGGCGCCCACAACGCCGGGGTGCTGCCGGTGATGGTGGAGCCCCTGGGCGGGCCGAGAGGCGCGTGGAACCATGTGCTGCACGCCCTGCAGGCGCCATGGAAGGCGGCCAGCCGTAAAAAACACCGGGAACGGTAACTTTTTTCCACGGAAACCCTTGCCAAACGGCACGTTATCATGTAGAATATATAAGGCTGATTTTCGGCTGGTATAATTTATTCAGAGGGAATGGAGATATTCCCTCATACACAATGGGAGGAATATCAATATGGCAACAATTACCGCCGGTGATTTCAGAAACGGCAAGACCTTCGAGATGGACGGCAAGGTCATGCAGGTCGTGGAGTTCCAGCACGTCAAGCCCGGCAAGGGCGCGGCCTTCGTCCGCACCAAGATGCGCAACGTGGTGACCGGCGCTGTGACCGAAACGTCCTTCAACCCCACCGCCAAGTTCGAGGAAGCCTTCGTGGATCGCCGCGACATGGCCTACAGCTACAACGACGGCGACCTGTACTACTTCATGGACCAGGAGACCTTCGACATGGTGCCCCTGAACAAGGAGCTGCTGGGCGACGCTTTCCGCTTCGTCACTGAGAACACCGTCTGCAAGGTGCTGAGCTATAAGGGCAGCGTCTTCGGCCTGGAGTGCCCCAACTTCATGGAGCTGGAGGTCACCGAGACCGAGCCCGGCCTGGCCGGCAACACCGCCACCAACACCCTGAAGCCCGCCACCGTGGAGACCGGTGCCGAGGTCAAGGTGCCCCTGTTCATCAATATCGGCGACAAGATCGTCATCGACACCCGTACCGGCGAGTATCTGAGCCGCGCCAAGTAAAGACAGGACTATAAACCCACCGTACAGAAAGGAGCCAAACATGGAGATCTCTGAAAAGGTAGCGTATCTGAAGGGCCTGGCCGAGGGCCTGAACCTGGACACCGACAGCAAGGAGGGCAAGCTGATCGCCGCCATCATCGACGTGCTGGATGACATGGCCGAGAAGTTCGCCGAGATCGACGACGAGCTGTGCGACGTGGAGGACGGTCTGGATGCCGTCAGCGACGACCTCAGCGATGTGGAGGAGACCCTGTACTTCGCCCTGGACGACGATGAGGACGAGGACGACGAGGATGACGACGAGCTGTTCGTCACCACCTGCCCCGAGTGCGAGGAGGAAGTGGTGTTCGACGAGACCGTTCTGGAGGACGGCGAGGTCGTCTGCCCCAACTGCGGCGCCAAGCTGGAGTTTGACCTCAGCGATTTGGCCGCCGACGAGGACGACGAGGACGAGGAGTAATTCTTCACTCTGTCAGCGGAATATGTGATAACGATACCCCCAGATGCGGTGCATTTGGGGGTATTGCTATGCCGCGGCACCTTGACAACGGCGTGTGGAGCCACTACAATGGAAGATAGTTAATTATCTCTAACCACGAAAGCGAGGGGAGCGTATGAAGGACAGTGAGCTGCGGCTTGACCAATGTGGTGATGATGACCGGAGACAACCGCCGCACCGCCGAGTCCGTGGCCGCCCAGGTGGGCGTGGCCGGTGTGCTGCCGCCCACCACCTCGGCGCTGCTGCACAATGCGTCCACGCTGGGCATCAGCCTGAAGAGCATGACCGACCTGCTGCCCGACGAGGATAAAAAGAGCTGACCCCGCGCATACATACGAAAAAAAGCACCGGACGTACGTCCGGTGCTTTTTCTGTCTGTCAGACCCGGCAGGTCCAGCCGAAGGGATCGGGTCTCGTACCCCACTGGATGCCGGTCAGCTCGTCGTACAGCTTCTGAGACAGAGCGCCGATCTGGCCGCCGTTGACCTCATAGCGCACATCGTCCCAGCCCAGCGCGCCGATGGGGGAGATGACGGCGGCGGTGCCGATGCACCAGGCCTCCTCCAGCGCGCCGGTGCGTGCGGCCTCAAACAGCTCGTCCACGCTCAGCAGACGCTCCTCCACCGGCATACCCCAGCTCTTGAGAAGCTCGATGGCGGACTTGCGGGTGACGCCGCGGAGGATGGAGCCGGTCAGAGCGGGGGTGACGACGGTGCCGTTGATCTTGAACATGACGTTCATGCCGCCGCCCTCCTCCACATACTTGCGCTCCACGCCGTCCAGCCACAGCACCTGGGAATAGCCCTTGGCCTCGGCCCGCTCACCGGCACGGTTGGCCGCGCCGTAGTTGCCGCCGCACTTGGCCTCGCCGGTGCCGCCGCGGACGGCACGGACGTCCTCGGTCTCCACCATGATGGGCACAGGCTTCAATCCATCGGAAAAGTAGCTGCCGGAGGGAGAGAGAATGATGACGAAGGACGCCTCGTGGACGCCGTGCAGCGCCAGCGTGGGGTCAGTGGAGTACAGGAAGGGACGGATATACAGACTGGTGCCGGGATCGGAGGGCACCCAGCTCTGGTCCACGCGAACCACCTCCTTGATGGCCTGCAGGGCGTCGTCGGGGTCCACCTGGGGCAGGCCCAGACGCTCACAGGAGCGGTTCAGCCGGGCGATATTCTCCCAGGGACGGAACAGCTGCACCTGGCCGTCAGGACGGCGGTAGGCCTTCAGACCCTCGAACACCTCGGTGCCGTAGTGCAGGACGCTGGCGGCGGGGTCAAGGGAGATGGGGCCGTAGGGCACGATGCGGGCGTCGTGCCAGCCGTCCTTCTCCGTGTAGTCCATGACGAACATGTGGTCGGTGAATACCGAACCGAAGCCCAGCTGGTCGGAGGGGGGCAGGGTGCCGGGGTGTGTGGTCTTGGTAACAGTGATCTGCATGATATGTTCCTCCTTGCTATGATTCAGATCTCTTTCAGGTGTTCCATGTTGTGGCGGATGCCCTCGCAGCACTGGTGGAAGGTGGCCTTTTCCTCAGGGGTCAGGGGCAGCTCCACCACTTCCTCCACGCCCTTTGCGCCGATGACGCAGGGCACGCCGGCGAACAGGCCGCTCTCGCCGTATTCGCCGCACAGCTCTATGCTGGCGGGCATGATGGCCTTCTCGTCGTGCAGCACGATGTGGGCCATGCGGGCGGCGGTGGTGGCGATGCCGTACTCCGTGCAGTACTTGCCGGAGAAGGTGACCCAGCCGCCGCCGATGGACTCCTTCTGCAGGGCCTCACGGTCGAAGCGGAAGCGCTCGTCGGTCTCCGCCCACTTGTCCAGGGGCATGCCCTTGAAGCTGACGCAGGACCAGGGGGCGAACTGCTGATTGCCGTGCTCGCCCAGCATATAGCAGGTGATGGACTTGTGGTCGATGCCCGTCTGGCGCGCCAGGGCGCTCAGCAGGCGGGAGGTGTCCAGCCCCGTGCCGGTGCCGAACACGCGGCCCTTGGGCAGACCCAGCCCCAGTGCCAGCTCGCGGGTGACGATGTCGCAGGGGTTGGTGATGTTGATGAGCACCCCGTCAAAGCCGCTGGCCTTTACCTTCTCCGCGTAGCCGCGGACGGCGGGGATGGTGTAGTCCATCTCGGTCACCCGGTCGTGGGTGCCCCGCAGCAGCTCGATCTTGCCCACGCTGTTGACGATGACATCGCACTCACCCAGGTCGGCGAAGTCACCGGCCCGCACGGTGACGCGGTGGGGCAGATACGCCGCCGCGTCCCGCAGGTCCTGTACCTCGCTGGCCAGCTTCTGCTGGTTCTGATCCACCAGCACCAGCTCGTCGGCGATGCCCTGCACCGCCAGGGCGTAGGCCACATGCGCGCCCACGTGACCCAGTCCGATCACACCCAGTACACGTTTCTTTGTCATAGCAAAACACTCCTTTGCGGTAGTTTATATGTTACATTCCGAAGTTGGGGAACAGCACACAGGTATACAGCATGGTCAGCACCATGTAGATCACCAGGATGACGGCGAAGGCGGGCAGCGTCCGCTTCATGACCTGGTTCTCGTTGCCGATCTGATCCACCGTGGCGCAGGCGGCCACTGTGTTGTTGGGGCAGATCAGGTTGCCCAGGGAGGCACCGGCGTTCTGCCCGGCGAACACGGTGATGGGGTTCATGCCCAGCGCACCGGCCGCCTGGATGTGCATGTCGGCGAACATGATGTTGGAGCCCAGACCCGTGCCGGTGATGAAGGAGCCGCTGGCGCCGATGAGTACCGCCGCGGCGGGATAGAACCGCCCCACCACAGCCGCGATGTCGGAGGCCAACAGGTTCATCATGCCGGTGGAGGAGGACTGCATGATGTAGGATACCACCAGCAGGCTGCCCATAGTCACCAGCACCGGAAGCACGTGGCCCACGGTCTTGCTGCAGATTTGTCCGTACTGCTTCAGGCCGGTCCTGAGGGTCATGGCGCCCAGGAAGCCGCAGATGAGGATGACCACGTCCACCCACACGATGTAGCCGAAGGTGCACATGACGGCGAAGCCATTCTCTACCAATGCGGGGAAGCCGTAGCGCACGGCGGGCAGCAGCACCAGCATGTAGATGTAGGGGGACATGGCGCGGAACGCGCCGTACTTCTTATCCTGACGGGTGAAGTGATACCGGTATTCCTCCGGTGTTTTGACGCCCACCAGCTTCACGTAGGCCACGCTGAGGAGGATGGAGAGAAGGCCGGTGCCCATGGAGGTGACCTCCGCACCCACGAAGTTGGACAGCACGAACATCACCGCGCCGGTGGACACTCCGGCAAAGCAGAGGTAGGGGACAATGCCCTTGAAGCCCTTGCGGCCGAAGGTCATGGCCACCATGATGAAGGGAATGACCAGCACGCCGAACATGTGGATGCGGCCCACCATGGCGGAGTTCAGCGCCACAGTGCTCAGTCCCGCGTCAGTAAGGGCCGCGCCGCCGTTGATGGTGGTCAGGCCCGCGCCGCCCCAGGAGCAGGGCGTGGCGTCGCCCAGCAGTGCCAGGGCGATAGAGGTCACCGGGTCGAAGCCCAGTGCCACCAGGAACGGCGCCGCGATGGCGGCGGGGGAGCCCGCGCCGGCCGCGCCCTCCAGGAAGATGGGCAGCATCATGCCGATGATGACCACCTGCACACGGCGGTCGTCGCTGATGCGGGCGATGGTGCCCTTGACCTCGTCAATGGCGCCGGTGTCCCGCAGGAGGTTCAGTATCACGAAGGCGCCGAACACCATCAGCACGATCTTCAGACCCTCCTTGATGCCCTTCCACAGCAGGGCGTCGTACACGGCCACGTTCTCCTTGAAGGTGGCGCCGGTGACGTTGAAATAGGTAAATGCCAGCACCAGCGTCCAGACCAGTGCCACAGGCGCCACGCGCTTGGCGGACTGGTGGAAGCCCAGTATGCCGACCAGCACAACGATGATAGGGCTGAGTGCCATCACAAAATTTAAGAATCCCATTGCTATTTTCTCGCTTTCTGTTCCGTTTGGGTGTAGGGGGGTGGATGACACCGTTCCTGTGCTGGCCAGGCGAAGCAGGAGGGTGCGTCTATGAAAAAGAGGCCCCGCCGGATCGGCGGAGCCTCGTGTCGCAGTCTTTCGTCAGGCTTGCGCGGCAAGCCGGCGGAGAGGGGAGCGATGCACCGTCATCCGGTCGCTGGCAAACGCCAGCAGAATAATAATGGACGCCAGCAGCAGGCCGGCGTCCAGTACCAGAATAATGGAGTTCATCGCAGCGCAGGAGGAAGCGGCGCAGGTGTCCTGCGCGTAAGCGGCGGTATTCATGTACACAGAGGTCATCATGTTCTGCATAGCCGTCACAGCTCCCTTCCAAGTGTTGAACGGAGCATAGCACAAAAATTTTTCCAATGCAAGAGGAAAATTTATCATACACCGCAAAATCGGCCATACGCACAGAATATTTACAGGCCTGTTGCCGGTTCTTTTGGCATAATGGAGAAAAATTTCCAGTTCCATCCAGACCGGTTTCCACCTGCTGCCCGCGGCAGCCGTTGCCTTTTCCGGGGCAGCTGTGGTATAATGCACCTGTCGGGCGTGCCCGTTGCGGCGGGCAGGCGCACCGATAAACAGAAGAAACGAGGCCATCCCATGGAAGAAGTCATCCTCCGCCACGTATGCAAGTCCTTCACCACCTACAGCACCGAGGTGGTGCTCACCGGCGAGACCCGCCCCAGCCGCACACGTCAGGTGCTGCGTGACCTGTCCGTGACCTTTCCCGCCGGGGAGATCACCGTTATCGTGGGGCGCAGCGGCTGCGGCAAGAGCACCCTGCTGAAGCTGCTGGAGGGGAAGGAGCAGCCCGACTCCGGCGAGATAGTGCTGCCGGAGGGCTGGCACACCGCCATGCTCAGTCCCGACCCCTACGTCATCACCTGGACCAGCGTCCAGCGTAACGTGGCCATGGCCTGCGGCGTGGGCCGCACCCCGGAGGAGCGCTACGACCGCGCCCGGGAATTTGTCCGTATGGTGGGGCTGGAGGACTACGCCGACCTGACGCCGGCGGAGCTGTCCACCGGCATGAAGCAGCGCCTGGGCCTTGCCCGCGTGCTGGCCGGCCAGTCACAGCTGCTGCTGATGGACGAGCCGTTCGCCTCCCTGGACTTTCTGACCCGTGAGGAGCTGCAGAGCCAGCTGCTGGCCGTACAGGCGCAGATGCCCCGCACCATCCTGCTGGTCACCCACCAGCTGGAGGAGGCGCTGCTGCTGGGCCGCCGGGTCATCGTCATGCACCCGGACAGCACCCTGCGCACCTTCGACTTGGCGGACATGCCCTATCCCCGGGACCCGGACAGCCCGGAGTTCCAGCGGCTCAAGCGGGACATCACCGCACAGTGCCGTCTGCCCTCCGCGCTGTAAGAAAGCGAAAAACGCCCCACGGCATACCGCCGTGGGGCGCTATTTTATGTGATCGACGCCTTTACCGACCATGTGTTTGCCGGCAACCCCGCCGCCGTCTACTCCGTGGCGGACATCAACGTGGGCTGATATGCATATAAGAACACCCCGGAGGCATCGCTTCCGGGGTGTTTCTTCTGTAAAGGAATATTGCATTACAGCTCCTGCGCCGCAGCGTAATACATGGCACCCACCGCTTGGCCGAATTGCGCCACGGTGACGCCCTGCGCCGCCAGTGAGCGCATCAGCGGCGTGACGCTCAGCTCTTCGTCCGCCGCCTCCAGGCGTATGCCGGGCTCGATCTCCCGGCAGCCCTCCTGCAGCAGGCGGAAGCAGGCGGGCTCCTTCACGAACCGCCCGAACAGGTACCGCGTGTCCGTCTGCGGACGCAGCAGCAGCGCCAGCTCACGGCTCATCTGTCCTACGTTCCGTCCCACCTGGCGGAATACCTCCTGCGCCGCGTCGTCGCCCTTGGCGGCCTGGGCCATCAGGTGCGCAAGGCATGCCTTGCGCTTCTCCGGCGGCACCGTCAGCACATCGTCCCGGACCTCCGCGAAGCCTGTCAGCAGCGCGGGCTCCTGGTCGTAGGCCAGACGGAAGGACGCCGCCTGTCCCACATACCGCCGCGCTCCCGGCAGGCCGGAGTTCTCGTTCCGGGTGCTGCGCAGGTCCAGGGGCGGAAGCGCCCTTTGGGGGAAGCTGCCCAGGTCCAGCAGGAAGTCGTACAGTTCCACCGGCATCTCCGGGATGCTGCCGTCGCCGTACAGGTAGCCCATACCGAAGTCCGTGCCCAGCGCGTGGGCGACGACACCGCCCCGGAAGTCCGGCTCACCGGACCAGGCCAGCTCCGCCGCCGCCGTAAAAGCCGCGATGTGCCCGTCGTTGGTGGTGTGTATGGCCGCGCCCTCCCGGCACAGGGGGCGCAGCCGCTCCTGCAGTGTGCCCAGCTCCGCGAAGGCGGATTCGTAGTCGATGGCGCGGTTTTCCCGCATGCCCTTGGTCTTGGGGCTCTCGCCGCCCACGATGCGGTCGCGTATCACCACATCTGGGAAGCTGACGCCCAGCACGTCCAGGGGCACGCTGGCGCTCTCCGCCACCGCCTGCGCCATGAGCGCGTCCGATGCGTCCTTGTCCAGCGCCGCCCGAAGCGCTGGGGTCATCCCTGCCGCGCAGCAGGCCATCAGGCGCACCAGCAGCACGATGGGGGCCTCGATGCCCTCCGCCGTGGGGCTGGAGGCCGGGTCCCAGTCGTACTCCTTCACGCACACCAGCTTGCCGTCCACCGCCACGGCGGCCTTGATGTCCGTGCCGCCGATGTCGATGCCGCAGCACACGCCGCTGCCGCAGCGCTGCGCCGCGCGGCGCAGCTTCTCCGTCAGCGCTCCCTGTGGCGGCGCGAAGGCCGGGGCGGGGGAGTAGTCCCCGGTGCTGCGCACGGCGAAGGTGAACCGCCCGCCGCCGAAGGCGCGGCACAGCCGGTCGGCGATGTTGACCACCTTGCCGTAGCCGCTGCGCTTCTCCGCGTGTACCTGGAATGTCTCGTCCAGCGTTGCCAGCAGCGCCGCCGCCTCCGTTTCGCCGGGGTCCAGATAGAACGCCAGCTCCCGCCCGCTGAGGGCGGACAGCGTGTTCCACACGCAGGCGGTGACGTACTGCGCCGCGAACTGCCGCTCTCCGTCGTTTTGCCACCGGGGCAGCGGCAGGGGGAAGTCCCGCTTTGTTCCGTCGCACAGCGTCAGCTGCATGGTGACGTCTATCCGGTCTTTCATGGCGGCGGACTGCTCCCGCACGTCCGCCACCCACACCGGCAGCCCTCTGCGCGCCGCTTCCAGCCATTGTTTCAGCATATCGTAGTCCTCCTGAAAAGGAAAGCACCGCCGCGGCGGTGCTTTTCCATTGTCGTTACAGCACGTGCACCTCGTCCGGATCGAACCGCAGGAAGCACTCCTCGCCCACCTGATAGATGCGCTTGTTCTTGGGGTTGTGCTCCGCCAGCTTCACCAGCGTGTCGCCCACCATCACGTGGTAGTTCTGATAGCTGCCCATGAAGCAGCTCACCACCACCTTGCAGGGCAGGCCGCCCTCGCTGCTCAGGTGGCCGGACTCGGGCCGCAGCACCACGGTGTACTCCTTGCCCTGCTCCAGGTCGTTCCGGCCGGCGATGGGCATCTCGTGCCCCTCGATGGTCAGCAGGGCGTGGGTGCCGTTATGGCCGGTCATGGTGCCCTTCAGGAAGTTGGCCTCACCGATGAAGTCCGCCACGAACTCGTTCACCGGGTGGTAGTAGATCTCCTGGGGGCTGCCCATCTGTTCCACCACGCCGCCCTTCATGATGATGATGTTATCGGACAGCGCCATGGCCTCCGACTGGTCGTGGGTCACGTAGATGGCGGTGATGCCCACCTCCTGCTGGATGCGGCGTATCTCGGTACGCATGGACACGCGCAGCTTGGCGTCCAGGTTGGACAAAGGCTCATCGAACAGCAGGACGCTGGGCTCGATGACCAGGGCGCGGGCCAGGGCCACACGCTGCTGCTGTCCGCCGGACAGCTGGTTGGTCATGCGGCCCTCCATGCCCGTCAGCTCCACCAGATCCAGGATGCGCATGACGCGCTCGCGGATCTCGTCCTTGGGGACCTTGCGCAGCTTCAGGCCGTAGGCCACGTTGTCGAACACGTTATAGTGGGGCAGCAGGGCGTAGCTCTGGAACACCATGGCGGTGTCGCGTTTGTTGGGCGTCAGCTCGTTGATGGCCTCGTCGCCCAGATAGATCTCGCCCTCGTCGGGACTCTCAAAGCCCGCGATCATGCGCAGGGTGGTGGTCTTGCCGCAGCCGGAGGGCCCCAGCAGCGTAACGAAGCTGCCCGGCTCGATGGTCAGGGAGGTATCCTTCACGGCGTAGAAATCCTTGCCGGTCTTGGGGTCCTTATAGATTTTGGAGATATGCTCCAGACGGACGCCTTTCTTCACTTTTTCCATGTCAATTCTCCTCCTTGAGCTTTCTGCTGGTGCCGAAATGCTTCATGAACAGGTTCATCAGCAGCACCGCGCCGTAGGTGATGACGATCAGGATGGTGGCGAAGGCGCAGGCCAGGCTGTAGGAGCCCTTTTCGGCGAACTCGTTGATCTGCACGGTGATGAGCAGGAACTGCGGCGTCACCAGCAGGATGATGGCGGAAATGGCGGTGATACTGCGGACGAAGGACGTCACCAGGCCGCTGAGGAAGGAATCCTTAATCAGCGGCAGCGTCACGGTCATGAATACCTTGAAGCTGTCCGCGCCCATGTCGTAGGCCGATTCCTCGATGGACTTGTCGATCTGCCGCAGGGCGGAGATACCGCTTCGCGTGCCCGTGGGCAGCGAGCGCACCACAAACACGATAATGAGTATCAGTCCCGTGCCGTACAGGCCCTGCAGGAAGCCGGTGTGGAACACGCCGCCGGAGAAGCCCCGGATGTATCCTACGCCCAGCACCGTGCCGGGCACGGCCATGGCCAGCATGGACACCGCCTCGATGAAGCCCTTGGTCTTGAAGTTCCGCTTCACCACCAGGTACGATATGATCATGCTCAGCAGCGCCGTGATGGGTGCGGAGATAAGACTCAGCACGAAGGAATCACGGAAGGCCTGGAACCCGTGGTAGCGGGTAAACACCAGCTCGAACCATTTGGTGGTCAGCGGGAAGAACTTGAAGCCCCAGGTGGGGAAGAACGCGCCGATAGGCACGCAGATATACATCAGGATAACGAAGCTGGCTGCCAGTGCGCACAGGATGGTCAGCGGCGTTTTAACGCTCTTGTCCTCGATGAGCATCCGGGCGCGGGAGGCCTTGCCGGTGAGGGTAGCGGCCGTCTTGCGCTCCAGATAGTACTTCTGCACGATGAACATGGCCAGCGTGATGCACAGCAGCACCACGGCCATGGCAGCGGCGCCCGGCTTGTCGTAGGAGCCGGTGATCTGCAGGTAGATGGTGGTGGCCAGCGTATCATAGGAGCCGCCGATGATCATGGGGTTGGCGAAGTCGGCGATGGACTCGATGAACGTCACCAGGAAGGCGTTGCCCAGGCCCGGCAGCATCAGCGGCAGGGTCACGCTGGTGAACACCTTCCAGCGGGAAGCGCCCATATCCCGGGCGGCCTCCTCCAGGGAGGGGTCGATGTTCTTCAGCAGGCCCTTCAGCATCATATAGCACACCGGGAAGAACGTCAGCGTCTGCACGATGACGATGCCCCAGAAGCCGTACACGCTGTTGTCGTAGATGCCCAGCAGGAACCGGGTGATGATGCCCGCCTTGCCGAACAGCATGATCATGGACAGCGACAGCACGAAGGGAGGGGAGACCACCGGCAGCATGGACACCACCTTGAACAGGCCGCCCACGAACTTGCCCATGCGGACATAGACCTCCACGTATGCGAACAGCAGGCCGATCAGTGCGGACAGGATGCCCACCAGGAAGCCCACCTTCAAAGTGTTGGTGATGGCGGTGGTGAAGGTGGGGATCTTGAAGATGCGCTGGAAAACGCCGACGCCGAACGTGCCGTCACCCACAAAACTATCCACCAGCAGTATGGCCAGCGGGTAGAGGATAAACAAAGTCAGAAACGTAATGAGCACGACGATGGTGGTCACCATGATGGGATCGGCCATCAGTTTTTTCCGGTCCAGCGCCGCGCCTTGGGTCCTTGCCATAGTTAGCTCCTTTCTCATCCCGAAAGGAATGGTAAGTTAGAATAAACGGTCAGGTAGAGTAAAAAGAACGAACGGGGCGGCGGCCATAGCCGCCGCCCCGCATAAGCTCGCTGGGAAATGCTTCAGATCAGATCGAGATCACTCGGTCTTGAAACGATCCGCACCGGTGTCGGCGCCGGAGCTGGCCAGAGCGGCCATAACTTCCTCAACATAAGTGGTGGTGTTGTCCTTGGCGTCCTGGAAGTCATACTCCATGACGTTGTTGGGATCCAGGCCGAACTCGGCAGCCTGAGAGGGCTGCTCGGCGTTGTCGATGACCAAGAACTGATAGGAACCGTTCTTGGCAGCCAGCTCAACGCACTCGGGGGACAGAGCGTACTCGATCCACAGCTTGGCGGCGTTGGGGTGAGCAGCGCCCTTGAAGATGGCGGTAGCGCCGACCTCGAAGGAGGTGCCGCTGGAGGGGATGATCAGGCTGACGTTGGTGTAGCCGTTATCCACGATCTGGGTGATGCCGTCATGCAGGAAGCCGATGCCGATGATGCACTCACCGGTGCCCACGTTCTTGCTGGGGCCGGAGCCGGACTTGGTGTACACTTCAATGTTCTTGTCCAGGTCAACCAGGTACTTGATGCCCTCATCGTGGCCGTACTTCTGGATCATGGTGTTCACGACCAGCTTGGCGGTACCGGCGGTGTTGTAGTTGGACAGCCAGATCTCGCCCTTGTACTCGTCCTTCAGCAGGTCAGCCCAGTCAGCGGGAGCTTCCTGCTCCTTGCGGGCCAGCTCGTCGGTGTTGACCATGAAGCCCAGGATGCCCTTGTAGATGCCGAACCAGTTGTTGTCGGCGTCCTTGTACATGTCGCTGATCAGGTGAGAGGCGTTGACGGCGTCATAGGGCTCCAGCAGGCCCTTGGCCGCGCAGATGTTGTACGGATCGGTGGTGCCGCCGAACCAGGCGTCAGCGGAAGGATTGCCGTTCTCCTCCTCAATCTTGCCCTCCACCTCGCCGGTGGACAGACGCTGGAAGGTGGTCTTGATGCCGAACAGCTCCTCGAAGTGCTGGCAGGCAGCGGCCAGATACTCCTCCTCGCAGGAGCCGTAGACCACCAGCTCGCCCTCGGCCTGTGCCGCGGCGATCAGCTCGTCCATGCCCGCGAAGTACTCGGGGTAAGTAGCACCGTCGCCCTGCTGGTCATCAGCAGCGTTGTCCTTGTTGCCGCAGGCGACAAGGGACAGAGCCATGACCAATGCCAGCAGAAGTGCAAAAAACTTCTTCATAACAAATTCCTCCTTAGATTTTATCCGGGGCGTCATATCCCGCCTCGAATAGACGCATTATAGTCGCATCCTCACGGTTTGTCAACATTTCACAGCCCTTTCCGGTATGGAGCGTCCCGAACTTTTACATTTCACACAAATTGCCGGGAACGTTTTCGGTTAAAATGACTGAACCTTATGTAAACTTGATATAAAGTGTGCGCAAAGATAACGTAAAACTTGCATTCCGCGATTTCCGTGATATAATATGTGTCTACCACACGCGGCCCCGCCGCGGAAAGGAGATATACCATGCTTTCCGGACTGACTTCCTACGTACCCGAGGCATCCCTCACCATATATGATAACCTGGAGTTCCTGATACGGCTGCTGCTGTCCGCCGCTCTGGGCGCCCTTGTGGGACTGGAGCGCAGCAAGCGCCGCAAGGAGGCGGGCATCCGCACCCACTGCATCATCGCCTGCACCTCCGCGCTGTTCATGATCGTGTCCAAGTACGCCTTCCTGGACTGCGTGACCATGGACGGCCTGCGGGGCGCCGACCCCGCCCGCATCGCGGCCCAGGTGGTCAGCGGCATCTCCTTTCTGGGTGCCGGCGTCATCTTCAAGAACGGCAACTCCATCCGCGGGCTGACTACCGCCGCCGGTATGTGGGGCACCGCCGCGGTCGGTATGGCCGTGGGCGCCGGTATGTATTGGCTTGGCCTGTTCGAGGCCGCCGTCCTGGTCGCCATACAGATCATCCTCCACCGCTTCCCCGTGGGCGCCGATGCCCTCACCACCCAGGAGATTTTGGTGGAAATGGAGGATACCGACGACCTGCGCGGCCGCTTTGACGACCTGCTGAAGAGCCACCGCGGGCAGGTGACCGACAGCAGCCTCACCCGGGAGGAGGGGTACCTCCGCATGGAGATCACCGCCCGGCTGGAGCCGCCCATCACCCACGATGAGGCCCTGGCCTTCATGAAAGAGAATCCCGGCGTCCGCCGTATGTCTGTCTGATTATTGGAAAGGGGAGACCGCCATGAAACGTTCCGAGATCAACCGCGCCCTGCGGGATATGGAGTCCATGCTGGAAAAGTACCGCTTCGCCCTGCCGCCCTTCTGTCATTTTACCCCGGAGGAATGGCAGACCAAGGGCCACGAATGTGACGAGATACGCGACAATATGCTGGGGTGGGACATCACCGACTACGGCCTGGGCGATTTCAATAAGGTGGGCTTTTCCCTGATCACCCTCCGCAACGGGAACCTGTCCATGCCCGACAAGTACGCCAAGACCTACGCCGAGAAGCTGCTCTTTATCAAGGAGGGGCAGTATTCTCCCAACCACTTCCACTGGCACAAGATGGAGGACATCATCAACCGCGGCGGCGGCACCCTGCTGATCCGCGTCTACAACTCCCTGCCCGACGAGTCCATGGACCGCGAGAGTGACGTCACCGTCCACATGGACGGCGTGACATACACCGTCCCCGCCGGCACCCAGCTGCGGCTGGAGCCCGGCATGAGCATCTCCATCCAGCCCCGGCTGTACCACGATTTCGAGGTGGCGCCCGGCACCGGCGACATACTTATCGGCGAGGTCAGCCAGTGCAACGATGACAACACCGACAACCGGTTCGAGCCGCCGGTGGGCCGCTTCCCGGCCATCGAGGAGGACGAGCCGCCCTACCGGCTCCTGTGCAACGAGTATCCGGAGGCCCGCCGATGAGCGCCGCATTCGACATCACCGCCCTGGGTGAGCTGCTGATAGACTTCACCGACCGCGGCCTGTCCGACAGCGGCATGCGCCTGTTTGAGCGCAATCCCGGCGGCGCCCCCGCCAACGTCCTGGCCGCCGCCGCCCGTCTGGGCGACCGCACCGCCTTCATGGGCAAGGTGGGCGACGATATGCACGGCCATTTCCTCCGCGACACCCTCGCCGCGGCGGGTATCGACACCTCCGGCATGGTCATGGCGCCGGATGTGTTCACCACCTTGGCTTTCGTGGAGCTGGACGGCAGGGGAGAGCGGCATTTCTCCTTCGCCCGCAAGCCCGGCGCCGACACCTGTCTCCGCGCCGACGAGCTCAACGGTACTGTGCTGTCCCATACGCGGGTGCTCCACGTGGGCTCCCTGTCCCTGACGGACGAGCCCGCCCGCACCGCCACCTTCGCCGCCGTCCGGGCCGCCAAGGCCGCCGGTGCCGTCATCTCCTACGACCCCAACTACCGCGCCGCCCTCTGGGCGGACGAGGCCACCGCCGCCGCCCACATGCGCTCCATGCTGCCCTACGCGGACGTGGTGAAGCTATCCGACGAGGAGACCCTGCTGCTCACCGACGCCGCCGACCCGGCGGAGAGCGCCCGCCGCCTGCTGGCGCAGGGCGTGTCCTGCGCCGCCGTTACCCTGGGGGAGCGGGGCGCGCTGGTGGCCGCGCGGGACGGCCTGCGCGCCGTCCCCGGATTCCCGGCGCAGCCGGTGGATACCACCGGCGCGGGGGACGCCTTCTGGGGAGGCTTCCTCCACCGTATGCTGGCGCTGGGCAAGACGCCCGCCGCACTGACGGCGGACGAAGCGGCGGACTGTGCCCGCTGGGGCAACGCCGTGGCGGCCCTCTGCATCGCCGGGCGTGGTGCTATCCCCGCCATGCCCGCCATGGAGGACGTACAGGCGCTTCTGCACCGATAAGAACAGGACCTCAGACCCATCGGCCTGAGGTCCTGTTTTATTTTATGACCGCCTGTCCGGCGAATATAGCCGCTGCCGCGCAACCGGTAAGCCATTACTTACCTGCACAGGTTTTCCTGTGTACTTGTTTTTTCCGGGAATAATGGTATGATAATAATTAAATCGCAAACACGATAGGGAGGAGACCGCCGCATGCCCCACATTATCATGGCGTTCACGCCGCTGGTGTTCCTGATCATATACGCCCTCAAGACCCGCAAGATGGCCGATGCCATGGTGCTGGCCACGCTGCTGTCCATGCTCCTGCTGCACCGTCAGCACTTCATCAGCGGCACCATCGACGCTATGTACGCCGTGCTGTCCACCTCCGCCTACCAGTTCTCCCTCTGCGTGATCGCGACCTTCGGCGCGTTCATCGCCCTGCTGCAGCAGTCCGGCGCCCTCATGGGCTTCCGCGACCTGCTGGCCCGGGTGGCCAACACACCTCGCAGGACGCTGCTGCTGGCATGGCTGCTGTCCGTGGTCATGTTCGTGGATGAATATCTGAACGCGCTCACCGTCACCATCTCCATGCGCGGCATCGCCGACCGCAACCGCGTTCCCCGCGAGCATCTGGCGGTGCAGGCCAACATTATGGCCTGCTGTCTCTGCGTTACCATACCCTTCACCAGCTGGACGGCCTTCAGCGTGGGGCTTATCTCCGACTTCGACCTGGGCTTCAGCGACTACCTCCGCGCCGTCCCCCTGATGTTCTACCCCCTGGCCATGATGCTCCTGAGCCTTCTGCTGGCGCTTGGCGCTTTCCCGAAAGTGGGCGTGCTGAAGCAGTCCTACCTCCGCGTCCAGTCCGGCGGCCCCACCTTTGAACAGGCGTCGCAGACGGAAAAGCTGGTGGACATCGCCGAGGTGGACGAGGACCGCGTTTCCTCCGCCTGGAACGCTATCATACCTCTGTTGGCCCTGGTGGGCGGCACCATCTTCTTCGACAACGACCTGCTCCACGGCATCGTCATCGCCCTGGTGGTGCAGTTCCTGCTGTACGTGCCCCAAAAGCTCATGTCCGTGGGCGATTACTTCCGCCACTTCTTCGACGGCGCCAAGGGCATGACCACCATCGCCATCGTGGTGGGCTTTGGCCTGATGCTCAGCAGCGCCAACCGCGAGCTGGGCCTGTTCGACATCCTCATCAACGGCGTGGGCGGCGCGGTGCCCGCCTGGCTGGTGGCGCCCATGGCCTTCCTGCTGGTGGCGCTGACGGTGTTTGCCGTGGGCGGCTGCTGGGCGGTCATGACCATCGCCCTGCCGGTGTTCATCCCCATGGGCCTCACAGCCGGTGCCGCTCCGTCCCTGATGATCGCCGCCGTTATGAGCGGCGTCACCCTGGGGTACAGCATCTGCTTCTACGCCGACGCGGTGTTCATGACCACCGCCGGTACCGGCGTGTCCAACATCACCACCATCCGCGCTACGCTGCCCTATGCCCTGACCGTGGGCGCCCTCTCCGCCGCAGCCTTCCTTGTGGCGGGCTTGTAGCGCGCGCTATCGCGCCCTCCGCCGGAGCACAAACCCGCATGAATACAAGAAAAACCCGCAACCACAAGGGTTGCGGGTTTTCCTGTTGATTGGTCGGAGTGGGGGGACTTGAACCCCCGGCCTCTTGGTCCCGAACCAAGCGCGCTACCAACTGCGCTACACCCCGTCAGCCGTTCTATTATATTTCCTAACCGTTCCGCTGTCAAGCATTATTTCCTCCGCCCCCGATATTCTAACCCGGCCCTGTCCCGCATACACTCTCCCAAGATCACTCGTCCGAAGGAGGTGCCCAGCCATGCCCCAGCGTCCCGCGTCCTATACCGGCCGCCGCGTTGCGCCCGCCCGGCGCAGCGTCCCGCCCCGCAGGGCACCGTCCCGTCCCGCGTCCCGCCCGGCGCGGACCGGGTCTGCTGCCGCGCCCGCTCCCGGCTCCCGCCGCCGTATGGCGCAGCTGGTGGTCTCCGCCGCGCTGCTGCTGGCGGTGGTGGCTATGAAATTCCTGTTCCCCGCCACGCTGGAACGCTGCCGCGCCACGCTTCTGGACCTGCTGGGCGCCGACACCGACTTTGTGGAGGTGTTCGCCGCCGCAGGCCGGGCTTTCTCCGACGGCTCCACGGTCTCCGATGCCCTCAACGACGCCTATACCGCCGTGTTCGGCGCCTCGGAGGTGCCCGTTGCTCCCGCCGTGGAGCGCACGGCCGCTCTGCCGGATAACGTGGATATGCTCCAGCGCGTGCTGAACCTTGACTACGCCGACCCGGTCTCCGCCGGGCAGATCACCTCGCTGTTCGGCGCCCGCAGCGACCCGCTGGACGCCGACGCCCGGTTCCACTACGGGCTGGACATAGCGGGGGAGGAGGGTGCCGTCATCTCCGCCTTTGCCGACGGCACCGTTACCGCCGTGGGCAGCAGCACCGACCTGGGTAAATACGTCACCGTCGCCCACGACGGCGGCTACTCCACCCTCTACGCCCACTGCGCCCGGGTGACGGCCTCCGACGGCCAGCAGGTGAAAAGGGGAGACCCCATCGCCGAGATGGGCGATACCGGCCGTGCCACCGGCTTCCACCTGCACTTCGAGCTCCATCAGAACAACACCTACCTGAACCCCATCTACTATGTCACATTCTCCTGAAGCCTCTGCCGCCCTCACCGTTTCGCCCTCCGCGCTGGTGCTGCTGGCGGCTTTTTTGCTGTTCTCCCGCTCCTTCACCCTGCCCGCGGCCATCCTGACCGCCGCCCTGTGCCACGAGCTGTCCCACGTGCTGGCACTGCGCCTGCTGGGTGCTCCGCCCCGGCGTCTGACGCTCTCCGCCACCGGCGCAGAGCTGTACGTCCCCGGCCTGGAGCGCCTGTCCTACGGCGGTGAGCTGCTGGCCGTGGCCGCCGGCCCCGCCTGCAATCTCCTGCTGTGGGCGCTGCTGTCCCTGACCGGCATGGAGCCCCTGGCGCCCTTCGCCGGCGCCCACCTTATCCTGGGCGCGCTGAACCTGCTGCCCGTCCGCCCTATGGACGGCGGCCGCCTGCTCTGGCTCCTGACGGCCCTGTGTACCGAGCCCTATACCGCCGACCGCGTAGCATACATTGCCGGTGCCGCCGTTTCCGCGGCGCTGCTGGCGCTATGCCTGTATCTGACGGCCTCCACCGGCACGGGATTGTTCCTGCTGCCCGGCGCATTGTGGCTGGCCGCAAAAGGGGTCTTGCCAAACGGCGCAAAACCGGATAAAATAAACTGTTACAAGAAATAGCCCTCCCGCCCGCCGCACAGCGCCGGGGGAGGGGAGAGAAAAGGACTACACCATGGATAAACGACTGGAACGCATCCTGCCCCGCGTACAGAAGCCCGCCCGCTACGTGGGCGGCGAATACAACGCCATCCTGAAGGACAAGGCGCAGGTGGATACCCGCATTGCCTTCTGCTTCCCGGATACCTACGAGATAGGCATGTCCAATCTCGGTATGCGCATTCTCTACGGCGTCATGAACAACATCCCCGGCGTGTGGTGCGAGCGCGTGTTCGCCCCCTGGGGCGACATGGAGGAGGAGCTGCGGAAGGCGGATATGCCCCTTTTCGCCCTGGAATCCGGCGACCCCATCACCGACTACGACATTGTGGCCTTCTCTGTGGGCTACGAGATGGCCTTTCCCGCCATCCTGAATATGCTGGACCTGGCGCATATCCCCCTCCACGCCGCCGACCGCACCGGCCTGACCCCGCTGGTCATCGCCGGAGGCACCGCCATGTACAACGCCGAGCCCCTGGCCGACTTCATCGACCTGGTCAGCCTGGGCGAGGGCGAGGATGTCACCGTGGAGCTCATCGAGCTTCACCGCCGCGCCCGCCGGGAGGGCTGGAGCAAGCCCGACTTCCTCCGCGCCGCCGCCCGGCTGGACGGCATCTACGTCCCGTCCCTCTACGATGTCACCTACCATGACGACGGCACCGTCGCCGCCATCACCCCCAAGGACGGCGCGCCGGCGGTCGTCACCAAGCGCATCGTCCACGACATGGACAAGTCCTATTTCCCGGTGAACACCATCGTCCCCTCCACGGAGATCGTGCAGGATCGCGTCACTCTGGAGCTGTTCCGCGGCTGCATCCGCGGCTGCCGCTTCTGTCAGGCGGGCTACGTCTACCGCCCGGTGCGTAACCGCAGCCGCGACCTCTGCGCCGACTATTGCGTCCGCTCCTGCGACGATACCGGCTATCAGGAGGTGACGCTCTCCAGCCTTTCCACCAGCGACTACCCTCCGCTGACCGCCCTCTGCGACGAGCTGGAGCCCTTCTGCGACGCCCGCCACGTCAGCCTGTCCCTGCCGTCCCTCCGCGCCGACAACTTCTCCATGGATCTCATGCAGCGTCTGGCAAAGGGACGCAAGACCGGTCTGACCTTCGCGCCGGAGGCGGGCACCCAGCGCCTGCGGGACGTCATCAACAAGAACGTCACGCTGGACGACCTGCTCCACTCCTGCCGCACGGCCTTCGCCGGCGGCTACAGCGCCGTGAAGCTCTACTTCATGCTGGGTCTGCCCACCGAGACCGACGAGGACGTCCTGGGCATCGCGGACGTGGCCGCCCGCGTCATGCACGCCTGGCGCGAGAGCGCCCAGAACAAGCAGCGCGGCGTCCGCATCACCGTGTCCACCTCCTGGTTCGTGCCCAAGCCCCACACGGCCTTCCAGTGGGAGCCGCAGATCTCCAAGGCGGAGTACGAGCGCCGCGTGGCGCTGCTCCGCGACGCCATCAAGACCAAGACCGTCACCTACAACTGGCACGACTCCGACACCAGCTTCCTGGAGGCCGTTCTGGCCCGCGGCGACCGCCGCCTGGGCAAGGTGTTGGAGACCGCCTGGCGCAAGGGCGCCCATCTGGATGCCTGGGAGGAATACTTCTCCCTTGACCGCTGGCTGCAGGCCTTCGACGAGTGCGGCCTGGACCCCCATTTCTACGCCAACCGCACCCGCAGCGAGGACGAGCTCCTCCCGTGGAGCATGATCTCCTCCGGCGTCACCCAGGACTACCTGAAGCGTGAGCGCCATCTGGCGTATGAGTCCCTCACCACCCCCGACTGCCGCACCCGCTGCAACGGCTGCGGCGCCAACAAACTCGTAGGAGGGAAGTGCGATGTCTAAGCTCCGCCTCTTGTTCATTAAGGAGGCCCAGGCCTCCTATATCTCCCATCTTGACCTGCTGCGCACGTTCCAGCGCGCCTTCCCCCGCACGGAGCTGGACATCAAGCACTCCCAGGGCTACCACCCCCATCCCATCATCTCCATCGTCCTGCCCCTGCCCGTGGGCCAGTCCAGCGACTGCGAGCTGCTGGACTTCGAGGTCACCCAGGACACCGACGGCGCCGGCA
This sequence comes from uncultured Oscillospiraceae bacterium, assembly GCA_934590325.1. GTDB lineage: Bacteria > Bacillota > Clostridia > Oscillospirales > Oscillospiraceae > Vescimonas. Next base: position 127,117 of record CAKTOW010000002.1, read on the forward strand.
TCGCCGAAAAGCTCAACACCGGTATGCCCTCCGGCCTCCGCGTGCTGGACTGCTACGCCGCCGTCCGCCCCGTCCGTGAGCTGGCACTCCTCCGCGCCGACGTGACCTTCGAGTACGACAACGGCGTCCCCGACGGCGCAGCCGAAGCGCTCAGCGCCCTGTTCCGCCGGGATACTCTGGTCATCCAGAAGCGCACCAAGCGCAAGGACCTGGCCGACGTGGACATCGCCCCCATGATACGGTCCGTTTCCTTTACGGAGGGGGAGGGCGTTGTCACCGGCACCGTCACCGTTCAGGCGCAGAACCCCGGCCTGAACCCCCAGCTGCTGGAAAAAGCCATCGTCACGCACCTCCCGGCGCTGACGCCTGACTTCACTCGCATCCGCCGCCGGGAGCTTCTGGACGCCAACGGCAACATTTTCCGTTAAAATGCAAAAAGCACTTGCATTTCCCCTCGATCTATGTTATTCTATCATGGCGTGAAAAGGGCGGTCCTCTGTCGCCGGTATCCCGAAAAGTGAGCGGATACCGCCAAATGGCGGCATGAACACCTATAATTTAGGAGGAATTATCCATGGATCTCATCAAAGCATTGAACGAGAAGCAGCTCAAGGAAGTACCCCAGATCCTGGTGGGCGACACTGTTCGCGTCCACGTGAAGGTCAAGGAAGGTGCCCGTGAGCGCGTGCAGGTCTTCGAGGGCACCGTCATCGCCAAGAAGCACGGCGGCATCGAGGAGACCATCACCGTCCGCCGCCTGTCCTACGGTGTCGGCGTGGAGAAGGTTTTCCCCGTCCACTCTCCCTCCATCGAGAAGATCGAGACCGTGCGCCACGGCTATGTCCGCCGCGCCAAGCTGTACTACCTGCGTGACCGCGTCGGTAAGGCAGCCAAGGTCCGCGAGAAGCTGTAAGCATCGATCAAAAAGAGAGCATCCACGCAAGTGGGTGCTTTTCTTTTTTCCGTGAATATGATATACTGCCATTGAATCGAGGTGACCCCCATGCAAATCGACAATCTGAGCTGGTTCCCCGGTCACATGACCAAGACCAAGCGCATGATCTCCGCCGAGATCAGGAATATGGACGCCGTCTGCGAGATCGTGGACGCCCGCATCCCTCTGTCCTCCCGTAACCCGGACGTGGACGAGCTGACCGCAGGCAAGCCCCGTCTTATCGTCCTCAACCGCGCCGACCAGGCCGACCCGGCCGAGACCCGCCGCTGGGCCCAGTATTTCCGCGCCCGCGGTTACGCCGTGCTGGAGGCCAACGCCAAGAATGGCGTGGGCACCGAGAAGTTCTCCGCCGCCGTCCGCGAGCTTTTGCGGGATAAGCTGGCCGCCGCGGCCGCCAAGGGCCAGGTGGGCAAGGTGGTGCGCGTCATGGTACTGGGCGTCCCCAATGTGGGTAAGTCCACCTTCATCAACAAGGTCGCCCACCGCAAGACCGCCCGCGCCGAGGACCGCCCCGGCGTCACCCGCGCCAAGCAGTGGGTGCCCGTGGACGCCACGCTGGAGCTGCTGGACACCCCCGGCATCCTTTGGCCCAAGTTCGATGACCCGGAGGTTGGCAAGCGTCTTGCCTTTACAGGCGCTGTGAAGGATGACGTGTTGGACATCGAGGAGCTGGCCTGCTACCTGATGGACTACCTGTCCGCCCACTACGCCGACACTCTCACCGAGCGGTATAAGATAGAGGTGGAGCCCGGCGACGCGGGCTACGACCTGCTGGAAAAGGCAGGCCGCAAGCGCGGCTTCCTCATGCGCGGCGCCCAGGTGGACACCGAGCGCATGGCGCGCATCCTGCTGGATGAGTTCCGCGCCGGCAAGCTGGGCCGCTTTACACTGGAGACGGTGGAGGACTGCGAAGCATGAGCGAGACAGCTGCCCTTTTGACATACGAGCGTCAGGCGCAGGCGGAGGGCTTCGCTCTCGTCTGCGGCGTGGACGAGGCCGGCGCAGGTCCACTCATGGGGCCTGTCTACGCCGCCGCCGTCATTCTCCCGGAGCACTTCGACCTGCCCGGGCTCAACGACTCCAAGCAGCTCACCGAGAAGAAGCGCGAAGCGCTGTTCCCCATGATACAGCAGCAGGCGCTGGCCTGGTCGGTGGCCTCTGTCTCCGCTAAGGAGATCGACGACACCGACATCCTCTCCGCCCGTATGAAGGCCATGCAGCTGGCCATTGACGGACTGTCCCTCCGTCCGGATCTTGCCCTCATCGACGGCAACCGCGACCACGGCCGTACCGCCGCCGTTACCACGCCCCACCGCTGCCTTGTGGGGGGGGACGGGCTTTCCGCTTCCATCGCCGCCGCCTCCATTCTGGCTAAGGTCAGCCGGGACCGATATGTGGTGGATGTGTTGGATAAGAAGTATCCGGAATATCAGTTTGCCAAACACAAGGGCTACGGCACCAAGCTCCACAGGGAGATGTTTGAAAAATATGGTCCTTGTCCGGAGCACCGCATGACATTTCTGAAAAAATGGATGTAAAGAGGGGCAAGTACCCCGCCAAATAGGCAGAAAACACATGGTAAGGTGGACGGAAGGGCTGCCAAAAGTGTCAAAAAGCCGCGTGGTGAACTGGACAAAGGGGGTACCGGAAAGGTGACCGAAAGGGTGACCGGTACACTTTACGGAACAGACTGGAAAAGGGGGCGTTTGCGATAAGCCGTTCAGAGGGCACCTGGGGCGAGGCCCTGGTGGCGGATTGGCTCCGCGAGAATAACTACCGCCTGGCGGCACACAGCTACCGCTGCCGTTTCGGCGAGATCGACCTGATAGCGTGGGATAAGGACGTCCTCTGCTTCGTGGAGGTCAAGACCCGTACCAACACGGACATGGGTCTGCCCCGGGAATACGTCACGCCGAGCAAACAGGCGCGTATACGAAAGACCGCGCTTTTCTATCTGGCCTCCAACGACCTGGACTGTCCCGCCCGCTTCGACGTCGCCGAGGTCTACGCCGACGCGCCGGGGGATGAAAAAAGCGTCCGTATCGTGTATTTGGAGGACGCCTTTCAGTGAGCAAAAACGACCAATAAATGGAAACCTACGGGCAGCGTATCGCGGCCCGCACGACCCTTGGAAAGGAATATTTTTGTGACAGAAATTCGTAATATACCCTATTTTGACGGACATTGTGACACAATTTGGAAGTGTATGCATACCGACTCCACGGCCGCCCGGGGCGGCAGGGAGGCCGGGCAGACAGACGGAGCCGCGGCCTGCGCTTCCCTGCGGGAAAACGGCGGCCACATCGACCTGCTGCGGGGGCAGCAATACAGTAAACGGGCCCAGTTTTTTGCCCTGTTTGACAACGTGCGCAAACTGCCCGAAAACACCGCGTGGACGAAAATTCGTGAAATGCACGACTGGCTGATTTTCCAGATACAGGAAAATTCTGACCTGGTCACCCTGTGCAGGAACGGGGCGGAGGTGGACGCCGCAGCCGCCCAACATAAGACCGCCGCGCTGCTGAGCATCGAGGGTGCGGACCTGATAGATTGCTCCCTGGCCAACTTGGAGACCGCGGCCGCCTGGGGTGTGCGTCTTATCAACCCTGTCTGGAATAACGCAAATATCCTCTGCGGCTCCTGTGCCCAGGATCCCGACCGCGGCCTGTCCGCGATGGGCTATGAATTTATTGCAAAAATGAATGAATTCGGCCTATATACGGATGTTTCACACATTTCAGATGCGGCATTCTGGGATGTGCTCCGCTGCGCCAAAGGGCCTGTGGTGGCCTCTCACTCCAACTCCCGCGCTCCCGGACTTTGCCAGCATAGGCGAAATCTCACCGACGATATGTTTCGCGCCATCCGCGATACCGGTGGCGTAGTGGGCATCAACCTCTACCGCGAATTTGTGGGCGGCGATACCATGGACGACCTGGTGGCCCACATCGAACATTTCCTGTCACTTGACGGAGAATCGACAGTTTGCCTTGGCGGCGACATGGACGGCTGCGCCGTCCTCGCTGCCGGCATGACCGGTGTGGAAAACGTGGCGGAGCTGTACCGCGCGCTGGAAGAAAAGGGGTATCCCCGGCCGCTGCTGGAGGATATTTTCTGGAACAACTGGCGACGTATACTGTAAAGCGTATCAACATTACACTAACTGTAAATAAAGGAAGGAGGTGCCGCGTGGCACTGTATACCATCGGCGACCTGCACCTGTCGCTGGGCAGCAACAAGCCCATGGATATTTTTGGGGAGCGCTGGCAGAATTATGTGGAGAAGATAGAGCACGGGTTCGCCCAACTGACGGAAAATGACACCACTGTGCTGTGCGGCGACCTCAGCTGGGGCATGAGCCTGGAGGAGTCGCTTAACGATTTCCGGTTTATACACGCCCTGCCGGGAAAGAAGATCATCATGAAGGGCAACCACGACTACTGGTGGAATACGGTGTCCAAAATGCGGAACTTTTTTGACGCAAACGGACTGGATTCCATAGAGATACTGCACAATAACTGTTTTTTTTACGGCGAAACGGCACTGTGCGGCACCCGGGGCTGGTTCTACGAGCTGGACAACGAGGGGACGCACAACGGAAAAATGTTGGCAAGAGAGGTGGGAAGACTGGAAACTTCCCTGAAAATGGCCGGTGAAAGTTGCAAAAAGATATGCTTTCTCCACTATCCGCCGCTGTATCAGGGGTACGAATGCCCGGAGATCATCCGCCTTTTGAACCTGTACAACGTAAGGGAGTGCTATTTCGGACACCTTCACGGCGCCGCCCAGAAGCGCGTTTTAGCGGGATGTCACTATAATATCGACTTTCATCTGGTGGCCGCTGATTTTGTGGATTTCACCCCTATCAAGATCCGCGACTGAATCTGCGACGGAATTGGCGTTTTTTCTTATGGAATTAAATTGAATAAATAGGAAAAAAACTTTAAAAAACAGTGGAAATTTCCATTAATATATGGTAACATACTTAATTGCATTGGCGTTGGTAGAGATACAGGTGCCGGTGCGGAACGGAGGAAATAACAAATGACTGTGAAAAGCTGCGAGAAACTGGAAAAGAGCAGGGTCGCACTGACCATCGAAACTGGCGCCGAGGAGTTCGAGGCTGCCGTCAATAAGGCGTATCTGAAGATGCGCGGTAAGATCAACGTACCCGGCTTCCGCGTGGGTAAGGCGCCCCGCAAGATCATCGAGAAGATGTACGGCGCCGAGGTCTTCTATGAGGAAGCCGTGAATATCCTCCTGCCCGACGCCTATGAGGGCGCCGTGAAGGAGAAGGAACTGAACGTCGTCGGGTATCCCGAGGTGGAGCTGGAAAGCTGCACCAAGGACGGCGTGGTGTTCAAGTGCACCGTGGCGGTGTACCCCGAGGTGAAGCTGGGCCAGTACAAGGGCCTGGAGGCGCCCAAGGCTGAGGTCAAGGTGGCCGCTGCCGACGTGAACGCCCGCCTGAAGGAGATGGCCGACCGCAACAGCCGCCTGGTTTCCGTGGAGCGCGCCGTGAAGAAGGGCGACACCGCCGACATCGATTTCGAGGGCTTTGACAATGGCAAGCCTTTCGACGGCGGCAAGGGCGAGAACTTCGACCTGGAGATCGGCTCCGGCAGCTTCGTGCCCGGCTTTGAGGATCAGCTCATCGGCATGAAGGCCGGCGAGGAGAAGGACATCGACATCACCTTCCCCGAGAACTACACCCCCGAGCTGGCCGGCAAGCCTGTGGTCTTCCACGTGAAGGTCAACGAGGTCAAGGTCAAGGAAGTCCCCGCTATGGACGACGAGTTCGCCAAGGACGTGTCCGAGTTCGACACCCTGAAGGACCTGAAGGCCGACATCAAGAAGAAGCTGACCGCCGAGCGCACCGAGGCCGCCCAGCGCGCCTTTGAGGATGCGCTGATGGCCAAGGTGGCCGAGGGCGTCGAGGCTGAGATCCCCCACGAGATGGTGGAGCTGCAGGCCGAGCAGATGACCGAGGGCTTCAAGCAGCAGCTGGCCTCCCAGGGCATCCCCTTCGACCAGTACCTGAAGATGACCGGCACCACTGAGGCCGACTTCATGCAGCAGGCCTATGGCCCCGCTGAGCAGCAGGTGAAGATGGATCTGGCTGTGAAAGCCATTATCGACGCCGAGAAGATCGAGGCCACCGACGAGGAGGTCGAGGCCGAGATGAAGAACGTGGCCGAGAAGTACGGCATGGATCTGGACACCGTGAAGAAGTATCTGCGTCCCGAGGATGTGAAGGAGCAGGTCATCCGCGAAAAGGTCATCAAGGTCGTGGCCGACAGCGCCAAGGCTGTGGCGCCCGCTGAGGTGAAGGCCGAGCTGGAGGCCGAGGGCGAGATCGTGGAGAAGAAGCCCGCCGCCAAGAAGTCCACCGCTAAGAAGCCCACCAAGAAGGCTGAGGGCGAGGCGGAGGAGAAGGCTCCCGCCAAGAAGCCCGCCGCCAAGAAGGCGGCCAAGAAGGACGCGGAGTAATTCAGCTTTATACGAGAGAGAAAAGCCAATGCGGCGGGGCGAAAAATATTTGCCCCGCCGCTGCGGGCTATAAAGTCACATCAGGTGGGTATAATCACTTATCTTTTGCAGGAGGTATTTTTTATGAGTTTAGTCCCCTATGTTGTGGAGCAGACCAATCGCGGCGAGCGTTCCTACGACATCTTCTCCCGCTTGCTCAACGACCGCATCGTGTTCCTGGGCGAAGAGGTGAATGATACCACCGCCAGCCTTGTGGTGGCGCAGCTGCTCTATCTGGAGGCGCAGGACCCCGACAAGGATATTCAGATGTATATCAACAGCCCCGGCGGCAGTGTCACCGCCGGTATGGCCATCTATGACACCATGCAGTACATCAAGTGCGACGTGTCCACCATCTGCATCGGCATGGCCGCCAGCATGGGCGCGTTCCTGCTGTCCAGCGGCGCCAAGGGCAAGCGCATCGCCCTGCCCAACGCGGAGATCATGATCCACCAGCCCTCCGCCGGTACCCAGGGCAAGGTCACGGACATGGAGATCGACGTGGAGCACTTCCTGAAGATCAAGCAGAGACTGAACAAGATCATGGCCGAGAACACCGGCAAGACCCCGGAGCAGATCAAGGTGGATTCCGAGCGCGACAACTGGATGATCGCCGAGGAGGCCCGTGAGTACGGTCTGGTGGATAAGGTCATTTACAAGAGGTAAAGACGAATGGCAGACGATAAGAAGGCGCTGCGCTGCTCGTTCTGCGGCAAGCCGGAGAACCAGGTGCACCGTATGATACAGGGCCCCGGCGTGCGCATCTGCGACGAGTGTGTGCAGCTGTGTATGTCCATCCTGGCGGACGGCTATACCGCCGCGGCCGGGGAAGTGGACAGCATGGACGACCTGCCCACGCCCAAGGAGATACACGACGTGCTGGACCAGTACGTCATCGGGCAGGAGGCGGCCAAGGTGGCGCTGTCCGTGTCCGTGTACAACCACTATAAGCGCATCTATTTCGGCGGCGACGAGGATGTGGAGCTGCAGAAGAGCAATATCCTGATGATCGGGCCTACCGGCTCCGGCAAGACATTGTTCGCACAGACGCTGGCGCGGGTGCTGAAGGTGCCCTTTGCCATCGCGGACGCCACCACGCTGACCGAGGCCGGTTACGTGGGCGACGACGTGGAGAACATCCTGCTGCGGCTGCTGCAGGCGGCGGACTTCGACGTGGAACTGGCGGAGCGGGGCATCATCTATGTGGACGAGATCGACAAGATCGCCCGCAAGAGCGAGAACACGTCCATCACCCGCGACGTGTCCGGCGAGGGCGTGCAGCAGGCGCTGCTGAAGATACTGGAGGGCACCGTGGCCAACGTGCCGCCCCAGGGCGGGCGGAAGCACCCCCACCAGGAGTTCATACAGCTGGATACCAGCAACATCCTGTTCATCTGCGGCGGCGCCTTCGACGGGCTGGAGAAGATCATCGAGGACCGCGTGGGCAAGCGCAGCATGGGCTTCGAGAACACGGTGCAGAGCAAGAAGGAGCGCAGCACCGGCGAGCTGTTCCAGCAGGTGCAGCCCCATGACCTGCTGAAGTTCGGCATCATCCCCGAGCTGGTGGGCCGTATGCCGGTGATCACCGCCCTGCAGGGCCTGACCCGCGACGACCTGGTGCGGATACTCACCGAGCCCAAGAACGCGCTGGTGAAGCAGTATCAGAAGCTGCTGAGCTACGACGGCGTGGAGCTGCACTTCGACAAGGCAGCGCTGGAGGCGGTGGCCGACACGGCGCTGGAGCGCAACATCGGCGCCCGCGGCCTGCGTGCGGTCATGGAGGGCCTTCTGATCAAGGTGATGTACGACATCCCCTCCGATCCCACCATCACCGACGTGACCATCACGCGGGAGTGCGTCACCGAGAAGGCGGAGCCCCAGGTGCTGCGCGACCCGGAGAAGGTGGCACAGCGTGCAAAATTCAAGACCGGCACGGCGGACAAGCCCGCCGCCCCGGCGTCTTAACAGAGACTCAGAAGGGGAGAGGCTGTGCCTCTCCCTTTTTCCCAACGCCCGCTTTGCGGCGGGAGAAAGGAGCCATACATGGAAGCGATCACAAGGAATATACCGGTGCTGGCGCTGCGGGGGCTGACGGCCTTTCCCGGGCAGACGCTGTCCTTTGACGTGGAGCGGGATATATCCATCTTCTCCCTGGACAACGCCATGGAGAACGACCGGCGGCTGCTGGCGGTGACGCAGAAGGACCTGTCCACGGCGGAGCCGGGGCAGGATGACCTGTACGCCATCGGCACCGTGTGCCACGTGCTGCAGATCATCAAGACCTCCGACACCACGGTGCGGGTCATCGTGGAGGGCGAGAGCCGGGCGCGGCTGCTGCGCCTGTGGCAGAAGAAGCCCTTCCTGCAGGCGCAGGCGGAGCTGTTGCCGGAGTTGCTCAGCCGCCATACCGCCCGCAGCGAGGCACTGGTGCGCCGCACCTACGTGCTGTTCGGCGAGTACCGGGAGCTGGCCAACGGGCTGAGCGAGGACTTCGCCGCGGCGGTGCTGGATTGTGAGGACACCGGGCGGCTGGCCGACCTTATCGCCCAGAATATCACACTGCGGCATCAGGACAGACAGCGGGTGCTGGAGGAGCTGCAGCCGGACAAGCGTCTGCGCATCGTCAATGACATCCTGACCCACGAGGTGGACGTGATCTCGCTGGAATCCGAGATGGAGCAGAAGGTGCGGCGCCGGGTGGCACAGGTGCAGAAGGACATGATCCTGCGGGAGCAGGTGAAGGTGCTGCAGCACGAGCTGGGCGACGACGGCGACGAGGAGATCGAGGAGTACACCGCAAGGATCGAGGCGGCGCGCCTGCCCGAGGAGGTACATAAGAAGCTGACCAAGGAGGTCGAACGGCTGGCCAAACAGCCCTTCGGCAGTGCCGAGGCGTCGGTGATACGCAACTATCTGGACGTGTGCCTGGAGCTGCCCTGGAACAAGTCCACCCGGGAGCGGGCGGATGTGGTGCAGGCGCGGCGGATACTGGACAGGGACCACTACGGACTGGACAAGGTGAAGGAGCGTATCCTGGAGTTCATCGCCGTGCGCCAGCTGAACCCGGACGCGAAGGGGAAGATACTGTGCCTGGTGGGGCCTCCCGGCGTGGGAAAGACCTCCGTGGCCATGTCCGTGGCCAAGGCTATGAACCGCAAGTGTGCGCGGCTCAGTCTCGGCGGCGTCCGGGACGAGGCGGACATCCGCGGCCACCGGAAAACGTATATCGGTGCCATGCCGGGACGCATCATCGAGGCGTTGAACCGTGCGGGCACCATGAACCCGCTGCTGGTGCTGGACGAGATCGACAAGCTGGGCAGCGATATGCGGGGCGACCCCGCCGCGGCGCTGCTGGAGGTATTGGACAGTGAGCAGAACGGCGCCTTCCGCGACCATTTTATCGAGCTGCCGGTGGATCTGAGCCGCGTCATGTTCATCACCACCGCCAACACCACCTCCACCATCCCCCGTCCGCTGCTGGATCGCATGGAGGTCATCGAGCTGGGCAGCTACACCGACGAGGAAAAGCTGCACATCGCCCGGGAGCACCTGCTGCCCAAGCAACTGAAAGAGAACGGCATCCGCCGCGGTCAGCTGCATCTGGGGGACGAAGCCCTGCGCGCCATCATCACCGACTACACGAAGGAGTCCGGCGTCCGGACGCTGGAGCGTCAGCTTGGCAAACTGTGCCGCCGCGCCGCGATGCGTTTGGTACAAACGGATGTAAAGCGGATAGACGTTACACCGAAGGACCTGAAGGAGCTGCTGGACACGCCGCCCTACGCCGAGGAACGGGGACGGAAGACCGACCTGATCGGCGTGGTCAACGGCCTTGCCTGGACAGAGGTGGGCGGCGAGCTGCTGGAGGTGGAGGCCGGCGTCATGGACGGCACCGGCAAGCTGGAGCTGACCGGCAATCTGGGCCAGGTGATGCAGGAGTCCGTGAAGGCGGCGTACACCTGCCTGCGCAGCCGGGCGAAGGAGCTGGGCATCGCCCCGGACTTCTACAAGACCAAGGACATCCACGTACACTTCCCGGAGGGCGCGGTGCCCAAGGACGGGCCCTCCGCCGGTATCGCCATCGCCACGGCCATGCTATCCGCCCTGACGGGGCGGGCGGTGCGCCACGATGTGGCGATGACCGGCGAGGTGACGCTGCGGGGCAGGGTGCTGCCCATCGGCGGCCTGAGGGAAAAGACCATGGCCGCCAAGCGCAGCGGCATCAGGACCGTTATTATTCCCAAGGAAAACCAGAAGGACCTGGCGGACATCGATCCCGCCGTCCGCGAAGCCCTGCGCTTCGTCACCGCGGAGACAGTGGACGCGGTGTTCGCCCACGCGCTGACATTGCCGAAGAAAGAGGCGGCGGTGGAGCATCTGACCGTGATGGCCGGTACGGCCATGCAGGAGGTACGCCATGGCGATCAACTTTAATAAGGCGGAATTCGTTCTCTCGTCTGTAAAGGCGGAGACCTTTATCCGCGACGGAAAACCGCAGGTCACCTTTGCCGGGCGCAGCAACGTGGGCAAGTCCTCGGTCATCAACCGGCTGCTGGGGAGGAAGAACTTTGCCCGGGTGGGGGCCACCCCCGGAAAGACCAGCCAGATCAACTATTTCAGCATCGACGGGAAAATTTACTTCACCGACCTGCCCGGCTACGGCTACGCCAAGGTCTCCAAGGAGGAGCGCGACCGATGGGGACGGCTGATGGAGCGCTACTTCGCCGAGGAGGGGCTCATCACCCTGGGGGTGCTGATCGTGGACGCGCGGCACAAGCCCACCGCCGACGACGTGACCATGTGCGACTGGTTCAAGGGCACCGGCTGCCCGGTGATCGTGGTGGCCAACAAGCTGGACAAACTGAAAAAGAGCGAGATCGAACCCAATCTGGCGCTGATACGCCAGACGCTGACGCTGCCGGAGGATGCGCTGCTGATACCCTTTTCCGCGGAGAAGGGCACCGGAAAGGCGGAGCTGCTGGCGGCCATCAGCCAGCTGACAGGTAAATAAAAAGCGGAAAAGCAGACGGCGTGCACCGTCTGCTTTTCCTTTGCGTGGGGAGAGAAAGGGAAGAATATCACGTTTTCGCGGGGGCGTGGATGAACTCCGCCAGCATGGCGCCGCCCAGTATCATGGCCGCGCCGACCCAGCGGGCGGGGGTCAGCGCCTCGTGGAGCAGCAGCACGGAGAAGAACACCGCGCTCAGGGGCTCCAGGTAGCCGCAGACGGAAACGGTCTGCACCGGTAAGGCGCCGATGGAGGAGAAGTACAGCCAGCAGTCGAAGCCGGTGTTCACCACGCCCAGCAGCAGGGCGGAGAGGTATTTGATATAGGGTAGTTTTTGTGTCATAGGAGGGCTCCGTATATTTCTGCAGATTGACACCATTATAATATAGTGCTATCCTTGCGTAAAGAGAGAATTTCGTAAAACAGCCTTGCAGATATTGCAACACAGGAGGGGAGAGCATGGAGACAGAAAAATGCCGCACGCTGCTGCGGGCCGTGGAGAGGGGCTCCATCACCCCGGCGGCGGAGCGGTTCTTTGGCTATCTGCCGGTGCGAAAAGATGATAAAATTTTTTCAGTATTGCAGAAAAATTTTTAGGAAAAATGCAAAATAGGGGCTGTTAATTGTCCTAAACGTATGGTATAATTTCTTTCAAGCAAGCAACGCGGCGCGCTGTGCGCCCGCGGTGACATTTTCAAACAGGAGGTTTTGCAAAATGGAAACTTACGGACTGGAAAAGCTGGGCATCATCAATGCCAAGGCGGTCTATCGGAATCTGACGCCCGCACAGCTGACCGAGCATGCGCTTTGCCGCGGCGAGGGCACACTGTCCAACACCGGCGCGCTGGTGGTCAAGACCGGCAAGTACACCGGCCGCAGCGCCAATGATAAGTTCATCGTGGACACCCCCGCCGTCCATGACGACATCGCCTGGGGCAAGGTGAACCGCCCCATCGAGAAGGCCAAGTTCGACGCCATCCGCGCCAAGGTCATCGCATACCTGCAGGGCAAGGAGATCTTTATTTTCGACGGCTTTGCCGGCGCCGACCCCAAGTACACCAAGGCGTTCCGCATCGTCAACGAGTTGGCCAGCCAGAACCTCTTTATCCACCAGCTGCTGCGCCGTCCTACCGCCGAGCAGCTGAAGGACTTCCACGAGGATTACACCATCATCGCCGCCCCCGGCTTCAAGTGCATCCCGGAGATCGATGGCACCCGCTCCGAGGCCGCCATCCTGGTGGACTACGAGGCGCACGAGGTGGTCATCTGCGGTACCCAGTACGCCGGTGAGATCAAGAAGTCCGTCTTCTCCGTCATGAACTACGTGCTGCCCAAGCAGGGCGTGTTCCCCATGCACTGCTCCGCCAACATCGGCAAGCACGGCGACAGCGCCGTGTTCTTCGGCCTCAGCGGCACCGGCAAGACCACCCTGTCCGCCGACCCCAACCGTATGCTCATCGGCGACGACGAGCACGGCTGGGCGGACGACTCCGTGTTCAACTTCGAGGGCGGCTGCTACGCCAAGTGCATCAACCTGAGCCCCGAGGGCGAGCCCGAGATCTACAACGCCATTAAGTTCGGCGCCCTGGTGGAGAATGTGGTCATGGACCCCGAGACCCGCGAGTTCGACTTTGACGACGACTCTCTGGCCGTCAACTCCCGCGTGGGCTACCCCGTGGAGTATATCCCCAATGCCGAGCTGTCCGGCATGTCCCCCAGTGTGCCCAAGACCGTGATCTTCCTGACCGCGGACGCCTATGGCGTGCTGCCCCCCATCAGCAAGCTGGACAAAAACCAGGCCATGTACTACTTCGTTTCCGGCTTCACCTCCAAGGTGGCCGGTACGGAGATCGGCGTCACCGAGCCGGTGCCCACCTTCTCCACCTGCTTCGGCGAGCCCTTCCTGCCGCTGGATCCCTCCGTCTACGCCGCCATGCTGGCGGACAAGGTGGAGAAGGCAGGCGCGAAGGTCTACCTCGTCAACACCGGCTGGAACGGTACCGGCAAGCGCATGAAGCTCAGCTATACCCGCGCCATGGTCACCGCTGCCCTCACCGGCGAGATCGAGAAGAGCGAGTTCGTCACCGATCCTACCTTCGGCGTGCAGGTGCCCACCAGCATCGAGGGCGTGCCCTCCGAGCTGCTGATCCCCGAGAACACCTGGGAGGACAAGGCCGCCTATCAGGCGAGCTGCAAGAAGCTGGCCGCCAGCTTTGTGGAGAACTTCAAGAAGTACACCCACATGAGCGACGAGGTCGTGGCCGCAGGTCCCAAGGCGTAACTGAAAAGCAAAAACGAGTGCCCCGGATGGGGCACTTGTTTTTTGCTTTTGAAAGAATCTCCCGGCATGGCCGGGAGATTTTTTAATGATATTTAAGGTGCATTTCAGCTACCTGGGGTATGCTTATCTCACAACAGGGGAGCGCTTACTTCTTCAGGGCGTTGACCGCGGCGCGGAGGGCGTCCACGTTCTCCTGCTTCGTGGCCCAGCTGGCGCAGAAGCGCACGCCGGAGTGCGTTTCGTCCACCCGCTCCCAGTACTCATAGCCGAAGTTCTTGCCGATCTCGGTCAGCTCGGTGTCCAACATGATGGGGTACTGCTGGTTGGTGGGGGAGTCGAACAGCAGGGGATAGCCCGCGGACACGAAGATGTCCCGGATCTGATGGGCCATCTCGATGGCGTGGCGGGAGATCTTAAAGTACAGGTCGTCGGTGAACAGCGCGTCGAACTGGACGCCCAGCAGACGGCCCTTGGCCATGCGGCCGCCGCGCTGCTTCATGATGAAGCGGAAGTCCTTTTTCAGGGCCTCGCTCATGATGACCACGGCCTCGCCGAACAGGGCGCCCACCTTGGTGCCGCCGATGTAGAACACGTCGCACAGGTGCGCGAACTCCGGCAGGGTCATGTCGCTCTCGTCGGCCATGAGACCGTAGCCCAGACGGGCGCCGTCGATGAACAGGGGCAGACCGTAGTGTTTGCAGGTGTCATACAGCTCGGTCAGCTCCGCCTTGGTGTACAGGGTGCCGCCCTCGGTGGGGTGAGAGATGTACACCATGCCCGGCTGGACGATGTGCTCGGAGGACTCGTCGTTGCGGTGCCACTCCACGTAGTCCCGCACCTGCTGCGCGGTGATCTTGCCGTTGCTGGTGGGCAGGGTGATGACCTTATGCCCGGTGGACTCGATGGCGCCGGCCTCGTGGCAGTTGATGTGGCCGCTGACAGCGCTGATGACGCCCTGCCAGGGGCGCAGGATGGCGGCGATGACGGTGGTGTTGGTCTGGGTGCCGCCCACCAGGAAATGCACGTCGGCATCAGGAGCCTGGCAGGCCGCCTTGATCTTCTCCCGTGCGGCGGCGCAGTATTCGTCCTCGCCGTAGCCCACGGTCTGCACCATGTTGGTCTCGTTGAGCCGGGCCATCAGGGCAGGGTGTGCGCCCTCCAGATAATCGCTGTTGAAGTAGATCATAGTGGTTCTCCTTTTTCTTTAGTGGAACGGAGCGGGGTGCCCCATCGTCTATACAGCAGACAGTACATCCATTGTAATCCCTTGTTTCTCAGAAGTAAAGAGAAACTGTTACAATTTCATTACAGCTTGTCCACATCCCTTGCAATGAACGAAAAAACCTGTTACAATACCTGACGACAAGGAGGCGTGTACCATGAACGATGCACCCAAGAGATCCAGATTACAGCAGGATCAGCCTGCCGAACAGCATAACGGCAGCCGCAGACGCAGAAGAAACAAGAAGAGCAGCAAGACCCTCTACTACGCCATTTTGGTGGTGCTGGTGGGCGTGCTGGTGTTCTCGTCCGTAAAGATCATCTCCTACGTGAAGGACCAGAAGGACGCAGAGAACTCCCAGACCAATATCAGCAACGACTTCACCCGCCCCGATACCAGCGGTGATAATACCGCCGACAACACCTCCGGCGATACCCCGGACGGCGAGAAGAAGGACGAGGTCAAGAAGGATCCCGATCCCGAGAGCATCATCGTTGACTTCGATAAGCTGCAGGCCCAGTATCCCGATGTGGTGGGCTATGTGTACAGCGCCAACACCGTGCTGCAGTACGCCATTGTGCAGACCATGGAGGCCGGAGACACCGGCAACGTGGGCGAGTACTACCTGTACCGCGACATCGGCGGCAACGCCAATAAGAACGGCACCGTGTTCCTGGATTACAAGTGCAGCTCCGACTTCACTTCGCACAACAACATCATCTACGGCCACAACATGAAGACCGGCCTGATGTTTGCGTCCCTGATGAACTATAAGAGCCAGAGCTACTACGAGGCGCATCCCTACTTCTATCTGTACACCCCCAGCCAGACCTACAAGGTCAACCTGTTCGCCGGCTGCATCATGGAGCATGACGCGGACGTCTACTCCACCTCTCTCAGCGAGAGCTACCTGCAGGAGTGCATCAACAACTCCACCTTCAAGTCCAGCTACGGCGTGCCTACCGGCAACATCCTGACCCTGAGCACCTGTGACTACGACTTCGACAACGCCCGCTACGTGGTCATGGGCGAGCTGGTACCCGTGAAGAACCCCGCCGAGAGCTGATAGACCCCAACGATACGAACGAAAGCACCGTCCGAAAGGGCGGTGCTTTTTCCTGTATTTTCCACCACCGGGGCCCGCCGCGGGTGGGGGAACACCCCGGTGGTGTTCCCCATGATGGGCAGCCGCGGATTCATCGTGGAGATGGACGACTTCGGCAGCGGTTATTCCTCCCTGAACGCGCTGAAGGACATCGACATCGACAAGCTGAAGCTGGATATGCGCTTTCTGTCCGGCGAGAGCAGCGAGAAGGGGCGCATCATCGTCCGGTACATCATCGGCATGGGGCAGGCGCTGCGCCTGCCTATCATCGCCGAGGGGGTGGAGACCCTGGAGCAGGCGGCCTAAGGCGGTGCCTGTTATGCGTCTGTTATTATGCCTCCCAGCCGAAGCGCTTCATGTCCACGCGCCCGTCCGGGCGCAGCGTCACGCCCTCGGCCGACAGACGCTCCGCCTGCTCGGGGAAGTGGGGTGTCAGCCGCCCGGCGTGGTTCACCACCCGGTGGCAGGGGTACGCGCCGTAGAATTCCGCCATGCTGAGGGCCTTTCCCACCAGCCGGGCGTTCTTCTCCCGGCCGATGAGCCGGGCAATCTGCCCGTAGGAGGCCACCCGGCCGGGCGGTATCTCCTCCACCACCGACAGGATCTCGTAGACCAGCCCGTCGTCCAGCATTTTGCCCATAGAGCCCTCCTGACAACGTGTGTAATGCGGATATGCTTTACAGTATTTCCGCGGTTTCTTCCAGCTCCAGCACCACCGGGCAGTGGTCGCTGCCGGTGATCTCAGGCCATATATCGGCGTTCTTCACTCGGGGCATCAGCCGCGATGACACGATGAAGTAGTCGATGCGCCATCCCGCGTTGTTTTCGCGCGCGTGGAAGCGGTAGCTCCACCAGGAGTAGGCCCCGGTGCGCTCCGGATACAGGGCGCGGAAGGTGTCCACGAATCCGCTGGACAGCAGCTGCGTCATCTTCTCCCGCTCCTCATCGGAGAAGCCGGGGTTCATCCGGTTGGACTTGGGGTTTTTCAGGTCGATCTCCTGGTGGGCCACGTTCAGGTCGCCGCAGTAGACCACCGGCTTCACCGCGTCCAGCGCCAGCAGGTAGTCCCGCAGATCGTCCTCCCACTCCATGCGGTAGTCCAGCCGCGCCAGCTGGTCCTTGGAGTTGGGGGTGTAGCAGCACACCAGCCAGAAGTCCTCGAACTCCGCCGTGATGACCCGCCCCTCGTGCCGGTGGATGTCCTCACCGAAGTCGTAGGTCACCGAAAGCGGCTGCCGCCGGGTGAACACGGCAGTGCCAGAGTACCCGGCCTTGTCCGCGCTGTTCCAGAACCAGTGGTAGCCCGGCAGGTCGAACTGCGCCTGTTCCGGGCGCATTTTTGTCTCCTGCAGGCAGATGATGTCCGCGTCCGCAAGGGCGCAGAAGTCCAGAAAGCCCTTGCCGAGGCAGGAGCGCAGCCCGTTGACGTTCCATGAGATCAGACGCATAGGTATGTTCCTCCGCTGTTTTTCCCCAGCATACCACATTTCATGGCGGGGTACAACAAAAACCTCCGGCTGCGCCGGAGGTTTTGGCGTATTGGTGGGAATCGGGTGCCGTATAGAAAAGGCGGGCGGACATTCGTCCGCCCGCCTTTGGGGGTGTGTTATTCCCACTCCACCGTTGCAGGCGGCTTGGAGGTCACGTCGTAGCAAATGCGGTTGATGTGCTTCACCTCGCCCACGATGCGGCCGGAGACCTTGTCCAGCAGCTCGTAGGGCAGGCGGGACCAGGTGGCGGTCATGAAGTCCTGGGACTGCACGGCGCGCAGGGCCAGGGTGTAGTCATAGGTGCGCTCGTCGCCCATGACGCCCACGCTGCGCAGGTCGGTCAGTACGGCGAAGAACTGGCTGGTGGTGCGGTCCAGGCCCGCCAGGCGCATCTCCTCGCGGAAGATGGCGTCGGCGTCCCGCAGGATGGCCAGCTTGTCCTCCGTCACCTCGCCGATGACGCGGATGGCCAGGCCGGGGCCGGGGAAGGGCTGGCGCCACACCAGCTCGTCGGGCAGGCCCAACTCGGTGCCCAGCCTGCGCACCTCGTCCTTGAACAGACGGCGCAGTGGCTCCACGATCTCCTTGAAATCCACGCAGTCGGGCAGGCCGCCCACGTTGTGGTGGCTCTTGATGACCACGCTCTCGCCGCCCAGGCCGGACTCCACCACGTCGGGGTAGATAGTGCCCTGGGCCAGGAAGTCCACGGCACCGATCTTCTTGGCCTCTTCCTCGAACACGCGGATGAACTCCTCACCGATGATCTTGCGCTTGCGCTCCGGCTCGGTGACGCCGGCCAGCTTGGTCAGGAACCGCTCGCCGGCGTTGACGCGGCGCACGTCCACGTGGAACTGGTGCTTCATCACCTGCTCCACCTGGTCGCCCTCATCCTTGCGCAGCAGGCCGTGATCCACGAAGATGCACGTCAGCTGGTTGCCCACGGCGCGCTGCAGCAGCGCGGCGGCCACGGAGCTGTCCACGCCGCCGGACAGCGCCAGCAGCACGCGGCCGCTGCCGATCTGGCGGCGGCACTCGGCCACGGCCTCGTCCAGATAGGACGCCATGGTCCACTCGGCGGTAAAGCCGCAGATGCGGTACAGGAAGTTCTCCAGCACCTGGGTGCCGTACACCGTGTGCAGCACCTCCGGGTGGAACTGCACGCCGTACAGCTTCTTCTCTGCGTTCTCCACGGCGGCAAAGCCGCAGCCCGCGGTGGTGGCCACCACCCGGAAGCCCGGGGCGATGCGCTCCACCTCCACG
The DNA here is from genome assembly GCA_934590325.1 of uncultured Oscillospiraceae bacterium. Taxonomy (GTDB): domain Bacteria; phylum Bacillota; class Clostridia; order Oscillospirales; family Oscillospiraceae; genus Vescimonas. The sequence continues at coordinate 145,967 of CAKTOW010000002.1, forward strand.
CCGTGGCTCATCCAGCAGACGGAGGTCTCCGGCACGTTGTCGAACAGGGGGGAGGCGGTGTGGGTCAGCTCGATCTTGCCGTACTCGCGGGTCTCGGCCTTGCGGCACTGGCCGCCCAGCAGCTGCATCATCAGCTGCTGCCCGTAGCAGATACCCAGCACGGGGATGCCCATTTCAAACAGTGCCTTGTCCACCATGGGGGCGTTGGGCTCGAACACGGTGGCGGGGCCGCCGGTGAGGATCAGCGCGTCCGGCGCGAAGGCGCGGATGTCCTCCATTTTCAGACGATAGGACTTGATCTCACAGTATACGCCGCACTCACGGACGCGGCGCGCCACCAGCAGGTTGTACTGCCCGCCGAAGTCCAGCACTAAGACTTTTTTCATGTCAGGAGCCCTCCCGGAAGCGGATGTGATGCTCGTCGGCCTCGTCGATGATGGCGAGGGAGTGGATGGGATACCCGTCCCGGCGCAGGCTGTCGCCGCCGTCCTGGAAGCCCTTCTCCACCGCCACGCCGATGCCCATCAGCTGGGCGCCGGCCTTGTTCACGATGTCGATAAGGCCCCGCATGGCGTAGCCCTTGGCCATGAAGTCGTCGATGATCAGCACCTTGTCGTCCTTGGAGATCCAGTCCTGGCTCACCAGCAGCGTGACTTTTTTCTTATACGTATAAGAAAAAATATCACTCTGGTACAGACCACCCTCGATGTTGTCGCTCTTGGCCTTCTTGGCAAAGACCATGGGAACGCCATACCTCTCGGCGCAGATCGTAGCCAACGCGATACCGCTGGCCTCTGCGGTGAGCACCATAGTGATTTCCTTCGTGTCAAAATACTTGGCAAACTCGTCTGCCATGTCCCGCATCAGCGCCGTATCGACGCGATGGTTCAGAAAACCGTCCACCTTGATGATGTTGCCGGGCAGGACGCGGCCCTCCTTCTGAATACGATCCTTCAGCTGCTGCATGACCACCACTTCCTCTCAAAAAGTTATTGTAGAATTTGTGATATAAGTATCCCCACTATAACTGATTTTGCGGGGAAAAGCGACAGGGAAAAACAGAGAACTATCCACGGGGCAAATGCGGTTTTTTGTGGGTTTTACCGGGGAAAACGGTACCGGTTATCCCTTCGATAAGCTGTCCTTCACAAACGCCGTGAACCGCTCGGCGGCGGCGGACTGGGGCACGTCGCTGAGCAGGCACATGTCCACGCTGCGGGCGGGGATGTCGAAGGCGGTCTTCAGCTTACGCAGGCGTCCGCTCTCCAGGTCCTTCCGCACGAATTCCTCCGTGACGCCCGCCACGCCGAAGCCGATGGCCGCCAGATCCACCAGCAGGCTCCGCGCCCCCAGCTCGATCTCCGGGTTCAGCTTCAGCCCGTTCTGCAGGAAGAAACGCTCCAGATACAGGCGGCTGGAGGCCTTGCGCTCCAGCAGGATCAGCGGGAACGCGGCGATCTCCTCCAGCGTATAGGTGTGGTCAAAGTCGCAGGGGTAGTCCGCCCCCGCCACAAAGATGGCGTGGGTGTCGAAGCAGGGGAAGATGTGCAGGGAGGAGGTGTCCGTGGGCGTGCTGGCGAAGGCGATGTCCACCTTGCCGGAGCGCAGCAGACCCAGCACCTTGTGGCTGCGGCCGGAGATGATCTGGATGTGGATGGCCGGGTGCCGCTTGTGGAACTCGTCCAGATAGGGCAGCAGGAACTGGCTGGTGACGGTGTCGCTGGCGCCGATGGTCAGCTGGCCCATCTGCAGCTCGCGGGTCTGGCTGAGCTTTTCCTCGCCGGTCTCCAGCAGGCCCATGGCGCTGCGGACATACTCATACAGCATCTGGCCCTCGGCGGTCAGGGACACGCCCCGGGAGTTCCGGGCGAAGAGCCGGGTCTGCAGGTCGCGCTCCAGCTGCTTGATGGACTGGCTGACGGCGGACTGGGAGATATACAGCGCCTGGGCCGCGGCGGTGATGTTGCCCACCTCGGCGACCTCCTTGAACACACGGTACAGTTCCAGCTTAACGGACATAGGTATGCGCCTCCTATTAGTTGCGGTGATATTTACGCCGCGGAATATCTGATGTGATTATACCAAAAAATCCGCCGAATACAAGGGGAAAATGTGTTTCCGGCGGCTTTTTTCCTTGCATACGGCGGCGGGGTGTGGTAGAATCGAATCTGTTGAGAAAAGGAGAGAGCCTATGAACCGACTGAAAGATCTATGGGGCGGGCAGGACGCGGTGAACCGCATCGCCTTCATTGCCGCCATCGCCGCCTTTATCTGGTGCATCATTGAGGGACACGGCCTGTACGGCGTGGTGTTCGCGGTGGTCATCCTGTTCCTGATCATCAGCCGCCAGAGCCAGAGGGAAAAGCGCTTTGGCCGCCTGTACGGCACGCTGTATTTCCCTATGCCTGACGGCGAACTGGTGCCCCGCGCCTTTGAGCAGGTGAAGAACGAGTACGTCCACGGCGAGCAGGGCAAGTACGCCGGTCGCCCCGTGGAGCTGCGGTTCCCCTGGTGGTATCTGAACACCGACGGCGACATCGACACCGGCTTCGGCCTGACCATCCGGATCAAGGACAACGCCGAGCTGGCCGCCGAGGCCAAGGCCATGCGCCGCGGGGACTTCGTCCGCGTGGTGGGCACGCTGGTGGCCGAGCGCCGCGACTTTTTCTACATCGGCAAGCTGGAGGAACTGCAGCGCATTTCCGAAAAAGAGCTGTTTCCTCTGAAAAATCAATAAACGCACAACACAAAGGAGAGTATTACCATGAGCTTTATGATCGAGACTTCCGCCCGTCACATCCACCTGACCCAGGAGACCGTGGAGAAGCTGTTCGGCAAGGGCTATGAGCTGACCATCCGCAAGCCCCTGTCCTATCCCGGCCAGTACGCCTGCAACGAGCGTCTGACCATCGTCGGACCCAAGAAGGAGATGGCCAACGTGTCCATCCTGGGCCCCACCCGCAAGGCCGACCAGGTGGAGGTCTCCGCCACCGACGCCCGCACCCTGGGCATCGACGCGCCTATCCGCGAGAGCGGCGACGTGAAGGGCTCCGGCGCCTGTAAGCTGATCGGGCCTGCCGGCGAGGTGGAGCTGTCCGAGGGCGTCATCGTGGCCAAGCGCCACCTGCACGTCACCGAGGAGGACGCCGCCGCCATGGGCATCAAGAACGGCGAGATCATCAAGGTCGCCTGCGGCGGCGAGGGCCGTAAGCTGATCTTCGACGACGTGGTCGTCCGCGTCAATGTGGGCGGCGCCACCACCATGCACATCGATACCGACGAGTCCCAGGCCGCCAACGGCCCCACCGTGGGCGAGCTGGTCCGCTGACAAGCGCATAAAAAATGACCACCCGGTGGGTGGTCATTTTTTTGCTCATTTACCGCACCGTCAGCAGCTCCACACTGCCGCTGACCGTCTGGAACTCCCACGCCGCGTCCTTCACCGTGGTGAAGGTCACGTCGCCGCTGAGCTTGCCGCTGGTGGTCTTGAACTCCACAGGCAGGGGAGAGGGCAGCGCGCTCAGATCGCGCAGCTGCATGACGATGTTCCCGCTGCTGGTCTCCGCATCTACCTCGGCCGGGAGAATGTCCAGCGTCAGGTCGATGGCACCGCTCACGCTGTCCGCTTCCAGCTTCTGTGTGCGGACGCTGCCGTCGATGTTTCCGCTGGTGGTGGACAGGGAGATCTCCCCGGCATTGGCCGCGTAGACGCTGACCGTGCCGCTGACCGAGGTCACGTCCAGCTCATTCAGCGTCAGCGTGTCCTCGTCCGTCAGGTCCACGGATACCCCGGCGCTGACGGTATCGATCTCCAGTTCATACAGAACGAGACTGCGCGGCAGCTTTACGGTCAGTATCTTTTCCTCTGCCGCACTTATCAGCTGCGGCTGGGAGCGCACGTCCAGCGTGCTGTCGTCCTCGTCCACCCGCCACTCCATGGGCACGCTCACCGCGCCGCCGTCGGCCAGTGTCTCGGAAAGCTCGATGCCCTCGCCGTCGTACAGCTCCACATTCACCTGCCCGCTGATCCATTCGATGTCGATGGAGCGGAAGCCGTTCAGCTGCGTCACCGTGGCCGCCCCGACGGTATAGCCCGTGTCCGGGGTATAGGCGGTCTGTCCGTCCGTCTGCGTCCCGTCTGTCTGCCGGTGTCCGCAGCCCGCCAGCACCGCCAGCGCGCACAGCAGCAGTATCAGCGCCGGCGCCAGAAATTTCTTCATACCGCACCTCCTTGTGCTATCGTCTTAACTTGTCCCAAATGGCGATCGTCCCGGTCTCTCTTGTCTTATTCATGTCGATGACCCGCTGGTTGCGGCTGCCGCGGAACTGCAGCGATATGTCCTTCAGCTCCTTCACGAACCGCCCGTCCACCAGCACGTCGATGCACGAGAGCACCGCGTCCGTGACCTCGCACCGGGGATAGCTCCCCTGGACCAGCAGCTCGTCGTCCAGCCGGAAGCCGGTGAAGCACCATATCGTCTTGTCCGGATACCGCTCACGTATCTCGCGCAGCAGCGGCAGCAGCTCACGCTGGTTCCGCGGCTCGAAGGGCTCTCCGCCCAGCACCGTCAGCCCGTTGACGAAGGGCTTGTCCAGCTCCGCGAATATCTCCGCCTTCGTGTCCTCCGTGAATTCCTTACCGAAATCGAAGTCCCACGTCTGGGGCTGGAAGCAGTCCGGACAGCGGTTGGTGCAGCCCGACACGAACAGCGTCACCCGCACGCCGGTACCGTTGGCGATATCGCATTTTTTCAGTTCACCGTAATGCATGGAACGACCTCCTGTGATGGTGAGTATAACACCCAAAGGTTAAAATAACATTAAAATCCGAAAAAAGCACAGGGCGGGCATTCCGCCCGCCCTGTTGGGCAATGTTTCTTACAGATGAAGCACGCGGTCCTTGATCTCCTGCGTACGCCCCTGGTTCCAGAACTGGGTGCCGATGTAGCCGCAGGTGCGCCGGGCCACATTCATCTTGTCCTGGTCGGTGTTGCCGCACTGGGGGCACTTCCAGATCAGCTTGCCGTCCTCCTCGACCACTTCGATCTCGCCGTCCCAGCCGCACACCTGGCAGTAGTCGCTCTTGGTGTTCAGCTCGGCGTAGATGATGTGGTCGTAGATGAACTTCATGACCTCCAGCACCGCGTCCAGGTTGTTCTGCATGTCCGGCACTTCCACATAGCTGATGGCGCCGCCGGGGGACAGGTGCTGGAACTGGGCCTCGAACTCCAGCTTCTTGAAGGCGTCGATGGGCTCCGTCACGTGGACGTGGTAGCTGTTGGTGATGTATCCCTTGTCCGTGATTCCCTCGATGACGCCGAAGCGCTTCTGCAGGCACTTGGCGAACTTGTAGGTGGTGGACTCCAGCGGCGTGCCGTACAGGGAGAAGTCGATGTTGTGCTGCGCCTTCCAGGTCTTGCAGGCGGCATTGAGCCGGTGCATGATCTCCAGCGCGAAGGGGGTGGCGCTGGGGTCGGTGTGGCTCTTGCCGGTCATGTACTTCACGCACTCGTACAGGCCTGCGTAGCCCAGGGAGATGGTGGAATACCCGCCGTACAGCAGCTTGTCGATGGGCTCGCCCTTCTTCAGCCGCGCGCAGGCGCCGTACTGCCACAGGATGGGTGCCGCGTCGGACAGGGTGCCCTTCAGCCGCTCGTGGCGGCACAGCAGCGCCCGGTGGCACAGCTCCATGCGCTCGTCAAAGATGCGCCAGAACTTCTCGATGTTCCCTCCGGAGCTCAGGGCGATGTCCGGCAGGTTCACGGTGACCACGCCCTGGTTGAAGCGTCCGTAGTACTTGGGCTGGCCGTTCTCGTCCACATAGGGGGTCAGGAAGCTGCGGCAGCCCATGCAGGGATAGCAATGGCCGTTGCCGTTCTTGTCCACCTTCAGCTCCAGCATCTTTTTCTCGCTGATATAGTCGGGCACCATGCGCTTGGCGGTGCACTTGGCCGCCAGCTTCGTCAGCTCCCAGTACTTGCTGCCCTCCCGGATGTTGTCCTCTTCCAGCACGTAGATCAGCTTGGGGAAGGCGGGGGTGACCCACACGCCCTTCTCGTTCTTCACGCCCTGGTACCGCTGCAGCAGGGTCTCCTCAATGATCAGGGCCAGGTCGTCCTTCTCCTGCTGGTTCTTGGCCTCGCCCAGGTACATGAACACCGTCACGAAGGGGGCTTGTCCGTTGGTGGTCAGCAGCGTCACCACCTGATACTGGATGGTCTGCACGCCGCGCCGGATCTCCTCCCGCAGCCGCTTTTCGGCGATGGAGTTGATCTGATCCTCCGTCACCGCCACGCCCACCGTGTCGAACTCGTCCCTGACGCTGGCGCGGATCTTGTCCCGGCTCACCTGCACGAAGGGAGCCAGATGGGTCAGGGAGATGGACTGCCCGCCGTACTGGTTGCTGGCCACCTGCGCCACGATCTGGGTGGCGATGTTGCAGGCGGTGGCGAAGCTGTGGGGCTTTTCGATCAGCGTCCCGGTGATGACAGTGCCGTTTTGCAGCATATCCTCCAGATTCACCAGATCGCAGTTGTGCATGTGCTGTGCGTAGTAATCGCTGTCGTGGAAGTGGATGATGCCCTCCCGGTGCGCCTCCACAATATCCTGCGGCAGCAGTATGCGCTCGCTGAGGTCGCGGCTGACCTCGCCGGCCATATAGTCCCGCTGGGTGGAGTTCACTACAGGGTTCTTGTTGGAGTTCTCCTGCTTGGCCTCCTCATTGTTGCACTCGATGAGGGAGAGGATCTTATCATCCGTGGTGTTGGACTTACGCACCAGGGAGCGGGTGTACCGGTAGGTGATGTAGTGCTTGGCCACCTCGAAGGCACCGTGGGCCATGATGTAATGCTCCACCATGTCCTGTATCTCCTCCACGGTGGGGGCGCGGTTCATCTTCTGGCACTGCAGCTCCACGGATTCCGCGATCCGCTGGATCTGCACCGGCGTCATCCGGTCTACCTCCTCCACGGACTCGTTGGCTTTGGTGATGGCGATAATGATCTTGGTGATGTCGAAGCCCACCTCGGCGCCGTTTCTCTTGATGATTTTCATGGGAACTCCTCCTTATGATCTATCTCCACTGGTCCCGCACCGGGGACAGCGTAAGTCGTGTATTGACATAATACACTATATCTTGTGCTGTTGCAAGACCGTAAAACCAAAATATAGGCCCGCTCTCTGCCAAAATATTCCGCCTGTTTTTGTGCAAAACGCCAAAATCACACAAGATATAGTACTCTAACCGCCGTGCCGTGCCACTAAATGTAGTGCCGCGGCCGCCATATCCTGTATAAAACGGAAAACCCGCCGCTAAGACAGGCGGCAGGCAAAATCTTCCATTGCGTCATGCACCAAAATATGGTATACTGAATCGAATATAATTTACTATCGTCGAAAGGAGGGTCAGCCATGCGCGGCGATACCCGCTCCCTGATACACGGCATCATCAATCTGCTGGTACCGTTTTTTATCTACGACCTGGCCTCGCTGCTGGTGGGCGCCATCACAGCGGCTAACTATAACCCCTGGCTGTCCTTCTGGCCCATGACCATCCTGCTGTGGCTGCCCTTCGTGTCCGACGCAGTCTGCGTGGTGGTGGCCGCCGTGCGGTTCCGCCGCCGGGGCCGCACCCGTGCGCTGCTGGGGCTGATATTCTCTCTGGGCGGCGCGGCGCTGTACTATATGCTGCGCTTCCAGATGCACTTCACACTGTCACAGCTGAAGAATTTCTTATGATAGGGAGGGCGTCCCATGCGTCCTGAGTTTATCACCGTGGGCACTGTCGTCAACGCCCACGGCATCCGCGGCGAGGTCAAGGTGAACCCCAGCGGCTTCGACCCGGAGTTTATCGCCGGATTCAAAACACTGTATATCGGCGGGCAGGCCGTGCAGGTCAGGGCCGCCCGTGTCCACAAGTCCACTGTGCTCTTGGCGCTGCCGGGGGTGGACACTATGGACGATGCCCTGGCCCTGAAGGGCAAGGCCGTGGCCATCCGCCGCACCGATGCCAGACTGCCCAAGGGGCAGTATTTCGACGCGGAGCTGGAGGGCTGCACCGTCCTGGACGATGCCACCGGTGAGGAACTGGGCAAGCTGGACAAGGTGCTGCACTATCCTGCCCACAAGGTCTATCAGGTCCGCGGCGGCGCACACGAGTACCTTATCCCCGCGGTGCCGGAGGTGTTCATCGCCGCCATCGACCCGGAGGCGGAGACCATCCGCGTACACATGATGAAAGGACTGGCCACCGATGAAAATTGACATCATGACCCTGTTCCCCGATGCGGTGGAAGCGATGATGGGCTCATCCATCATCGGCCGCGCCCGGGAGCGGGGCTTTGTCACCATCCGCACCCATCAGATACGGGAGTACACCACCAACAAGCAGATGCAGGTGGACGACTATCCCTACGGCGGCGGCCGCGGCGCGGTGATGCAGGCCGACCCCCTGTACCGCTGCTGGCAGCATATCTGCGACGAGGCGGGGGAGAGGGTGCACACCATCTATATGTCCCCCTGCGGCCGGGTGCTGACCCAGCAGGTGGCCCGTGAGCTGAAGGCGCAGTATGACCGTCTTATCCTGGTCTGCGGCCACTATGAGGGCGTGGACCAGCGCTTTCTGGACGAGTGCGTGGACGAGGAGATCTCCATGGGCGACTTTGTCCTCACCGGAGGGGAGATACCCGCCATGGCACTGGCGGATTGCCTGTGCCGTATGGTGCCCGGCGTCCTGCCGGAGGAGAGCTGCTACACCGACGAGAGCCACTGGAACGGCCTGCTGGAGTACCCCCAGTACTCCCGCCCGGAGGAGTGGCACGGCCGCAAGGTGCCGGAGGTACTGCTCAGCGGCCACCACGGCAACGTGGCCGACTGGCGCACCAAGGAGAGCTACAAGCGCACCATGGCCCGCCGTCCCGACCTGTGGGAGAGATTCGACCTGACCCAGGTGCACAGCCGCCACGACAAAAAGGTGCTGGCCGCCGCTCTGGCGGAATACGAACAGGAGCAGGGGAGTGCCGCCGAAACGGAATAAAAGCGGAGAGGGCTTTTGCCCTCTCCGCTTTTATTTTCGGATAATTTGGCTATTATGTCAGAAAAACGACACTTATTCCAAATTCGTTATTGTAGTTCGTCCAAAAATCCGCTATAATACAAGAGTAAAACCGGCAGTATGCTGAAAATATGAGGAGGAACACCGAATGAACGAGAAATACAGCGCGCTGTTTACCCCCTGGAAGATCGGCAACGTGGAGATCAAGAACCGTATCGTGCAGCCCTCTATGGGCGGTACGTCCCTGTTCGGCTGGCTGGAGCCCTGTCACTTCGACAAGGAGGCCGCCTACCACATCCTGAACCGCGCCCAGAACAACGTGGGTCTGGTGCTGCCGGGAATGCAGTGCGTCCGCGACACCATGGGCGGCCGCTGGCTCTATCAGAACAAGAAGATGTTCAAGGAGCTGGCCGACTGGATGCCCGAGTTCCACAAGACCGGCTCCAAGCTGTTCGTGCAGCTGTCCGCCGGTATGGGCCGCTCCATGGCCATCAACGACATCATGGTCAAGATGCTGCAGAACAAGGCCTTCGGCGCCGTGGGCAAGCCCTTCCTGAACGTGGATTACATCACCGCCTCCGCCTCCGCCACGCCCAACCGCTGGTATCCGGAGTGCAAGTCCCGCCCCTTGACCGTGGAGGAGATCCACGAGATGGTGGACGCCTTTGCCAAGACCGCCAAGCTCCTGCAGGATGCCGGTGTGGACGGCGTGGAGATCCACGCGGTGCACGAGGGCTATCTGCTGGACCAGTTCACCCTGGCCAACATGAACTACCGTACCGATGAGTACGGCGGCTCCTTCGAGAACCGCTATCGCTTCGCCGTTGAGATCGTCCAGGCCATCAAGGCCGTCTGCGGCAAGGACTTCCCCGTGGCCCTGCGCTACTCCGTGGTGTCCAAGACCAAGGGCTTCGGCCAGGGCGCCGTCCCCGGCGAGGAGTTCGTGGAGTTCGGCCGCGACATGCCCGAGTCCGAGAAGGCCATCAAGTACCTGGAGGATGCCGGCTACGACATGTTCGACTGCGACAACGGCACCTACGACGCCTGGTACTGGGCGCATCCCCCGGTCTACATGCCCGAGAACTGCAACCTCACCGAGGTGGAGCACATCAAGAACTTCACCACCAAGCCTGTGGTCTGCGCCGGTAAGATGAACCCCGAGAAGGCCGCCGAGGAGATTGCCGCCGGCCGTCTGGACGCCGTGGGCATCGCCCGCCAGAACCTGGTGGACCCCGAGTGGGTCAACAAGATCCTGGAGGACCGGGTGGAGGACATCAAACCCTGCATCAACTGTCATAACGCCTGCTTCAGCTTCAACAAGTCCAAGAGCACGCCCAATATGCAGCCCATGGATGATTCCCTGCACCTGGCCCGCTGCGCCCTGACCCCCAGCACCATGCAGCACAACAAGTACAAGATCGTCCCCACCCGCAAGCCCAAGAAGGTCGCCATCATCGGCGGCGGTATCGGCGGCATGGAGTGCGCCCTGGTGCTCAAGCAGCGCGGCCACACCCCCGTTATCTTCGAAAAGACCAATGAGCTGGGCGGCCTGTACATCACCGCCTCCGCCATGAGCTTCAAGGAGGCCGACAAGGCGCTGCTGCGCTGGTACGAGCGTGAGCTGAAGAAGAATGACATCGAAGTCCGCTTCAACATGGAGATCAACGCGCCCGCCACCCTGCGCCGTGAGTTCGACGAGATCATCGTCTGCACCGGCTCCCACCCCAAGACCCTGCCGGTCAAGGGCTTCAACAAGACCATCAACTTCACCCAGCTGCTGCTGAACCAGGTGGACGCCGGCGACCGCATCGTGTTCTTCGGCGGCGGCCAGTCCTCCTGTGAGGCCGCCTATGAGATGGTCCTCCAGGGCAAGCACCCCATCATCGTGGAGTACGCCGACGACCTGATCGCCACCCCCGGCACCTGCCTGGCCAACGCATCCTTCCTCCGCGAGATGCTGGCGTTCAAGAAGGTGCCCATCTACCTGAACTCCACCATCACCGAGATCGGCGACGGCTTCGTCATCGTCAAGGAGAAGGACGGCACTGAGATCCGCATCGAGTGCGACAGCGTGGTCAACGGCATCGGCTTCGTGCCAGCGCCCATCGCCGCCGATGACCACAAGGTCTACCGTGTCGGCACCTGCGAGAAGTGGGGCAACCTGCGCAATGTCATCTGGGGCGCCTGGGACGTCTGCATGCACATCTGAGAATAGGCAAAAAAAGAAAGCCCGAAAGGGCTTTCTTTTTTTGCTCACTGCTTCTTCCGGTTTACATACGCCATCCCGGCCAGGGACAGCGCCGCGCTCACGGCGTAGATGCCCACGCCCGGGTCGAAGGTCTTGGGGGAGCCCTTCTTGTTCTCGTCGGTCTTACCGGTCTCGGTGGTGACGCTGTTGTAGTAGTACCGGGGCGCCGCCTCCCACTTGGCATACAGGGTGACGCTCTCCGTCACGGGCTTGGTAAAGTCGTAGGCCGCGGTGCACGCCTCGTCTGTGTACCAGCCCACAAGGGTATACCCGGCTCTGCTGACAGTGGGTGCGGTGACAGGCGTGTTGGCGTATTTCTGATTTGGTACAGCCGTACCGCCGTTGGTCTCAAATGCCACCGTATAGAATGTACCTTCCACACTTCCGTTATAGGTCCCGCCGCTGATCCTTCCGGCTTCTTCGTTCGTCACATTTCCGTTGAACGTTCCGCCGCTGATGGTGCCGATATGGGAAGGTGTCCCCAAATCGCACTCACCGCTATTTTTGACGCTGCCGTTGAACGTTCCGCCCTTGATAGTCCCCTCGTAATTATCGACCGCCCCGTTGAACTGCCCGTCCTCGATCACGCCGCTGTTCCGCACTTTACCGTTGAAGGTGCCGCCGATGATGGTGCCGTTGCTGTTTACTACATTTCCGTCGAAGGTGCCGCCCGCGACGACAGCGGTGTAATGTTGATCCGGTGAAATAAGCATCGCGCCCGAGGAAGCATAGCTGCCCCCGGCTTTGCAGTCCGTGACGACGGCGCTGCCGCTGATGCTCATCTGGCGGACGCTGCAGATGCCGCCGCCATGTCCGGTGGCGGTGCAGCTGCGGATGGTGCCGCCGGTCATGGTGAAGTCACCGTGGTTGGCTACACCGCCGCCGCTGTAGAACTCATCGGTAGCCACGCACCCTACGATGCTGCCGCCCTCCATAGTGAAGCGGCCAAGTGTTTTGGCCTCATTTTTGTCGGCCACGTGCACACCGCCGCCTTGCTTGGCCCCGCAGCCTACGATGCTGCCGCCCTGCATCACGAGCTCCGCGCCGGGACAGACGTACACACCGCCGCCGTCATTATAACCGGCATTTCCGCCGGTGATGATACCGCCGCGGACGGTCTCTCCACCGCCGGACTCCTGCAGGCTCCACAGGTCATTGGTAGCATTGAACTTGTGTATGGCGGCGGGGTGGCTGTCCACCAGCGTCAGCGTGCCGCTCTCTACCTTGATAACACTGCCGCTGCCGGTCAAATTCAGCACGAACCCGTTCAGGTCCAGCGTCACGTCGCCCTGAATGACCAGCGTCTGCGTCAGGTTCACGTTATTGCACAGGTAATACTCTCCCGCTGTCAGGGTCGTTTTTTCGGTTAGCTCGATTGCAATACCAGTTGCGCTTTCTTCGGTCAATCTTACCCCGTTGGGTACACCTTTTTCTTCGGAAGCCACCAGCAGGGTGCTCTTTTTTGGGATGTTGTAGTCCCCCAGTGTGCGGCCATCCTTTAAAAATTTCCCGCCGTAGTAAAGAAACTGCTTGTCGACAGGGATGGATGCTTTATCCCACACCTTTTGCTTTACATTGTCGATAGAGTCCCCGGACTCCACCTCCAGTTCGATGGTCGTACCGGAGGGCAGCTCCGCAAAAAGGGTCATGCCCCACGCCGCGGTACACAGCGCCGCCGCTGCGCAGACGGCCAGCGCCAGAGTGATGATCGTTTTTTTCATCCGCACCGTTCCCTTTATTCCAGCGTAAAGTCGAAGTGCATGGCCAGCTCCCGGAACAGCGTCTCCATCACCTGCTGCGAGATGGCGCGGATGTCCATGCCCGCGATAAAGGCCAGCACCTGCCGCAGTTCCTCCTCCGGCACCTTATAGCCGCGCAGGCTCAGGGTCAGGAAGCTCTCCAGCTTCTTCTCCAGCGTGAAGGTCTCGTCGCACTTCCGCGCCATATAGCCACGCATCAGCCCCGCCGACCCGATCTCCAGCGCGTAGAAGTCCTCCGCCGTCAGCTCCGGCTGGTATGCGCCGAAAATGCTGTACAGCTCCTTGGCGGTCTGCCGGTAGATGTACTCCACCGCCTCCTCGTGGGTGTAGGCCTCGATGTATATCTCCCGCAGGTTCTCGTTCAGCTCCGTCAGCGTCATCTGTATGGCGGTCTCCACCGCGTAGACGAACACCGGCGGCAGCTTTTCCCCGGCGTTTTTCCGCGCCATGTCGAACTGCGTCCCGAACATGAACGCCACCAGCTCCGTCAGCACGCCGTCCTTGGCCCGGAAGATGTTCTGGAAGCTGCTGTTGGACACCTCCGCCTTCTGTACGATCTCGGCCACGGTGGTCTTTTTGTAGCCCTGCTCCAGGAACAGCTTCACGCACACGGTCAGTATACGCCGCTTGGTGGGCAGACTTGCACTTGTCAGCGCCATTGCCGATGCCTCCTTTCAAATGTTCGCCCCCCTGACAGGGAGGCGGCAGCAAAAACGGTAACGGAGAAACAGACCTCCGTCCCGCCGCGGCACCATATATGGCACCTGTGCCAAGTATAGCAGATGCACCCTGTTTCTGCAAGCCCTTTTTCGTGAAAAACCACCCGCCATTCATGCTTTGTCTCTGTCTGCCGCCATCCCTGCGGCCGCCGGGAGGTGTGACTTTACCGGTACAGTCACCGATAGGGTAACCAATTGTGCCAAAAAAGCAAAAGGTGACCTTACCAAAAGGGTAGCCAAAAGGGTCACCGTTCCGTCAAATTTTTCGCATTTTTGACTTCCAAATACCGGCGCGATACGCTATACTGATAGAGATATATTCAGCAGGAGGTGACGCTGTGGAACTGCATATCCTTACCGGCCGCGCCGGTGCCGGCAAGAGCCGTAAAGTGCTGGAAACCATTGCGGCACAACGCTTTCATCGTCCGCAGGTGCTGCTTGTTCCCGAGCACGCCACCCATGAGGCGGAGCTGGATCTCTGCCGCGCCCTGGGTGATACCGCCAGCCGCGACGCCGAGGTCCTCAGTTTTCAGAGCCTTGCCACCCGCGTGCTGTCACAAACCGGAGGACTATCCGATATTACGTTAGATAATGGTGGAAAAATACTGACAATGCGCCGTGCGCTGCAGGAGGTTTCGTCGTTTCTGACAGTGTTTGCCCGTCCCTCTCAGCGCCCTGCCTTCCTGCGGGAGCTGGTGTCACTGGCAGACGAATTCTACGCCTACCGCATCCCGCCAGCCCTTCTGCTGCAACGGGTACAGGACATTCCTGGCGCCGCGGGCGACAAGCTGCGCTCCACTGCGCTGTTGTTCGCGGCCTACGATACGCGGCTCCATGGAGGCGATTTTGATGCCCGTTCGAAAGTACAGAAACTGTGCGATTCTCTGCCGGATTCTGGATATTTGGCGGGAAAAGATTTGTATATTGACGGATTCTCCTATTTCAACCGCACGGAGGAGGATATACTCGCCGCCGCCTTGAAGCAGGCGCACAGCGTCACCGTCACCCTCCTGGGTGACGACAGCGACCCCCAACTGTTCCAGAACGCCGTCCGACAGCGCCACAGATTACAGAAGCTGGCAAAAGAGTGCGGCTGCAGCTGTGAAGTGCAGAACCTTGTCAGCAATTCGGACACGGCGCTGTCCCATCTTGAAAAGCACTTCTTCGGCGCGGACGAGCCCTGGCAAGGGGACGCGTCGCCCATCGCGCTGTACCAGGCGCATACTGCCTATTCCGAGGTGGAATATGTCTCCGCCCAGCTGCGAAAGCTGGCGCAGAACGGCGTCCGCTGGCGGGATATGGCCGTGGCCGCCCGCAATATGGACGTCTACGGCCCGCTGCTGGAGGCCGTGTTCCGCCGCGATGAGATCCCCGCCTACATCAGCCGCCGCAGCGACATTCTGGAGCAGCCCGTCCTGACGCTGCTCCTGTCCGCCGTGGACGCCGTCACAGGCGGCTTTGAGTACGAGGACGTGTTCCGCTGCCTGAAGACTGGCATGACCGACCTGACGGCGGAGGAATGCGACCTGCTGGAGAATTACGCCATCCGCTGGGAGATACGGGGCAATATGTGGCTCCGCGACACGGACTGGACGGCCGACCCGGACGGCTACAGCGGTGAAATGACCGCCTACCGCAGGAATGAGTTGGCGGAGATCAACCGCCTGCGGCGGAAGGTCCGTGCGCTGTTTTTGCCCCTGAGCGAGGGGATGAAAGCCAATAAAACCGTTAGGGGTAAGGCAGAAACGCTTTACAGATTTGCTGAGGATGCCGGTACACCGGAGATACTGCAGCGGCGGCAGAAGGAACTGCTGGATGCCGGGCAGGCACAGGCAGCGGAGGAATACGCTCAGATATGGCATATCTTTTGCAATGTGCTGGATCAGTTTGTGGAGCTGCTGGGCGACACGGAGGTGGACGGCGAGGAATTTGCCCGGCTGCTGCGGCTGACGCTGAGCCAGTATGCCGTGGCCACCATACCCGCCACGCTGGACCAGGTGAAGGTCAGCCCGCTGACGCGCAACGACCGCCACACGGTAAAGCACCTGTTCCTGCTGGGCGCCAATGACCACGTGCTGCCCACGGTGGAGAAGGCCACCGGTATACTGGACGAGCAGGAGCGGGAGGTGCTGCAGCAGCAGGGCATCCTGCTGTCGGACGCCACCTTCGACCCGCTGAGCAGCGAGCTGCAGAACATCTACGCCGCGCTGGCGCAGCCCACGGAGACGCTGACGGTGTCCTGGTGCGTGGGCGACGAGGCGGGAGCGAAGCTGCTGCCGTCTTTTGTAGTGGAGCGCATCCGCAAGCTGTTCCCCCAGGTGGCGGTGCGGCGGGAGGACGGCGCGTACCGGTGCGAGCTGCCCGCGGCGGCACTGGCTCTGGCGGGGCAGAGGCCCTACGGCGCCCTGTGGCGCTACTTTGCGGAAAATGGCGAAGCCCCTGCGCTGGAACGGATGGCGGCCGCGCGCTCCATGGGACGGGGACGGCTGTCGCCCCAGGCGGTGCGCAGCCTGTATGGCAGCACCATGGCTATGTCCGCTTCGCGGCTGGACAGGGTGAAAAGCTGCCATTTCGGCTACTTCATGGAATACGGTCTGCGGGCCAAGGAGCGGACGCGGGCGGACTTCCAAGCGCCGGAGATCGGTACATTTATACACTATCTGCTGGAGAACGTCCTGAAGGATGTGGAGCGGCAGGGTATCCGGCCGGAGCGCCCGACGCTGGCGGCCATGGTGCGGCGGTATACGAAGGAGTATGCCGCCACGGTCATTGACGGCTACGGCGAGAAGTCGGCGCGGTTCCGCTATCTGTTCTCGCGGCTGCGGGAAACGGCGCTGGCCATCGTGGAGAATGTGCTGGACGAGCTGGATAACTCGGATTTCCGGCCCATAGCCTTTGAACTGGGCTTCGGCGGCAGGAACGGCGAGCTGCCCGCCATCACTGTGACGGCGGGGGATACCACGCTGTCCGTCACCGGAAAGGTGGACAGGGTGGACGGCTGGCTGAAGGACGGGAAGCTGTACCTGCGGGTGGTGGACTACAAGACGGGGAAAAAGACCTTCGACCTGGCGGACGTGCGGTATGGTCTGGGCATACAGATGCTGCTGTATCTGTTCGCCCTGCGGCGGTACGGCGGCGCCTATTTCGGCGCGCAGGTGGAGCCGGCGGGCGTACTGTATCTGCCGGCGCGGGACGTGATCAAGCGGGCGGATAGGGCCATACCGCCGGAGAAGCTGACGGCGCTGCTGCAGAACGAGCTGCGGCGGACGGGCATGGTGCTGTCCGACCCGAAGGTGCTGACCGCCATGGAGCACAGCGCGCTGGAATCGCCCTGCTATCTGCCTATCGCGGTGCGGAAGGACGGCTCGGTCAGCGGTTTGGCCGCCGGTGTGCTGGCGGACACGGCGCAGATGGGGAAGATGGGCCGATACGTGGACAACCTGCTGCGCCGGGTGGCGCAGGAGCTGGGCAGCGGCAATATCGACGCAGATCCCTGCAGCCGGGGGCCGCAGGAGAACGTGTGCGACTGGTGCCCCTTTGCCTCCGCCTGCTGGTTCGACGAGAAGCGGGACAAGCCGCATTATCTGCAGAAGACCACCCAGGAGGAGTTCTGGGCGCTGGTGGACGAGGAGGTGGAACGCCGTGGCTGACATACAGTTGACGCCCCAGCAGCTGGGAGCGGTGGAGGATCGCGGCGGGAGCCTCTTGGTGTCTGCCGCTGCGGGCTCCGGTAAGACGAAGGTGCTGGTGGAGCGTGTGTTCGCCTATCTGCGGGAGGAACGCTGCAATATCGATGATTTCCTGATCATCACATTTACCCGCGCGGCGGCGGCGGAGCTGCGGAGCAAGTTGGCCGCGGAGCTGGCGCGCAGGGTGGCGGAGGAGCCGGAGAATGAGTACCTGCGCCGCCAGATGTTCCGGGTGTACCAGGCGGACATCAAGACGGTGGACGGTTTCTGCGCCGCGCTGCTGCGGGAGCATGTGCATCTTCTGGAGCCGGTGGACGGGCGGAGCCTGACGCCGGACTTCCGGATACTGGACGAGTCCGAAGCGGACCTGCTGAAGGACAGGGCGCTGGAACAGGCGTTGGAGCACTTCTATCAGCGCATAGAGCAGGGAGACGAGGGCTGCGGGCTGCTGGCGGCGACCTTCGGCTTCGGACGGGACGACCGGGCGCTGGCATCGCTGGTGCCGGAGGTACACGGTAAGCTGCAGAGCCACCCGTATCCGGACAAGTGGCTGGAGAAGGCGGCGGAGGGCTGGCGGCACCTTCCGGACCGGCTGGCGGACAGCGCATACGGACGGACGATCATGGACGATACCGTGCGCCGCGCCCTGTACTGGGCGGGGCGGCTGGAGCGCGCCGTGAAGGACATGGAGGGCTGTCAGCCGGTATATGACGGTTACGCCGACCGGTTCCTGGAAACGGCGGGGCAGCTGCGGGAATACGAGGCGGCCGCCCGCGAGGGCTGGGACGCCATGGGGCGTGTGGAGCCGGGATTCCGGAAGCTGGGCGCGGTGCGGGGCGAGGAAAACGCCGACTGCAGGACCGCGGCCAAGGCGGTATGGGACAAGTGCAAGGCGGCGGTGAAAAAGCTGACCGCGCCCTATCAGACGGCGGAGAACGAGCTGCTGGACGATCTGCGCGCCATCGCTCCGGCTATGGAGGCGCTGCTGGCGCTGACGGAGGACTTTGACCACCGGTTCCGCGCGGAGAAGGTACGGCGCAACGCCATGGATTTCTCCGACCAGGAGCATTACGCCGTGCAGCTGCTGTCCGGGGAGGACGGCACGCCCACGGAGCTGGGGGAGCAGGTGTCCCGCCGGTACCGGGAGATCATGGTGGACGAATACCAGGACACCAACGAGGTGCAGAACTGCATCTTCCGGGCGGTGTCACGGCAGGGGGAGAACATCTTCGCTGTGGGCGACGTGAAGCAGAGCATCTACCGGTTCCGCCTGGCGGAGCCGGGGATATTCCTGGAAAAATACCGCACCTACACCGACGCGGACAAGGCTGCGCCGGGACAGCCGCGGCGGCGGGTGCTCAGCCGGAATTTCCGCTCACGGCGAGAGGTGCTGGACGCTGCGAACTTCGTGTTCGCCGCCATCATGTCCCGGGAGATGGGGGAGCTGGACTATACGGAGGAGCAGTACCTGCACTTCGGCGCGGCGTACTATCCCAACGCGCCGGAGCGGGAGACGGAGTTCCACTATCTCTGTGTGGAGGACACATCCGAGCAGCGGTTCGACAGGGCCGAGGCGGAGGCGCGGTTCGTGGCGCGGCGCATACGGCGGCTGCTGGACGAGAAATTCCCAGTCCGGGGCGCGGACGGGCAGCTGCGGCCGGTGGAGCCGGAGGACATCGTGGTGCTGATGCGCTCGCCCAGCGCGCGGCTGGCCGGACTGACCGCCGCGCTGGAGCGGGAGGGCATCCCCTGTGACGGTGGGGAGAGCGACGACTTTTTCTCCGCCATGGAGGTGGCGGTGGTGCTGTCGCTGCTGGAGATCGTGGACAATCCGCGGCAGGACGTGCCGCTGATCGCGGTGCTGCGCTCGCCGCTGGTGGGCATGAGCGCTGACCGGCTGGCGGAGATACGGGCGCTGCAGCCGGAGGGAGACTACTACGAGGCGCTGTGCCGGGACGAGAGCGAGGACACGCAGGCGTTCCTGGCACTGCTGCGTGAGCTGCGGCAGGCCAGCCGGGAGATGGCGGCGGACAAGCTGCTGTGGTACTGCTACGACCGGTGCAGGGTGGAGGCTATCTTCGGCGCCATGGAGGACGGCGCGCAGCGGCAGGCGCGGCTGACGGCGCTGTACGACTACGTGCGGCGGCTGGTGCAGGGCGGCAAGACGGGGCTTTTCGACTGCGTGAGCCATATACGGCGGCTGCTGGAGAATTACGACGCACCGGCCATCAGCGCCGCCAAAGCGGCGGGGGGCGTGCGCATCATGAGCGTACACAGGTCCAAGGGACTGGAATTCCCGGTGGTGGTGCTGGCGGACCTGAACCGCAGCTTCAACCGGCAGGATCTGGACCGCCCGGTGCTGGTGCACCCGCAGCTGGGCGTAGGCGCAGAGCGGGTGGAGGTAGAACGGCGGATACGTTACGACACCGTGTCCAAATCCGCGCTGGCACTGACGCTGGAGCGGGAGGCGAAGGCGGAGGAGCTGCGGATACTGTACGTCGCCATGACCCGCGCCCAGGAGAAGCTCATCATGGTGTGCTCGCGGAAGAATCCGGAGCGGCATCTGCGGGAGCTGGCGGCACTGACGGAGCTGCCGGTGCCGCCGGAGGCGGTGTCCGACGCCAACTGCCCAGGCGACTGGCTGCTGCTGGCGCTGCTGAATACATATCAGGCGGCGGAGCTGCACAGCTATGCCGCCGTGTGTTCCACGGAACTGACAGAGGCGCCGGCGGGGCTAACGGTGCACCTGCACTGTATCGACGGGCAGGAGGACGAGCGCGTGGAGGACGGTGTGCAGGAGAGCGCGGAGGCGCCCGACCCGCAGCCGGACGTGGCGGCGCTGGCGTTCGTATACGACCACGGCGCGGCCACGGTCACGCCCTCCAAGGTGACGGCCACCCAGTTGAAGGGGCGCGCCATCGACGAGGAGATCGCTGAAGGGGCGCTGCCCCGACGGCGGGAGAGCGCGCCGGAGCGGCCGCGGTTCCTGCAGGAAAAGCACGGGCTCACCGGCGCAGAGCGGGGCACGGCCATGCATTTGGTAATGCAGTTCCTGCCGCTGGACACACCGGCGGAGCTGGACGCGGTGGCGGAGGTCATCGACGGTCTGCGGCAGCGGCGGCTGCTGACGGCGGAGCAGGCGGCGGCGCTGGACATACCGGCATTGGTGCGGTTTTTACGCTCGCCGCTGGCGCGGCGGATACGTACCGCACCGCAGGTGTGGCGGGAGTACCGCTTCGCGCTGCTGACGGACGCGGGGATCTACGATGGCGACGCAGCGGGAGAGGAGATGCTGCTGCAGGGCGTAGCGGACTGCGTATTTGCAACAGAAAGCGGTCTGACGGTGGTGGACTTCAAGACCGATCGGGTGACGGCGGACGAGGTACCGCAGCGGGCGGAGGTCTATCGGCTGCAGCTGGACGCCTACGCCGGGGCGCTGTCGCGGATACTGGAACGGCCGGTGACGGAGCGGATATTGTACTTCTTTGCCTGCGACGAGGAAATTTATTTGTGAAAATAGCGAAAAGTGCTTGCATTTGCCGGGAGAGTGTGCTATTATCATAGTTGCGTTTGCGGCACAGCCGCGGCGACGAGTGAACCAGAAAGGGGTGAACAAGAGCAATGAAGGAAGGAATCCATCCCAATTATCAGCAGACTACTATTAAATGCGCCTGCGGTAATGTGATTGAGACAGGTTCTACGAAGAAGGATATTCGCGTGGAAGTCTGCTCTAAGTGTCACCCCTTCTTCACCGGCAAGCAGAAGCTGGTGGATACCGGCGGACGTGTTGCCAAGTTCAACAAGCGTTTCGGCCTGGACAAGTAAGGACACATCACATACGAAGCTCGTACCGATGGTGCGGGCTTCGTTTTTTTGTTTTACTTTTGGTGCAGGAACGCTTATAATAGAGAAAAACGTGACCGAGAGGGTTATCTATGGAACGAAAGACCATTGAAGAAAACAAGAACGGCGTGCGGGACTACGCGGTGCTGGTGGGGCTGCGGTCCCCGGTGCTGGGCAGCGACAGCGCCGACGAGGAAAGCCTGGCGGAGCTCAGTGCGCTGGTGGAGACAGCGGGCGCGGAGTCCGTGGGCGTGATATTGCAGAGCAGGGAGAAGCCCGACCCCCACAGCTTTATCGGCGAGGGCAAGGTGGAGGAGGTCAGGCGCATGGTGGAGAACAGCGAGGCCACCATGGTGATCTTCGACAACGACTTGTCGCCATCCCAGATCCGCGTGCTGACGGAGCTGTGCGGCGTGCAGGTGCTGGACCGCAGCGGGCTCATTCTGGACATCTTCGCCCAGCGGGCGCGGACGAAGGAGGGCTGCCTGCAGGTGGAACTGGCGCAGTACCAGTATCTGCTGCCCCGGCTGATCGGTATGTGGTCGCATCTGGAGCGGCAGGGCGGCACCGGCGGCTCGCCCATCGGCACGAAGGGCCCCGGCGAGACCCAGCTGGAGACCGACCGGCGGCACATCCGGCGGAAGATCGACAAGCTGAAGGAGGAACTGGAGGAGGTGCGGCGCGTCCGCGCCACCCAGCGGCAGCGGCGGCAGAAGAACGAGATACCGGTGGTGGCGATCGTGGGCTATACCAACGCGGGAAAATCCACGCTGCTGAACGCCATCACCGGCGCGGGGATACCGGCCAATAACCGGCTATTCGACACGCTGGACACCACCACGCGGCTGCTGACCGTCAGCGACACGCTGGACGTGGTCATCTCCGACACGGTGGGCTTTATCCGCAAGCTGCCCCATCAGCTGGTGGAGGCCTTCAAGGCCACGCTGGAGGAGCTGGAATACGCCGACCTGCTGCTGCACGTCATCGATGCCAGCAATCCCGAGTGGCAGGAGCAGGCGCGTATCGTGGATGATCTTATCCGTGAGCTGGGTGCCGACGGTATCCCCTGCATCCGGGTATACAACAAGTCCGACCTGGCCTTCGCCTTCCAGCGGGACAAGGAGGGGGACGCGGTATCCGTGTCCGCCAAGACCGGCGAGGGGCTGGACAGACTGCTGGTGGCCATCGACAAGAAGCTGGACAAGGGCACGAAGCGGGTGACGCTGCACCTGCCCTACGACAAGGCGGGGGCGCTGGACAGCCTGTACCGCGAGGCCAAGGTGGAGTCCGTGGAATACGGCGAAACGGTGGACGTGGTGGCGGTGTGTACGCCTCGCGTCATCGGCCAGCTGAAGGACTATATCGAGGGCTGGACGGAGCCGAAGGAGGACTGGGAATGAGCGATTTCCGCGTACCCTGCGGCGCGGCGGAGACAGAGTTCACCGAGAAGCGGTCGCGGTTCATCGGGCACCTGCTGCCGGTGGAGACAGAGGAGCAGGCCCGTGAGTTCATCGCGCAGATGAAGAAGAAATACTACGACGCCCGGCACAACTGCTGGTGCTATCTTATCGGCAGCGACATCCTGCGCTACGGCGACGACGGTGAGCCTCAGGGCACGGCGGGACAGCCCATGCTGAACGTGTTCCGGCGGAAGAACGTGACCAATGTGGTGTGCGTGGTGACGCGGTACTTCGGCGGTATCCTGCTGGGTGCGGGAGGGCTGACGCGGGCGTATTCCAAAAGTGCCCGGGACGCGCTGGCGGCGGCCGGTGTGGCGGAGATGGGACTGTGGGCCACGGCGGACATCCCGTGTCCGTATCCGCTGTTCGAGCGGGTGCGGGGCGAGGTGACGGCGCTGGGCGGCACTGTGGACAACGCCGATTACGGCGCGGATATACGGCTGACGGTCTCGCTGCCGGCGGAGCAGACGGCGGCGCTGCAAGTGCGGCTGACGGAGTTGTCCGCGGGGGGTATCGCTATGACCGTGACGGCGGAGGAATACCGGCCCGGCCCGCGGATGGAAATATGAGAGAGAAGAGGACGCTGACGGCGTCCTCTTTTTCTGCCTGCCGCCGCACAGGGAGGGGCATAGCGGCATAGAATGGCATGAGTACAAAGGAGGTGCCACAATGGAGGAGTATCTTATCACCGCGCGCTCCGTGACCCATGCCCAGCGCATGGCACAGCTGCTGGAGCGGCGGGGACTGCGGGCGGCTGTGGCCCGCGCGCCTATGGGATTGACAGGGAAGGGCTGCGGCTACGTGCTGCGGCTGCGGGGACGGACGCACACGGAGGCGGCGCTGCGGCTGCTGCGCGAGACGGGATTCGCGCCCGCACAGGTGTTTCGCCGTCGGGACGACGGCTATGACGAGGTGACGATATGATCTACTTTGACGCGGGAGCCACCACATTACAGAAGCCGGAGACTGTGGCGCAGGCCATGTACCGGGCGGTGTCCGGCCTGTCCTCGCCGGGACGGGGGAGCTATCCCGCCACGCGGGCGGCGGAGGAGACCGACCTGCGGTGCCGCATGCTGGCGGCGGAGATGTTCGGCGTGGCCGACCCGGAGCGGGTGGTGTTCACATCCTGCGCCACCCACGGACTGAATATCGCCATCCGGACGCTGGTAAAGCCGGGGAGCCGGGTGGTGATCTCCGGGTACGAGCACAACGCCGTTACCCGGCCGCTGCACGCCATCCCCGGTGTAGAGATCGTGGTGGCGGACGCGCCGCTTTTCGACGGGGACGAGATGGTGCGGCAGTTCGCCGCCGCACTGGCGCAGCCGGTGGACGCGGTGATCTGCACCCATGTATCTAATGTGTTCGGCTTCCGCCTGCCGGTGGAGCGCATCGCGGCGCTGTGCCGGGAAAAGGGTGTGCCCTTTATGCTGGACGCCTCCCAGTCTGCGGGGATGCTGCCGGTGGATATGGCGGCCCTGGGTGCGGCGTTCATCGCCATGCCGGGGCACAAGGGTCTGTACGGCCCCCAGGGGACGGGGCTGCTGCTGTGCGGTATGGAGCCGTCGCCCCTGATGCAGGGCGGCACCGGGTCACAGTCCATTCTGCAGGATATGCCCGCTGAGCTGCCCGACCGGCTGGAGCCGGGCACCCACAATATGCCGGGCATCGCGGGGCTGGCGGAGGGCCTGCGGTTCGTGAAGATCCGGGGCGTGGGGACCATCGCCGACCACGAGCGGCGGCTGGCGCGGCGGTGCGCGGAGCAGCTGGGAAACATACCCGGCGTGGAGGTGTTTTACACGCCCGACGACGGGGCGCAGACCGGTGTGCTGAGCTTTCGCGCGGCGGGGAAGGACTGCGAAGAGCTGGGGGAGGCACTGGCGTCACGCGGCGTGGCGGTGCGCGCGGGACTGCACTGTGCGCCGCTGGCGCACCGCACGGCGGGGACCCTGGACACCGGCACGGTGCGGTGCAGCTTTTCCGCCTTCAACACGACGGCACAGGTGGACGGATTCGCCCGTATCATGCGGCAGATCGTTCGTTAAACTGCAAAACTATTCACATAATTTTTTGTTGCATTTTCCCAATATTTTTTATATAATGTTAGTATCTATGAGTATGCAAATTTTGTACCCGATGCAGGAAGGGTGACAACATGGAAAAGGTACTGGCATTACTGGAGAATATTGGGAATTACTTATTGCTGATACGGGTGTCTGACGTGCTGGACATCGCCATTATCGCGTTCCTCGTCTATAATCTTCTGCGCATGGTGAAGAGCACCCGCGCGGAGAATATACTTCGGGGCGTGGTGGCGTTCCTGGTGGTGCTGGGACTGGCGGATATACTGCAGCTGAACGCCATCTCCTACATCATGAAGAACCTGGTGCAGGTGGGCATTCTGGCCATCATTGTCCTGTTCCAGCCGGAGATACGGCAGATACTGGAGAAGGTGGGCAGCCGCAACATCAAGATGCTGCGGGTGTTCAACGACCCCAAGCAGCAGTCGGAGCTGGACACGGCCATCGACCAGACGGTGGTGGCCTGCAGCGAGATGTCCCAGAGCAAGACCGGCGTGCTGATCGTGTTCGAGAGGAACATCCGGCTGGACGACATGGTGCGCAGCGGCACCACGCTGGACGCGGCGGTGTCTTCGGAGTTGCTGAAGAACATCTTCTTCGTGAAGGCGCCCATGCATGACGGCGCGGTGATCATCCGCCACGGGCGGATACTGGGCGCGGGCTGCATGCTGCCCCTGAGCAAAAACGTGAACCTGAGCCGCGACCTGGGCATGCGCCACCGGGCGGGCATAGGTATGAGCGAGAACTCCGACGCGGTGGTGGTCATCGTATCCGAGGAGACCGGCTCCATCTCCGTGGCCATCGGCGGCATGCTGAAGCGCCACCTGAAGCCGGAGACACTGAACAAGCTGCTGCGCAACGAATTGATGCCGCAGGAGGACGAGGTGGAGGACAAGCCCCGCCACAGTCTGATCGACCTGCTGGCGGCCAGGAGAAAGGGGGAGCGCGACGATGTCGGAATGGACCTCTGATCGGGAAGTGAACACCAACGAAAAGGAGCGCAAGCCACGGTTCAACCGCAGCAAGACGCTGCGGGTCATCATCTCCATCCTGGTGGCGGTGGCCCTGTGGGTGTACGTGGACGTGGAGAAGGCGCCGGAGCGGACGAAGACCATCCGGGACATCCCGGTGGAGTTCTCCGGTGAGAACACCACGCTGGCGGACAAGAACCTGATGCTCCTGTCCGGCTACGACACCACCATCGACCTGACGATACGCGGCCCCAAGCGGGAACTGGTGAAGATCGACAGCAGCAATGTCCGTGTCATCGCCAGCACGTCCGGTATCGACTCGGTGGGCGTGCACCAGCTGGATTGGACCATCAGCCTGCCCGACGGCGTCACGCGGGCCAACGTCAGTGTGGAGAAGGCCAGCCTTAGCCAGATCACCGTGACGGTGGGCGAGCTGTATACAAAGGAAGTACAGGTGAAGTGCGAGGTCATCGGTGAGGTGGCTGAGGGCTACTTCGCCGGCGATGTGGTGCTGGACCCCGAGGTGCTGATCCTGCGGGCACAGCGGGACGACCTGCTGAACGTGGACTGCGCTAAGCTGACGGTGGACATCAGCGGTGCCACGCGCTCTGTGGTGCAGACCGTGGACGTGGAGCTGTACGACTATGACGGCAAGCTGGTGGAGAACAGCAATATCCGCACCAATGCCAGCCTGATCCAGGCGAAGGTGCCTGTGCTGACCACCAAGGAGGTGGAGCTTGCCATGGAGTTCGAGGGTGTGCCCGGTGCGGCGCTGGACAGCATCACCTGTGACATTACCCCCAAGACCGTGCGTCTGAATGGCGAGGCGGACGTGCTGGCCTCTATCGACAAGCTGGTGCTGGCCACGCTGCATGTGGACGACCTGGCGCTGCATCAGCAGAACAGCTATGTGGTCACGCCGCCGGACGGCACCTGGCTGGTGAACGGCAATGAGGTGGCCACGGTGGACATCACGCTGGATGGCATCAGCGAGACAACGGTCACGGTCACCGATGTAACGTACAACCGGATGCCCGCGGGGATGTACGCCATCCTGCCCGACGGCGGGTTGACGGTGCGGCTGTGGGGCCTCAGCGAAGAGATCGAGGCCATCACCGCCGAGAACCTGCGGGTGACGGCGGATATGAGCGCCGTCACCGGACTGGGGCCGGTCACGGTACCGGTGACCGTTACCATCAGCGGATTCAATGACGTGACGGTGCGCGGCACCTACGAACTGACGGTGACCGTCACCGATGTACCGCCGCAGACCACGCCGGACGAGCCGGCGGAGCCCGCCAACGGGACGGAAGAGCCGGCGGCATGAGGTGAGACTATGACACAGATAGCAACAGTAGAAAAACTCCTGCCCGGCGGGTATGCGGAGATATCGGTGCCCCGGAAGAGCGCCTGCGGTCACGACTGTGAGGAGTGCGCCGGGTGCGGTATGACCGGCGCGGCCATCAAAGCGCGGGCCAAGAACGAGCCCAACGCCCAGCCCGGCGAAAAAGTGGTGGTGGAGAGCAGCACCAAAAAGCTTCTGGGTGTGGTGGCGCTGGTGTATGTGCTGCCGGTGGTAGGGTTCCTGCTGGGGTATTTCCTTAGTGAGGGGCTGTCCGAGAGCTGGCGCTACGGCATTGCCGTGGCCGCCGCCGTGCTGGCGTTCCTGCCCAGCGTGGCCTACGACCGCCATGCCCGCAAAAAGGAGCTGCTGACCTACACCATCCTGCGGGTGTTCTGAGCCGTGTTCGGCTATGTGCGTCCCTCCGACGATCGGTTGTCGGAGAGGGACAGGGATGCCTTCCGCGCCGCCTACTGCGGCCTGTGCCACACGCTGGGGCGGCGGTACGGGCTGGCGGGGAGGATGATCCTCAACTACGACCTGACGTTCCTGGCTATGGTGCTGTCGGACGGGGCGGGTGAGACCTGCCTGCGGCGCTGCGCCGTGCATCTCATACGCAGACGCTGCTGCGCCGCCAATGACCCGGCGCTGGACATGGCGGCGGACATGAGCGTGATACTGACCTACTGGCAGCTGCGGGACGGCGTGGCCGACCACGGCTTCTGGCGCGGACTAAAGTATCGGCTGGCGTCGGCGCTGCTTCGCCCGGCCTATCGCAGGGCGCGGGAGCGGCTGCCGCAGTTCGACCGGGGGACCAGGGAGCATCTGGACGCGCTGGCGGCGCTGGAGCGGGAGAGCTGTCCGTCGCTGGACGCCCCGGCGGACGCTTTTGCGTCGCTGCTGGCGCTGGCGGCTGACGGGATACAGGAGCCTGCGCGGCGTCGGGTGACGCAGCAACTGCTGTATCATCTGGGCCGCTGGGTGTATCTGGTGGACGCGGCGGATGACCTGAAGGACGACCTACGCAGCGACAGCTATAACCCGCTGGCGCTGCGGTATACGCCGCAGAATGGGGCGCTGACCGAGGCGGACAGGCAGTCCCTGGCCGCTACGTTGGACGGCTCTGTCCGAGCAATGGCGGCGGCCTTCGAGCTGCTGGAAGAAACGAACTATACACCAGTCCTCCGCACTATCGTGTACGAGGGACTGTACGCCGTGGGTGCGGCTGTGCTGAACGGCACGTTCCGCAAGCGGCAAAAACGGAAAGAACCTATACGAAAGGCGGACACGGACCATGCGTGATCCCTACCAGGTGTTGGGTGTGCCCAGCACAGCCACAGATGAAGAAGTAAAGAAGGCGTACCGTGATCTGGCGCGGAAGTACCATCCGGACAACTACCATGACAACCCGCTGGCCGACCTGGCGCAGGAGCGCATGAAGGAGATCAACGAGGCCTACGAGGCGGTGCAGTCACAGCGGAAGGCGGCGCGCAGCGCCGGGTACAGCGGCGGCAGCGGCTATGGCGGCAGCTATCAGTCTGCGTACCAGGGCGGGTATCAGAGCGCCTATCAGGGCGGGAGCCGGTACCAGCGCATCCGCATGGCCATCTCACAGGGCGACCTGAACATGGCCGAGGAGCTGCTGAACGCCTGCACCGACCACGATGCCGAGTGGAATTTCCTCAAGGGCGCCGTGTGTTATCGCCGGGGCTGGCTGGACGAGGCGCGGCGGTACTATCAGATCGCCGTCACCATGGCGCCGGACAACTCGGAGTACCAGCGGGCGCTGGATATTCTGGAGGGACGCGGCACGGCCTATCGCCCTGACGGGTATGGTAATGTGACCACCGGCACCTGCGGAAACAGCGACTGTCTGCGCCTGTGCGGCGCCACGCTGTGCTGCAACGCGCTGGGCGTGCCCGTTTGCTTCTGCTGAATTTGTACACAACAGGGGAGGGTTTCCCTGTTCTACTAAAATGAAGGAGTTGATCCCGTGGTCAAGAGTATGACCGGTTACGGCCGCGCCCGCGAGATGCGCAGCGGCAGAGATATCACCGTGGAGGTGCGTTCCGTCAACAACCGCTATCTGGACTGCACCGTGAAAATGCCCCGCGCCTATATCTTCGCAGAGGATGCCATCAAGACCCGCGTACAGCAGGCCATCTCCCGCGGCAAGGTGGATGTGTTCGTCACCATTGACACCTCCGCCGCCGACGTGGCGGTGGTGCAGGTGAATGAGGGGCTGGCCAAGGGGTACTATGACGCCCTGATGCAGCTGAAGAACACCTTTGCCCTGCCCGGCGACATCTCGCCGGAGGTTCTGGCGAAGTTCCCCGACGTGCTGACCGTCACTAAGGCGGAGGAGGACGTAGAGGCCATCGCCGCCGATATATGCGCTGTACTGGACGACGCGCTGGCGGCCTACAACGCCATGCGGGCCGTGGAGGGCGAAAAGCTGACGCAGGACGTCAGCGCCCGCGTGGACACCATCGAGGCCACCGTGGGCAAGGTGGAGGAGCAGTCGCCCCAGACTGTGGCTGCCTACCGCCAGAGGCTGGAAACCAAGATGCAGGAGGTGCTGCAGTCCACCACCATCGACGAGGGTCGTATCCTCACCGAGGCAGCCATCTTCGCTGACAAGGTGGCCGTGGACGAGGAGACCGTCCGTCTGCGCAGCCACATCGCTCAGCTGAGGGATATGCTCCGCAGCGGCGAGCCTGTGGGGCGCAAGCTGGACTTCCTTATCCAGGAGGTCAACCGCGAGTGCAACACCATCGGCTCTAAGTGCAACGACCTGAACATCGCCCGCGACGTGGTGAACATGAAGGCCGAGGTGGAGAAGATCCGCGAGCAGGTACAGAATATGGAGTAAGGAGGCCGGTATGCAGTTTATCAACATCGGCTTCGGCAACCTGGTCTCCGCCCAGCGGCTCATCGCCGTGGTCAGTCCCGACTCCGCCCCGGTGAAGCGGCTGGTGCAGGAGTCCCGGGACCGGGGAATGCTCATTGACGCCACCTACGGCAGAAAGACGGCCTCCGTGCTGATCATGGACAGCGACCACGTGGTGCTGTCCGCCCTGGCGGCGGAGCGTCTGGCGCCCCGGCTGGGCATGACCGTGGAGGAATTGACAGAGGAGGAAGAATAAGCCTTGCATAAGATAGGAAAGACATTTATCGTTTCCGGACCCTCTGGTGTGGGCAAGAGCACGGTGCTGCACGCGCTGTTCCAGGGACGGGACGACCTGTATTTCTCCGTTTCCGCCACCACCCGCACTCCGCGGGAGGGGGAGCAGGACGGGGTGGACTACCACTTCATACAGGCGGACGAGTTCCGCGACATGATCGCCGCAGACGCATTTCTGGAGTACGCGGAGTACGTGGGCAACTTTTACGGCACGCCCAAGATGTATGTGGACGACGCCATGGCGCGGGGCAAGGACGTGATACTGGACATCGAGCGGCAGGGTGCCGTGCAGGTGTGCGCCAAGCGGCCGGAGACTGTGCGCATCTTCATCGCGCCGCCCAGCTGGGAGGAATTGGAGCGCCGTCTTACCGCCCGCGGCACCGACACGCCGGAGAAGGTGCAGAAGCGCCTGATCCGCGCCCAGGTGGAACTGGAGATGGCAGGGGACTACGACTATTTTGTGGTCAACGACACGGTGGAGAACGCCGTCAATGAGATACGCGCCATCATGTGCGCCGAGCACTGCAAGCCCGCTGAGCGGATGGGCTCCATCCTCAATGAGAAGTGAGTGAACGCGGCGCAGCCGCGTATCGGAAATATATGTAAAACGAAAGGAAATGATCGTTATGTCTATGCTGTATCCCGCTATGAACAAGCTGACCGAGTATATCCCCAACCGCTATATGATGGTGAATGTGGTGGCGCGCCGCGCCCGCCAGATCGCCGCCGAGGCGGAGGTCAACAGCGAGCATCTGACGGAAAAGCCCGTGACGCTGGCAATTGCCGAGGTGGCGGAGGGCAAGTACGTCAGCGACCCCGTGATCGAGGAAGACGAAGCCTGAGATGGCGACCGTCGCTAAAGTGGCTGTACAGGCAGCCACTTATGCCATAGACAAAGCCTATGACTATCTGGTGCCGGAGACGCTGGAGGCTCAAGTGGGCTGCCGTGTGCTGGTTCCCTTCGGCAGAGGGAACCGTCTCAGCGAGGCGGTGATCCTGTCCCAGCGGCAGGAGGTGCCGGACAAGCCCTTGAAGGCGGTGCGCTCCCTGCTGGACGAGGAGCCGATCCTCACGGAGCGGGAGCTGCGGCTGGTGCTGTGGATGACGCGGCGGTACTTCTGCACGTTCTATGACGCGCTGCACACCGTTCTGCCCGCCGCCGTGTGGTATCACTACCGCGAGAAGTGGACGCTGGTGCAGCCGCCGTTGGAGCCCACCCGGCAGGAGACGGCGGTGTGCCGCCTTCTGGAGGACGGGCCGCTGACCACGGACAAGCTGCGGCAGGCGCTGGGCGACGATGTGGAGCCCATGCTGCGCCGCATGGCCAGGTCCGGCGCGCTGCGCTGCGAAAAAGAGCAGCGGCGCAAGGTGCAGGACAAGGTGGTGTTGTTCGTCCGCCTGGCGGTCTCCGGTGAGGAAGCGCTGGCGCTGGCCGGCAAGTCTGCGCGGCGCAGGGAAGCTGTGCAGTTTCTGACGCAGAACGGCGAGACCGCCATGCACGATCTGCTGTACTTTACCGGTATATCCCGGCAGACGGTCAACGCCCTGGAAAGGCTGGGCGCGGTGACCTATCGGGAGCAGGAGGAGTACCGTATCTCGCAGAAACAGTACGCTGTAAAGGCAGTACCATTGACACTGAACGACCAGCAGCAGCACGTGTGTGACGCACTGCTGGGGCAGATATGCGCCGGCGAGGCCGGTGTGACGCTGCTGCGGGGCGTTACCGGCAGCGGCAAGACCGTGGTGTATATCCGCCTGGCGCAGGAGCTGCTGCGACTGGGCAAGTCGGTGATGATACTGGTGCCGGAGATCGCGCTGACGCCCCAGATGATGGCGCGGTTCACCGCCTATTTCGGCCATGAGGTGGCGCTGCTGCACAGCGGCCTGCGGATGACCGAGCGGTACGACCAGTTCAAGCGTCTGCGCCGGGGCGAGGCACATATCGTGCTGGGGACCCGGTCAGCAGTGTTCGCACCGCTGGAAGACCTGGGACTGATCATCGTGGACGAGGAGCAGGAGGGCTCGTACCAGTCGGAAAACGCGCCCTGCTACCACGCCCGTGACATTGCAAAATACCGCTGCGCGCTGGAGGGCGCGCGGCTGCTCTTGGGCTCCGCCACCCCGACGGTGGAGACCTTCTACCACGCGCAGCAGGGGGATTACGACCTGCTGGAGCTGACGGAGCGGTACAACCGGCAGGCGCTGCCGCGGGTGGTGACCGCCGACCTGCGGGAGGAGCTGCGGGCAGGACACAGCACCATCATTAGCCGTCCGCTGCAGGAGGAACTGACGAAGAATATCGCCGCCGGGGAGCAGAGCATTCTGTTCCTGAACCGCCGGGGCAGCAGCCGTCAGCTGTTGTGTCCCCAGTGCGGCTACGTGCCGGAGTGCCCCCGCTGCAGCGTATACCTGACATACCACAGCGCTAACGACCGCGTGATGTGCCACTACTGCGGATACTCACAGCGGGCGCCCCAGCGGTGCCCGGAGTGCGGCGGAACGCTGAAGCACATCGGCTTCGGTACCCAGCGCGTGGAGGAGGAGCTGCGTGAGCTGTTTCCCGGTACGGAGGTGCTGCGCATGGACGCCGACACCGTGTCCGTAGGACACGAGGCGCTGCTGCGGGAATTCGAGCAGCGGCGCATACCCATACTGCTGGGTACCCAGATGGTGGCCAAGGGGCTGGATTTTGAGAATGTGACGTTGGTAGGCGTGCTCAGTGCGGACCTGTCCCTGTACGTGGACAACTACCGCGCCGCCGAGCGTACCTTCAACCTGCTGACGCAGGTGGTGGGACGCGCGGGGCGGGGCGAAAAGGCCGGGCGCGCCGTCATACAGACCTATACCCCGGCCAACGACGTGATACAGGCCGCCGCGGCGCAGGACTACGACCGGTTTTACGGCGCGGAGGTGTCCCTGCGGAAGCTGCGCAGTGACCCGCCATTTGCCGACCAGTTTACCATTACCGTCACCGGGCAGGAGGAAACGCCTGTCCGTCAGGCTATCGAGCTGCTGCGGCAGGGCATCGACACGGCGGTGAGAAAGCCGCCCTACGATGCCATGGGGCTGCAGGTCATCGGCCCGGCGCCGGCGCCGGTGGTGAAGGTCAACGGCATCTACCGCTACCGCCTGATGGTGCTGGGACAGAACACGACCCCGGTGCGGGAACTGCTGGCGGGCTTTATGCGCGCCTTTACACAACGAAGCGAGAACCGCCGCCTGCACATCTACACAGACTGCGACAGGATGGATTAATCTGAGGATAAAGAGGTAATTACTATGGCTTTACGGAAGATCGCCCTGCAGGGCGAGGAATGTTTGGAGAAGGTCTGCCGCCCTGTTACCGATTTCAACAGCCGTCTGCATACTCTGCTGGACGATATGGCCGACACGCTGGAGGAGTCCGGCGGCGTGGGTCTGGCCGCGCCCCAGGTGGGCGTGCTGCGCCGCGCCTGCGTGGTGCTGGACGAGGACGATCAGCTGATCGAGCTCATCAATCCGGAAATCATCCGGACCGAGGGGGAGCAGACCGGCCTGGAGGGCTGCTTGAGCGTCCCCGGAAAATACGGCGTGGTCACGCGCCCCGAGGTGGTGCGCGTCCGCGCACAGGATCGGGACGGCAACTGGTTCGAGGTGGAGGACGAGGGGCTGACCGCCCGGTGCTTCTGCCACGAGATCGAGCATCTGGACGGCCATCTGTTCGTGGAGCACACCGACCATCTGATGGAGGGTGAGGAGCTGCAAAGATGGCTGGAGGAGCACGCCGACGAGTACGAGATCGAGGAAAACGAGGACGGAGAATAATGCGTATACTGTTCATGGGCACGCCGGATTTCGCCGTGGCGTCCCTCAAGCGGCTGGTGGAGGACGGGCACGAGGTCTGCGGCGTCTTTACCCAGCCGGATAAACCGAAAAACCGCGGAATGAAGCTTATCGCACCGCCTGTAAAGGAATATGCGTTGACACAGGATATACCGGTGTACCAGCCCTTGAAGATGAAGGACGGCACCGCGCTGGAGCTGGTGCGCTCCCTGAATCCGGAGCTTATCGTGGTGGCGGCCTATGGCCGCATCCTGCCGGAGGACATTCTGAACACGCCGAAGTATGGCTCCATTAATGTCCATTCCTCTATTCTGCCCAAGTACCGCGGCGCAGCGCCCATCAACTGGGCGATACTCAACGGCGACGCGGTGACGGGCGTTTCCATCATGTATATGGCCAAGGAACTGGACGCGGGCGATGTGATACTGTGCAAGGAAACGGCCATCGACCCGGACGAGGACGCCGTGGCGCTGACGGCGCGGCTGGCGGAGCTGGGCGCAGAGGCGCTGAGCGAGGCCATCGTGCAGATTGAGAGCGGCACCGCGCACCGGACGGTGCAGGATCATGCTGCGCATACCTACGCGCCCATGCTGGATAAAAGCCTGTCGCCGCTGGACTTTTCCAAGACGGCGCGGCAGCTGCACGATCAGGTGCGGGGTCTGGTACCCTGGCCCGGCGCCACTATGGTGCTGGCGGGGAAGCCGGTGAAGGTACACCGCACCGCCGTGGGGGAGGAGACCTCCGCCCCGGCGGGGAGCGTTGTCACGGCGGATAAGACGGGTCTGGCCATCGCCTGCGGCGACGGCCGGTGCCTGCAAATCTTAGAGTTACAGGGTGAGGGCGGCAAGCGCATGGCGGCGGCGGATTATCTGCGCGGCCATCCGGTGCCGCTGGGGCTGTGACGCCCCGCGACGCCGCGCTGGAGGCTCTGCTGCAAATGGAGCGCAGGGGCGCGTGGTCTGACGGCAGCTTGAAGCGCATTACGGCGCAGGCAGGGCTGGACGGGCGCGACGCGGCGCTGTGTACGCGGCTGACCTACGGCGTGGTGCAGAATCGGACGCTGCTGGATCACTACATCGACAGCTGGTGCAGCCAGAGGGCAGTGCGGTTGGAGCCGGTGGTGGCCGGTGTGCTGCGGCTGGGCATCTATCAGATATTGTTCATGGATAAGGTACCCGACCGGGCGGCCGTCCACGAAACGGTGGAGCTGGTGAAGCGGCACGGCAAGAGCCGCGCCGCGGGGATAGTAAACGCCGTGCTGCGGAAATGTGCGGCAAGTAAAAACGCTTTACCGCCGCTGCCGCACAAGGGCGCGGCGGAACGACTGACCGTGCAGTACAGCCACCCCAGGTGGCTGGTAGAGCGGCTGACGGCGCTGGTGGGCGAGCAGGAGACAGAGGCTTTCCTGCGTCTGGACAACAAGCCGGTGCCTACGGCCATACAGACCAACACGCTGAAGACCACACCTGACGCGCTGGCGGAAGAGCTGCGCGCGGCAGGCGTCGAACTGCGGGTGCACCCGTGGTTGGAGGGATGCTTTGAGGTGACCGGCACCGGTGATCTGGAGCGCCTGCCCGCCTTTGCGGAAGGGCGCTGCACGGTGCAGGATGCAGCGGCGCGGCTGGCGGCGATGGTGACGGGGGCGCGGAAGGGCGACCGGGTGCTGGACGTATGCGCCGCGCCGGGGGGAAAGTCCTTCGCCATGGCGATGCAGATGGAGGATCAGGGGGAGATACGCTCCTGCGACATCCATCCCCACAAATTGAAGCTGATCGAGAGCGGTGCGGCGCGGCTGGGCATTACCTCCGTGCGGACGGCTCTTGCCGACGGGCGGGAACGCCACGCGGCATGGACGGGACAGGCGGATGTGGTGCTGGCGGACGTGCCCTGCTCCGGGCTGGGCATTATCCGAAAGAAGCCGGACATACGCTGGAAGGATCCCGCGCCGCTGGCGCAGCTGCCGCCCATACAGAGCGCCATCCTGGACAATGCGGCCGGGTATGTACGTCCCGGCGGCGTGCTGGTGTACTCCACCTGCACGGTGCTTCCGGAGGAAAACAGCGGCGTGGCGGAGACATTTCTGGCCGCGCACCCGGAATTTACGAAAGAGGAATTTACCCTGCCGGGCATCGGCAAATGTGACGGCGACGTGACGCTGTGGCCGCAAAGACACGGCACAGACGGCTTTTACATCTGCCGCATGCGGCGCAGGGGATAACAGCAGGGAGCGAGACTATGACCGACATCAAATCCATGACCGAGAGCGAGTTGACCTCCTTTTTCAGGGGAATGGGCCAGCCGGGATTCCGGGCGCGGCAGGTGTTCACCTGGCTGCACCGGGGCGTTCGCTCCTTCGACGAGATGACAGACCTCTCCAAGCCGCTGCGCGCACAGCTGGCGGAGACATGCTGCATCACCGCGCCTACGGTGGCGCGAAAGCAGACGTCCAGACTGGACGGCACCATCAAGTACCTGTGGGAGCTGGCCGACGGCAACTGTATCGAGACCGTTCTGATGCAGTACCACCACGGCAACACCGTGTGCATCTCGTCCCAGGTGGGCTGCCGCATGGGCTGTGCCTTCTGTGCCAGCACCATCGCGGGAAAGGTGCGGGATCTGCGCCCCTCGGAGCTGCTGGATCAGGTGCTTTTCACCCAGCTGGACAGCGGACTGCCCGTGTCCAACATCGTGCTGATGGGCATTGGCGAGCCGCTGGACAACATGGACAACGTGCTGCGGTTTCTGGAGCTGGTAAACAGCCCCAACGGGCTGAACATCGGTATGCGGCACATCAGCCTGTCCACCTGCGGCGTGGTGCCGGGGATCGACGCGCTGGCGGAGAAGCAGCTGCAGCTGACGCTGTCGGTGTCGCTCCACGCGCCGGACAGCGAGACGCGGAGCCGCATTATGCCGGTGAACCGCGCGTATGATGTGGAGACGCTGTTTGCCGCCTGCCACCGGTATTTCCAGAAGACCGGGCGGCGGATCAGCTTTGAATATGCCATGATCGACGGCGTAAACGACCATGATTGGCAGGCAGAGCTGATCGCAAGGAAGCTGAAGGGTATGCCGGGGCACGTAAATCTGATTCCGCTGAACGACGTGGTGGAGAGCCCCTACAAGCCCAGCAAACGGGTGGGAGCCTTCCAGCAGAAGCTGGAAAGCCTCGGCGTGACCGCCACCGTCCGCAGGAGCCTCGGCGGGGACATTGACGCGTCCTGCGGGCAGCTGAGACGGAAAGAAATGATGGAAAAAGGACAACTGTAATGGTATAAACCTTTACAGGGCAAAAGGATGTGATAACGTGAAAATGTGGGGTATCACCAACACCGGTCTGGTGCGTAGTGAGAACCAGGACGCCTATGCGGTGTTCGAGACGGGGGTATTTCATGGGGCGGTGGTCTGCGACGGCATGGGCGGCACCAGCGGCGGACAGGTGGCAAGTGCCATCGCTGTCTCACGCTTTGAAAAGGAGCTGTGCGCCGCCCTGCGGGACGACATGACCGTTGAGCAGGTGCGCCAGGCCATGCTCAGTGCCATCGCCTGCGCCAACGACGACATTCGGCAGGAGGCGGCGCGAAACAGCGACTATCAGCACATGGGGACGACCCTCGTGTGCGCGGTGACGACGCCGGAATGGGCGATGATCGGCAATATCGGCGACAGCCGTGCCTACCACATTACGGCGGAGGGGATATTCCAGATCTCGCGGGATCATTCGGTGGTGGAGAGTATGGTGGCGAAGGGCGATCTGACGCCGTTGGAGGCGCGGACGCACCCCAACCGCAACCTTATCACGAGGGCACTGGGTCCGGACATCCACGCCAAGGCGGATACCTTTGAGCTGACATGGCACAGGGACGAGTTCCTGCTGCTGTGCTCCGACGGGCTGGTGAACACCGTATCGGATCAGGAGATGCTCTTTGAGGTGCTCCACGACGGGGACGTGAACGAGTGTCTCGACCACATGCTGCAAATATCGCTTCAGCGCGGCGCACCGGACAATATCACGGCGGTGCTGCTGCTGAACGGGGAAGGGAGATGACCACATGGATCAGTACATCGGAAAAATGCTGGACGACCGCTATGAGATACTGGAGCTGATCGGCTCCGGCGGCATGGCGAACGTCTATAAGGCACGGTGCCACCGGCTCAACCGCCTTGTGGCCATCAAGATATTGAAAAGCGATCTGGCGGACAACGCCGATTTCCGCCGCCGGTTCCACGACGAGTCCCAGGCGGTGGCACAGCTGAGCCACGCCAACATCGTGTCGGTCTACGACGTGTCCACCAACCCGGATTTGGAGTACATCGTCATGGAGCTGATTGACGGCATTACGCTGAAGCAGTACATGGAGCGGCGCGGACGCATGGACTGGCGGGAGTCGCTGCATTTCATCACGCAGATCATGCGGGGACTGAGCCACGCCCACAGCCGCGGTATCATCCACCGGGACATCAAGCCCCAGAACATCATGGTGCTGCGGGACGGAAGCGTGAAGGTGGCCGATTTCGGCATCGCGTGCCTGGCCAATGCGGGCCAGACGCTGACCCAGGAGGCGCTGGGCTCGGTGCACTATATCTCACCGGAGCAGGCGAGGGGTGACCGCATCGATGCCCGCTCGGACATCTATTCCGCCGGTGTGGTGCTGTATGAGATGCTCACCGGACGTCTGCCCTTCGAGGGCGACAGCGCTGTGTCCGTGGCCATCCAGCACCTGAGCTCCGTGCCCCTAGCGCCCCGTGACATCGACCCCAGTATCCCGGAGCCGCTGGAGCTGATATGCATGAAGGCGATGAACAGCGACCCCAACAAGCGGTACGCCTCGGCGGACGCCATGATCGAGGACCTGGAGAAGTTCCGCCGGGATCCCTCCGTGGATATGGACTATATCCGGCAGGAGCTGTCGGCACCCGCCGCCACCAGCGAGCCCACCATGCCCATTCCCACGGCGCAGGTGGCCTCCGCCGTGAAGAAGCACACGGGAGAGCTGCGCAGAGAAGAAACAGACGAGGACGACGAGTCGCCCCGCATGGACAAGAAGTCCATCGGCATCATCGCGGGTATCTTCGCCGCGGCGGTACTGCTGGTGATACTGCTGTTCAAGCTGATACTGGGCGATTTCGGCCCCGCGGGCAGCAATAAGAGTTACCCCGTGCCGGATGTTCGCGGCAAGACCGTGGAAGAGGCACAGGAAATGGATGGTGTCAAGGACATCTTCCACATCGAGGTGCTGGGCACACGGGTGACTTCCGACTATGAGCCGGGACAGATCGTGGAGCAGGACCCCGCGGCGGGACGCACCAGGAAGAGCAACCTGTTCATCCAAGTCTACGTGGCGGAGGCACCGGCACAGGTACTGATGAAGGACCTGGTGGGCATGGAGTACCGGCAGGCGCGGGTGTTCCTGACCGACCTGGGCCTGAACCTGAAGATCGAGAGCAGGGAGGAGTCCTCCGACAAATATGGTGCCAACGCGGTCATCCGCACGGAACCGGCGGCGGACGAGCCGCTGACCGCCGGGCAAACCGTGGTCATCTATTACAGCACCGGACCGGAGTCGGTGACGGTGCCTACGTTCACCGGACAGGACATCGCCAACGCGGTGAAGAATGCCCAGGACCTGGGCCTTACCGTGGGCGAGATCACCTATGACGCCTTTAACTTCGCGCCTCAGGGTCAGGTGATCGAACAGAGCATCGAGCCCACCAGC
Organism: uncultured Oscillospiraceae bacterium; assembly: GCA_934590325.1. Lineage (GTDB taxonomy): Bacteria > Bacillota > Clostridia > Oscillospirales > Oscillospiraceae > Vescimonas. The sequence goes on from CAKTOW010000002.1 coordinate 185,849, forward strand.
GAGGTGCCCGGCGGTACGAAGATCAACTTCACGGTCAGCGGCACCAGGAACGGCGGCGACGCCGAGATGTCCAAAGTGGTGGAATTCAGTATGCCAACAGACATGGAGGGGATGCTGAAGGTGGAGTTCGAGCAGGACGGCGCCATCCTGGACAGCCAGTATCTCAGCGCGTCACTGGGTAAGGTGACCTACACCTTTACCGGTAAGGCCGGGACTACCTCGTATGTGTGCGCGTACTTTACCAGCCTGAATACGGAAGCCACCAAGGTCAGCGCCATCCAGGAGATAAGCTTTTGAGCCGGGGGCGTATTGAGAAGGCCCTCAGCGGGTTCTATTACGTGAATACCGGGACGGAAACGCTCCAGTGCCGCGCGCGGGGAAAATTCCGCCGGGAAGGGCTCAGCCCGCTGGTAGGCGACTGGGTACAGGTGCGGGAGCTGGGCGGCGGCGAGGGCTTTGTGGAGTCCGTGGAGCCGCGGAGGAACGTGTTCTCCCGCCCGGCCGCGGCCAACATCGACCAGCTGGTGATACTGGCCTCTGCGGCCATCCCGGTGACGGAGCCGTATCTGATCGACCGCATAGCGGCCATCGCCGCGCTGAAGGGCTGCGATGTGCTGGTGTGCCTGAACAAGTGCGACCTTGACCCGGCGGAGGAACTGTACGGCATATACAGCCGTTCGGCCATCCCGGTGCTGCGCATAAGCGCCGAGAATGGTGAGGGGCTGAACGCGCTGCGGCAGGCCATCGACGGGAAGCTGAACGCCTTCACCGGCAACTCCGGCGTGGGAAAGTCCAGCGTGCTGAATGCGCTACTGCCGGAGCTGCATCTGCCGGTGGGGGAGGTCAGCAAGGCGTTGGGACGCGGACGGCACACCACCCGCCATGTGGAGCTTTTCCCGCTGGGCGGTGGGACGTACGTGATCGACACGCCGGGCTTTTCCTCTTTTGATACGGAGGAGATGGACCTGGAGCTGAAGCAGCACCTGCCGGAGACCTTCCCCGAGTTCGCCCCTTATGTGGGCGAGTGCCGGTTCACCGGCTGCACCCACACCAAAGAGAAGGGCTGCCGTGTACTGCAGGCGGTGAAGGACGGCGACATTCCCATCAGCCGCCACAAGAGCTACCTGCGGCTGTTTGACGAGTTGAAGGACGTGCAGGCATGGCAGAAGAAGTGAATATGTGAAAGCACCCGCTGCGGCGGGTGCTTTTTCTGTGGAGGACGCACCCGCGCGGCACCGGCTCATATACTGGAACAGGGGAGGGATATACCGTGAGGAGAGGAGGCGGCTGCTGTTTTCTGGGGATATGTTCGCTGGCGCTGGGTCTGGGCATCCTGATCGCCGCCGTGTTCCCGGTGGGGTGCCTGATGTTCCTGGTGGCGTTCTTACTGATCGCCTGCGGCATCGCGTGTGTAAGGGATAGGAGGTAAGTGTATGAAGATCATCGTCTGGCGCGCGCCCAAGGGGATGCGCGGGCTGCTGCGCCGTCTGTTCGGCATCCGGGAATAACCGGGGAGGCCCTCGCATACAATGGCAGCAAACCATGGAAATGTGAGGGCTGAAACAATGGAATGTGGCTTGCAATGGAAGGACATCACCTGCTGGGACGATGTGCCCCGGCTGACACTGACCCATGAGGAAAATCTGGAAACGGCCATCGCGGACTACTGCCCGGACATGGGGCGCGTGGTGGAGACCTGCGGCCAGCTGTGCCTGCGCTCGGTGACGGCGCAGGGCGGCGGTGTGGAGCTGCAGGGCACCGTGCGGGTGACAGTGCTGTACACATCAGAGGAAAGCGTTGGGCTACGGAGTCTGACGCAGAACGTGCCGTTCACCTGTGGGGCGGAGAACCGCCTGCTGGCGGGCTGCCAGGTACTGTGGGCCACGGGCAGACTGCTGCTGTGCGAGGCGCAGGCACTGACACCCCGGCGTCTGGCGCTGCGCATCATGCCGGAGTGGACGGTGTGCGGCTATAAGTGCGGCACGGTGCGGCTGTGCACCGGGGCGGACGAGGACCCTGCCCTGCGGCTGCGGCGGCAGGAGCGGGAGCTGTCCCTGACCTGCGCTGTGGCGGAACGGGAGTGCTCCGTCACCGGGGAGGCAGCGGTAGCGGCGGGTCAGCCGGTACCGGAAGACCTGCTGGCCTATCGGCTGTATCCACAGGTGGGCAGCTGCCAGATCGTGGGCAGCAAGCTGCTGGTGAAGGGGGACATCGTCCTGTCGGCGCTATACCGCTGCCAGCAGCAAAAGCTGCATACATATACGGCCGCGCTGCCGTTCTCACAGATCGTGGAGAGCCCCGCTGAGGGGGAGGACGGCGATGTGACGGCGGCGGTACAGATCGTCTGCGGTGAGGCGCGGTTGCTGCGCAGCGAGGAGAGCAGCGGGTTCGCCGTAACGGCGGAGCTCAGGCTGCTGCTGCGGGTGACACGGCGGGAGACCGTGTCCTGTGTCACGGATATGTACAGTACCCGCTGCGTCATGAAGCCGGAGATCACGGAGGTATCCCTCCCCGTGGCACCGGAACGCCCGTCGCGGCAGGAGCTGGCGCAGCACCTGGATTTCGGGAGGCAGAGGCCGTTCGTCTTCGTAACGGATACGGCCTGTGCGGCCGTGCCGGCGGAGGGCGGGACCGCGGGCGCGGAGGTGCGGATGCGCCTGCTGTTCCTGGATGAAGCGGAGGCACCCGCGGTCACGGAGCGGACGGCACAGCTGCCGCTGCAGGAGGGGGAGATATGTGCCCTTTCCGGTGCCCCGGAGGTGGCCTTCACCGGTACGGGATGTGACCTGCGGCAGACGGTCTGCGTATCGCCCGGCACCAGCCCGCGTCAGACGCTGGCAAGTGTTAACGCTGTACAGACGCTGCCGCAGAACGAAAACGAAGTACGCCCGTCGTTGGTCATGCGGCGGCTGACGCCGGGAGAGACCCTGTGGGACGTGGCGAAGCAGTACCGCACGGACGAGGAGCTGATACGGTCGGTGAACCAGCTGGAAAGGGATACCGTACCGGAGAAAATGCTGCTGATACCACGCGTGCGCTGATTTTCCCGTTGACTTTCCGGCAGTGCTTCGCTACAATAGACCCTGCGAGTACGCCGGACAGCCGCGGGGACAGGGCGAAAGCCCGTCCATGAGGAAAGTCCGGGCTCCACAGGGCAAGGATAGCGGGTAACGCCCGCCGAAGGCGACTTCAGGAAAAGTGCAACAGAGATATACCGCCCGGCCGGCTTCGTTCCGACCGTGGTAAGGGTGGAAAGGCGAGGTAAGAGCTCACCCGACGGCGTGTGAAAGCGTCCGCCGCTGTAAACTCTATCCGGAGCAACACCGGTATGGGAGCATACAGGCTGGCCCGGCCGCTCCCGAGGTGGCTGGAGCGCATTGGCGACGATGTGCGTAGATAGATGGCTGTCAAGACAGAACCCGGCTTATAGGCATACTCGCATGATATGAAAGCCCCCACGCAAAGGCGTGGGGGCTTTCTGCGCAAAAGAATTCCCCGGCGGAGCCGGGGGGATTCTTCTCATATCTCGCTGTAACGGGAGAGGAACTGCTTGGTGCGCTCCTGCCGGGGATGGTCGATGACATCCCGGGCCGCGCCCTGCTCCACGATAACGCCGCCGTCCATGAAAATCACCTGGTCGGCCACATCGCGGGCAAAGGCCATCTCGTGGGTGACGATGATCATGGTGGTGTGCTGCTCGGCCAGGCCGCGGATGACACGGAGCACCTCGCCGGTGAGCTCGGGGTCTAGGGCGGAGGTAGGCTCATCGAAGCAGAGGATGTCGGGCTTCATGGCCAGTGCGCGGGCGATGGCCACGCGCTGCTGCTGGCCGCCGGACAGCTGGTGGGGATAGTTGTTCATGCGGTCGCCCAGACCGATGTCCTCCAGCAGACGCTTGCCTTCGGCCACGATGGCGTCATGGCTCTCGCCGGTCTTCTCCGACTTGGCCATAAGCTCACGGGCCAGGGTGACGTTTTCCAGCGCGGTGTACTGGGGGAACAGGTTGAAACTCTGGAACACCATGCCGAAATGGAGGCGCTTTTTCCGTATCTCCGTTTCGGAGCGGGTGGCGGGGTCGTCCGCGTCAAAGAGCTTCTCGCCACGGACGGTGATGACGCCCTTATCCGGGGTCTCCAGGAAGTTCAGGCAGCGCAGCAGCGTAGTCTTTCCGCTGCCGGAGGAACCAATGATGGACAGTGCCTGCCCCTCTTCCAGAGAGAAGCTGATGTCCTCCAGAACATGGGTGTCGCCGAAGTGCTTTTCGATGTGCTGTACGTCCAGAATAGCCATGTGCGGCACCTCCTTAGCGGAAATAACTGAGCTTGCGCTCGGCGTAGTTGAACAGCAGGGTCAGGATACCCACCAGGGCCAGATAGAACACCGCCGTATAGAACAGCGGCCAGGTGATGCCCGCGGACTTCATGTAGGACTCACCGGTCATGATGAGCTCCATGATGGCGATGGTCTTGGCCAGAGAGGTGTCCTTCACCAGGGTGATGACCTCGTTGGACATGGGGGGCAGAATGCGCTTGACCATCTGCAGCAGGGTGACCTTGAAGAAGATCTGGCTCTTGGTCATGCCCAGCACCTGTCCGGCCTCCTGCTGGCCGATGGGGACGCTCTCGATGCCGCCCTTGTAGATGACCGCGAAATAGCAGGCATAGTTGATGACAAAGGCGATGACGCAGGCGGCCATGCGGGGGTCATTGAAGTTCGCCCAAATATTGTTGTCGAACCACTTGCCGGGACCGTAGAAAATGATGATCAGCTGCAGCATCAGCGGTGTGCCGCGGATGATCCACACGATGACATTGAACAGCCAGCTCACCGGCTTGCAGCGGCTGCGCAGAGCAAAGGCGATAAGTAATCCCAGGGGCAGGGAGAACAGCAGAGTCAGGAAAAACAGCTTAAGAAGCTGTCCCATGCCGCCCAGCAGGGAGAGGGTGACAGTCCAGAACATGAAAAAACTCCTTCGTGGTTACTTCGCGGGGAGGGGGAAAAGCTTTACGAATATTCCGCCCAAAGGCAGAGGACGCTGTACGCCCTCTGCCGTGGGTAAGTATCATATCACAGTTTCAGCCGTTTGGCAACTTACTTGGTGATGACCACCTGGCCGTTGTAGCAGTAGGCGTTAGAGCACTCCATGGCGGCCTGCACGGCGTCGGTCAGGGTCATGCCGTTCCACACGCAGTCGATGGTCTTGCCGTTCAGCTCTTCGATCTTGGTATCCCAGTTGATGACCTGGAACTCCACCTCGACGCCCAGCTTCTCAGCCACCAGCTTGGCCATGTCGGCATCGAAGCCGATCCACTGGCCGTTGGCATCCTGATAGTCCATGGGAGCGAATTCGGTGATACCGACGATCAGCTTGCCCTTGTCCTGGATGTAGGCCACATCGCTGTCGGACTCGGAAGCGGTGAACTCGGAAGCGGACTGCTCGACCACGGCACTCTCGGACACGCCATAGGTCTTGGCCAGCTCGGTCATGGTGCCGTCGGCATAGGCCTCAGCCAGCACGCTGTTAATGAAGGAGGCCAGGTCGCTGCCCTTGCGGCAGCCAACGCCGTACTCCTCAGTGGTCAGCTGCTGATCGGTGACCTTCAGGGTGGGGTAGCTGGTGCCCTCGCCCACCATGGCGTATGCCATCAGCAGGTCGATGACAGCGGCATCGGCGGTACCGGCGTCCACTTCCATCAGAGCCTTGGCCTGGGTGTCCACGGGAACGGTCTTGTAACCCTTCTCGGCGGCGGCTTCCTCACCGGCGGAGCCGGCTTCCACAGCGTAGGTCAGTTCCTTGGTGTCGTTGGTGTCATCCGCGGTGTCATTGGTGTCGGACTTCTGGCCGCAGGCCACCAGGCTGAGAGCCATAACCAGTGCCAGCATCATTGCGATAAGATTCTTCATGGGTAGTTCCTCCGTTTTCTGCGGCTGTGTCCGCCGCTTGATTTATTACGCTATCATACTACCACTTTAGCGCGGTAGTGTAAAGAAGTAAAATGCCCGACATTTGCACAAATTTTTCAGCTGGTTTTGTGCAATGTGACAGTGCACAGCCGGAAAGACCGGATTTTATCCCTTTTGAGCGGAAAAGCTAATTGAAAAATCCATGGGTTGCGGTATAATATATTAGTTAAATTTGGATTCAGGAAGGGGAGACACCTATGACCCTGCGGGAATATGTGGACTCTATTAGGAATAAGCGTGTGGCGGTTATCGGCATCGGCGTCAGCAACACGCCGCTGCTGGATATGCTGCTGGCGGAGGGCATCCACGTCACCGTCTGCGACAAGCGCACCCGGGAGCAGATGGGCCGGCAGGCGGAGGATCTGGAGCGCCGGGGCTGTGCGCTGCACTTGGGCGAGGACTATCTGCAGGGGCTGGACGCGGACGTTATCTTCCGCACACCCGGCCTGCGGCCGGATGTGCCGGAGATCGCCGCCTGCGTATCGCGAGGCGCGGAGCTGACCAGCGAGATGGAGGTGTTCTTCCATGTGTGCCCGTGCCCCATCATCGCCGTGACGGGTTCCGACGGCAAGACGACCACCACCACCATCATCGCCGAGCTGCTGAAGGCCGCCGGTAAGCGTGTGTGGGTGGGCGGCAACATTGGCCACCCGCTGCTGTGCGAGGCGGACGGGATGCTGGAAACGGACTACGCGGTGCTGGAGCTGTCCAGCTTCCAGCTGATGACCATGACGCGCAGCCCGCACATAGCCGTGGTGACGAATCTGGCACCCAACCATCTGGATATGCACCGGGACATGGCGGAGTACGTGGCCGCCAAGGAGAACATTTTCTGCCATCAAGGATGGGAGGACATCGCGGTGTTCAACGCGGACAACGCCATCACCGCGGAGCAGTCCACCCGCGCGCCGGGCCGGGCACGGACGTTCAGCCGGCAGGGCGAGGTGGCTGACGGTGTATTCCTGCGGGGCGAGGACATCGTGTGCCGCAGCGGCGGGCACGAGCGGACCATCATGACCACCGGGGACATCAAGATACCCGGCGTACACAACGTGGAGAACTATATGGCGGCCATTGCTGCCGTGGACGGCCTGGTGGATGATGCGACCATACGGACGTTCGCACGGGAGTTCGGCGGTGTGGAGCACCGTATCGAACTGGTGCGGACCTACAGAGGCGTGCGGTACTACAATGACTCCATCGCCTCCAGTCCGTCACGGACCATCGCGGGGCTGCGGTCCTTCAATGAGAAAGTCATCCTGATCGCCGGGGGCTATGACAAGCACATCCCCTTTGATGTGCTGGGGCCGGAGGTGGTGGCGCACGTGAAGCTGTTGGTGCTGTGCGGTGCCACGGCGGATAAGATCCGTGCCTCCGTGGAGAACGCACCGGGGTACGCGCCGGGAAAGCCGGAGATCCTAGACGTGACGCCCTTCACCGCCGCTGTGGAGGCCGCCCGTGACCGGGCGCAGCCAGGTGACGTGGTGACGCTGTCGCCGGCCTGCGCAGCGTTCGACCAGTTCAGGAACTTCGCTGAGCGGGGCAAGTTCTTCAAGAGCATCGTCAACAGCTGGCAGGAATGAGGAAAAGCCGTGGCGGCATAGACTCCCGTAAGGGGGTGGCATCATGATGCGACTGCGGTATGTACGGCTGACAAAGCGGCAGCGTGTGCGGATATGGATGGTGGCAGTGCTGCTGACCGTAACGGCGCTGCTGACAGCGGTGCTGCTGCATCTGCGGCCGCTGCTGGTGGACCTGGCTACGGCCAGGTGCTCCAACACCGTGCACCGTATCGTGGTAGCGGCGGTGAACGATGCCGTGGAAAACGGCTGGATGGAGTACGGAAAGCTGGTGCGCTTCGACAAGGACAGCGAGGGCCATGTGACCGCGCTGCAGAGCAATATGGCGGAGTTCAACCGGTTGCAGACGGCGGTGGCGGACGATGTGCTGGAACGGCTGGCGCAGGTATCCGTCAGCGAGCTGACGGTACCGCTGGGCACCTTGACCGGCTCGCCGCTGCTGGCGGGCCGGGGACCGAAGCTGACGGTGAAGATGGAGACCCTGGGCACCGCAACGGCGGCGTTTCGGGACAAATTCACGGCGGCGGGCATCAATCAGACAAAGCACCAGATACTGCTGGATGTGGACGTACACGTGAGCATCCTGCTGCCGGGCATCACCACCTATACAAAGGTGAGCAACGAGATCTCCGTGGCGGAAACGGTGATCGTGGGCAGTGTGCCACAGACGTACACTTACTTCAGCACCACGGAGGATAAGATCGAGGATTACGCCGACGAGTACATTATGAACAACGGATGAGGGCTGGAATATGGACTATCGCAAGGAGATACAGGAGCTGCGGCAGACGCTGACGGAGAACGGATACCTCTATTACGTGCTGGACGCGCCCACCATGTCGGACTATGAATACGACCACTTGATGCGGCGGTTGGAGGAACTGGAAGCCGAGCACCCGGAGGAGGTCACGCCGGATTCGCCCACCCAGCGGGTAGGCGGGCAGACCCTGACGGAGTTCCAGCAGGTGACCCACGCCGTGCCGCTGGAGAGCCTGCAGGACGTATTCAACGACGACGAGGTATGCCGCTTCCTGGAGAAAATACCGCTGGAGCAATCCGCCTACAGCGTGGAGCCCAAGGTGGACGGCCTGTCCGTGGCTCTGGAGTACCGGGACGGCGTATTCGTCCGCGGCGCCACACGCGGTGACGGCCGGGTAGGGGAGGACGTGACGGAGAATTTGCGCACTATCCGCTCCATCCCCATGACGCTGCCGGAAAAGCTGCCGCGGCTCATCGTCCGGGGCGAGGTCTATATGGCGCGCAGCGTGTTTGAGGAGATCAACGCCCAGCGGGAGCTGGAGGGCAAGCCCCTGATGGCCAACCCCCGTAACGCAGCGGCGGGCTCCCTGCGGCAGCTGGACCCGAAGGTCGCCGCTCAGCGGCGGCTGGACATCGCGGTGTTCAACCTGCAGCTGGCGGAGGGCCGTACCTTTACCTCCCATACGGAGACCATCGACTATCTGGCCAGTCAGCATTTCAAGGTGATACCCCACAAGCGGCTCAGCATTCCGGAGGATATCCTGGCGGAGATCGCCGCGCTGGGCGACGGACGAGAGCAGTTCCCCTTCGACATCGACGGCGCCGTGGTGAAGCTGGACGACCTTCACGACCGGGAAGAGATCGGCAGCACGGCGAAGTTCCCCAAGTGGGCCATAGCGTACAAGTATCCGCCGGAGGTAAAGCCCTCTGTGGTGAAGAATATCGTGATACAGGTGGGACGCACCGGCGTACTGACCCCAAAAGCGGAGCTGGAGCCGGTACGGCTGGCGGGCACCACGGTGACCTTTGCCACGCTGCACAACCAGGACTACATCATCCAGAAGGACATACGGATAGGGGATACGGTGCTGGTACGCAAGGCCGGGGAGATCATCCCGGAGATCGTTGGGGTGGTGGCGGACAAGCGTCCTGAGGGGACGGAGCCCTACTTCCTTCCGGGGACATGCCCGGTGTGCGGCGCACCGGTGGTGCGGGACGAGGACGGCGTGGCGCTGCGCTGCACCGGCGCGGAGTGCCCGGCGCAGCTGCTGCGGTATCTGACCCACTTCGTCAGCCGGGGTGCCATGGACATCGACGGCATGGGGCCCGCGGTGATGCAGCAGCTGATCGACAGCGGACTGGTAAGGACCGCCGCCGACCTGTACAGCCTGACGGCAGAACAGATGGAGCCACTGGAGCGCATGGGAAAGAAGTCCGCCAAAAACGCCGTGGAGGCCATCGCAAAGAGCCGCGATAACGACCTGTGGCGGCTGATCAACGCCCTGGGTATCCGCCAGACCGGCGAGAAGGCCGCCAAGGTGCTGGCGCTGCGGTTCGGCACCATGGATGCACTGGCGGCTGCCACGGAGGAGGAACTGACGACGATCAACGATGTGGGGCCCATTACCGCGCGGTATATCTGCCAGTGGATGGCCAGCCCACAGTCCCGGGACCTGCTGGCGCGGCTGAAGGCTGCAGGGGTCAACATGACCTGTAAAGAGGAAAAGGTTGACAGTCGTTTTGCGGGAATGACTTTCGTGCTCACCGGCGCGCTGGAGAAGTTCACGCGGGACGAGGCAGGGGACATGATCGAAAAGCGGGGCGGCAAGTCTGCCGGTTCCGTTTCGAAAAAGACCACCTACGTGGTGGCGGGGGAGAATGCCGGCAGCAAGCTGCAGAAGGCGCAGGAGCTGGGCATCCCCGTGTTGACAGAGGATGAATTCTTGGAACTTCTAAAATAAGGAGGCGGGAATATGGCACAGAACACGGATAAGACCCTGCAGCACAAGCTGATCTACAGCGTGTTCGTCCGCAACCACACCCCGGAGGGCACCTTCCGGGCGCTGGAGGACGACCTGGACAGGCTGCGGGCGCTGGGCACGGACATTGTGTGGCTCATGCCCATCCACCCCATCGGCAAGGAGGGGCGCAAGGGCACTCTAGGCAGCCCCTATGCCATCAGCGACTACCGGGCGGTGAACCCTGAGTACGGCACGGAGGAGGATCTCTGCCATCTGGTGGATACCATCCATCAGCGGGGCATGCAGTGTATCATTGACGTGGTGTACAACCACACTTCACCGGACTCCGTGCTGGCGCAGACCCATCCGGAGTGGTTTTTCCACGACGAGCAGGGGAGACCCGGCCGCCACGTGGCGGACTGGTGGGACATCGTTGACCTGGATTACAGCCATAAGGCGCTGTGGCGCTATCAGATAGACACGTTGAAAAAGTGGGCGGAGATCGTGGACGGCTTCCGCTGCGATGTGGCCAGCAGTGTACCGCTGGACTTCTGGGTGCAGGCACGGCAGGAGGTGGAGACCGTCCGTCCCGGCTGTATATGGCTGGCGGAGAGTGTGCACGGTGCCCACGTGCTGGGCATGCGGAAGATGAACGCCTACTGTGCTACGGATACGGAGCTGTACAAGGCCTTCGACATGACCTACGACTACGACCTGTGGCCGTGGTTCGAGAGCTGCATGACGGGGAAGAACACGCTGCAGCAGTACATCGACATGCTGAACTATCAGGAGCAGACGTACCCCTCCGGCTTCATCAAGATGCGCTGCGGCGAGAACCACGACACACCACGCTTAGCGCATTGGGTACCGGAGGAGGACCGGCTGCGCCACTGGCTGGCGTTCCTATACTTCTGCCGTGGCAGTATGCTGCTGTACGGCGGCACGGAATTCGCACCCCGGAAGCAGGTAGGGCTGTTTGATGCGGACGACAACTTCGGCGACAGGCGCTGCGACATGTCGGACTTCCTGCGCCGGTGCAAGGCTATGAAGCAGACGCTGCCCCTGACCGGCGCTGTATGGTACGAGGTCAGCGGCGGTGCGGTCATCGGCCGCTATAAGTCCCCGGAGGGAGAGCGGCTGGGCGTATTTGGCCTCGCGGACAGCGGGGCGGAGGTACCGGTAGATATGCCCGACGGCGTGTATGAAGATCAACTGGGCGGCAAAGTGACCGTCACCGGAGGACACGTCCGACTGGACGGCGGGCCCGTGGTATTTTGAGTTGTTTTTTTCACCAAATACAGGGGCGATTTTGTGGTAATTATCACAGAATCGCCCCTGCTGCATTGATTATTTAAAGCGTGGATGATATAATTATCTTTGTATTTATTGATCCCGCATGGAAAACGGGAAACTTCTATTTTTATAGAGGAGGAAAGAAAGAATGAGTAAGATCATGAAGATCTGCGACGGCAACGAAGCGGCGGCATACGTGGCGTATGCCTTCTCCGAGGTCGCAGCCATCTACCCCATCACGCCCTCCAGCCCCATGGCTGAGCACGCCGACGACTGGTCCGCCAAGGGGAAGAAGAACATTTTCGGCCAGCCCGTGCGCCTGGTGGAGATGCAGTCCGAGGCCGGTGCCTGCGGCGCCTGTCACGGCGCGCTGGAAGCCGGTGCCCTGGCCACCAGCTTTACCGCCTCCCAGGGCCTGATGCTGATGATCCCCACCATGCACCGTATCTCCGGCGAGCGGCTGCCCGGCGTGCTGCACGTGGCGTCCCGTACCGTGGGTACCCATGCGTTCTCCATCTTCGGCGACCACTCCGACGTGATGAACTGTCGTCAGACCGGCTTCGCCATGCTGTCCAGCGGCAGCGTGCAGGAGATCATGGACCTGGCCGGCGTGGCGCACCTGAGCGCCATCAAGTCCCGCATCCCGTTCCTGCACTTCTTCGATGGTTTCCGCACCAGCCATGAGATACAGAAGGTCGAGGCGCTGGAGTATGACGACCTGGCCAAGCTGGTGGACCGCAACGCCTTGGCCGCCTTCCGCGCCAACGCTCTGAACCCCGAGGATCCGCGGATGCGCTCCCTGGTGGACAACCCCGACATCTACTTCCAGCTGCGCGAATCCAACAACACGGCCTATGCCGAGCTGCCGGACATCGTAGAGGACTACATGGCGCAGATCAGCAAGCTGACCGGCCGCGAGTACCACCTGTTCAACTACTACGGTGCGCCCGACGCCGAGCGCGTCATCGTGGCCATGGGCTCCGTGGGCGGCTGCGCCCAGGAGGTGGTCAACTACCTGAACGCCAAGGGCGAGAAGGTGGGCTTCCTGCAGGTACACCTGTTCCGCCCGTTCTCCCGCAAGCACCTGATGGCCGCCATGCCCAAGACGGTGAAGAAGGTGGCCGTCCTCGACCGCGTGAAGGAGATCGGCTCCATCGGCGAGCCCCTGTACGAGGATATCTGCGCCGCGTATATCAACGAGAGTGAGCGTCCCGCCATCTATGCCGGCCGCTACGGTCTGAGCTCCAAGGACACCACCCCCGCGCAGATCAAGGCGGTGTTCGACAACCTGCTGCTGGATGAGCCGAAGAACCACTTCACCATCGGCATCGTGGACGATGTGACCCATCTGTCCCTGCCTGTGGGCGCGCCCCTGCTGACCGAGCCGGAGGGCACCATCTCCTGCAAGTTCTGGGGTCTGGGCTCCGACGGTACCGTGGGCGCCAACAAGAACTCCATCAAGATCATCGGCGAGACGACGGACATGTACTGTCAGGCGTACTTTGAGTATGACACCAAGAAGTCCTTCGGTATCACCAAGAGCCACCTGCGCTTCGGCAAGAAGCCCATCAGCTCCACCTATTACGTCTCCAACGCGGACTTCATCGCCTGCCACAACCAGACGTATCTGACCAAGTACGACATTATCCATGAGCTGAAGCCCCACGGCAGCTTCCTGCTGAACTGCGAGTGGACGGAGAACGAGCTGGAGCAGCACGTTCCCGGCGAGATCCTGAAGTACATCGCCGACAACGACATTAAGTTCTACATCATCGACGCCAACAAGGAGTCCCAGGCGCTGGGTCTGGGCAATCGCTCCAATATGGTGCTGCAGGCCGCGTTCTTCAAGCTGGCCAACGTCATCCCCGTGGCGGACGCTGTGGCTCACATGAAGGACGCCGTCAAAAAGACCTACGGTCTCAAGGGCGAGAAGATCGTCAACATGAACATCGCCGCCGTGGACGCCGGTATCAACGCGCTGGTGGAGGTCAAGGTAAAGCCCGAGTGGACGAACCTCACCGACAAGGCGTTGAAGCCCGCCGACGAGAATCTGCCCTACGTTATCAAGAACATCCTGGTGCCCATCAACGCACAGAAGGGCGACGATCTGCCCGTCTCCGCCTTCAAGGGCATGGAAGACGGCACCATGCCGCTGGGCACCTCCCGCTATGAGAAGCGCGGCATCGCCACCCATCTGCCCGTGTGGGACGCTGCGGAGTGCCTGCAGTGTAACATGTGCTCCTTCGTGTGCCCCCACGCGGTCATCCGCCCGTTCCTGCTGGACGAGGGCGAGGTAAAGGCCGCTCCTGTGGATATGACGCTGGTGGACGCCAAGGGTCCCGGCCTGGCCGGTCTGAAGTACACCATGGGCGTGTCCACCCTGGACTGCACCAGCTGCGGCAGCTGCGTGGCCTCCTGCCCCAAGAGTGGCAAGGCACTGAAGATGGTCCCCACCCACGAGGTGTCCCTGGATCAGACCGACTGGAACTTCCTGACCACCGTAAAGGAAAAGACCTCCCGTGTGGACAAGTTCACCTTGAAGGGCAGCCAGTTCAAGCAGCCCCTGGTGGAGTTCAACGGCGCCTGCGCCGGCTGCGGCGAGACCCCGTACATCAAGCTGCTGACCCAGATGTTCGGCGACAAGATGTATCTGGCCAACGCCACCGGCTGCACCCAGGCCTGGGGCGCGGCCATGCCCTGCGTACCGTACTGCAAGAACGCCGAGGGCAAGGGCGTTGCCTGGTCCAACTCTCTGTTCGAGAACAACGCGGAGTTCTCCTACGGTATGTGCCTGGCCGTCAAGCAGCTGCGTGAGTGCGTCACCGGCTACATCAAAGAGCTGGATGCGCTGACTAAGGACGAGGCCGTGAAGGCCGCCATCGCCAAGTGGCTGGAGACCTACGACGATCTGGATGCTTCCACCCCCGCTACCGCCGAGCTGGTGGCGCTGCTGGAGCAGGGCAAGTTCTCCGCCGAGGAGCAGGCCGTCGTGGACGAGATCCTCAAGCGCAAGAACGACATGTCCAAGAAGACCATGTGGATGTACGGCGGCGACGGCTGGGCCTACGACATCGGCTACGGCGGTCTGGATCACGTGTTCGCCATGGGAGAGGACGTGAACGTGCTGCTGGTGGACACCGAGGTGTACTCCAACACCGGCGGACAGTCCTCTAAGGCTACCCCCGTTGGCGCGGTGGCGCAGTTCCAGGCCAGCGGCAAGAAGACCAAGAAGAAGGACCTGGGCATGCTGATGATGACCTACGACAACGTGTACGTGGCGCAGTGCTCCATGGGCGCCAATCCCAACCAGCTGATCAAGGCCATTAAGGAGGCCGAAGCCCACAAGGGTCCGTCCCTGGTGATCTGCTACGCACCCTGCATCAACCACGGCATCAAGAAGGGCATGAACAACGTCCAGCAGGAGATGAAGGACGCCGTCAACTCCGGTTACTGGAATCTGTACCGCTACAGCCCGGAGACCAAGACCTTTACCCTGGACAGCAAGGAGCCCACCATGCCTCTGTACGACTTCATGAAGGGCGAGGTACGCTACGCCTCTCTGGAGCTGAGCTTCCCGGAGAACGCCAAGGTGCTGTTCGCCGAGGCCGAAGCTGACGCCAAGGCCAAGTACGAGTCCTACAAGCACCGCGCAGAGAAGTAAAGCCCGCATGATACCCCAGCGCCTCCGGCTTATGGCCGGGGGCGCTTTTCGCATAAAGAAATTACTTATTCCGGTGAGAAAAAATTGTTAAACTGTTGACAGACGGCCGGGCAAGTGATAAAATTAACAAAGTAAAAAAGCGAAACGCGGAAAGGGAGAACACTATGGCGAGACCGTTTGACTACACAGCGGAATATAAGCGCAAGCTTTGCACCGCAGACGAGGCGGCACGGGTGGTGAAGAGCGGCGACTGGATCGACATTTCCATGGGCACGGGCTTTCCGTCCCTGATGGACGCAGCCATCGCCAAGCGGAAGGACGAGCTGCGGGAGGTCAAGATCCGCGGCTACCTGATCTTTGACCCCATCCAGATGGTGGAGTGCGACCCGGAGCGCAAACACTTTGTCTATAACAGCTGGCACATGTCCGGTTACGAGCGCAAGCTCTGCGACCGCGGACTGTGCAACTTCAACCCCATGGTGTTCCGCAATCTGAGCTGGTATTACAGCCAGTTCCTCACCGTCAACGTAGCCATGATGGCCGTTACGCCCATGAACGAGCACGGCTATTTCAACTTTGCCGGAGCCACTGCCTCCGCCCGTTCCACTCTGGACAAGGCGGATGTGGTTATCCTGGAGATCAACGAGAACCTGCCCTGGGTCTACGGCGGTCTGGATGAGTGCATCCATATCAGCGACGTGGACATGATCGTGGAAGGGCCCCATGGCCCGCTGCCCAGCGTGAAGTCTCCCGCCGCTAACGAGGCGGAGATGAAAATCGCCGAGTACGTGGTACAGAACATGGTGGATGGCTCCACACTGCAGCTGGGCATCGGCTCGCTGCCCAACGCCGTGGGCCAGATGATCGCCAAGAGCGACCTGCGCGACCTGGGTATCCACACGGAGATGCTGTGCGACAGCTACCTGGATATGTACAAGGCCGGCAAGATCACCAACAATCAGAAGAAGCTGGACCGCTACAAGAGCATCTTCGGCCTGGCCATCGGCTCCCCGGACCTGTACGACTGGATACGTGAGAACCCCGGCGTGGTCACATACCCCATCAGTTACTGCAACGATCCGGCCAACGTGGGCAAGCAGGACAACTTTGTGTCCATCAACAACTGTATCTCCGTGGACCTGTACGGCCAGATATGCGCCGAGAGCTCCGGCACCCGCCAGATCAGCGGCACCGGCGGCCAGCTGGACTTCCTGGAGGGCGCGGCGCTGTCCCGCGGCGGCAAGGCATTCATCTGTCTGACCTCGTCCTTTACGGATAAGCAGGGCACCGTCAAATCCCGCATCAATCCGCTGCTGTCCCCCGGCGACATCGTCACCGACCCCCGCAGCCAGGCCTATTACATCGTCACCGAGTACGGCGGCGTGAACCTGGTGGGCTGCTCTACCTGGGAGCGGGCGGAGAAGCTTATCTCCATCGCCCACCCCATGTTCCGTGACGACCTGATCGCCAACGCGGAGAAGCAGGGTATCTGGATCAGATCCAACAAGCGCTGAAAAGTACATAACAGGGGGAGGCGGCTCCGAGCCGTCTCCCTCTTGACATTTTTTTTCGAATATAGTATACTTCCCCCATGTGAAACCGGCGATGACGGGAAGCAGTAGGCGGTCAGCGGATGCCGAGAGAGGGTACGGCAGGTGTAAGTGCCCGTGATGCGCCGCCCAAGTCGTCCCTGAGCTTCGCGCTGAACTGACAGTAGGCCGCGACGGTTCGTCCTCCGTTACCGGGACAGGGTGTTTCTGCACCCACGAGAGCGGGTCTATCCCGAATACAGGTGGTACCACGGACGTTATGTTCGCCCTGTTTTGCACTGGCAAAACGGAGCGGACTTTTTGTTTTGCCAAATACCGAAAAAGGAGCACAGATATGAAAGAACTGCCCAAGGTCTACGACCCGCGGGACGTGGAATCCCGCATTTACAAGCTGTGGATGGACGGCGACTGCTTCAAGGCGGAGCCGAACCCCGACAAAAAGCCCTTCTCCATCGTCATGCCGCCCCCCAATGTCACCGGCCAGCTGCACATGGGCCACGCGCTGGACTGCACCCTGCAGGACATCCTGACCCGCTTCAAGCGTATGCAGGGCTACGAAGCTCTGTGGCTCCCCGGCAGCGACCACGCCGGCATCGCCACCCAGATCAAGGTGGAGGAGGAGCTGCGCAACAACGAGGGTCTGACCCGCTACGATCTGGGCCGCGAGAAGTTCCTGGAGCGCGTGTGGGCGTGGAAGGAGAAGTACGGCAGCCGCATTGTGGAGCAGCAGAAAAAGATGGGTGCCTCCTGTGACTGGAGCCGCGACCGCTTCACCATGGACGAGGGCTGCTCCCGCGCCGTCCGCGAGACCTTCTGCGAGCTGTACGAGAAAGGCCTCATCTACAAGGGCAGCCGCATCATCAACTGGTGCCCCCACTGCCTGACCGCCCTGTCCGATGCCGAGGTGGAGTACACCGACAAGCCCGGCAACCTGTGGCACATTCGTTATCCTCTGGCGGACGGCAGCGGTGACATCGTCATCGCCACCACCCGGCCGGAGACCATGTTTGGCGACACCGGCGTGGCCGTGAACCCGGAAGACGAGAAGTTCAAGCATCTGATCGGCAAGACCTGCATCCTGCCCATCATGAACCGCGAGATACCCATCGTGGGCGACGAATACTGCGAGATCGGCTTCGGCACCGGCGCGGTGAAGATGACTCCCGCTCATGACCCCAACGACTTTGAGGTAGGCCTGCGTCATAACCTTGAGGTCATCCGCTGTATCAGCGACGATGGTACCATGAACGAGAACGCTGGCAAGTACGAGGGCATGGACCGCTACGCCTGCCGCAAGGCGGTGGTGGCCGACCTGGAGGCCGACGGCTACCTGGTCAAGACCGAGCCCTACAGCCACAACGTGGGCACCTGCTACCGCTGCCACAACGATGTGGAGCCCCTGATCTCCGCCCAGTGGTTCGTGAAGATGGCGCCCCTGGCTAAGGAGGCCATCCGCGTGGTGGAGGATGGCACCATCAAGTTCGTACCCGAGCGCTTCACCAAGACCTATATCAACTGGATGGAGAACGTCCACGATTGGTGCATCTCCCGCCAGCTGTGGTGGGGGCACCAGATCCCCGCATGGTATTGCGACGAATGTGGCCATATCAATGTGAGCCGCACCGACCCCACCAAGTGCGAAAAGTGCGGCTGCACCCACCTCACCCGTGAGGAGGACGTGCTGGACACCTGGTTCAGCTCCGCCCTGTGGCCCTTCTCCACCATGGGCTGGCCCGACACCGACGCGCCCGACCTGAAGTACTGGTACCCCACCTCCGTCATGGTCACCGGCTACGACATCATCTTCTTCTGGGTGGCCCGCATGATCTTCTCCGGCATGGAGCAGATGAAGAAGGAACCCTTCAAGACGGTGTTTATCCACGGCCTTGTCCGCGACGACAAGGGCCGCAAGATGTCCAAGTCCCTGGGCAACGGCATCGACCCGCTGGAGATGGCCGACAAGTACGGCGCGGACGCCCTGCGCTTCAACCTGATCACCGGCAACAGCCCCGGCAATGATATGCGCTTCTTTGTGGAGAAGTGCGAGGCCATGCGCAACTTCGCCAACAAGATCTGGAACGCCAGCCGCTTCGTCATGATGAACCTGACCATCGACAAGGTGCAGCTGCCCGAGAAGCTGGAGCTGGAAGATAAGTGGGTACTCAGCAAGCTGAACACCCTGATCCGTGAGGTCACCGACAACCTGGAATCCTACGAGCTGGGCGTGGCCTCCGCCAAGATCTACGACTTTATCTGGGACACCTACTGCGACTGGTATATCGAGCTGACCAAGACTCGCCTGAACGGCGAGGACGAGAGCGCCAAGCTGGCCGCCGAGAACGTGCTGTGCTACGTGCTGCTGCGTATTCTGGAACTGCTGCACCCGTTTATGCCCTTCATCACCGAGGAGATATGGCAGGCGCTGCCCCACGAGGGCCAATACCTGATCTCCGCTAAGTGGCCGGAGTACCAGGACGCGCTGCACTTCCCGGAGGCCGAGACCGCCATGGAGGCCGTCAAGGACGCCATCTCCGCCATCCGTGCCCGCCGCGCCGAGATGAACGTACCGCCCAGCCGCAAGGCACAGGTGATCATCGTCACCGCCCAGCCAGACAACTACCAGCTGGGTGCCCACTTCATCACCCGTATGGCCTACGCCAGCGAGCTGACCGTTCTGACTGCCGCGCCCGCCGACCTGACCGGCATGGTGACCGTTGCCACCCACGACGCCACGGTGTACATGCCTATGGCAGAGCTGGTGGACATCGCCAAGGAGCTGGAGCGTATTGCTGCCGAGCGTAAAAAGGTTGAGGAAAACCTGCAGCGTATAGAGGCTAAGCTGGCCAACGAGTCCTTCACCTCCCGCGCACCGGAGAACGTAGTCAACGCCGAGCGCGAGAAGGCCGAGAAGGCCCGAGCACTTATCGCCAAGCTGGACGAGTCCGCTGCGGCCATGAAGCTGTAAGCACATTGTGAACAAACAAAAAAGACGCCGAAAGGCGTCTTTTTTGTTTGTTCGGCTGTATTACGCAATATTCTCTGTCATTTCAAAGCAGTCCGCGTCGTCGGGCTACCGTTTATATGTCATAGCCTGCCAAAATTTTTCACCCATCCGACATGTTTCGACAAATTACGCGCTGCTCATAGAGTATAATCAGCTCAGTTCATTACCCAAGCGGTATCGGCCGCAAGGATACCCCTGCGCTATGCGGGCGCAGGAACACGGAGCAAAGGAGCACCCTGTATGGAAGTATCGGCAAAATATGAAGAACGGCAGCTGGAATTCCGCCTGACCGGCGAGTTGGATCACCACGGGGCTAAAGGGCTGCTGGACAACCTGGAGCGCGAGATCGAGCGCACGCTGCCCATGGTGCTGGTGTTGGATTTCTCCGGTGTCACGTTTATGGACAGTTCCGGCATTGCGGTGGCTCTGCGCGGCTGGCAACGCATGCGGGAGCTGGGCGGCACCGTCATGCTGCGGCATGTGGCGCAGCAGCCGCGCAAGGTGTTCGAGGCCTCCGGCGTCGGGCGCATGATGACCATAGAATAAGGAGGCTACATATATGACGCGAGCGGAAAACTATGTTACACTGGAGTTTCTCAGCCGCAGCAGCAACGAGGGCTTTGCCCGCATCGCCGCTGCGGGCTTCGCCGCCCAGCTTGACCCAACGCTGGATGAACTGGGAGACATCAAGACCGCCGTCAGCGAGGCGGTGACCAATGCCATCGTCCATGCCTATCCCGACCAGCTGGGCAAGGTGGTCATGAAGCTGAAGATACTGAAGGGCAACGTGCTGGAGATCACTATCCGCGACTGGGGGCGGGGCATCGAGAACATCGACCAGGCGCGTCGCCCCATGTACACCACCGGCGGCAGTGAGCGCAGCGGCATGGGCTTCACCATAATGGAGAGCTTCACAGACCGACTGGTGGTGCGGTCTGTGCCTGGAAAGGGGACCACCGTGCAGATGCGCAAGCGTATCGCATCCCGGCTGTCCGTAGGACGATGAGCGACCGGCTGGCGCTGCTGGAACGGGCACAGCAGGGGGACGACAGCGCGGAGGCGCAGCTGCTGACGGAGAATGCCGGGCTTATTTGGTCTATCGTCCGCCGCTACAATGGCTGCGGCGTGGAGACAGACGACCTGTACCAGCTGGGATGCATAGGATTTGTCAAGGCTGTAAAGGGGTTTGACCTGACATACGGAACGCAGTTTTCCACCTATGCCGTGCCCAAGATCGCAGGGGAGATCCGCCGTTTTCTCCGGGACGACGGCCCCATTAAGGTGGGCCGCACCATGCGCGAGAAGGGCCAGGCTCTGTGGGCTGCCCGTGAGCGGCTGCAAAGCCGCCTGGGCTGCGAACCGCGGCTGTCCCAGCTGGCGGAGGAGACCGGCATGACGCCGGAGGAGATCGCCGCCGTGGATATGGCGCTGATCACGCCGGAATCCCTGCAGCAGGAGACCGCCGAGGGGCTTACACTGGAATCCACGCTGCGCGCTGCGGAGCCGGATGTCTCGCTGATCGAGCGCATCGCCCTGCGGGACGCCATAGAAGCCCTTCCGGAAAAGGAAAAGCAGACCATCCTCCTGCGGTTTTTCAAGGGGTTGACGCAGGAGCAGACCGCGCGGATATTACAGGTATCACAGGTACAGGTGTCCCGGTTGGAGCGCCGCAGCCTGCAAAAGCTGCGGGAACTATTGACAGAGGAATAACTGACGGGGGATGCGCCGTGGAAAATGGCAAGTTTTGGGGGAAAACACGGCGCAGATGTCAGTTTGTTCCGAGGGGGAAACAGGATAGGGGGAGCGGCGCAGGCCGCGAAACGGCCATCCCGCCACAGGCGGGGTGGCCGCTTTTCTCTGCGGAGCGCACAGAATCAGCCGGAGGCCCCCGGCAGGGAAGGCATCTGCGCGCCGCGCTCTTTTTCGTACTCCAGCGGCAGAAATTCCGTCATGGTGCCGCGATAGCGCTTGGGCAGAAATATGTTCTGACACCGCGGATTCTCCCGCTCCTGTATAGTCACGCTCTGGAAAAAGCGCTTCCACAGCGCCCGGAAGTACAATTCTTCACTCTCCGGGAGCACGGGCTGAAAGCCCTCCACCTGTGTGATACGGGAGCGTCCATCGGCGTACAGCAGCAGCTCCCGGTTTGTGCGGTCATAGATGAAAAATTTCTCGTTGGCGTATCGCTGGCAAAAGTGTCCCCGCAGCAGCGGCAGCACACGGTTTTTCGGTTCGATCTCCGCACCCAGCACACCGCCGTAGTCCGAAAAGCGCACGAATCCGCGCAGCTTTTCCAGTTCACCGTTCATGTGGCGGATAGCGCGATACAGAGGATAGCACACCGGGTCGGACAGATCGCGCATGAAGCCCGCGCCCTCCGCCAACAGCTTGCGGATAAAGGCAAACAGGCACAGTTCCTTGTCCGCAAGACAGGTCAAAAATCCGCGCCGTACCACCGCCAGTGCTTTGGTCGAACGGCTTTCAATGCCCCGACTGACCCGCTGGCTATAGGCCGGCTGGGTGATGATGGTGCGCACTTCGTACAGGGACAACGGGTCCTCGTCGCAGCAGAAGGCGGCGGGGCTCTCCTTATATACGTAACTCTCGTACACACAGCACAGGAACCCATCCAGTGTGCCGTCGTACTGATAGATGACTTCGCTCATACCGCTTCTCCCACAGTATCGAACAGGGACAGCTGCTCTGCCTGTTCCGGGGGCAGCAATCCCCGCTCAAGTCGCTCCAATTGCAGCAGTAGCGTGGCAGGGGAGAAGTGCAGCCCCTCCTGCAGCCGGCCGCCGCAGGTGATGAAATACTGCGCTCGCTTCAGCACCACACCAAGCTTTTTCAGGTCCTCGAACCGCAGCGTGCCGCATCTCCGGGCAGATACGATGCGCCGCGCACTGACCGGGCCGATACCCGGTACCCGCAGCAGTGTCTCTATGTCCGCCCGCATGACCTCCACCGGAAACTGCTCCATATGCCCCAACGCCCAGTTGCACTTGGGATCCAGACGCGGGTCGAAGTCCGGGTGCGCTTCATCCAGAAGCTCCGCGGCCTGAAAGCCGTAAAACCGCAGGAGCCAGTCCGCCTGGTACAGGCGATGCTCCCGCAGCAGAGGCGGCTTTGTATCCGGCGACGGCAGAAGACTGTTCTCCACCACCGGCACATAGGCCGAGTAGAACACCCGCTTCAGCCGGTATTTCTTATACAGGGACTCCGTCAGATGCAGGATATGCCGGTCACTGTCCGCAGTGGCGCCCACGATAAGCTGAGTACTCTGCCCGGCAGGGGCAAATACCGGCACGTGCTTGTATTTGGCCAATTCCTGCTTACTCTGCGCCGTGCCGTCCCGTATCAGCCCCATGGGGCGCAGGATGGCCTCCCGGGTCTTGTCCGGCGCCAGCGTCTGCAGCCCTTGCTGACTGGGCAGTTCAATATTCACACTGAGTCTGTCCGCCAGCAGTCCCAACTGGTGCACCAGCTCCGGTGCCGCACCAGGGATAAAGGGCTTTTGCATAACCGCTATGATATGAGTGCGTTTGCAAGGCATTTTCCCGAAAGTGCTATCAAGGGTA
>CAKTOW010000003.1 GCA_934590325.1 uncultured Oscillospiraceae bacterium
AGCAAACCTGCAACTATACATTGAAAATGTTTGCAACGTTAACAAATAGCCCGTTATTGTTTGATCGCAGCCTGTGCAGCAATATAACTATGGCAAGTTAACTGTTTATACCCTTCCATGTGCCTTTCAGGGTGCCATAGCTATACTCGTGCTGGGTGCTTACCAAGCAGACCTGCAACTATACATTGAAAATGTTTGCAACGTTAACAAATAGCCCCTTATTGTTTGATGGCAGCCTGTGCAGCAATATAACTATGGCAAGTTAACTGTTTATACCCTTCCATGTGCCTTTCAGGGTGCCATAGCTATACTCGTGCTGGGTGCTTACCAAGCAGACCTGCAACTATACATTGAAAATGTTTGCAACGTTAACAAATAGCCCCTTATTGTTTGATGGCAGCCTGTGCAGCAATATAACTATGGCAAGTTAACTGTTTATACCCTTCCGTGTGCCTTTCAGGGTGCCATAGTGATATTTCTCTATATATTGTCATTCGCTAATACTGACTATCTGCATTAGCAAATCTGTATTGATGTGGTTCTAATCCATATAATGCTTATAAGCATTATAGAGGAAGTGCAGGTAACCACTATGATTGATAAGCGGATCGGAAAACGAGTAAAAGAATGCCGTGAGCGTCTTGGCATCACGCAAGAGGAGCTTGCCGAAAAGACCGGCTTGACCACGAACTACATTTCTACTGTTGAACGTGGCATGTCCTTTCCTCGCTGCGAAAAGCTCATCATTCTACTCAACGGCCTTGAAACCTCTGCCGACTCCATTTTCTGTGATGTACTTGACTATGCTAGTGAATACAAGGCAAGTGAATTGTCGAAATCTCTTTCAACCTTATCCCCAGATGCTCAAAAGCGTATCTTACAAATGGTAGAGCTTATGATCAAGCAAGAGTCCGAAAATAAATAACAAGTCCAAAATGAAATTAACTAGTCCAGAACCTGCTAAAATTTCTAGCAGGTTCTTTCAATTTCCGCCACAATTCGACAAATCTCTCTGCTATACTGTGTATTAGAGAACGATAAACAAACGCTAATATACAGAAAGAAGGACTTACATGAAAACTGTCTCCTGTGCTTTTACCGGCCACCGCCCCCAAATCTTGCCGTTTGGTTTCAATGAAACTGACAGCCGTTGTATTGCTCTTAAACGGGCTTTACACGACCAAATCATCAATCTCATTGAGACTAACGGTGTCACTCATTTCATCTCTGGCATGGCTATCGGTGTTGATATGTTTGCTGCTGAACTCGTCTTGGACCTAAAGTCCATATACCCAAACATTACGCTCGAGTGTGCCTTCCCCTGTGAAACTCAGGCTGCTAAATGGTCAGAAAACCTGCGTGACCGCTATTTTGACATTGCATCTAAATGTGACAAGGAGACACTTATTCAGCACCCGTATTCTATTGACTGCATGGACAAGAGAAACAAATATATGGTTGATAATGCCGACTATGTTCTAGCCGTTTGGAATGGCAGTCACAGCGGAACCGGTGCCACAGTAAACTATGCCATTCGTCAAGGCAAGCCTGTCATAGCAATCAACCCAGTAACCCTTAATGTTGACAAACTATAAAAAGAAAGACGCTGCCCACAAACTGAGCAGCGTCCTTTTTAGACCTTTGTTGTCCTAACGTACACATCAACCAGAAGGTCTGTCCACCTTCCTGGTCTCACATGAGTACCACACTTATCCCTAAGCTTTTGAGCCTCTTCAAAGGGAATTGTGAAAGCAAAAGCGTGAGCGTAATATTTATCCCTGACCTCTATAGCATTTTTGGCTGCATCAGCATAGTTCACTATGCGTGTGCTCGTCTTATCAGAGCCATACCCCCGCATCGGGAACAGTTCCGGTGTTGCCGTCTGTGCATCGCCAGTAACATTCACAAGCCACTCAAAGCAATGATCGCTTTGCACAATCACACGATCAATAAACTTCTCCACCGTTTCATTGTCAAGCTGAGTGCCAGACACATTTATCATTCTCTGCATCTTCTTGAGGAATGCCCCTGCCTCATCCTTGTCAATCTTCTGTTCTTCGGCACACTCGCTGATGATTTCCTTTTGCTTCTCAATCGCCGCCGTGTATGCAGCATACTTGGACGTGAACACATCATGATCAATCTTGTCATCGGTGTAAAGGTCTAGTAATCGGTCTCTTTGCCTTGTAATTTTTCTTATCTGAGCCTCACACCTATCAGCAATGCTGATAGTACTGCTTTTCTTTTCTTGCTCTCGCTCGTCCATTTCATCAAAAGCATTTATCACAGCATCAAAGTGTGTCTTCCAGATGCCCTTGAACACCAACATGCCCATCAACTCAAATTGCCATGCCGGAATACTTCTAACGTCACATGCACCTTCTGTATCAAGGTGCAGCTGTTTTCTCCGTTCTGTTGAACCATCAATACTTCTATGCCTACATGCGTAAAAAATGTTTTGGCTCTTATTATCTGCTGACGCTCTACCTTCTTTTTTGAAACGGCTACCGCAGCTGCACATGAGCTTCTGTGTCCATTTATCAGTTGGAGCTTTCCCGCCATGGTTCTTAGGTGACAACTTAGACCTATCAGCCTTTATTCTCTGCACTATGTTGAATGTCTCTTCGTCAATGATAGGTTCAAAGTCCCCGTTTATTAACTCGTGTTCCTCCTTTGGAATTGTCTTGATCTTCCCTGTAAGGTAGTCCACAACTTCCGTCTTATGCTGTAACTGTTTGCCTATGTACATTGGATTTGCTAACATTTTGGAAAGAGTGCTGTCATGCCACTTCACTTGACCAGAAGAATTCTTACGGCCTTCCTGAGTAAGCTTAATCCTAATCTGAGTCAGCCCATAGCCTTCCTTGTACAGTTCAAAAATTCGCCTTACTGTCTCTGCTTCTTCTTCGTTGATAATGAATGTCGGAACAGACTTATCCCCGATTTTGCCAATCTTGTCCTTGTCATGCACTCCACGCACTCTTGTATAGCCAAGGATATTGCCTGTTCCATACAGCACACCGTTCTTACGAGCGATATGCTGCCCAGCTTTAACACGCTCACTAATCTTGCGGCTTTCCTCTTGTGCCAAGCCTGCCATAATTGTGAGCTTCACTTCACCACCATCATGATCCTGAATGAAGCGGATGTTGTCATTTACGAAATAAACTTCAACACCTTTTTCCTTGAGCTCGCGTGCATATTTCAATGTTTCCATAGTATTTCTGGCAAAGCGGCTGACCTCTCTGGTCACGATCATGTCAATCTTGCCAGCCTTTGCATCTTCTATCATCCTGAGGAAGTTCGGACGCTTTTGGGCCTGCGTACCCGTAATACCACGATCCGTATAAGTGTTCACTGAACCCACAACCTTCCAGTTAGGGTTCTTTCTCAAAAGATCCTCATACCATTGCAACTGATTTTCAAATGCTTGCTGCTGCATTTCATGCTCTGTTGAAACACGACCATATATCGCTACTCGTATCACGGTGTCTTTTGTTACTGCTTTCCAGTCAATCATATCTTATTGTGACCCTCCAAACTCAGTTATTGACTTACTACTTAGACCTCTCCTTTAATGTGTCGATAATATTCTGAATGTCTTTATTCATGCTTTCTACACGTTCTTGGTTCTGCTCAACCTGAGGCACATATTCTTTCGTGGTATCATAGTCGAGATAGAGCGCGCCACAGTACGCCACATTGATCATATTTATCGCTCTTGGACTCAGCAAAGCCTTGGCATCATCGGTTATAGACCTAAGGAACTCAGAACAGATTGTAGCCAGTTTGTTCCATGCCAAATGATCCTTTTCACACGGCCTGATATTAAACTCAGAGAGCCATTCTTCAAGAGAATGTGTTGCACTTTTAAGCTCGGGATCATTCAAAATCCGCTGTGCCTCATCAGCCGGAATATGTGACAGTGCCTCACCGTTTGTATGTCCAACATCCCCAGGGCAATAGTTTGGCTGCGTAAAATAAGAGTAGTGTTGATCCTTGCCGATGACCATTCTTCCCAGCGGATAGATGGCACAGACCGCCGGTTTCTCAGATTGGACTGTACACTTCCCCTTACGAAGTAAACTACAGCTGCCATCTGGCCTCTCCCGCAGGTAGAGCAGTGGCAATTTTGAGTCCTTTCCAATGCCAAATGTCGTGTATTTGTCTATTGCCTCAGGCACACTCACTTCAAGCTTCTTTGCTATACGGAAAGTGTCTGCACCAGTCAGTAAAATGCTCTCTGACCGGTTCCGACAGCAGTTTCCGCACATCTGGCACTGAAACACGAACTTGTCCTCAGGCTTCAAAATGTGGGCGAGGTAATACCTCGCTCTGTCAAATTCATTGCTCATCACCAATACCTCCTTCAAAAATGTTGAGGGAGTGTACAGCGTGATGCCACATTTCGCAACTATTAAATCTACTTGAAAAGTCAGAAAACAGCTGCCCGCATCTCTCTGTCGGACAGCCGTTTTCATTCTCAACTAGTCTTTCTACTGCCCCATAATTACTTATCTTTTGTGTCCAAATGGCTCAGTGCATCATTTTCCCCATTTAGAAAATCACGCACAATCTCAAATTTCAAACGCTCATCCAGTGTCGGTGCTGCACAACTCGCAATGTAATTGATGTAGCCCACTACATCTGCATACTTGGCGCTGATGTCTTTTTCGCACTGCTTGATTGCGCCCTTTCTGTATGGAGCTATGGCTACCAAGAAGTCACAAATCTCATCGTCTGTCGGAGCTATGCTGTTAATGCGCCTTGGCAGTTTCACTGTAACAGCATCTGTCAACACGGAGTCCTGCTTGTACTTCTCCATTGCATCATGCAGCAAATCCCAGTAGTGCTTCATGTCAGCCTTCTGCGGCAGCTCCATGACGTAGTAGATCATATCGTCAGGGAATACCGTAGTAATAACCTTCTTACGGCAATAATCCATGCCACTTACAAGCGTGGCTACTGGACGCGCCTTGTCTGGGTTTTCCTCGTTGTACGCATTGAACGCTCCCCCCGCAGTCATATAAGGGCTGCGAATGTAAATCTTAGTGGCCTCATTCAGCAACTTGGAGTTCATCATAAACTCCAAGTACCGACGCAGAAACTCCACGTGGTCATCGGGCAGATTTTTACGTTGCAATACGCCGTGCGGCCTCTTTGTCATGTTTCCATCAGCATCGGTAAAGGCTGCGTATAATGCCTTCGTCTGCTTAATCAACTTTGACATGCTTAAAACCTCCATCTCTACACCTGTTTTTCAGGATTTTTTTCTTAGTTTCCAATTTCTCGTTTACCCCATCGGTTTCTTTTTCCCAAACCCCCCGAAAAAGCTTGTGAAATCAGCCCTTCCGGAAAATATCTCCCAATCACAATCCCCTCACTTTCAAGAAAAATTTTTTATACCCCTTTTTCTTTAAGAAGATTATCTTTAAGATAATTTCTCTTATTTCAATGTATAGATCCTTGTTCCTCACAGGAAAATTGAATGTATATCTCATATCGGTGTTCTTCGCGTCAAAACCGTGTTCATTTCACTCTGAATGCTTATTGCACATACAAATAAACCTTGTCAGCCCATTTCGCTGATCCACCTTGTGCCCTACATGTATCTACCGTTCCAATGCCTGTGCGTTTGTCAAAAGCTACTTTCCAACTGTCTTTTTTCATCTCAACAAGCTAATGAAATGCACTCAAAATGGCTTTACCCATCGGCATTTACGAATATCCCTTGAATGATTAAATTGGTATCAACATGTTCTTTTACTGCCATAAAAATAATGCCCTACCTCAGCTTGCACAGAACATCAGTACCCAATAAGTCATAGGACTAAATTGCTATCAACTAGTCCATTTGCTGTTCTCAAAAAATCGACATTTTTTAGTTGTGGCACATAATGCCACTCAAAAATCGGAATGTCTAAATTGCTATCAACTAGTCCATTTGCTGTCCTCAAAAAATCGACATTTTTTAGTTGCGGCACATAATGCCACTCAAAAATCGGAATGTCTAAATTTTCTCAACTAGTCAAAGTCGAGTTTATTTTATTTCCATCTTTCCCTCTTTTCTGGCCCATCGCTAATAAGTCCATTTTGACAACCCATGCCTATTTTTGTGGTCACAGCACCCATCTTCATTGTCCTGCTATGCCTCCCAGGGCTAATGACTAAATTTGTCTCAACATGTTCTTTCCCTGCTTCAAAATCCAGACCACTTTTTCATTTTGTCAGTCAGAATATGCAATGCTCTACCAGCTGATCAACACATGTTTAACTTCCATTATCATGATGTGTATGAGCCAACATGCCTAACCACTTTCTTAGACCACAAATTTCAGCAGCAATGTATGTGACCGTTTTACATTAACCCTCTTCACCATTTCACAACAAAAATCACCTTTTACACTAACCCCATCAAAACTTGGTAATGTATGTTTGCCGTTTACATTAACCGTGCTAAAAACCAAAAGGATATAAAAACAAGCTGCACAGGTAATAAACCCATGCAGCTTGCTCTTTCAATTTTCACTTCTGTTTGCAAATGAACCAGTCACTGCTATTGATTGTTTCTCCGCGCATATCACGGATGGCCTCGTCCAATCCGCAAATATTGCACACATAAATATCAGCGTGTCGGCTCAGAGCGTTATGTGTTATCTGCTTGTCCATCCGGTGCTTACCACAGCGAGGGCAAATCGGTGACTTCGTTTCCTGCTGTGACTTTGCGGCTGCATTGATCATTTGCAGGTAGTCTTGTTCTGTTTTCATGGTAGCCTCACTCAATGTACTCACCGACAAACTGCGGCGCACCATCTACAATCAGTGCCATCAGGTACAAATTACGGTAGTCCTTTTTTGTCTCTGCCCAGTGCTGACAGATTTCCTCATTCGAGTCAAACCGCCGCATGGTCATGTGCCCCTCAGGAGGCACCTTGATAAACCAAAAGCCGTCCTTAATGTCGTTTGACAGCTTATCCCACTCAGGCCGGTGATCCCGCAACAGCTCAGAGCTGACCGTGATGGAATTGGCTGATTGCCTTACGCAGCGGTGCTTTTTTATATCTTCTGCTGTCAGTGGTGCGCCAGCCCAGTTCAGGACTATTTTTAAGAGATCATATCCGTTCATTTCGTGTCCCTCCTTAGAAGAAAAACATACTCATCATCATAGACTGTGCTACTTCTTCCTCGCTGATGTCTTCCGGCTCTGCAAATCGAGCTGTGTACTTCTCCATCTTGTCTTGCGGCAAGGACGCCAAGTTCTCACCGTCAGTTCCTACGACATAGAAATCGCCAACCAGCACGTCCTGTCCGAACCGGCGATTAGGCTCAAAGCCAATGAGCTTACCCTCATCGTTCAGGAGCAGGTCTACGCCTTCTTCCACGCCGACCAACTGGATCAGGTGATGGTAGTCCTCCACTCCGTTGCTTACGGCTTCTTGCAGAGCCGACAACTCATTTTTCAGTGTGACTACTTCCGGTTTCTTATGAGGGCTGACCTTGAGCACAGTGATTTCCTTCTCTTTGCACATAAACCGCTACCTCCGCTTTCAAAATTAGGGCGGCATCGTACACGAATTTTCCTTGAAAATCAAGCCTTTTTTCACCCAAAATTCTTGCAAATATAGCACCTCTAATATTCTCTATATGCCTCTGTGCAATGCTCGTTTCTGATAGAATTAAAAAGGTCTTTTCAGGTCACCACCAACTACCCAACTTATCTCCCTATACCCACCCTCCAAAATAACACCGTGTACACCCCTTAAAATTGCAAATGAACACCCTTTTCCAATCACCATGAGCAACACCTATTTTCGTGGACAACCAATCGCTTTTCTACAGCAAATCTACTTTATTTTTCTTATCATCATTCGCTTACTCAAAATACCTTTTATCTAAAATTGTCGAAAAATAAAGATAGGGTGTTCAGCCAATGTAGCCGAACACCCTGACGCTATTTCTTTAATCTAGTTAGTGCCTGTCAAAGAACTCCCGTGCCGCTGCATAACTCTCAAATGCTACATCTTCATAACAAATATATCTGGCAGCATCGGACAGTTCATTTAGTGTAAACTGGTTTAAGTCAAGCCCTTTAATCACTGACCTAGCGATCTTGTTATATGGGAATGACTTCATATCTGAAATGTACTGGCATCCAACCCTCTTGTGCATTGTCTCAAATAAGTCCATACCACACCCGCCTTGTATCTCTATTATGCAACTGTGGTAATAAACACTCTGCTGTAGAGCCTGTCAGCAACTTTGGCTGCATCCTCAGCCGAGTTGTCAGGACTATTTAACACATGCAATGTTTCTTTTACAACAAACTGCTGAACAGTCTCCTTAACCCTCCGTTTGTTTGTAGTTGCCATGAGCATCTTATAGCCTGCACTATCGTTGATGCCGAATAAGTACACATGCTTACCTATGACCGCACACTGCCCTCCAGCCAGTTTAACAAGTTCACTCGGAGCCATAGAAATCAACTCTTTGCTGCCACTAAACTCTGACAGCCCAAGCTGGGCTAAGAACTTCGGTGTGTCCATGTTCAGGTCAACAACACCAGACTGCATCTTTTTAATAATCTGACTGATCACCTTGCTCTTAATCCCACTGACTTCCATTTTTACAGGTGTCCTAGTATTCTCTTTTATAGCACCATTAACTCTAATACAGGCAACACCATTTCGGATAAATGCAGTAACATTTGAAACCTGACCATACTGAATAAGCCTCAGCATATCATTTCGGCTCATTACTACTGCATTGTTACTCTGATCAATGCAGTAGTATCTTTTAATACCCTGTGAGTTGTCAACTCGAATACACTTGTACTTGTACATTGACCACTGTCCTCCTTCCTTATTGCAGCCTGTGGCAACGCTCGTACTCGCAAATGACTAGCAGAACCTGCTTGAGTACTTCTTGAGCTTGCTTATGCTGACGTGCATCTTTAGCGTTGTCAACATTGCTATGAGCCTTGTTTAGCATATAAACCAGAATGTCCTCGGCACTCTCGGCACTGTACTCAACATGACCAAGTGGATCATCAGCAGTGTGTTTCATCAGGATATATTCGCCCTGTCCAAATTGCTCATAGGTAACCATGTAGCGGTTTCCTGTTACACTCAGCATATTGCAACGGATTAGGCTGTTACGAAGAGCAGTGAGACTATCTACCTGTTTAGCTTTATATTCTGGTACAGTAGGCTGCTTACGAGGTGTATCTAATCTAATAACAGTTTTAGAGCAGTCTTTGAATGAAAGGCTACTCATAATAAGGTCTTCCCGAATGTATTTCAAAGCCTTGCTTTTACGAGATCCAATCCTACAAACGATAGCATGAGGGCCAAACATTTCCTCGAATGTTAGCCCAGCAGGATTTGTGTTTGATGCCAAGTCCTTAGACTCACATGCATAGAGTTTAACCCAGCCATCCGTAATGCTAGCTACAACAAGATATAGCTTCATAATAAATGCCTCCTTTTGGAAAGGAGCCCCCGCAATCTGTGGGGACTCCCTTTGTCTTATTTGATACTCGTGACTTTCAGCGTCATCGGATAAACCTCGACCTTGATACAAGCCTTCGGAATTTCCAGTACTGCGATGTTTGTGCCAGTCAGCCTTGCTTCACCTTCATACAAGATGTCCATGTTCAGCCTGTACGGATCAGAAATTCCTCCCCACTGTATATTTGATGGGTCTTTGTACATTATCTCTTGTAGTGCCAATACCATGTCGATGTACTGAGAAAATGACTCTGTGTATGTCTCAATCTCAGGTCTTGATCTTACAAAATTAGCCGCACTAACGAGATTTCTGAAGGTCTCCTGCGGATTATTGGCTTTGTACCCCATCTTTTTTAGGCACTCAACATTCCGAAACAGCCGCTTGAATGTTCTGGTAATCTCCTCGTCCGGTGTACTACCATCACCATACGGTTCCTTTTTAGTGTGTACCTTGGTATAATACTTGAGCAATGCTCTTACAGCAGCATCATCAAGGTAAATGCCTATTTCACCGTAGCACGCCTCTTTATCATTGTGATACATAGCCAGCAGGGCTTCGGATGCATCGATCGGATTATTGGGATTGAAGTTTCCACAGAGAACCCAAATAGGTGCCCCCTTCCCACTGTGAACTCCGTCGCGTTTTTCAAGATCACTCTCAGGAATTTCTATCTCCTGAGCACATGCCATCTCGTGAACAGTCTCGGTCAGGCTTCTAATAACCTCCCCTGGCTTGCCAACGGAGAAGTAGTCAAGCTCATCTGAGACAAAGTACCCTCCGGACACATAGCCATGCTCTTTCGCAATCTCTTGACTGAGTTTGTGAATAATATCATCAGCAGCCATAGTGTCCGAATATTCAGCTGCCAACTTTTCAATCGGGAGTAGGTCATGATTGTCGTCAATATTGAGGCTGTAATTGAATATTCCCTTTGCCTCAATCTCTTTTTCAATGATTTTTTTAATGGTATCAGCAGCCTTTGCCTTTTTCTTTTCAAGCTGCTCAACTTCAGCATAGCTTTCAATCAAGCGACCATCCGAACTAAGCTTTAAGCCAGAAACGCTTGTACCGGCACGAAGCAGGTTCACAATGTAGTCACGGGTTGCGATACGCTCATCTCCAAGTAAATCAAGATGGTACACATTGTCGCCGCTGCGTAACTTGCTCGGATCGCCGCATCCGTATGACACCTGGCCCTTAATGGTGTCGAGATTAAATTTAGTTACTTGGATCTTCTCAATCAGACTTACATCAGCCATAAAATCATTTCCTTTCAATTTTTTATTTGGAGTGCTCCCCACTTTTACATGGGGAGCACGGGTTCCTTCTTTTATTAAATATCAGTTGTTGGAAGCTCGTTACCAGTTAATGCAGGTAGCAGCCGGTGGCAGCGCTCGTACTCACCAATGACAAGCAGAACCTGTTTTAAGAACGCCTGGGCCTGCATGTGTCTCCTGAAGCCATTAGCAGTGTCGCCCTTAGTGCTGTCCACAGCCTTGCGGGCCTTAGCCAGGAGGTAATCCAAAATATCCTCGGCGCTCTTGGCCCTGTATACGACAGTGCGAGTATCATGCTCGTGTTTAACCAGAGTGTACTCGCCGGGGTTGGACTGCTCGTAGTACACAGCATACCTAGCCCCAGATGCGCTAAGAAAATTACCACGCACTATACCGTTTTGAATAGCATTTATAGGCGTGGCCTGCTTGGCCTTATAATAAGGTACAGATGGCTGCTTGTTACGACGGTCATGATCTCTAGTCATTTGACCAGACAGGTCGCGGAATGTAACCTCCTTGAGGTTGAAGTTCTTTCTAATAAACTTCATGGCCTCGTCCTTACGAGTAGTCTCGAAGCAAAGGTCACAATTACCCAAGCAAATGTTGTCATAGGTTAGGCCGTGGTAGTTTAGAGGGGATGCTAGCTCCTTGGACTCATAGGTCATCAGATCAACACGCATGTCCTCTTTTTCAAAGAATACTCCGTATAACTTCATATAAACAGCTCCTTTATTAAAGAATTTACTTTCTATTACTGGAATGTATATCGCTTAGACGATCACAAAATATTTAATGAGTACTCATCTTTCTGCAATGCTCTCATCTCTTCCGCAATGTATGTACCACAATTACTTTAAGCCTCAATGTATATAAAAAATGAAGATGGCCGCTGCACTGTATGTGCAACAGCCATCTTCATCAATTTTTCACTTCATGCTCTAACAGCCATCTCAGGAGTTCATCATATCCGCTCTCACTTGCGGCCACAGATAAAATTATCTCAGACAGTTCTTCCTGTGTGTAATCAAGGTCAATTCCGTTCAGCGCGAGGAACACAAGCATTGTGTGTGCTCCAATTCGCTTGTTCCCGTCTACAAACGGATGATTTTTTACCAAGCCATACGCCAGTCTTGCCGCCTTTTGCTGAATAGACTGAAAAGCATCTGCACCGCCAAAACTCTGAAAGGGTGCTGCCAGAGCCGACTGCAATAGACCATCATCCCTCAGTCCGTTTGAACCACCGGTTGAAGCAATCAACTGGTCATGCAGCATCAGCACTTGTCTTTCAGTGATTATTTTCACTTTGCAAGCACCTCATAAGCCGCACGGTTTTTATCTATGAGTCGTTTGGAAATCTTCATCAGATCATCGTCATCTGCCTCCTGCACAGACTCTGCCTGACTGAACTCGATCACAAGATACCTTGGAGTGTTATTTTTCAGAATAACTGCCGATCCGTGTTCATCAACTAGTCGTGCCACTTTAGAAAAATTACGGTTCGCTTCTGTGAGAGAAACCAAATTATTTGTATTGACCATCATAACCAGTCACTCCTTTCACATTTATTATATACCAATAGTAGGATAAATACAACCTACTTTTTTGAAGCTCACAGAAATGGCCTGCCACAATAACTGTGACAGGCCATTCAGTATTGTTATTGCTTTATGTGAGGTCTTGGACGTTTGCGTTGGGGATGTAGAACGGACGAGTGTAGAACATATTTTCAACATCTGGCATAAACGCGTCAATGCCGAAGAATGTTCCCATATATCCTGAACCCTTACCAGACGCCTTTGCACTATCGCTCTTGTCATTCAGACGGAAAGCACTTACATGAGCATTTGTGAAAATGTTACTTGTAGAACTCTTAGCAGGGCAGAGGTTCGGGTCAAGTACACTTACTCTACGAGAAGGATCCTTGAAGCCAACCTTGTAGGTCATTGTCTGCATCGCTACATAGTATCCATCAAATGCCTCATTGTACCACTTGTTATCAGTGACCCAGGCTGCATTTTCATCGTTACCACGGTTACGAGAAATAGCATTTAGTACATTTCTTACTGCACCAGTCTTTTGGTCTAACTGATAAACCTCATTATTTGAAGTCTGGATACTTGCCATCACTTGATCAACATTCTGAGTTCTTGTACCTAACAAGATTGCACCTGTCGGATTTGTTCCGTTCGTGTTAGCCAACTGTGTCATCAGGCCACTGAAAGTATCTTCTGTAGCAGGTGTCTTAGAAGGACTGCTCTGCTGCTTTGCGAAGTACACATTTCCTTCGGAGTCAGTGAAAATCTTGTACATTGTCACTACATAAGACTCACTCAGAATATCAATATCACCCTCAGAAGCACCGTTACCAGAATTGCCAGTAAACAACAGGTACTTGCTATCAGTAGAAGCCTTTGTGCTTAGACCAAGCTTGGACAGTGACTCACCGCCACGCTCAATCTTCACTGCATTATTGTTATCCCAAGGCATATTCAGCGACCAATCTTTGTTTACCCACTGAACTACCTTGTAGTTTTCAACAATGTCACGGTACTGCTCAATAAACTCATTGTTATTCTTTGTTACCTGAGCTGCGCTGTACTCATTAGCAGTAGCACCATCAATCCAAGTATCTGTCGGGTTCACCATTGCACTGTATGTAATGGCTCTCAATGTAGTCTCAGTTCCAGTCGTGTTCAACTGATACATTGCACCGCCAGGGAGAACTTGGTTAGGCTTCCTCCACTCGCTTCCGTTTGTCGCTCTATTATGAATAGACCACTGTTGAGAAGTCATCTGCAATCCATACTTACCAGAAGTCTGTGTCTGATTGTACCAGCCAACCTCAATAGCATTTGTCGGGAGGATTGAAGACTGCTTATCTGACAGCACATACGCCGTTCTATCTTTCAGATAAGTACCAAGAGCACCATTGAAAGTGTTTCCAGGCTGTGCCAACGGCTTAAATAGCTTTGCTCCTTCGGTGTTATATTGAGTAGTATCATAACCGTCCTGCGTATACTGGAAACTCATTCGGATATATGGGTTAAACTTTAAGGTGGTTGAGCATTTCTTATTGAACGAGTTAATAAGAAATCTGCCAGAGGTTACACCCTGAATTGCTCCAATATCGGTACTGGACAGGCCGTGACTTACACCGGCATAGCAGAAGATTTTCACCGAGCCAGTAAAATCAATCGTATCAGGTGTCATTGTTGGTGTCGCTGTACCTGAACCATGTCCACTGTAACTGTGGCTAATTACGACAGAAGACGGGGTTCCGCTCAAAGTCAGCGTGATCGGCCTTGTGTATTCAGCACCAGTAGCACGCTTAGCAGGATTACTATTTGCGCTTCCAAATAGAGTTGCCAAGTTACTGTAACCGCTCATATCAGACTGCTTATATTTTGCCAAGGTCACAGTGTCCACGCAACCACGCCAAATTGTGGTAAACTGCGCTACTCCATCATCATTATGGTATTCAGGGCCATTGTCCCAGTTAAACCCTCCAGCAGCTGCTATCTTTGTCGTTGCTGTTGATCCAGCTCCACTGCTTGTCACCACAATCGGCTTAAATACGCTTGCTGCCCCACTCTTCGACTGAGTTTCAACAGAGGTCGGTGTTTGGCCTATGCTGTAAGTAAATACTGCATCACCAACATAATCACGATAGCAGGTATGAGTGGTTGTGTAATGATGTGTCTTTCCGTCGCTACCAGTGTAGCTATGTCTTACGGAATAGGTGTGGTTACCAATGGGATCCAGTTTACAATTAAATATGTAATTGCCCCAGTTTGAACTTTGTGTTGCATCTTCACCAAACTTCTTGTCTGTACCAATAGCACGGTTCAGCTGTGACTCACTTATAATGTTGGCTCCATATTCAACCTGAGTAGCAACATCGGTTTTCAGAAGTCTCACATATAAGGTGGTAGCCATTGACTCAGCCGAGGCAGTCTCAGCATATTTTCCAATGTAAACGGTATTTGCTGCTGATCCAGCCGGTTTGCCCTTGACTGTGCTCCAGCTATACTCTGAACCACTTATTACTGGCATTGTATTAACATCTTCCCAAGTCAATCTCTCACTCCTTGCGTTGCTATGCAGAGTGTTACTTGTGAAGTAGGCAATCACCTTATAGGTAGGTTCATGCTCAATGTGGATCATACCAGGCTCGTTAGTCTTATATGTCGTAGTCACGTGTTCAACACTGCCATCCTCATGCTGATAGTCATAAACCTTGACAATATTTATGTTGTAACTACCGTCACCCGGGTCTGGCTTTGTCGGATCCGGTGCAGGGTGCGGGGTATCTCCAATGCCTTTATCATAAGTCGGAACGCCACCCTTACCTGCAAAGGTGTACCAGTGCATTGCGTATCCGAGTGACGAATTGCCAAGTGTCGAATTTGTTAGGCTTGAGCTTGGAACGCTCACTGTGTCAACATGCTTTCCACCTTCAAAGGACAAGGCATCCTCTGAGTCCTTCAAAATCAGACAGGCAGCACCAATCTTATTGATTGCATTGAGATAATGCCCGCCCTTTCCGCCATCTGTCCAGCCGCTTGCCTTTGAAGCTTGCTCCACCTGCCACTTACCATAGTTAGTAGGCGTTCCATAGAACCATGAGGAATAGGTACTTGCACAGCCAGCCGTTGCCGGTCTAAACCAGAACACAGGCTCAATGCCTATATCATACTCGTTAGTGTAGCAGGTATAGGTGATAGCATCATTTGCATCCCCACTGCCCGTAGCTTCAAGTTCTGATTTTGCATCAACGCCGTTTGTAAACTGGAATATGTACCCGTCAGGCGATTTGAAATTCAGTATCACAAACAGGTTTCCGTTGCCGGTGGACTTGTCTACGGCTGCGTATGAAATGTTGAACCAACTGTCAACGGTGTTCTTAGCAGATACTCTCAATGTCGTCTTTTTATTATTGATGTTGGTCTGCTGCCTTCCTGTCAATGACGGAAGAATTACATTATAAAAACTTGTGTAGAAATCGCTGTCTGAAAGGGAAGTTGAAATAGGTGAGTAGGCTCTATATTTACTCTTGTCCTCAATCTTTCCATCCTGCATATCTACAGTCAGGTTGTACAGTCCTTGATAAAGCCTTATCTGATCTCTCGTGGGCCATGTTCTAGCCGCAATATTGGATTTCAGAGCAGAAACCTTGTTGCTATATGCCATGTTCAATGACTTCTCAATCATTGCAGCATTATTGCCGCTATATGAACTCTTAATTGCACTGACAAGACTGGCAATCTCACCTTGAATGGCAGACTGAGCATCACTTGAAGTAAAAATACCAAGGTTATAATAGTAATCAGCCTTAGTGCCTATATCGTATCCAGCCAGTCTTTCCATCAGGTCATATATGCTGTTATCTGGTGTAACAGGATCCTGCTTTGATGGTGTCAGTGGTACTCCAGAATTTCCACCCCTATAATCACTGCCGCCCCAGCTCGGAGCTACATAGGATCCAATGTTACCCTCACCATTCAGCATCCATGACTTAACGGAGTCACCATTGCCAACGAATGTTGAGGTATAAACCATTGGCAACGGCCACTCAGAGGTAGTACCTTTGATTTGCTCCTGAGGTATCCTCTTATATGCGCTGGGCACTCCAAGCTTTGTTTCAAGGTGAGCCTCAGCAGCCTTTAGTTCATTTGTTCCGCCGTTTGCCGTTCTAACAAAATCAACTACGTTTGAAACTATTTCACCAGTCTTGCTATCATAGATATAAATACGGTAGCCGGACAGGGAAGTGGAGAATGTACCCTTTGCTGTGCCGCCTCCAGAACCTCCAGAACCACCATGTCCCTCTGCCGCTACATCTGCAAAAGACACCATCATGCTTGAAAACATCATTACGGCTGCAAGCATTGCAGCCACTATGTTCTTTACCTTCATTCCATTTACCTCCAATTGCCACTTAGTTAATAGTGTAGCCGTGCTGAGTAGTGTGCTCCTGTTCTGGCATCTCAACATCCCACAAGGAGTCATCAATCAGAATACCTTCAACCGAGTAATCTTTCTTTGTTTGGTCATTCTCACCCGTTGGCTCGTCCACACCGTTAAACTCTGTAAAGTGTTTGTCATAAGCACCTGCATCATCAGGAATGATTACATTTGGCTGCTCAGGCTGTTGCGGCTGCTCTGCTGTTTCACCGCCGTTATTGATCAGATTGTCATAGTGCTCATCAATTTCTTCCGGTGTCATTTCTGTTGTTTTTGGAGTAATGGTTTTCTTCTCACCATTCTCATCTAAATAAACAATGCTACCGTCATCCAAGAACTCAAGTATGCTATCAGGCTCAACTGTCACACTATCATCTGAACTGTTTATCGCATCAACCATGCTGTCCGGCAGCTTCTCATTCATCATGTCCAAAATTTCCTGCTCAGTTATATCTGGCAGTACCTCTTCAATATTGGACTTTGTATCTTCCTTAGGTGCCATTGTCTTAAAAAGCAATGCACCTGCTGCTACAGCCAACAGGACTACGCCTATTGCCGCAATTATCCATTTTGTATTTGACTTCATAACTAGTTACCTCCTTACGAAAAACCGTAACCATGACTATCGGTGTGCTCCTGCTCTGGCATTTCTACGCTCCACAGAGAGTCATCAATAAAAACGCCCTCTGAGGAGTACTTAGGGGCTGCTGGTGCAACCGGTGGCTCCTCACGTGCCGGTTCACTACTCAAGGTTGTTTTTGCCACTTTCGGCTGCTGTGGAATTACTGATGGGGTGCTTGTTTTCTGCTCTTGCTGTTTCCTCCACTCAACATATTGCTGGAACCCATCAGCAGGAAGCTGCTTGTCAATGCTGGTAAACTCTACCTCCAGTTCAATCTGGTTATAAACCGTAGCATCCTCTGCTGTGCCTATGCTCTTACAAGGCATCGGAGTCCAGTTCACAAGGAACATTTCATTATCCATTGAGACTTTGTCTTTCTTGTAGTCGCTGTAGAACTGCCCAAACAGTCTCAACATTTCCTCTTTGCCAATCTCACCTTTTTCATGCTTGCTATCTGTGTCATACTGTTTATTATCTGTGTCATATTGCTTGACCTCATTTTGATCTGTCAGTTCAGCTTCCTCTATTACGAGGGTTACCTCACTTGGCAAGTCTACAATATCTTCCGGTGTTGCTACCGCACATCCTGATAACTGACTCAACATTATTACCACAGTCAGGAATGGGATAACTACACGTTTCACTTTCATAAATCTCATTGCCATATCGGCCACCTCCTTTTCTCTGCCGTGTAAACCCTGCTTTTTATCCTCAGATTTCCTTTAATAATAAAATCTACTTATTATTTGAGGAAATGTCGAAAAACAGGATTTCAGCAAATTACCAAATGCTCCGTTTTTATTTACCTGTCCGTCTCCCAAATTTGTCTGATGGCAAAAAAAGAGAGCAGCCAATCTCACGATTAGCTGCTGTTCTAAATATCAACATGCCCTCTTTTTACTGTCTTTCACTTATGCAATGTATGATTGATTTGAACCTTGTCACAGTTATATCCTACAGGTGTCAACACCTTTTCCACGAGCACCCTCAAAAGCTGCTCTGTATCTAGCTTGGCCTCAAAGTAAATGCCTTTATCAACCCTTATCGGGGATCTCATGTCATCCGGACTATTAAACAGTATATGACGGAAATTACCATTGACTTTGCCGCACAAATAAAGTAGCTGCTCATGGTATTCAGGGTTTGAATTACAATCCTCAAGTATCGCCTTCACTGCTGATTTCCATGTTTTTACTGATACTTCTTGACCATTAGGCAATTCAACAGATAAAACCTGTGTTCCCTTAAACACATGAAATGGCCAGTTCAAAGGATGCCTGCATACTATATCTTTCTTATTGTTCAACCTGTCTTCCAAATGCAGCAGTAAATCATCTATATAGTCATCCAAGATTTTATGGGTAGACTCTCTAAGGAGTTCTATGTGCTCCCGAATGTAGCTTAGATCCTTATTGCTTACACTGCTTATAATTTCCTCTGTACTGTTTGTTCCAGCTGTTTTAGTGTCTTTGGGATTATTGGCTTTTGTCTGCATCATGCTTTCCTCCATGTA
Source organism: uncultured Oscillospiraceae bacterium (assembly GCA_934590325.1). Classification (GTDB taxonomy): domain Bacteria; phylum Bacillota; class Clostridia; order Oscillospirales; family Oscillospiraceae; genus Vescimonas. The sequence goes on from CAKTOW010000003.1 coordinate 18,884, forward strand.
AACTTTCAAAATGATGCCAATTTTACCAGTCTCACCACAAATCTCAAGACATTTATTATGTTGAAATGTTGACCTCACCACAGGCATAAAAATAACAGCCACGCTGAATGTGACTGCTTCATAATAATTCAGTTAGAGATAATCCCCCCAAGTCCCACTCTGGCCCTCGTCAGTTCCGAACCTCTTGTCAGTGCCGATAACCTTGTTAAGCTGAGACTCAGAAATCACATTGGCACCATAGTCAACCTGAGTAGTAACATCAGTTTTTAGAAGTCTTACATACAAATTAGTAGCGTTTGACTCACTACTACCTTCTGTAGCAGATTTACTAATCTTGATGGTGTCTGCATTTGTACCTGCTGGCTTGTTTTTAACTGTGCTCCAGCTAAACTCTGAACCAGTAATCACAGGTACTGTGTTGACATTTTCCCATGTCGTACTGCTCTCAACTGGATTATACAGACTATTACTGGTGAAGTAAGCAATTACTTTATAGGTAGGCTCATGCTGAATTTGTATCCAACCAGGTTCTTGTGTCTTTAATGTGGTGGTTACATGCTCTACTGTGCCATCCTCATGCTGATAATCATACACCTTTACAATGTTTACATTATAATTGTCTCCTGTCGGATCAGGAATTGTAGGGTCTGGTGCTGGATGAGGGGTGTCTCCTTCATCTTTGTCGTAGGTGGGTACTCCAGTCCCGCCTGAGAAGGTGTACCAATGCATTGCATAACCCTTAGACCTGTCTTTCAACACTTCATTTGATAGAGGACTTGTAGGTGCTGCTACATGGGTAATATTCTTTGTACTATCAGTAAATACCAGGTCATCATCAGGCTCATTAAGGATTAGGCAACCTGCTCCGACCTTGTTATTAGTGTTCTGATAGTGTCCACCACGCCCACCATCATCAAATATTCTATCACGCTTTGCTGCAACTGCCCACTCTGCATAGTTTGTTGGTGTTCCATAGAACCATGCATTAGCATGGATTTCAGGGTGTCCAACCTTTGCTGGTCTGAACCAATAAACAGGCTCTACAGCAATATTGTAATTGTTCTTCCAACAGGTGTAAGTGATTGCATCACCAGCACCAGATGAGCTCTCTTCTTCTGTTACGCCGCTAGTAAATTTGAATATGTAATCTCCACCCTCAGATGTATTCAAAATTGGGAAGAGGTTACCACTGTCAAGGTCTGCTGAGTCGGAGGCTGCATAGGAGGTATTGAAAATACTATCAATAAAACCTCCTGCATCAACCTTCTTAATGTCATTCAACTTCTGAGTTACTTTTGCCTTCTGGATTGCTGTGAGCTTCGGATATGTGCTCTCATACGTCAGGTTATAAACCTGCCAATTTGCTGATGAGCCCTGTGCATATACACTGTTTGTTTTTGCTATCAGAGTCTTGAATGCTAAGACTTGTTCTGATGTAGGCCAGCCACTTCTACGTGCAGCTTCAGTTTGAATTGCTGATGCAGCAGTTGAGATTTTAACTCTCAGGAATGACTTCTCGCTATCGGTAAGCTTATCACAATAATTTACTGTCTGGCCATACCAGCGTAGATTTCTAACTGCCTCTACTGTAGCTTCTGACTGAGTGTAGTATCCACCATAATACATTGAGTCTAATGATTTGCCAGGGTTCGTGCAAATCTCATCAATCATAGTGTATAATGATTTGAAGTTAACAACTGACTGTCCAGGGTTTGGATTAGGTATTCCAGTTGTTCCACCTGTATAGTTTGAACCAGAACCGCTGCCTCCTCCAGAACCCCAGCCTGATGTATTATAGTTACCAATTTTACCTGAGGCTGTCAGCATCCAACGCTTAACAGCATCACCGTTTGCCCTCATTGGTTTGCCATTCTCAATAGGACGCATCCAAAGGTTTCCGTTGCTTGACTTGATTCCAGAGGCCTGTGATTGTGGATAAAATCTGAAAGATGTCATCCCATGTAGCTTTGGCTCATATCTAATGTAGACTTTATCCTTACTGCCAGCAAGAACCCAGTCTAGTACACGCTTAGACTCTGCACTTGGTACTTTGTCATTGTAAAAGTCAACGACATTGGTCACAATCTCACCAGTATTTGCGTCAAAAGCATAAATACGGTAAGCGAATGCACCACAGTTAAACGTGCCGGCCTGAGAACCACCACCATCATTACCTTGGCTACCTTGACCTGCCACTGACTGTCCTGCAAATGAAACTGTTACAAGTGACATTGCAGTGACTAAAGCAAGCAGTAGTGCTGTAGCCCGCTTGAAAAATCTACGTTTCATAAGCCTCGCCTCCTATGCAGAAATAATCTTAAAATCAAAAATAAATTTATTCTTTTGTTAGTCACAAGACTAAATAGAAGACTATATCGTAACTAAAAATGATTATAAAAAGAGAACAGCCTGATATTTAATCAGACTGTTCTTAGCTTTTCTTAGGTACCTCATATACCAATTGATACAATTCCTCTGTGCAGGACTTACTTTCACGAATAGTATGGCCTATTAAAGTAAACCCAAGCGACTGATAAAGCCCTGTGCTTAACATCTCTTTACTGCACTCAACAAGAATATACCTGACAGGAACAAACCTATCTATGCTGCGTACCTGGTCAAGTATGCAGTTCAATATATCCTGCAAGGTCAGCTCAGAAACTCGAGTATCTCCAATATATTTGCCGAGCTGTGCTACAAGAATAAATGGTTTACTATGTTTCTTATAGCCTCCACACAGTTTCTTTATTGTACTATTAGATACTCCATCTCCAAATTCAAGTGTTTTCATTGTTAGAGTGAAGTAGCCCTCTATACGCTGCTCACCAGCCTCACAGAGTTCTTCATCAAAAATCAAATGAGTATATGCTATGCCACGCTCATTGCTTTCGATTGCTTTATTATTTAAGAAGTGCTGCACATCCAAATCAAGCTTGCACTCGAATGTTTGCAGTGTCCTACATAATTCGTAGTATCCAGCAGAACCGACGCCACCATACTTCTTATGTATTAAGTCGTACAATGAAACGGATACCGCTCTAATAACTTACGTCCTCTTTCGAATGAATTGTTCTCAGGATCAAACTCAGGTAGCTTTGGCTTGTTCGGGTTCTCCATGATTTGGATTAACTTCTGACAAGCCTCCTCATCCAGCACAATCCTTGCATATAATGACGAAGTAGCCATGTCAAGCACCTCCATTCTTCCGTATACCTCTAAAAATTTACTTTTTCAAAAGCACTTCTTAAATAAATTTGTCTTTATTTTCATTGAATGCTTATGAGAAAGACTTAGAAAAATTTAGGCATGTATACACGGAACAGGCAGTGTATGCTGAAATATTGATTTTTCAGGACTGATTTCAAGAGTTTTTTCTTTGACTATGCCTACTATTAAGAAAACAGCAACTACACCAATCGTAGCTGCTGTTCTATCATTTATCTTAGTAACTTAGGATTTAGTGACTGCAATACATCTTTTGTATGATGTACTGCATTATCTGTGTTAAGCCTGTGTGCATTTACAGTGTGCCACCAATTGTATTCATCAATTAAATACTTCAACTTATTTGCTGATAGCGTGTCACGAGTCTTTAATGCTAACTCAAGCTCATCAAACAATTCAAAAGTGTATGTACAGTTCAACCTGGCGTAAGAGCTCTTATTTATAACTGTCTCAGTTGGCCCATCTATTGGAATGGGGTAATTAGACTGCCATCTGAAATTCCTCTCTTTGCCCTCCATACTATCAAGCTGTATAGCCTCAATAATCCTATTGATTTCATCAATACTGTATATCAAGTATGGATGCTCACCAGAAGATACCGTTCCACGAACATTAAGAACTGTCCTCAGCCACAGTACTTGTCCAACAATCAGCATACTGTGGCTACACCCCTATCCATTCTGTCAAACATCATAAGGACGCCGCTGTAAAGGTGTCTGTAGTCATCAGCGTGCTTCATAACGTCCATTCTTTGATCATTTGCTTCATCGTGTACTGACTCTGCCCATGCCACATCATTATGAGAAATCATAATAAACTCCTCAGGATCAGTGTCATAGTACAAGTCATAAATCTGGTCAAGCAGATGGTCAATATCTGTAGAAATATGAAAATCTTTGAATGTATCTCTCTTCCTCAAGAGCTGAAAATACTTAGTCCTCACAGACTCCACAACAGGCCCATTGCTATAAGCATACAAAGTATCATCAAACAGCTTCTTTCCATACTTAGCAATGTAGACGCCTTGTGCTGTGTGCAACAACTTATTCAACATGAGATTACCTTGTACCGGTGCTCCCTTAATATCAAAACTGCATCTCTTAGAGTTAAACACAGTTCCATCTGTATCCTTGCTGATAAAATACTTGGCAACATCAAATGCTGAAATATTCTCTGCCATAATGCCCTCCAATCTCTACCTCATAAGTTCAACACCGAAAATCAATGCTGATAACTAATTATACCACATTCTATTATTAAAATAAATTTGTATTTATTTCTTGGAAATGTCGTCGATGTAGCTTCCAACAAATTACTATATGATATGTGTTTTGATGTGGTGATTATAAGAAAACAGCAGCCACAGTAAATGTGACTGCTGTTCTATGAGTGTATGAAGTTAATGTAGACAGCTCTATTTACGAGATTTGATGACTGACTCTATGACTTTAATTTCATCAGGGGCCAAATTGTACTTTACATAGAGACTACAATGCTTTTTACCTTCGGCATCAAAGTAAACTCCAGTCGTCTGGTCTGGAGTGTACCCAGGTAACGGAGCATCCTCATAGATACAATCCCAGGAACCAGGGTCTGGGACAAATCGCCACCAAGTATCATTTGTAGCGATACCTGTAAGCCCACAAAGACTATTAGACACACCAAACCTTACGAATTTTGTATATACCCAACTTTGGAATGAATAACCCTCACTCACGCTATCAAAGGCAGCTGCTAACCTAGAATCGTCAGGTACACTCATAATATTCGCTGGGTCAGCTCTATCAATGACTCTGCACAGGCTAATGCAGTGAAATGCTCCAGACTTATCATATAGGGTCTGATCCCATGCACTTCCAACAGAAACCTTATTATTCAACCAGACCTCATACCTTCCGTTTTTAGGCATACTCTCAATGCTAAATGGTCTATACCCTGCTGAGGTATGTATATACTCGAAAATCTGTTGCCCCAAATTATTTAGAGTCTTACGCTGTCCGCAAACAGCCCTCGCAGCCTCATTATTAAAGTACACCTGCCGCTCGCATCGGTTAATTACAGTAGCCACTGCGCTCTGTTTACTTTCAACTAGATAATAGCTAAGACCACCAGGATCATTTATATTGAATACATCCTTACAGTTTGGATAAAATACGATTTTACTCATATAAGGTACAATTTCTTTGCGAAACTTGTCATTGAGATCTCCTCCCTTTGCTTGCCACTTCGCAGGAGTGATAAGCGACATATAACCGGAAGGTTTCATCAACTTCTTGCCAAGCAGTGCAAAATTGATATAGATATCTTTGTTGTATGGAGGGTTACCTATAACCACGTCAAATTTCATAATATTGAATGCTCCTTGTACTGACTCTTTTGTTACCTTACCACTTGTAAAGCGTATGTTTCCAGTGACTAGTGGATCACTATATAAGGCATTACGCACAACTGTAGCTGCTGTAGGAGAGGTGGCGAAGCCAAATAACTGCTTCTCTATGATGTGATTATGTCTGTCTGACTCTGGAATGTGAGCCAAAAGTGGGCTTGCCATCAACCTATTGTATATCTCTATAAGAAAACGACCACTCTTTACCGCTGGGTCAAAAAAGGTCGCATTTGGATTGAAAACATCGGGTGGCAACAGGTCTACCATGTCGGAGACTATGTTTTGAGGTGTTATTACCTCGGATTGTGAGTATTTTGAAATACCTGTGTATTTCTGTAATAAACTAAAAGTATCTACCATAACTAAAACCGCCAATCTGTTTTTCTTTACTAATATCTATAAGCATACTGTAAAGACGAAAAATAGCAGCCAATCAAGAAGATTGACTGCTATCAAATAATTTAACGTGTTTGCCTAAGTTTGACAGGTCTATAGCTTTAAGCCGTTCCTTCATTTTTGCAACGTTTACTATCGTGTCAACTAGATTATCGCAATAGATATAGATATGACCACGGCACTCGCTCACAACTATATGATTACCATCTACAAGATACTCTGACTCGTATAATGAACATTTATTGCATTTATCTTGCACTGTCTGGCTTATAATATAAAACCTATTGTCATTAACGCTGTGAATGTGTACAACAGTTTCACTTAGTTCAATTCCACACGGAAAATACTTCTTATAATGCTCATTGAATTTATTAACAGCATCCTCTAAATCTAAAATATTAGACCAATTGCTCACTTTAATGCGCCTCTCTTATAAAAAGATAGATCCACCTTGAAAGATGGATCTATCTTTTAGTATGTTAGTTCTTAAAACCATACGGAAGATCAGAAAAATCTTTTCCGCCTATAGTCTCTACATCCTGACCGTATGCAGTTCCTACCTTAATTCCTGAATTATCCTGTAGACGAGGATCCGCGCCACCAGAATTACCAGTGTTATCAGAACTGTCAGAGGCACCTGTGTTATTGTTTGAGGTGTTACCGGATGGTTTCTGCTGACCTTGATTTTGGTTTGGAGTGTTTTGACTTGTGCTTGGATTACTTTTGGTATCAGAAGTGACTATCCCGGAGTTTGATAAACTGTGATCTGACTCATAACGCTTACGCCAATCAATGAACTGCTGGAAGCCATCGGATGGATATGTAAATACTGTGTCAGGAAGCATGCAAGCTAACTCTGCTGAGGAAACTGCCTCACCGTAAGCAAATAAGTCAAATGCTTGAGCATCGGAATACGTAATACCAAGTTTCTCTGCATTTGCCTTTGCCTTTGATTTCAATGAGGACACAGAATTCTGCGCCATCGCGCTTGCCATCATATAACCATACTCATATTCTTTAGAGATTTCTTCATTCGTTAACGCGTAAGGGCCATTATCTGAGGGCTTGCCACTAACATCATACTGTGTACCATTTATATCTATTGTATCTTTGTCACCAGCTTCTGCATCCAAATCTGGCTCTTCAATGACTAAGGTCACATCATCTGGATTATCAATGATGTCTTCAGGTGATACTACTGCACATCCGGATAATTGGGATAGCATGATTGCTAAGGTTAAGAACGGAATCACCACACGACGAATTTTCATAAACCTTCGTGCCATTGTTAAGTGCCCTCCTTTCTTTAAGTGTTTATCAGATTAACCGGAGATGCCGTAGCCTAAATCTGAGAAGTCCTTACCGCCAATTGTCTCAACATCTGTCCCATAGGCAGTTCCAACTTTAATACCTGAGTTATCTTGCAGTCTCGGGTCTGTCTTATCTTCTCCAGTAGCAGGGTCATAAACTGTATCGTCTGGCTGCCCACCCTCATAGGCTCCAGGATCTGAAGTGTCAGGTCCCTGCTCAACTTCACCGGTGCCAGTATTACCAGTGTTACCAGTAGAATTGCTGTCGCCGTAGGTTCCATCCTCAATGCCTTTTAACAGTTCATTAAGCTCTTTATCAAAATCAGCATCTGTCTTACCGGCATCTCTTGGTGTCACTCTCTTCTCGTTACCGTCATCATCAATGTAAATGACATCACCGTTTTCACAGTATTCAATAACTTTGTCATAGTCAATGCCATCACCTTCTTGGAACAGCATGTCAGCTGTATCTTTTCCAAGGTCTCTGTTGAAGAGTTCAAGTGCCTCTTCTCTTGTGGCATCGGGATTAAACTCCAAATACTCGTCAGCAAACTGGTCTGCTGTCTTAGGTACATATTCATCCGCATTGTCCTTGTCAGCTCGTCCCTTATTAAAAAGGATAAAGCCTTCAATTGCCATTGCGATGATAATTAGTGCAACAAACACAATCCAAAGTACATTTGACTTTTTCTTTTGAGCCTGCTGATTATTTACTGCTTCATTGTTATTCATATTGTGCCTCCTATATTATAACATGGTTATGTAATGGGTTCAACTGTTTGTTAGTGCCTTCTTACTGCTATATACCAAAATCCTTTTTTATTATAAAATTTATTCTTCTGTTATTAACAAGACTGACAATAAGACTACTCATAAATAATCTGCTGTTAATATTTAGCAGCGTGACTCTCTGACTTGCTTTATTGTATTTAATACCGACCTTTAGGCTCCTGAGGTAAACTAAAACCGCCCACCCCTATTTACTATAGTAGGGCGGGCGGTTTATATATTTGGTACTATGTCAAGTGGTCAATTTATATAATTGGACTTATGCCAATGAGGGGATTTTACTTTGTCTTGGCCTTGGACTTCTTCTGCTTGACCTTCCTGGAGTTGCTGCTCTCATGGTTTGCTTTTTGCTCGGGTTCCACTTTAATAATTGTATCAGCACCGGAAATCTCAGGTTCAGAGAGGGAAGAGGGAGCCTGCTCATCCTGGGGAACCTGTTCAACTTTTTCCATAGATTGTACGGGTTCGGCCTGCTTACTGTCTGTGGCGGGTTCACCAGTAGTACCAGTAAACAGCTCATCAAGCTTCTCTACTACTTCCGCAGGAACAGCAACCACAGCGGGGAAGATGGAATTGGGGTTACTCAGTCCTCCTTCGGGAACTGTGGCTCCTGTGGGTTCTGCTGCATCTGTTGTGCTGCCTTCACCATGATCTCTGTGATCAGGGCTTCCAGCCTTCTGTACAGCCATTTCATCAACAATACCAGCAGTGCCGCTGTCAGCATCAGAAATATGGCTATCAGCAGCACCGACTGTGCCACAACTCTCTGCCTGATCTCCTCCAGGAGCATCATTACCGCCGGTTCCACTGTCATCCTCCTTGTCTGTGTCCTCCTTTGTCATGTCGATGAACTCTACTCCATCTGCAAATCTAATCATGCCTGTTGCATCATTGATCCAACAACCTGACAATCTATTGAGTGTGTAAAGTGCTCTGACCAGTTTCTCTTTAACCGGTAATCTTGCAGATATGTTATTGACAAGCTCGTAAACAAGCCCATCGGGAGTGTCTGCAACTTTTGTCAGTGCATAGTAGGGTGTAGCTGCTGTATCTATACCCTCCCTCAAAAGTCTGAACTTACCTACACCAGACTTGACCGGCAGGTTACGCTGATTGAAACCTTCCTCATCAAGCTCGATCTCACCGGCCTTTGTCAGCACAAGGCCATTCACACCCTCAGTCCTGATGATCCTTTTGACCTCAAGAGGGGTAAACTCCTCAAAGGCCAGCGAGTCAGGATTGTACAGCGTGTAGCCACTCACACGGGTACGGCCAAGTGTCATTTGGCAAACCACTGTCTTTTTCATGCCTTTTATTATCCTTTCACACTTATTATCCCCAAAATTAAATTGGGATGAGACTGTAACGCTGAAATCCTTGAAAATCAACACTTTTTTGAAATTCAACGCCATCTTTTTCTTAACCGCTTGGAGCATCTTTTTCTACTGCCAAAGCCTCAAAATATCTTTATTGCCAAAAGGTCACCTCAGGACTATTTTTCCAAAAAATGCTGATTTGCCACATACTGCAACCACAAAATCACATACTGCATACCCAAATTTCAACTCAATGCTCCACCAAAAATAGCCCTACTGCATCCTCATTTTTCAATGCTCACATAAACTAAAATTTTTATAAAATATTACTCACAATGCCTTAGGCAAAAAGTAACCCCACCAGTTACTAACTGATGGGGTTACCCTTAATGCTGTTTACTTATTAGTCAACGTAGGTGTAAGTAATATCACCGCATTTGTAGAAAGCACTGCTGCCGATTGAAACGTTCTCCGCATGTGGCATTGTCACGCTTGTCAGGGAAGAGCAGTTCGCAAATGCGTACTTGCCAATGGTTTCAACCTTTGGCATACTAACACTCTCAAGACTCTTGCTCCACTGGAAAGCATTTGCACCGATTGTTACCACATCAGGCATCTCAACTGAGGTGAATGTGCTGCTGTTGAAGCAGTTAGCCCCAATCTCTGTAATGCCGGTGAAGTCAAATACCAGAGAGGTGCAGCCATTAAACATTTCCTCGCCGAGAACATTCAGACTGCTTGGCAACTGTACTGTCGTGAGCAGCTTGCACTGATAGAACATTCTCTTACCAGCTGTAGTAATATCTGCTGCTGACAGATCAACTGTCTGAAGCTTACTGCATCCGTTAAATAGGTTGGAGCCGTCAGCAATCATCACACCGCTACCAAAGGTTACATTGTTCAGGTTGGTGCAGCTCTGGAATACCCCTGTACCGATTGTAGCATTACTACCGACTGTCATATCGGTGATACCAGAGCATCCCTGGAATGCTATGTTACCAACAGTTGTTCCAGCATGGATATTATTGACTGTCAGGGAAGTGCAGTTTGCAAAAGCACCAATTCCAATGCTATCAACGCTTGAAGGCAATGCAGTCAAGGCTAGGGCAGAGCATCCACCGAATGCCGACTTTTCAATCGTGCTCACGCCATCAGGCAACTCGCTCAGTGACAGAGCCTTGCAGTTGTAGAAAGCATTATCACCGATTGTCCCTAGCTCGCTTGGTAAACTGCTCATATTCAGCACCTTGCATCCGTAAAATGCTCTTGTGCCAATAGATGTCACACCATCAGGCAGTTCACAGGTAGTCAGTGCCGTGCAGTTATTAAAGGTGTAGTTCTTAATCTCACTTACCTGACCCTTAAATACAACCGTTGTCAGACCTGTGCATCCATCAAAAGCGTTTGTTCCAATCGAATCTACAGAAGCCGGAATTTCAATCGAAGTGAGCTTGTTTTGGCTCTTAAAGGTATTATCGCCAATGCCTACAACAGTATACTTACTGCCTTCATAATCAAACTGTGAGGGAATTACTAAGCTTGTATCACCAGCCGTGTAACCGACCATATTGATGTTGCTGCTATTCAGGACAATGGGAATAGCATCGGAGTCATAATCAGTTCCCATAAACTTGTAATAGCTTAGAGGTAACGGACTTCCGCTGTTACCCTCAGACCCAGTGGGAGTTGTCAGGGTTATCCCATCTGCCGTATTCATAACAATGATACAGCTCAAATTAGAGCAAGACCTAAACAGGAATCTGTTCAGGTAGGACACCTCCGAGCCAATGATAACTCTTGTCAGTGCATCACAATGCCCAAATGTAGCACCGTTCGGAATTACAGAGTGTGTTTCAATACTATTGATGTTTACGCCTTTCACCGCAGAGTGATATCCGCTTGCTCCGGCATATCCAAATGGAGTAGATACATATCCAGCACTCATGTTATCGAAGTTAATCTGCTCAAAGGTAACATTCTTACCGATGTACAGGTCATTGATCGTGGCCTCACGGAATGTTCTTGCTGCCAGATTAACACCATCTTCAATAGTCACCTTGTTAAACACAACATCGGAATACTGCTTAGTTGTACCCGCACTATTGGTTGTTGTCGGAGCTATGCAGTCCTCAAGTTTTGATACCGCATATCCTCCAATAGTATTGGGTACCACAAGGTTAACATCAGAACCGAACCTTCCAATGTACTTCGTGAGGTTAGCTGTTCCATCGCTCTGTACAGTGTACTCCCAAGGATATTCAGTCAATGCTTCGGCCCCCGGTCCAGGCTCAGGCTCAGGTTCAGGCTCAGGTTCTGGATTTGGCTCTACTATACCAGAGCCATCATTCCATCCAACCACAAAAATAACCTTTGCAATGTTGAGTTCGACAGGGTTCGACAACATTGAAATGTTGGCATCATAGTCCAAGTGTAATGAACTGTTGCCATTTATTACTGAGAAGTTCGCCACCGAGCAGCTACCGTCAGTATTTACATTCGACCCCATAAACTGCAAGCCATACTCATAGGAGTCCACCTTGGACTTGCTAAAGTCGCTGTTGAAGCTCATCAGCTTCCAGCCATTAAGATCTTCGACAGTCAGACTCTTTACACGCACAGACCCAAAATTATTGTTGATAATCTTGGCATCGGTGGCTACTGAAATCTCATGATCTGCTGACACATAAACTGGAAGTGCTGTTGGTACCGTGACCGAAAAGCTCGTTGCCTCTTGTGTGAGGACTACCGGCACTGAACCACCAGCCCCCTCTGCATCGATCTCACTTGCAAAGGCTGCCGGTATCGTACTGACAGCCAGTGCAAGGGCGATTACGAATGATAAAAACTTTTTCATAGTCTGTCCCCCATGTCCCTCTTTATCCTACGAAATTATATTTGCTGATTGAAACACCACTCTGCTCATTCAGCCATGTTATATTGTCTTTGCTGTTTTGTACCGTGATTGACTCCAAATTCACGCACCCTCTAAACATCTGCCTGTCAATAGTGGTGACCTCCGGCCCGAATGTTACATTAGTAATTGTGGAGCTGTCACCAAATATTGCATACACTGTAATCGGAGAGTGTGTTTCAATAGTTTTTACTTTTGCACCAGAATAGAAAGTCCTTGTGGAGTTGACCGCATAGGTTCTTCTAATCGACATGCCAAACGGCGTTCTCAGTGCTGGTAAAAGCTCATTGCCGTATGGTGTGGAATTCGTCTGGAACACTACGTTTTTGCCAATGACTAATTTGTCAATTGTAGTATTATAAAATACCTCAGGTGCAAGTTCTACATTATCCTGAATAGTCACTGTTCCAAATACGCTGTTCCCCCTTATGTTAGTTGCTGCACAGGCTTTCACCGTGTACCCAGCTATTTCATTTGGCACTACTAGATCTGCACCAGATCTTCGATCTCCAAGATACTCAATCAAAGTTGCTGTGCCATCAGCGGTCACAATGTACTTCCACGGGTACTCAACGCCGAGGACACCGGTTACAATTGAACCGTCATCCCAGCCAACTACGAAAGTAACCATTGCTATGTTTTCCTCTAATGCACCTGAAAGCACAGAGATATTCGCATCATAATCAAGATGCATTGATCCATTTCCCTTGATGGTGGGGAAATTATTTACAGCACACGTGCCATCTGTTTGCACATCCGACCACATAAACTGTAGTCCATACTTATGTTCATTGACCTTGCCACCAGTCAAGTCAGCCTCAAACTCAACTAGTTCCCAGTCCTTTAGGCTATCGACCTGTACTGACTTAACGCACACAGGGCCAAAGCCGTTGTTTATGATTTTGGCATCTGTCGCAACTTCAATTTCATGTGTGACTGACATATAAACTGGAAGCACTGTCGGCACTGTAACAGAGAACTTTGTTACCTTCTGTGTCAGCACTACCGGAACAGCTCCACTTCCACCATCTGTAGTCACTTCATGAGCAAAGGCTGTTGCTGAACAACCAATAGCCAAAACCACCGCCAAAAGCATTGAAATGATTTTCTTCATGGGTTAGCTCCTTTCAAAAAAAATTTATATTTTATCTAGAATATGCCGTCGAATATGTTTTCAACATTTTTCGATAAGCATATTTTTAGGACAGCTTTTGATCACTCACGTTGAATACACCTTAGGCGGTATCCAAATAACCAGCACACTGCCTCGTCACAAACATTGCCATTTGGAGTGCTGCCGTCTTTCACCGGCTTAAATCCATTTTGCATCGCAGTGATATTGTACAGGCGGTCAATGACATAGTACTCTTCGTCCAAGTTTCCTTCCTGCTCCAAAAGCTCAGCCACCATCTGCTTTGCTTTGGTAAGGCTCTTTGCTGGCCCTATATATTCTAATGTCGATTTACTAACGCCAAGTGTCTTATGCAGGACTATACACGGACACTGTTCCTCCTCAAAAATGCTTTGAAAATTCTCAACAAGCCACTCTTTTGACCAGCTGCCAGGTGTCGTTTTCAACTTGTACTCTACTTTTCCCTTTGGCTGCACGAAATAATAACCTATGTCAGTCTTAATAGTCCCTCTGCTCTTAGCAAATAAACAGTTTTCGATTGTCTCAAAATAGGCTGTTTCATCACAGCCTTCATATAACCTGTCAAGCTGCTTATCAGTTGGGAACAACTGCTCATACTCATCAAACCTGAGTATCTTTTTTGTATCAGTGAGCATGTCCACTCCATCATCAAGAGCATCTGCTATTGCCTTCTTAATGCAAGGCATTGGTGACTTACCATGAAATTTAATATCTGCTACGCACTGCATACAAACACCTCATACTCTGTCATATTTCCAATAAACATTGTCAAAGAAATAGGCATCGCCTCTCCCATTCATAATGAGGTCAAGCCCAAATTCATCTGACATCATGGCAACTTCTTTCTGCCTTTCACCAAGATCCTCCTTATCAAAGAAGTACCTGCGGGCAGGATTTGGTATGCTACACTTTGTCGGAACTAATATCACATCGTCAAATGTGACTTGCTCAAATGCACCTTCATTGGTATTTGGCAGCACCTCAAATCCGTCCTCTGTAATATTTACGATGGTGGCCGGTATCACTTCATTTCCCTTTGTAATATGAATTTGACCTGACCACCTAACCAGCCTGATCCGATCATTCGACAAAGAAATGCAGTTATAAACCTTACCAGCAATCCTTATGACATAGACCTCAATGCTGTTGCACTGACAAATCATCTTCAATGCCACACCACCATCTACCTCAGTCGTAAATCTACTAAGGTCTGCCGGAACCAGTTTCCATGACTTACCCTCACGTACTATGTGCATATCTCCACTGCTATCATTGACCGTGAAGACACCTGTACCGCTTGATACGAAATTCTTTAGCTCCATACATAAACCCTCCAATGCTACCTCTACATCAAATGGGTTAGAGTGACAGGCCAAGCTGCTGCACGGCACTAAGTACAAAGGCTGGGGTGTCCAACGTGTTCATGCATCCACAAATTTGCTCGGCATACTTCTGTGCCTTGCTCTGATCCAAGAAAAAGCGAGTGCCAACTACTGATCCTCCCTTAGTCACAGAAATCCAGGGCCTGTCTTTATTCACATCGGAATAGCACATATAAATTGCTTCCCTCAGGCATTTCTTGTACACAGTGATTGCGCTTGTTTCATATCGGGCCAGCTGCTGCATTGCCCACATCTTGCTGCCCCTTGGCTCGCGTGTCTCTGCTCCCTCGTGCATACTCTGCTTGAAACCGTACAATGTGGCGTCAGCAATGACATTCAAACCGTTTGCAGAGTTCATATCTGCCAGAATATTGTTGATAATAGCCTCTGATGCGTTGTCATAAACATCCCGCACCAGGTACAGTACACTTCTACAAAGTCTAAGATTTGTGAACTTATCAATGTTCTCAACTACCCATCTCTTAGACATGATACCGCTCTGGCCATTAGACGCTGCCACATAATAACCTTCACGCCTTCTCATAGGCTTACCATTCGCGTCAACTAAAACTCTGTATCTCATAACCTCTAAACCTCCTTAGAATTTCTCTGAAAAGTACCCTACCCAAGCACCTTCCTCATCGGGGAAATTGCTCACAATCAGGTCATCCATGCTGATATACTTTCCAACAACCTTATCTTTTGTCGGGTTGACCTCCAGACGCTTAATTGATTTGTCTGGCACTTTCTGCAAGAGCACGAAATAGGTCATCTTCTGCTTGGCTGAGTCCTCAACCTTAATGCTGAGTTCTGGCCTTTTCACCACATGCTGCAAAAAGCTGTTCCCAACAGAAGCCAAGTAGTCATCCATTCTCATATCTTAGTCCTCCTTTAACATTCACTTTCCATTTCACTTAATTTGAAATATACCTTTTATTACGAACATGTATATTTCATAGACGGCTAATTTTTTACCACGCATCCCTTTTCGTTTAAGGGTATTGAAATTCTTTAACTGTCCAAGAATTATTTACCCTGTCTCGTTTTTATTTAGATTTTTCAATGTCTCTGAATAGCCCACAGTATCACTTTGGTTGCACTAAGTCTGCTCGGCTACCTCAGGGCCTAAGCCAAATATCGTATCAGGATCCCCGCCACTCCAGTTAGCGTATCTTCTTTATTTACCAAGTGTGCTTTTTCTTTAAGAAGCCTTATTTATTAGACATTCGGCTATTTACAATGCTCCGTTTTTATTTCATTTTCATAATGTCTACCTATCCTTCATAGGCAATAAAAAATCCCAAGGCTTACACCCTGGGATTAAACTTATTCTTGTTCCTTACTGCTCTATTTACTTATAACAGTGAACTTGTCCTCACAGGGAATTAGTGGCAATGTCCTTCCGTTATCCCAGTGCATGTGAATTAGTCCTGCATCATCAACACTGTCCACTACACCCTCTGTACCTGCCGGAACAGGTGCAAATGGGTCTTCCATGTGATCTAGTCTGATACGTGTTCCCTTTGGATAGTTCTTTTTTATGAACTCTATGTACTCTCTACAGAACAAGTTATTATCTCCTTTTCATCTGTCGTTCTATCATAATACCCTTAGTCACCAAATTGTCACCACATTCTGAAACTTCTCAATAAAGCCGACTATAGCCATACTGTTTATCTGAAATCCCCCAATGCTCTGAGACAGGCATACCCTTGATGCCTATAATTTTTCTTTACTGTATGTCACCATTTCAAAGGTACATTAAACCCAAACTTTATCAAAAAATCAGAAACCAATGCTTCTTTGCACATGCATTAGGACGCGAAAAATGGGAGCCATAAACATGACTCCCATTCTTCACACTGATATTACGAGGCGAGAGGGTCTTCGCCGGTCAGCCCAATGAACTCATTGTACTCAAACATGTAGACACCGTCATCCATCTGGATCAGCACCACACGCACAGTGTCAGCGGCATTTTGCCATGTGCAGGTGTTAAAACACACCGTCTTGAAGTGCGGGATGCTCTCCAAGCTGATATGCAGCAAGTTTTCCTGCCCCGGGCACTTAGTGATCTTTACCACGCAGAGTCCTTCATCCTTGACGTACTTGGCAAAGTTCTTCCAAACCCTGTCAAGCACAAACGGACTCATCTTAGAGCAGGTTCTTGACTGAAACCTGTCAGGAATGGCTATTGCACCAGTCTGTTTTGTGTCCATATTTTTATCCTCTTTTCGTTATTATCCGCCCAATTTCTGCCTTTGGACAACATAATTATAACGCGAAAAATCTTAACTTGTCAAACTTTTGCACAAAAAATATTACCTATTTTTGTTAAAATCAGATATTTTTACAACTTTTCAAGCGAGTATCTCACATATCAAGAGGAGCATACGGAGCGTTCATAATGTCCATGCCCTCCAGCTCCTCAAGCTCTCCAACTATAAAGGAAAGTACATCTTGGGAGTTGTGGTCTTCCAGTATCAGCTTGTCCAATAAACTCTGAGAGCTTACCTCAAATGCTGTCAACAGGTTCACCGTTGCCACCATCAGGTCGAACAGTTCAGGTGTCAGGCCAGATATTCGCTCAACTTGTCCTCTGTACTGTTCAGGTTGTAATTCTATCATTTTTATACCGCCTTTCATTTTGATTTGTGCCATTATAAAGTCTTGGCTTCGTAACAACAATCACTAAAAAGGCTGTATTTATCAGAAAATAGAGAAACACCGCCTTCTTACGAAGACGGTGTTCCCCAAGAGGTATTATGGAAGACCGGCCAGACTATTGCCCAACCGACGGTACCGAAATTAAATAAATTATACTATCTATTATTGCCATGCTTACAAGATAGACCATTGGAAATTAGCACTAGTATCTCTCAATTTCACAGTGCTTACTTCATAGCGTACAGAGTATATGTGCCGTTACCAGCAGTCACATTATCAATACCACGGGTCGGATCTGCTATTCCACTGAACCCATTGTTTTCATCAGCGACCTGAACCCAAGCATGTTGACCACTGTTTCCGTCATACTCAGCCCAGCCCTCACAATAAATACAAGGGATACCTTGGCTGCGGAGAGCCACAGTGTAAACTGCACTCAGGTCACTGCACACGCCCTTGTGATTTTCAAGAACGCCTCTATGGATTAACACATCGTACTGTTTGTCCTCTGGCCTGTTGCGACCTTTCTTATCATAGTCGTATTCAAACTTGGTGTGCTCTCTGTCATTTGTTGCATTACCGCTCACAAAAGTCATAAATGCCTCAATCTCATATTCATTGACATCTGCCGCCTCAATATCACCAAGTCCAAGCAGCTCTGTCACCTGAGCCTCCTGCTCATCTGTCCAGTAGACTAAGGCTGTCTTCTGATTGAAATTATCAACACACAGCATATAGTCACCGGCACCGGTTATGCTTACTGTCTCAACCTTTTTAGGGGAGTAGTTAATATCTGCTGTAAAGGCTTCATCATACTTATCAGTGTTCCACTCAGTCACAATCATGTTTGTGTTCGCATAGGGGAGTGGACACCTAATCCAATCATTGAAGTAATTTAAGGTGAACTGATAGTAAATACCGCTCCCAGTCTTGCTATTAGGCTCATCAGCATTTTGCAGAGATACTACATATCTATGGGTTTCATCATTCAATGCCTCTGAATTGCACCGAACGTATACAAAACCATCTGCCGTGTCTGCCGGAGTAAACTTGACATCGAGAATGCCTGACTCATAATTTACAGATGTCTCTGCGTTATATTCTACTGCCTGTGTATCTGCACTACATGCAGTCAAATTTACGGATAATGCTGTCAACGCTAGGGCTACAAGTATACAGCTTAAAACTTTCTCTTTCATACCTAACCCTCCATATTAAATAAATTTGACTTCTATCAAGGAAATGCTTACTTATACGCCTCCTGAAAAAGTCAAATATGCTTCCAACGAAAGTCACTATGTATGAAAGAAAAAGAGAAGAGCACCTGCCTTTCAACAGGTGCTCTAGATTTTTATTTATCCACGATACCACAGACATTCAAGGCCCTTGGCACCATTGTTAGAAGTAGATTTGCTTTGAAGCTTTTTCTTACACTGAATGTCACTATATTTGGCAATTTCATCTGTATAGACCGAGTGCTCGTATCCAGATAACACCCAGTACGGAAACACTTCGAGCAGCGAGAGAATTACGTTGAGGTGGTGCACCATATCCATTTCATTAGTGTACACGTTCTTAGCGTTCTCAGCACGTGTTGCCTGAATGTAAGGTGGATCCAGGTAAAGTACCGCCTCTTTTTCAAGGTGTTCTCGATTGACCTTTGTCAGCAAATCAATGTAGTCCATCTCGCAAATTTCAATCTGCTGCAATGGCCTTGTAAATTTAGGTAGCTCCAATATTTTATTTTTGTATCCCAACAATATGTTTCGGGTTTTATATACTTTCGGTTTTATATATTCATTTCCTGCGGAGTCACGAGATAGCATTGTATTCACAAAGTGTGCCCAGGCAATATCGATGTCACTCATCCCGTCCGTATTACCTGCATTTATCTTTTTGCTCATCCCATGTGCTTTCGTCCAATTGCTTTTCGTATATGCAGTTTTGCCAAGATAGCTAACCAGTTGGCTTGTCTCATTTGCATCTTTGAGAACTCGCATCAATGTTACAAGCGATGTTTCATTATCATTATAGTAGATTTTTTTGAACCAAGGATTACCTTTATTGTCAGTAATCTTGGTGGCAGCTAGTGCAATTGTTCCACCGCCACCAAATACGTCAACCAAAGTATGCAAATCATTCTCTTTCGCAATCTTCTCAATTACTGGCATGATCCAGCTTGCCATTCTTGCTTTGCCACCGTAACGACGCAACGTCATGTATTTCCGAGCCATTCCAATATACCTCCTAGCTATTAAAACTTGAAAGTCTTACCAAAGTAGAGTGCATAAACCGGTTCCTGCTTGCCGCCATGCTCCATAACAATGTTCTTTTTATATCCCTTGGCACGCGCCTGTATAACATGCAAATTGCATTTCAGCTCATGTAAAGCTGCCTCAAAAGAAGATGCATCAACGGTCGGCCTCTGCTCACGCCCTAAAATGTCCTCCGGTGCAAACCCTGCGAGTATTGTATCGAAAGTTCCCTCGCAGTCGCCAGTGTCTGGAATGTAGATGGTAATGCATCCTCGGCTATCGGTTTTGTACATCCCTATCCACTTGTTTCGGTCTTCTCTTTCGGCGAATCTGCCTTCATGGAGATGACTCTTATTGTTTTTGAAGTAAGTTTTAAGCTGCTCGCACAACCCGTTTAACTGAACTCGCGCCGCTGGGTAAGTAAACCTTGCTGCGGACTCTTGGCACACCAAGATCAAATACTCCAGCATGCCATGCACATCAAATTTCTTCTCAGCTCCTTTGAAAAATGCCAGATTACAGATTTCGGCACACACCAAAACCAAGGCTAATTTGTTCTGCAATCCATTCGCAACTTTGCCATCAGCTGCTGAATAATAGCTGCCGTACAGTTCGCGGATTTCGTCAAGGCTGACACCATTAAGCAAAGTGCTTGCGAACTGCTCGGCAGCATTGCCATAATTCGTGTCAAAAACCGCTGTCATGGCATCTGCTTCGGCACCGCTGTCAGCAATCTTGTCGGTATCTGTTACACCAACCTCTATAACTCGCCGAAGCTGCCCGACATTTTCACCCGTCAAATGCAAAATCGGCGTGATATTACTTGTAAGGATAGTACCATAAAATTGCTGCGGCTGTCGAGTGCTGCCGCTACTTTTGCAACGATTTTTGCCGTTTCCTGATGAAATATTGAAAATTAAATCTAAGACGTTCTTGTTTCCCCCTTGGCATACGTCGTCAATTGCGCTCACCATCTCACCACGCTCGGCTATGACCTGCATGATCGCGTTCTCCGTGCCATTGTAGTTTTGAAAACAGTCCGGAGAGGAGAATATGGAGTGAGCGGCCCGTACCAGTGTGGTCTTGCCGTTGCCGCTTTCACCGAAGATGTTCAAAACAAGCCCCTGTTTGCTGAACATCTCATCGGGGTAGCAGCCGCGTAAGATACCAGCGAATGACGCAGCTATTACGGCCTCGTTGATCCGCTTTCCCAAAATGAATTTGTCAACTGCTGCCACCCAGCCGTCAAACGTGCCAGCTTTTTTGATTTGACGGTTCACGCTGATTCCGGTATTGTCGAAATGGGAAACTGCGCCACCAGGCATACCAACCGAATCTGCGCCAAGATAAACCCTATGACCCTTGATTGTGTGCCAGCCGGTGCATTGATGTTCCCACATGACGAATGTGTTGCCCTGGCGATTTGCCTCCTCGTTTACCTCGCGTATCATTTTTTCGTAGTTAGAGAAATCATCGAACTCGACGTTAACGCCCATATCCAAAATTCTGTTGTAAAGGCTCCCAATCTTTGACGGGGTGACCCACTCCGTTTCATATCCATTGTACCTTACGCCGATTTGACGCACCGGATTTGTAGCATTTGGTGTGATGATGTTTTTCGCAAAAAAGGCAACATGTTCAAAACCCTTGAACTTAATCCGCATTTCATTTCCCATTACTTCACTCATGATCTTGTCCTGTCTATCCATGCTGAAAGTCCTCCATAACTATAAATTTACATGCATTTCATGTCAACGTATACTGCATAACCATCTACACGAAATGATTTGCATCATTTAATTACGTACATGTATATCGGCTTGTATGTCGTTTTTAGGGGGACTGTATGGATTTTCTCAACATGTCTATCAACAGTGCCGGACTGTCTGTTGCTCAACTGAATGATTGCATGAAAAAGCCGGATAAACGTTCACCAAACTGGTAACGTCTAACCGGCTTTTGCCAATGTATATCTATTTTTTCAGGAGTATATAGAAAGATGCCCCGGCATTACTAATGCCAGGGCATCTCTAAATATTTTGCTCGTTTCCTGCACTTTTTCCACTGTCAATTAGTTACCGCTGGACTGCTGTAACACAAATCCCATTGTCGTACCAGAGGCATCCTTGAGCAGATAGGACTGGAACTTAGCACCAGTGGGAACAAACTCTGTTCTGCCAGTCTTAGCCAGGTTACCGGTGATATTGTTGAACAGCACTCTACCAGTGTCATCGGTTGCAAAACCGGAAGTGCAACGGTAGCAGTTAGAGTCAAAATAGATACCAGCCATATTCAACTCATATCCGTTGACTGAGCCAAGCTCAGAGACACAACCAGGGGCAATATCAACCTTACCGGAAGCTGCCTTAGCACCGAGCAGTGCATTGTAGTTAATGAAGCAGCCGTGTACCTGCTCACCAGCTGAGGTTGCCACCTTATACTCGTTATCAGTACCATTGTCTAGCTTGTTGTCCTTGTAAGCCCAGATAATAGGAAGGGCAATTCCTTCCTTGTCTGTAACCTTAGCAGCATAGGACTCACTTAAACCTGAACCGCTCTTTAAGATGTCCTCGTAAGATTTACCAATCTTTGCCTCAGCAGCTTTCAGGTTATTAACCCAAGCCTGCGTTGCCACCAGAATGGCAGTGCTCTCACCTTCAAAATCTGACATAGCGGAACGAACCATCGTTCCAGTAATAATTGTCTGGTCATAACTAGTGTAGACTGACTCAGATACACCGTCCAGCTCAGCCTGAACACGAGTTACGCCGGTATTTGCAGTGCCCTTGGAAATCTGGAAAATGCCAAATCCCAAACCAATGAGTACTGCGAGGGCTAAAAGTACAACGCCTAAACGGGCAATTCCACTTACTTCTGACTCCATGTATAAGCTCCTTTCTTGAATGTACTTTAATTCTTACCAATGAATGTCTCTACTTCATTTGCGACAAACATTTTGTCGCCAACAAACTTTACTCCCGCTATTCGCTTGTTTTTATGGAGTTCAATCAGTTCATCTTTAGTAACCATTCTCACATTTCCAATGGTGTCAACAATCTCAAACTGAATACTTGATGGGCCTATAAGTCTCTTGATCACAGTGACCGAGTCTTCCGAGCCACCTCCAATTGTACCAAGCTGACGGAAAGTGCTCTTGAATTTTACTACCCTTGAGGAATTGACTGTTACACCAGCCAAATCCGTTGAACCTCTTTCACAAGCTCGCTTAATCTGCTCAAGGCTCATATAAACTACCGAACCTGTCTCGGTGTCGTAAAAGGCAACGCCTTCTTTTAGTCTGTCTGTCTTCATCAAGACACCAATCGGAAACTTCATGCTACTCTCCTTTTTAGGAGGGAGGGGATTTCTCCCCTCCCAGCCTGTTATTTATTGTCCTGTCTTAATTACTCAGCCAGATCCCAAGCCACGGTGAAGGTCACGTTAGCAACAGTGGAACCGTTGATAGCAGCGGACTGAGCGGGAACCTTGGCATTATAAGTAATAGCCAGCTCGTCAGAGTCAGTGGCGTTCTTACCTTCCATGCGGTTCCAGTTCGCAGCGGTGAAGGAGATAGCGTCAGCACCAGTGGTCTTCTCACCGTTGATAATCATTGCCATCTTCTTGGTGTTAACCTTCTCAGCGGTCATATCCGCAGAGTCATAGTCAACCAGTGCCCAACCGCCAGTTGCAGCAACCTTCAGGTCAGTGACCTTAACAGCACCGAAGCTGTTATTGATGATCTTGGCATCGGTAGCCACAGTCACAGCACCGTTAGCATCAACGGAAACAGGGAGAGAGGTGGGGACGGTAACGGAGAAGGTAGTGCCCTCAGCATACAGCTTAACAGGAACTTCACCTGCACCGTCAGTAGCATCAATCTTGACACCTGCTCCATCAAAAGCGGACAGGTCTGCTGCGAAAGCGGTGGTTGCCATACAAGCCACCATAGAGAGTGCCATAACCATGGCCAGGAACGTCTTCATAGTCTTCATAGTTTTGTCTCCTTTTATAAAAAGATTTTGTATTTGCGGCTTGTCAACGTTCCAGGTAAACAAGCCGTTCGTTAAGCCTCTCGGCGTAACTACTTATTTAGCCCAGAACCTTGATAGTCAGTTCTGCTCCAGCCTTGCCAAGGGAGTACCCTGTTTCCGGATCCACATTGTGGAAGTAGGCCACACAGGGATATTCGCCTTTATCAAGGTCAACTAACAGCTTTCCGGTGTCGATCTTTGTTCCAACCGGAATGAGCTTGCTCTCATAAACCAGCTCACCACTGTCCTTGATATAGATCTGAACGACCTGAGGATAGTTGTTAATGTCCTCATTGACGATCATCAGGTTTCCTTCTGATGTACCAGTCTCAAACTCAGGAGCCAGGTTCATGCTGATGTTGATATAACCTGCCTGAACCTTTTCGTTCAGTTCCTTTTCGATTTCCTCTTTGGACTTCTCAGAGAAGTCATCATTTGCATCAACGTCTGTCTCGACACCAAACCGCTCCCTCAAGTCCTCAATCACGGGGTTGGAATGGCTGTCACATGCTCTCAACAGGAGAATAATGATTACGACAAGCAGAAATGCAATAATCAAATTCTTTCTACGCTTATCACTCTTCTGCTGCTTAATCTTCTTCTCTTGAGCCTCAATCTTCTTGTCCTGCTGTTCTACCTCTTGGTAGAGCATCTCTTCATTATCCTGAATGCCAGTGTTCTTTGTACCATTGATCTTGTCTTCCATAAAAAATCACCTCATAAATAAATTTGACCAACTGAAAATTTCTTTTATTTAACTTATTAAAAATTAAATATACCTTCCATTAAACCAATGCATAAAACCAGGCATCCAACAAAACACCAACAGGTATCCAGAAAAAATCAAAAAGAATGGGTGGTATCCAAATGTTCTGGATAAACCACCCCAAAGTCGATTTCGCTAAAAATATTCAGTTTTCAAGTATTCGCAAATTTGCAATGTCTCTACAAAATCTCAACTTGTTCAGCCTAATCCTTTTATACCGCTGGTTTCACTCCAATCTGCTGTTCATATTTTTCTATTGCTCTATAAAATGTATTCGGTTTCAACCCGAGTAGCTTTTGAAATTCAGATGTCTTAATCGCTCCAGATTTCCACCTGCTATAACACTTTTCAAGCTGCTGACCATCATACTCAATAGGCTTCCTGCCCTTGTACTTACCCTCACTCTTTGCTATTTCAATACCGGCACGTGTTCTCCGCTCTTTTTCAACTAGCTCTTGCTCTGCAATACTCGCATAAACTTCAATCAACAAGTTCGTTACCATATCGAGTACCCATTCTTGCCCCTGTCCTGGGTCAATCGTGGTAGTAGGGAGGGATAATACAATCAGCCTGACCTTCTTACTCCGTAGATATTCTACTTCGGATTTAATGTCACTTTTCTTACGGCCAAGGCGGTCAATCGCATCTACCACCAGACTGTCACCCTCTCGCAGCAGCTTCCTCAGCACGGAATACTGCTCACGCTCTACACCTCGTAGCTTACCAGACTCCTTCTCAATGATGATGTCCTCATCCGGAATGCCAAAATCATGCAGTGCCTTTAACTGCCGTGCTTCATTTTGCTTATCCGTGGAGCATCTAATAAACCCATACCGCTTTTCAGCCATTCCAAATCCACCTCTTTCAATTTGGTTGCGGAATTGTAACGCTGTGTCCTTGTGGTGTAAACTCCAAATTTTCTGGTTTTGTTTGCAAAAAGATAGAGGGTAAGCACTCCAAGTGCCTACCCTCTGCTGCTAACATGTTCCACTTATTAACTTGGTGCATTGGCTGCCCAGTAATAATTGTAGACCGGCTTTACATACAGCTTGTCCGGCTCGGACTTCTGATTTGTCTCTGACACTCTACGAACTCGGCATGACACGCATTTCAAGTTTCCTGCCACATCACAAATCAAATAGCGTTCACTTGGGTTTTCACGCAGCTTCTCAAATGCCTTTTCAATCATCATATTGTAGCTGCCACATGCTATCATGTCGATGAACGCCCCACACTGAGTACTATATTTCTCAGTCAGCAGTATGTACCTGACTGGCACGAACTTGAAGAACTTCTGATAGTCAGGGATTTTGCATTTCAGCTTTTCGATCTGAGGTCTAAACAGATCATAGCCGACCTGACGCCCCTGAAAGATTACGCCATGACAATACTCAAGACCAATACTATCACAGCACAGGTATCTATAAATATCTGAGTGAGACAGCTCATCAGGGTAACGACCACGCAAATCCCACTGTGCCACCGGATAGATAGTGCCATCATGGAAATGACTACTATCAATCTCCAGCTCGTAGTTTTCATTCAACTTGTAGGTTGTGGCATCCTTCCTCAGCTTTGTAATCGTGCTCTGCCAGTCCGAAGAGCTAAACTCTCCGAAAATCATTCCCATACAAATGCCCTCCCTATTTAACAATCTGTTACACTCTACCAATCAGCCTATTCAGCATCATAATAAGCTCCTGCTTAGTCATCCAGCCAGTCTCATGGCCTTTAATCTTGAGGGAGTAAACCATGACACGATGACGCTTACCAGTCATCATGTCCAAGTACCCATCTGCCGAGCCATCCCAATTATCAAAAGTCACCTTCCTTGATATCATACGTGCTGTGACCTTGGCATTGCCCATACCGGCTTTGATAAGCTGCTTCCCCAAATCATTGAGGTCTTCAAAATTACTGAAATACATGTTTATGCCTCCATTCTGTATTTCTTTTTATTTCATTGAACTATACCCTATTGAAGCACCGCTATTTTGAAATTTGAAGTACTCATATCAACAGGTGTCAAACCTTTCTTGATAATCATAGCTTCACTTTTTTATTTCAAAATGACGGTCAAACTGTGGCCACCCTATTGAAACATTTATTTCGGGTGACCCCATAGCCCAGGTGACCTCGGATCATTCGGTCACCTGGGCTATGCAATTTTAGCAGACTGCGGCGGCAACGGCCGCTGGCTGCTTCTTAGCGGTTTTCTTTGCCCTCATTGCGAGGACAGGGATAAACATCGCCACACTTGTCAGCGTGTACACGCCTTGGTGTGACTTATGGGAGTACACGTGATGGTACTCCTGATGCTCCTTCTTAGAAATCAGAGCCAAGTGCTTGACCCTGAGATCCCAGACAAAGGATTTATGATGTACGTTGTAATTACCCCGCACTGCCGGGGAAACAACAGGCTCAAGCCTGCCGTTGACTGCATAAGCCAAAAGAACATCCTCAATGCCCAGCTTTCTACGCTGGAACACCGTGCCCTCACAGCCCACGGCGACTACATAGCCACGCCCATGAGCTGTGGTTGAGATACCCCACTTAAACTGGGAGAGTATATCAACGGTGTTGAATGTCTCACCAGTCTTAGAGCAAGTGATAAACCTGTCGAGAATAACTCCACAGGTAATGTCGGTAGACCCTGAGTGATAACGCCCAGGCACCAACACTACGATGTCATCGATAACAGGATGCTCCAGATACGCATTGCCATTGCCTTCTTTAATGACTGTAGCCTTCTCCAAAAGATCCTCTGACAGCTTGACTACGCTGCCGCCATTGATAGCCCAGTTCCAAGCCTTAGTTGTACCAGTGTAAATGTTTAATGTCTTCATGATAAATACCTCCAATGAAATGTGTTGTGTTTTCTTCCTGTGATTACTTTTAATATGCAAAGACCTTTGCCATGATCCTCGCTGTCTCAATGGCAACTGCTCCAAGCAGGAATGCAAGGACGAAGTTGTAGTGAGACACCGCTAAAAGCAAACCTGTAAACTCTGCACCTAGAATGCTTGTGCAAATCAAAAAGTTCTTCATCTTTAATACCTCCAAATTTCCAAGTTCTTTTGAACTTTTTAATTTATATATCTCTTTACTTGCAATGTATAAAATTTAGACGATACCGAAATTATTTAGTCGTTACCGTTTTTCTTTACATGTATGGTTGAATATTTAGATGTCTGTGTTACTTGTTCTTAAAGTATTTCTAATAGTAAAATTAGTGGTTTTACTGTATCTCTCATTTTCCAATGTAGGTGTGACTATGCTTTAGTGCATATAAAAAAGGGAACCGTGATCTCTCACAGTTCCCTTTGTTGCTTACTGTATCTTTGGTTTACTTGAGGCGGTAAATCACTGCCGACTTTGATAAACCAGTTTCTCTTGAAATGCGTTCATAGGAGTAACCACGCTCACGCATTTTCCTTAATAGCTCTGTTGGCACATCAGAACGAAACCTCGGCTTCACAGTGCCCTGCCGCATCTGCTGGTAACGCTTCTCTATTTTTGAAGTGGGCTGAGGTGGCTGAGGTGGCTGCTGTGGCTGAGGTGGCTGCTGTCTGAGCATCTGCTGAAACTGCTGTTGCCGCATTGATATCTCTTGCTGCCGTAAACGCTGCTCTGCCTCCTCCTTAATCTTTTCTATTTCCTTCTTAAGCTCCACTACATAAACCAATGCCGTGTAAAAACCTAAACAGTAGTCAAAGTCCTCACCAATACCTACCGAGTATTCAAATGAATAGAGTGAGTCACTGCCAATTTCTTTATCTGTCCTAGTGTCAGTTGCAAGGAGCCGCTTAATTGCGTTCCCAAAGTCTCTAGCATCATCACTGCTGATGCGACTAATATAATACGGATATCCTGCCATGTTTAGTTTTCCTCCTTAGAGTAATATGGTCAGTTCATATATAGACCACGGTCAATTCATATATAGACACCTAGTAGGGTTATGTATGATTGCTATGTACCTCGGTCAATTCATATAAACTATATTCTCTCATCTCAATGCATCATAAAAATACCACTTAAAAATACACAATGTAGGAACCTGGGTAGTTAGGGTATGTGGTAAACCATTCAATGTAGGAACTTGGGTGCTTATTGTATGGTGGTAAACCATTCAATGTAGGAACCTGGGTGCTTATTGTATGGTGGTAAACACTTGGAGTAGGGAACCTGGGTATTGAAGGTATGTGGTAAATCGCTTATTGTACCTGTGGGAACTATCAAAAGTACATCAACTTGTCTCTCAAGGTATGGTGGTAAACACTTGGAGTAGGGAACCTGGGTGCTTAAAGTACCTGTGGGAACTATCAAAGGTAGGGAACTTGATAACAAAGGTACCTGCTGGGTTTGCTCTATGCAGGAGCCTTGGTACTATGAGTACAGGGTTAAACCCTTATAGGTAGGAACTTGGGTGCTTAAAGTACCTGTTGAACCTGTACTATGCATGAAAAAATCCCCACCTGTAACGGTGAGGATTTGTAAGTGCCTGATCCAGCCTGTTATGCCTATGAACTTGATAAACTGAGTTAAAGGGATAGCAAGTAATGCATTGCCACAAAGTCCTTATTCTCATAGCGGGATTTCATATTGATTATGCGAGACATCCATAGCATTTTTATATCATAAATGTATGATTTTGCATTTTCAAACTTGTCTCTTAATGCTGCAATACTTATAGGGTGTGCACTAGAAATAAACCACTCATAGAGTTTCAAAGCCACATCTTCACCAACACAACTTAAAATTATTGTATTATATATATCCTCTGGTGTCATTGGGTAATCAGTCATGCCGCATACCTCTGTTAGGATTTCAAAAAATTCATCTGAGTTCTCACGGTCTGTACTACTTGCAACATCTCCACGCTGCAATGCTATAATTTGGAACTTATCCTTTGAAAAGGAATCTACTAGATTTGCGTAGTCAGGAGCAAGGATTGACTTTCCAGAACGAAGATCATCTTCTATGAATTTATCAAGTTCATCATGTAGAACTATGAACTGAGGGACACTGTAATGCTTATTGGGCACAGTTCCATCACATTTCACTGTGATCCGCCTGTAAACGAGTACACGTTCTGTTGGTGACTCTGTTATTGCAAGTTCATCAGAGGATAACTGTAATGACTGGATTAAACTCTCAATGTAGTCATGTGCCAGCTTAAACCCTTCATCATTAACGCACACTTCAAAATGTACATCGCTATTAACAGGATGCCAAAAGTAGACATTATCTGTATCAGCTCCATCAAGTGCAAGAGTACCACCACATTTATCACAAGTAACTCTTTCTCCATTAACAAGCTCCATAATGTGGTCTGAGGTCATCTCTCCGCACTTGGGGCACACTGCATAAGGCCCACCAAGTATAGTCTTACTCAGCCCCATTGTGTACAGTTCCTCAAGGCTACCTGTACCACCACAAAGATAGTAGGGTAAACGTTTCTCATTTAACTGTCTCAGGATTTTTGTAAATGTAGAGAATGAATTTTGAATTACTTTCCTGAGCATTAAATTTTCACAATTCTCACCTAACCCACTGAGAAGAGGAGTTATTTCCTTATTATTCGTATGTATATTTTCATGCATGTTCGTGTTTTCCATAGTGTACCCTCCAGCATTTGCGTGTAGTAAGTTTTCTTTAAGTGCTTGTGCTTTCCTTTACTAATGTCTGTTCCGCGTACCAATGCACCGTTTCAAATAATCTCTACTTTATTATCTCGCAACGCCATCATTTATTCAACAACATTTTTTGTGTTGATAGCAAATAATAGTTGAAACTGGTGACCCACATGACCCAGTGACCCAGTACTCTGCCTTCGTTACTCTATTTTGCTCTATCATTTCAAATCAGGTGACCTAGTCACCCAGTTTCTCCCTCTCATATTGATCTCTCATCTTGTAATAAGTTCCTGCGCCAATATTCATCTGCCTGCAAGCTGCGGAAATACTCAACTCATTTGCTTCTATCTTGACCTGCAATTCCTCAAAAAGCTCTGTGTGACGCTCCCTCTGCGGGGCACTTTTGACCTTACGCCAATAACGGTAATAGGTTGTCCTGCTAATACCCATCTTGTCACAGGCTTCGTCTACTGTCATCTTGCGGCACTCTACGAGATCAAAACACTTATATAGATCCTCCACAAACCTTGATGGCCGTCCATCATCATTGCCATTGTTCCCTGCTGTCAACTTTGTGATTTCAGCAAGCACCATTTGCCAATAGCCTGCCGCTGTGTCAATTTTAGGTGTCTTACATATCAACACAGCCCGCTTCCTGTACAATGCCAGAGCCAGCTCAATAAACTCAGTAGCTGACTCACCAAGCTCTCTGGCATCCTCAATAGTCACAGTGTCACCAGCTCTCACATATCCAAGCAGTTCCTGCAAGGCTGTACCATCATCACCCTTTTCAGCATAGACCCTATCAAATGCCTTGTCCGCTTTCTTTGTGTCCTCAATCTTACGATTGCGCCTGTAGCAAAAATCCATAATGCATCACCTCTGGACAGACTGTACCTTACAGCAGTACCAAAGACAATGCATCATTTTTGTTAATGCCCCAACCCTTCAGAGTGCCCCCTTCAATGTGCCATTCAGAGTGCCATTCAGAGTGCCATTGGCACACTGAATATCTAATCTGCTCTCCCATTTTCCCAACTTGCCCTATAAAAGCAATAAAAAATACGGTGTCACTCCATTTGGAGCAACACCGTATTTTTCTTTATTTCGGGTCAAAAAGCCAGATAAACGGAGCAATGTATATCACTTAGTCAGTGAATACTTGCTGTTTCACCTGCTCAGAGATAGCTCACCCTTGTTTGATGGCAGCCTGTGCGGCGGCCAGACGGGCGATGGGCACACGGAAGGGAGAGCAGGACACGTAGTCCAGACCCACCTTGTGGCAGAACTCCACGGAGGAGGGGTCGCCGCCGTGCTCACCGCAGATGCCCAGATGGATGTCGGGGCGGGTGGCGCGGCCCAGCTTGCAGGCCATATCCACCAGCTTGCCCACGCCGACCTGGTCCAGACGGGCGAAGGGATCGCTCTCGTAGATCTTGTTGTCGTAGTAGGAGGGCAGGAACTTGCCGGCGTCGTCGCGGCTGAAGCCGAAGGTCATCTGGGTCAGGTCGTTGGTACCGAAGGAGAAGAACTCAGCCTCGGTGGCGATCTGATCGGCGGTCAGCGCGGCGCGGGGGATCTCGATCATGGTGCCCACCAGGTACTTCATGTTCATACCGGCGGCGGCCAGCTCCTCGTCAGCGGTCTTGACAACCACGTCCTTGACGAACTTCAGCTCCTTGACCTCGCCCACCAGCGGGATCATGATCTCGGGAACCATGTTCCAGTCGGGGTGCTTCTTCTGGACGTTGATGGCGGCGCGGATGACGGCACGGGTCTGCATGACGGCGATCTCCGGGAAGGTGACGGCCAGACGGCAGCCGCGGTGACCCATCATGGGGTTGAACTCGTGCAGGGAGGCGATGATGGCCTTGATGTCGGCCACGGTCTTGCCCATATCCTTGGCCAGCAGCTCGATGTCCGCCTCCTCGGTGGGAACGAACTCGTGCAGAGGGGGATCCAGGAAGCGGATGGTGACGGGGCAGCCCTCCATGGCCTCGTAGATGCCCTCGAAGTCGCCCTGCTGCATGGGCAGCAGCTTGGCCAGAGCCTTCTCGCGCTGCTCCTTGGTGTCGGAGCAGATCATCTCGCGGATGGCGGCGATACGGTCGCCCTCGAAGAACATGTGCTCGGTACGGCACAGGCCGATGCCCTGAGCGCCCAGAGAACGGGCACGGGCAGCGTCGGCGGGGGTGTCGGCGTTGGTGCGCACCTTCAGGCGGCGGAACTTGTCCGCCCACGCCATGATGCGGCCGAAGTCGCCGCCCACGTTGGCGTCCACGGTGGGCATAGCGCCGTCGTAGATGCTGCCGGTGGAGCCGTCCAGGCTCAGCCAGTCGCCCTCGTGATAGGTCTTGCCGGCCAGAGTGAACTGCTTGTTGGCCTCGTCCATGTTGATGGCACCGCAGCCGGAGACGCAGCACTTGCCCATGCCGCGCGCCACCACAGCCGCGTGGGAGGTCATGCCGCCGCGGACGGTCAGGATGCCCTGAGCGGCCTTCATGCCCTCGATGTCCTCGGGAGAGGTCTCCAGACGAACCAGAACCACCTTCTCGCCCCGGGCAGCCCACTCCTTGGCGTCCTCGGCGTTGAACACGATCTTGCCGCAGGCGGCGCCGGGGGAGGCGGGCAGCGCCTTGCCCACCGGCTCGGTGGCCTTCAACGCCTTGGGGTCGAACTGGGGATGCAGCAGGGTATCCAGGTTGCGGGGATCGATCATGGCCACGGCCTGCTGCTCGGAGATCATGCCCTCGTCCACCAGGTCGCAGGCGATCTTCAGAGCGGCGGGAGCGGTGCGCTTGCCGTTGCGGCACTGCAGCATGTACAGCTTGCCGTGCTCCACGGTGAACTCCATGTCCTGCATGTCGCGGTAGTGGTCCTCGAGAATGTTGCAGACCTTGACGAACTCGTCATAGGCCTCGGGGAACTTCTCAGCCATCTCGGCGATGGGCATGGGGGTACGCACGCCGGCCACCACGTCCTCGCCCTGGGCGTTGGTCAGGAACTCACCCATGAGCTTCTTCTCGCCGGTGGCGGGGTCACGGGTGAAGGCCACGCCGGTGCCGCAGTCGTCGCCCATGTTGCCGAAGGCCATGGACTGGACGTTGACGGCGGTACCCCAGGAGTAGGGGATGTCGTTGTCGCGGCGGTACACGTTGGCGCGGGGGTTATCCCAGGAACGGAACACGGCCTTTATGGCGCCGATCAGCTGCTCCTTGGGGTCAGTGGGGAAGTCGGAGCCGATCTTGGACTTGTACTCGGCCTTGAACTGCATGGCCAGCTCCTTCAGATCCTCGGCGCTGAGCTCCACGTCCTGGGTGACGCCCTTCTTCTCCTTCATGGCATCGATCAGCTGCTCAAAGTACTTCTTGCCGACTTCCATAACGACGTCAGAGTACATCTGGATAAAGCGGCGGTAGCAGTCCCAGGCCCAGCGGGGGTTGTTGGACTTCTTGGCGATAACGTCCACCACATCCTCGTTCAGGCCCAGGTTCAGGATGGTGTCCATCATGCCGGGCATGGAGGCGCGGGCGCCGGAGCGCACGGACACCAGCAGGGGGTTCTCCAGATCGCCGAACTTCTTGCCGGTGATCTTCTCCATCTTCTCGATATACTCCATGATCTCCGCCATGATCTCGTCGTTGATCTGACGGCCATCCTCGTAATACTGGGTGCAGGCCTCGGTGGTGATGGTAAAGCCCTGGGGCACGGGCAGACCGATGTTGGTCATCTCCGCCAGGTTCGCGCCCTTGCCGCCCAGCAGCTCACGCATCTTGGCGTTGCCCTCGGTGAACAGGTAACAATACTTTTTGCTCATGTCAGTTCCTCCGTATATAAATATAATGTACCAAACATTGAGAACAATTTATTATAGTCAGATTTTTTTCCAAAAGCAACCCTGTAAGAGATTTTTTTACAAAAAATGTTGTTGCTGTGCGGACACCGTCGTAAAATCCTCCGTCCGTATATTTTTGTCCGCCGAACGGGGAATCATACTTGCCTGCGGGGCCGCTTTTGTGTTATACTATTATATTGAAATAATAGGCGAGGTGCGGAACATGGTGCAGCTTCCTGCGGAAAACAGCATACTGGCCCGCACCGTGCGCCGCGCCGCCGGTGAGGGACGGCTCAGCCACGCGGTGATCGTGACGGGGCAGGGCGACCTGACCGCCGCCGCGCTGTTCATCGCCGCGGCACACGTGTGCGAGGGGGCGGACAAGCCCTGCCTGCGCTGCCGCCACTGCCGCAAGGTGCTGGAGGGCGTACACCCGGATGTCGTCACCGTGGAGGACACGGAGCACCGGGAACTGACGGTGGAGGCCGTCCGCGCCCTGCGAAAGGACGTATACATCCGCCCCAACGAGGCGGCGCGCAAGGTGTATATCCTGCGGGACTGCCGCCAGCTGAACGAGCGCGACCAGAACGTGCTGCTGAAGATCGTGGAGGAGGGCCCGCCCTACGCGGCGTTCATCTTCTGCGCTGACTCGCCCGCCGCCCTGCTGGAGACCATACGCTCCCGCTGCGTGACCGTCAAATGCGGCGACGGCGCGGAGGAGCCCATGAGCGAGGGGGCCGGCGACCTGTGCCGCGCCTTTGCCACGGGACGGCTGCTGCCGGTGACGTCGCTGCTGGTGGGGCTGGAGAACCGGCGGCTGAAGCGCGAGGACCTGCGGACGCTGCTGCGGGACACCTGGCGGGCAGCGGCGGAGGCGCTGCTGCTGCGGCAGGGAAAGGTGCGGCCTGAGACCGTCTGCGCCGACGAGGCGCGGCTGCTGGCGGGAAAGCTGTCCAAGCGGCAGCTGGCCGGGCTGTGCGACGCGCTGCGGCAATACGCCGTGGAATGTGACTATAACGTGGGCGTGGGCCATGTGCTGGGCGCCCTCGCCGTAAAATGGGAGGAGCTTTTATGACCGAAGTCATCTCTGTCCGTTTTCGCAACGGATGCAAGGAATACTACTTTGACCCCAAGGGTCTTACTGTCCCGGCGGACACGGATGTGATCGTGGAGACCGCCCAGGGCCCGGAATTCGCCCACTGCACCGCGGGCAACCACCAGGTAGAGGACGACGCGGTGGTCAAGCCCCTGCGGGGCGTCATCCGCATCGCCACCGACAACGACCGGCACACCGCCGCCTACAATCGCGGGCGGGAGAAGGAGGCCTTCGAGGTCTGCAAGAAGAAGATACAGCAGCACAAGCTGGAGATGAAGCTGGTGCGGGTGGAGTGCAGCTTTGACGGCAGCAAGATCCTGTTCTTCTTCACCGCCGACGGGCGGGTGGACTTCCGCGAGCTGGTGAAGGACCTGGCCGGGGTGTTCCGCGCCCGCATCGAGCTGCGGCAGATCGGCGTCCGGGACGAGGCCAAGATGATCGGCGGTCTGGGTATATGCGGCCGTCCCTTCTGCTGCGCCCAGTTCATGGACGAGTTCCTGCCTGTGTCCATCAAGATGGCCAAGACCCAGAGTCTGAGCCTGAACCCTACCAAGATCTCCGGCACCTGCGGGCGGCTGATGTGCTGCCTGAAGTACGAGCAGGACGCCTATGAGGACGCCATCAAGCGCATGCCCAAGAACGACTCCTTCGTGCTGACCCCGGACGGCACCGGCAATGTCAGCGACATCAACGTGCTGAAGGAGACCGTCAACGTCCGCCTGGACGACCGTCCGGAGGGCGCCCGGTGCTACCACAACTGCGAGGTCTGCGTCCTGCGCAACGGCAAGGGCAGCCGAGAGGGCATCGCCATCCCCGACAAGCGGCCGGAGCGCTACGTGGAGCCGCTGGCGGAGGAAGAACTGCCCACCATCACGCTGGTCAGCGATTTCGACCCGGACGCCGCGGCCTCCGAGGGTGAAAAGCGCCGCCGCAGCCGCGGCGGACGCGGACGCCGCCGGGGCGAGGGCGCCGGTGCCGCACCGGAGAAGGCCCCCGCACCGGAGAAAGCCGAAAAGCAGGACAAGAGCGCCGAGGGCGACAAGCCCCGCCGGGAGGGCGGCGGCAATCGCCGCCGCAGAGGCGGTCGGCGCGGCGGCAGCGGCGGCGCCGCACCCAAGGCCGCGCTCGCGCCCAAGACCCCCAAGCCCGCAGGCGAGGGACAGGGTGCCGCAGGCGGCGAGAAGAAGCGCAGCCGCCATCGTCCCCGCCGCAGAAGCGGCGGCGGCAATAAGCCCGGCGGCGGAGCGGAGGCGTAAGACATGGGAAAATTTGACGGTCTGCTGCTGGTCAGCGACTTTGACAACACACTGGTATACACCGAGGAAGCCCTGCAGAAGTGCGTGGATATGCCGCCGGTCTCCCCGGAGAACCGGGCGGCGCTGGAGCACTTTATGGCCCAGGGCGGCATATTTGCCGTGGCCACCGGCCGGGCAAAGCCCGCCTTTGAAACGGTGGTGGACGGCATCCCCATGAACGGCCCCACGGTGCTGTTCAACGGCGCGGCCATCTACGACTTCAAGGCGCGGAAGTACGTGGTCACGGCGTTCCTGCCGGACACCGTGCGCGCCCACATCACCCAGGTGGTCACCGACCTGCCCCAGGTGGCGGTGGAGCTGTACCACGACGACAACACCATCCACGCCCTCAACGCCAACGACGTGACCCGGCGGCACATGCACATCACCCATGCGCCCTCCGTGGAGGTGGACTCCATGGAGCAGGTGCCCTCCCCCATCAGCAAGGCGCTGTTCTCCACGGAGGAGGAGCACCTGGACGACCTGCTGGCCTATCTGGCCGCCCAGCCCTGGTACCACGACTACGAGGTGGTGCCCAGTGCGGTGACGCTGGTGGAGCTGACGGCCAAGGGCGCCAACAAGGGCGGTATGGTGCAGCGTATGGCCGCGCTGCTGGGCATCCGGCAGGAAAATGTATTCTGCGTGGGCGACCACGCCAACGACATCAGCATGCTCACCTGGGCCGGGGAGGGCTACGCCCCCGCCAACGCCATCCCCCTGGTGCTGAACACCCCCGGCGTACATCACCTGCCCGACTGCCGCGACAACGCCATCGCCGCGCTGGTGGACATGCTGGACAAGCGGTATTGAGACATAAAAAACAAGCCCTCAATGAGGGCTTGTTTTTTTATGCTCTTATCTCCGGATAACGGCGCCGGCCTTCACTCCGGTCAGCTGTCCGTCGGCCACGGCCCGCTGTCCCGCCACCAGCACGGCGGTCATACCCTCGGCGGTCTGGCAGGGCTGCTGGTAGGTGCCCCGCTCCCGCAGAGCCGCCGGGTCGAACACACACAGGTCCGCGTCCGCGCCCACGGCGAT
The DNA here is from genome assembly GCA_934590325.1 of uncultured Oscillospiraceae bacterium. Lineage (GTDB taxonomy): Bacteria > Bacillota > Clostridia > Oscillospirales > Oscillospiraceae > Vescimonas. The sequence goes on from CAKTOW010000003.1 coordinate 56,371, forward strand.
AACGCCCTTGCCGTCCAGCCGCAGCGCCTGCGCCGGGGCCTGGGTCAGCTTGTGAATGCCCTCCTCCAGTGTCAGGACGCCCTTCTCCCGAACGAAGTGCTGCAGCAGCCGGGTGCAGCTGCCGTATACCCGCGGGTGGGGCATGCCCTCCGTGGGGTAGGTGGCGTCGGAGATCAGACAGCTGAGCGGGCTGCGCAGGATGGCGGAGATGTCCTCCTCCGATGCCATGAAGTCTATCATGGTCACCTGGCAGTGCTCGCGTATCAGCAGGTCGCAGCAGGCGTCCAGCGGTGCCTTGTGCTCCATGGCCGCCTCCTGTGCGATGCTCTTGCCCAGGAACCGCTCGTCCTCGGGGCAGTGCAGGCTGCTGAGGAAGATGCCGTCCCAGCCCGCCAGCTTGGCGATGTCGTCAAAGCCGTCGCCGTCCTCGATGCGGTGCGCCAGCATCTCCCGCTCATGGGGATCGGCCAGCCGGTGCACCACCGCGTCCATGCCGCCCTCCAGGAACTCCGGGGGCAGGATGTGCAGCAGCTGAGTGGAACCTGCGGTGTAGGGGTACACGTCGCAGCCCACGTCCATGCCCTCGTCCTTCGCCCGCTGCAGCATCTCCAGGGCACGGGGTATTTTTTTGCCCCAGTTGTCCCGGCCCATGGCCTTCAGGTGGCTGATGTGCAGGGGCACGCGCAGCTCCCGCGCCGCCAGCAGCATCTCCTCGATGGACTCGCACACGGCGCCGCCCTCCTGCCGCATGTGGACGGTCAGCGGGATATTCTGCCCGGCGATGGGTGCCAGGGCCCGTATCAGCTCCGCCGTGGTGTAGAAGCACTCCGGCGCGTAGCCCAGCCCCAGGGACACGCCCAGCGCCCCGTCAGAGAGCGCCTGCTCCAGCCGGCGGTGCAGGGCGCGGTAGTGCTCGTCGGCCAGATGCTCCAGCTCGTACCCGGCCACGTCCGCCCGCAGCACCCCCGCGCCTGCCAGCATGCCCACGTGCAGGGGCAGGGCGGGCAGCGAGTCGAAATAGTCCGCCAGCGCGGCGGTGCCCATCTCCGGCGGCAAGGCGCCGGTGATGGGCCGCAGATAGTCCCGTATGGCCTCGCCGTGGGCGGGGCCGAAGGGCGCGGCGCTCAGGCCGCAGTTGCCGTTGACGATGGTGGTCAGGCCCTGGCACAGCTCCGCCGCGCCGAAGCCGGGGCGGAACAGCGCCGCGTCCGCGTGGCGGTGAATGTCGATGAAGCCGGGGGTGACGGTCTTGCCCGCCGCGTCGATGGTCTCCGCGGTGTCCGCCGCCCGCAGGTCGCCCACGGCGGCGATCTTCCCGCCGGTGACGGCCACATCCGCGGCAAAGCCGGGGCGGCCCGTGCCGTCGATGACGGTGCCGCCCCGGATGATGGTGTCAAACATGGTCTGCGCCTCTCTCCTGCTTCCCCGCCGCCAGCGGCAGGGAGATGATGAAGCGGGTCATGCCCCCGCCGCTCTCGCAGCGCAGGGTGCCCCGGTGTGCGTCGATGATGGCCTTGGCGATGGGCAGGCCCAGGCCGAAGCTGTTGCCGTCCGTGCGGGCGTCGTCCACCCGGTAGAAGCGGTCGAATATCCTCTCCCGCTTGTCCGCGGGGATGTCCGGCCCCTCGTTGGCCACGGCGATGACGGCGCGCCCGCCCTGCCGCGCCGCGTCCAGATGGATGGCGGTGCCCGGGGCGGCGTACTTCACGGCGTTGTCCAGCAGCACCGCCAGCGCCTGCCCCAGCTTAGCGCTGTCTCCCCGCACCGGCAGGGACGGCGCGATGTCGTAGTCCAGCACGTGCCCGGCCTCGAAGGCCACCGGCTCGAACCGCAGCGCCGCGGTGACGGACACCTCGGCGGCGTCGGCCACGGTGTCAGGCAGCGTCCCGGCGTTCTTCTGCGCCCGGAACAGTGTCAGCATGTCCTCCACCAGCGACTTCATGCGGCGGCTCTCCGCCTGGATGTTGTCCAGATAGACCGCCTGCTCCCGTGTGGCGCTCTGCTCCAGCAGCTCCGCCGAGGAGAGTATCACCGTCAGGGGCGTTTTCAGCTCGTGGCTGGCGTCGGACAGGAACTGCTCCTGCTGGGCCCAGGCCGCGCCCACGGGCTTGGTCACCACGCCGGACAGAAGATAGCTGCACACGAACAGCACCACCAGTGCCGCGCAGCCCACCAGGGAGCAGGCCGTCAGCAGCGTCCGCAGGGAGGTGTACTCCAGATACGTGTCCGTAAAGGCGATGGCCGTGGTGGTGTAGCCCTCCTGCCGCAAGTAGCGCAGGTGGAACTCGTCCAGGGTTCCGGTGTCCTCCCGCTGCTGCAGGGCGGCGGTGACGATCTGCGCCAGCTTTGTCTCGTCGCTCAGGTCATAGTAGCTGTTGCCCGCCACCCGGACGGTGCCGCTGCCGTAGACCTCCGCCACGAAGCAGGGTATGCTGTCCGCGCCGGGCTGGTTCAGGGCGTAGTCCCCCTGCTCCAGCGCCTGGTACAGCTGCTGCCGCACGTTCTTGCGGTAGTTGTCCCGGGAGATGAAGAACACCGCTGCGAACACTGCCAGCAGCACCAGTGAGATCAGCAGCATGTTGGTGGCCACCACCTTCCAGCGGAGATGCCGTATCATGCCTCCACCTCCAGACAGTAGCCCACCATGCGCAGGGTCTTGATCTTCACCGCGGACTGCAGATGGGTCAGCTTGCGCCGCAGGAAGGAGATATATACCTCCACGTTGTTGTCCTCGGCGGCGGAGTCATAGCCCCAGACCTTCAGTATCAGCTGCTCCTTGGACACGATCTGGCTGCCGTTTTTCATCAGCAGCTCCATCAGGTCGTACTCCCGGCGGCTGAGCCGCACGCTGCGCCCGCCGCACTCCAGCAGGAACGTGCCCATGTGCAGCGTCAGGTCGCCGAAGGCCGTCACCTCCGGGTCGGCGGCCGCGTCCTCTCCGCCCCGCCGCAGCAGCGAGCGGATGCAGGCCAGCAGCTCCTCCGGCTCGAAGGGCTTGGTCAGGTAGTAGTCCGCCCCGGCGTCCAGACCGCGGACGCGGTCGGTGAGCTCGCTGCGGGCGGTGAGCATCAGCACCGGCAGGCGGCTGCCGCCCTGGCGCAGCTGGCGCAGCAGGGTAAAGCCGTCCATGCCCGGCAGCATGGCGTCCAGCACCAGCAGGTCGTATATGTCGCTGCGGGCGTTGTCCAGCCCGGATATACCGTCATAGCACACGTCGGCGGTATAGCCCTGGCGGCGCAGCAGTTCCTGCAGCGTCCCCGCCAGGCGTTTTTCGTCCTCCACGATGAGTATGCGCATGGCGCGTCCTCCTTTTACCGATCGCTTACAGTCCTGTTTCCGCCAGCGTCAGCGTCTGCGCCAGCGCGGCCTCCTCCATCCGGTAGATGGTGGGGTCGCCGTCCAGTGCCACATAGCGTCCGCCGTCGCCGGTGGGCAGCCCGATGGCCAGGGTCAGCGCCCGGTCGGCGCCGTTGTCGGCGGTATAGTTCACCGCAAGGGTCACCAGCGGGGTCTCCAGTCCGCAGACCGCCGCCGCGCCCTCCGCCGGGTCGTAGTCCACGCAGGTGGTGATGGACAGTGTGCCGATCTCCGCCGCCAGCGCCGCCGTCCTGTCGGTAACGTCGCGGCTTCCGCTGCGGCGGGTGCCATCCTCGGCGGTGTAGAAGGTCACCGTGCCGCCCCCGGCGTTCATCAGCGACACGCTGACGATCTTATCGGCGGTGATGGCCGGCAGCACCGGCAGCACCGCCATGGAGTAGATGCTGCGGCTCAGCAGCGCCTTGTTCTCGTCGGAGGTGTACAGCACCCTCCCGGCGGGGGTCAGCACGTACCAGCGGCCGTCGGCGGCCTGGTCGCCGATGTAATAGGTCACATCCGCGCCGTCGGAGGTAACGGTCACGTACTTGGTGGGTACCTCCAACCCGTAGACGGCCAGCTCCTGCCCGTCGGCCACGGCCTCGCCGCCGTCCAGCGCCGCGGGCAGCGCCAGCAGCTCGTCCAGCGCCGTCTGCTCCAGGGGGAAGGCCGGGTCGTCGTGCCATATCCACGCCCCGCTCTCGTCCTTCTCGAACCGCAGGGTCACGCTGCCGTCGCACAGTGCCAAGGCGGTCACGCCCTCCACCGGGGGCGCAGTCTGGGTGGATGCGTCCACCATCTCCTTGTTGGTCTTATTGCCGCAGGCGGACAGCAGCAGCGTCAGCCCCAGCGCCAGCGCCAGAAGGCGCGTCAGTCGTTTCATACCGGTATCTCCTTTGCTTTTGTGTATACTTTGTCAGTATAGCAACTTTTCGCGGAAAAGAAAAGTACATTCCGTGAATTATGGGCGCAAAAAAAGAACGGCTGGCGCCGTTCTTTTTTATTTACACAGATAGCTGAACCATCCCTCGCTGCTGCGCTGCTCGAAAACGTCCCATCCGTCGGCCTTCAGCTTCGCCAGCACCTCCGCCGCCCGGTCGTCGATGATACCGGAGCACAGGAACAGGCCGCCCTCCTTCAGGAACGGCCGCACATTGGGGCTCAGCCCCATGATGACGTCCGCCACGATGTTGGCCACCACGATGTCATAGCCGGTGCCCATCTCGCGCCGCAGCGCCTCGTCGGACAGCACGTCGCCCCACCGGACGGTGTATGTATCCTTTCCGATGCCGTTCAGCGCGGCGTTTTCGTAGGCCACGTCCACGCACTTCTCGTCGATGTCACAGGCGAAGGCCCGCGCCGCGCCCAGCCGCAGGGCAGCGATGGACAGGATACCGCTGCCGCAGCCCAGGTCCAGCACGCTCTCGCCCCCGTGGATGTGGGTGTCCAGCGCCTGCAGGCACAGGCGCGTGGTGGCGTGGCTGCCGGTGCCGAAGGTCAGGCCGGGGTTCAGCACCAGCTTCACCCGCGTGGGGTCGGCGGCCTCCTCCCACTCCGGCACCACCAGCAGGCGGCTGCCGATCTCCATGGGCTTGTAGAACTGCTTCCAGTTGTTCTCCCAGTCCTCGTCAGCCACGTCCTCCATGGTCAGCAGCATGGGCGCGTACTCCGGGTGCTCCTTTTTCAGGGCGGACATGGCGATGCGCACGGCGGCCACGGTGCCGTAGGCCTCCTCGTTCCGCTCCAGATAGAACGTCACGCGGCTGACGCCCTTTTTCCGCGCCAGCAGATCGTCATCCACGTAGTCCCAGTACTGGCGGTTGTTCTCCAGAAAGCTCTGGAAGTCCGCCTCGTCGTCGATCATCACGCCGGTGACGCCCTGCTGCTCCAGCATGTCCGTCACCGCGTCCAGTCCCGCGTGGCTCGTGTCGATCCTGAGTTCCAGCCAGTCCATATCCCGACCTCCTGCAAAATTGAAATTCACCCTACGCCGCCCATGGCGACGTATTTTGCGTCCTGCCGATGGCAAACCGACGACGACGATGCATTTTGCGCCAAGACGAGGCGCGGCGGCGCAGGCGTACTTTGTGTACGGCAAGCCGCCGCAACGAAGTATTGGCGCAAAAGACGCGCCGTCAGCGCTTGGTACCGTAGAAGAATATGCCCATAGTATTGGGCCCTGTGTGGCTGCCGATGACCGGTCCGATGTAGTTGATGTAGACCTCCTTGACGCCGTAGCGGGCCTTCATCTCCTCGGCCACGGCGCGGGCCTCCACCTCGCAGTCGGCGTGGCAGATGAACATGACCTGCTCGCTGGGTTCGATGCCCAGCTCGGCGATCTTGTCGATGAGGGCCTTCAGGCTGGCCTTGCGGCCGCGCACCTTGCTGACGGGGACCAGCTTGCCCTCGTCGGAGGTGTGCATGACGGGCTTGATGGACAGCATGGAGCCGAAGAACGCGGCGCCGGCACTGAGTCGACCGCCCATCTTCAGATAGTTCAGGTCGTCCACGGTGAACCAGTGGTCGATGTGGAGCTTGTTGTCCTCCACCCACTGCACCAGCTCCTGGGCGGAAAGGCCCTCGCGCTTCTTCTGAACGGCCAGATACAACAGCAGGCCCTGGCCCAGGGAGGCGGAGAGAGAGTCCACCACGTAGACGTTGGCGTCGGGGAACTCCTCCTTCATGTCCTGGGCGGCGATGGATGCGCTCTGGTAGGTCGTGGAAAGGGCGCTGGAGAAATTGATGCTGACGATGTCCTTACCGGCGGCCAGGATGGGGCGCATGGCGTCCTGAAAATCCCCCACGTTGGCGGCGGAGGTGGTGGCCAGCACACCGCTTCTGATCTTGCCGTAGAAATCCTCAAAGCTGATGGCGCTGCCGTCCAGCAGGTTGGGGTAGTCCTTGCCGTCAATGTGGACGGTCAGGGGCACCACTGTCAGCTCCAGCTCCTTGGCCATGTGGTCGGTCAGGTCGCAGCAGCTGTCGGTCATGATGACGTAATCGCGCATAATGATAACCTCCTTGGGAGTGATTTTTCCCCGCTATCATACCACGGAAACCGCCGCAGGGAAAGGGCAAAATTGTAAATAATACAGAATATTAGCAAAATTATACGCCTATATCGCCTATTTCCCCACGCAGAAGCGGGAGAAGATGGTGTCCAACAGGTCGTCCCGCACCCGTTTGCCGTTCAGCTCGCCTAGGGCCTCCAGCGCGGCCTCGCAGTCGGTGAGCACCACGTCCGCCGTCATGCCGATGCGCAGGGCGCTGCGGGCCTCCGCCACAGCGGAGAGGGCGCGGTTGGCGGCGTCCGCCTGGCGGGCGTTGGTCAACAGCGCGCCGCCGGTGATCTCCCCCGCCGGGAACTGCGCGGCGATGGCGTCCGTCAGCACGTCCAGCCCCGCGCCGGTGGCGGCGGAGACACTGGCCACGTTGTCAAATCGGTCCGCCAGGGCGCCGATGTCCAGCACCCGGGGCAGATCGCTCTTGTTCACCGCCACGATCAGGTGGGGCACGGTCTGGGCCAGGGCGATGGCCTCCTCGTCCTCCTCGTTCAGTTCACGGGAACCGTCCAGCACCAGCACCGCCAGGGACGCCTGCTTCGCCGCGGCGCGGCTGCGCTCCACACCCAGTGCCTCCACGGCGTCGCCGCCCCGGCGGATGCCCGCCGTGTCGATGAGCCGCAGCAGCACGCCGCCCAGGCTCACCTTTTCCTCCACCGTGTCCCGGGTGGTGCCCGCCACGTCGGTGACGATGGCCCGGTCATACCCCAGCAGCGCGTTCAGCAGCGACGATTTCCCGGCGTTGGGCTTTCCCAGCAGCACCGTGGGCACGCCCAGCTTCATCAACCGCCCCCGGGAGAACCCGGCCACCAGCGCCTCCAGGTTGTTCTGGGCCCGGCGCAGGGTGTCCAGCATCTGCTCCCGCTGGAGGTCCTCGATGTCCTCGTCCGGATAGTCCACCACGGCGTAGAACCGGGCGGCCATATCCATCAGCCCGTCGTAGATGCGCCCCACGCTGCGGCTGAGGGCGCCGTCCAGCTGGCACACAGCGTTGTGGGCCTGCTGGGCTGTCTCCGCGTCGATAAGGTCCACCACGGACTCCGCCTGTATCAGGTCCAGCTGTCCGTTAAGGAACGCCCGCTTGGTGAACTCCCCTCCGGCGGCCTGACGGCACCCGGCGGCGAATAGCGCCCGCAGCCCCGCGTCCAGCACGACGGGGCTGCCGTGGCAGTGCAGCTCGGCGCAGTCCTCGCCGGTATAGCTGTGGGGCGCGGGAAACACCACGCACAGCACGTTGTCGATGACCTGCCCGGTCTCGTCCAGCAGGTCGCCCAGTACCATGGTGCGGGGACGCTGCCGCGCGGCACTTTTCCCGTTCCTGGCGCGGAACACCGCGTCCAGCGCGGCGCAGGTGCCCGCCCCGGACAGGCGCAGGATGCCGATGGCGCCGGGCTGCGCGCCGGTGGCGATGGCGGCGATGGTATCAGACATAGGAGGTACCTCCCTGGTTGGTTTTTTTCAGTATACCACGCCCCGGGGCAAAAGAAAAGAGCCGCAGGCGGACGATCCGGGTCAACAAAAGAAATATCCCCCGGCGAACCGGGGGATATAGCAGACTTTGCTGTATACTTTACTTGATGGGCTCGCCGGCGGCTTCCTTGGCGGCGATCTCCTTCATGGCGTCCTTGTGGCTCAGGTTCACGCGGCCCTTCTCGTCGATCTCGGTGACCTTGACCCACATCATGTCGCCGATCTTGCAGGCGTCCTCCACCTTCTCGATGCGCTTGTCGGCCAGCTTGGAGATATGCACCAGGCCGTCCTTGCCGGGCGCCAGCTCCACGAAGGCGCCGAAAGTCATCAGACGCACCACGCGGCCGTAGTACAGCTGGCCCACCTCGGGCACGAACACGATGTCGTCGATGCACTTCTTGGCCTTCTCGCAGCTCTCCGCGTCGGGGGAGGCGATGTGGATGGTGCCGTCGTCGTCAATGTCGATCTTTGCGCCGGACTCCGCCACGATCTTCTGGATAACGGAGCCGCCCTTGCCGATAACGTCGCGGATCTTGTCCGGGTCAATGTGCATGGTGATCATCTTGGGTGCGTACTTGCTCACCTCGGCGCGCGGCTCGGCGATGCAGGGCAGCATCACCTGGTCCAGGATCTGGCAGCGTGCATCGTGGGTGATGTCCAGCGCGTTCTTGATGATCTCCATGGTCAGGCCGTCGTTCTTCAGGTCCATCTGGATGGCGGTGATGCCCTTCTTGGTGCCGGCCACCTTGAAGTCCATCTCACCATGGAAGTCCTCCACGCCCTGGATGTCGATAAAGGTGGTGAAGCTGCCGTCGTCGTCCTGGATCAGGCCGCAGGAGATGCCGGCCACAGGGGCCTTGATGGGCACACCAGCGTCCATCAGCGCCAGGGTGCTGCCGCAGATGGAGCCCTGAGACGTGGAACCGTTGGAGGACACCACCTCGCTCACCACGCGGATGGCGTAGGGGAACTCCTCCACCGGGGGAATGACGGGCAGCAGAGCGCGCTCAGCCAGCGCGCCGTGGCCGATCTCGCGGCGGCCGGGGCTGCGGGCAGGCTTGGCCTCGCCCACGGAGTACCCGGGGAAGTTGTAGTGGTGCATGTAGCGCTTCTCGGTCTCCTCCCAGATGGTGTCCAGCTTCTGATTGGCGGACAGGGTATCCAGGGTCGCCACGGACAGCACCTGGGTCTGGCCGCGGGTGAACAGGCCGGAGCCGTGGACACGGGGCAGCACGCCCACCTCGGCGTCCAGAGGACGGATCTCGTTCTTCTGGCGGCCGTCCACACGGTGACCCTCCAGCAGCCACTTCTTCACGATCATCTTCTGGAACTTGTAGGTGATCTCCTCCAGATACTGATCCATGTTGGGGTACTCTTCCAGGTACTTCTCATGCCACTTCTCGATCATGGCGTTCCAGCGGGCCTCGCGGACGTTCTTGTCGTCGGTGTCCATGGCGGCCTTGGCCTCGTCCATGAAGTCCTCCGTGATCTTGTTGAACAGCTCATAGTTGAAGTCCGCGTGGGGATACTCGAACTTGGGCTTGCCGATCTCCTCCACCATCTGGTTGATGAGGGCGATCTGCTTCTGGTTCTCCTCGTGGGCGGAGCGGATGGCCTCGAACATCACGTCGTTGGGCACCTCGTTGGCACCGGCCTCGATCATGACCACCTTCTTGCCGGTGGAGACCACGGTCACGTCCAGGTCGCTGACCTTGCGCTGCTCGCTGTCGGGGTTAAAGACCAGCTTGCCGTCCACCAGGCCCACCTTCAGGGCGGCCACGGGGCCGTTCCAGGGGATGTCGGAGATGGCCAGCGCGGCGGAGGTGCCGATCAGCGCGGCGATCTCCGGGGAGCAGTCGTGGTCCACGGCCATGACGGTGCACATAACGGACACGTCGTTGCGGAAGTCGTAGGGGAACAGGGGGCGGATGGGGCGGTCGATGACGCGGGAGGTCAGGATGCCCTTCTCGCCGGGACGGCCCTCGCGGCGGTTGAAGCTGCCGGGGATGCGGCCCACGGAGTACAGCTTCTCCTCGAAGTCCACGGACAGGGGGAAGAAGTCGATGCCGTCGCGGGGACGGGGCGCGGCGGTGACGCAGCACAGCACGCGGGTGTCGCCGTAGCCCACCATGACGGCGGCGTTGGCCAGCTCGGCCAGCTTGCCGACCTCAAGGGTCAGGGGACGGCCGGCCAGGTCCATGGTGTACTTGTGATAGTGGGGGAACTGGCGCTTGGTGATGATCGTAGACATGTCATTTCTCCTTTTTTGTGAAATAGCACTCCGTACCGCGACCCATCGCCGTTAGCACTTGAAAACGCCCCGAAGCCGCTAGTTTCGGCGCATTTTCAACTGCTAATGGTCAATTTGCACACGGTGCAGAATGTGAAAGAAGGGTGATGCGCGCACGCACATCACCCTGTTTCAACTTACTTACGCAGACCCAGCTTGGCGATCAGGGCACGATAACGCTCGATGTCCTTCTTGGCCAGGTAGTCCAGCAGACGGCGGCGCTTACCGATCATCATCTGCATACCGCGGCGGCTGTGGAAGTCATGGGGATGCACCTTCAAGTGCGCGGTCAGCTGGTTGATACGCTCGGTCAGGATAGCCACCTGCACCTCGGGGGAGCCGGTGTCGGTCTCGTGGGTACGATTGGCCTCGATGATGGAGGTCTTCTGGTCTTTCAGCATCATAGTTGTGTTTCCACCTTTCTTGAAATACGCCCGCAGCCTGAGCCATGGGAGAGATGGAACGCTCCGCACCGCTAAGGCAGGGGTCATGTACGCACTGCGCGTACTTTGTGATGATACCACAGAAAATTTCCGTTGTAAAGCACTTTTTCTCTTGAAAACCGGTTTTTTTGTCCGCTTTTTCAGGGCTTGACCTCAATGGCCGCCACGGGGCAGCTGTCCGCCGCCTCCTGCACGCCGATCTTCTGCTCGTCGGGGATGGGGTCCACCGTCACGCGGGCGGGCTCGCCGCTGTTCTGCTCGAACACCTCCGGGCACAGCCCCGCGCACAGTCCGCACTGGATGCACGCCTTCTCCACTACTATTGCCTGCATGGAAAATACCTCCTTAAAACTAAGATGGAAGTATTTTCCCCTGTACCAAGCAAAACTATTCAGCTCTCCGCCATGTGCCGGGCGAAGGCCGCCGCCTGCTGCTCTATCCCCGGCAGCTTCACCAGGCTGCCCCGCTCGTTGGCGGTCTCCAGCAGGCAGAACCGGGGCGGCAGGTAGAAGGACTTATTCATGTTCAGGGCGGAGATCAGCTGCCGTGCCAGCAGGTCGCCGCCGGAGTAGCCGGACACCACCAGCCCGAACAGCCGCTTGTCGTACATCCGGGTCTGGCGGAACAGCGCCGTCAGCCGGTTGACGCAGGCGGTCAGGTTGGCCGCCAGCGCGTCGTTGTAGTTGGCGCACAGCATCACCAGCGCGTCGCAGCGCCGCACGGCGGGATAGACCTCCTCCACCATGGGCCCGCCGTAGAAGCAGCCCCCCTGCTCGCCGAAGTGGAGACAGGTGGTGTAGCTGCACCCGTTGCAGTCGGCCATGGTGCCGTTGCGCAGGCAGATCTCCTCCACCGCCACGCCCTCCGGCAGCCCGGCCTTCACCAGCTCCCACAGGGCCAGCGTGTTGGACGTGCTGCGCTGGGAGGCGTGCAGCGCCAGCACATGGCGCACAGGCGCCGGCTTTTCCCAGCCGTCCAGCCGCCCGATCAGCTCCGCCACAGCGGCGTGGAAGGCCGTGACCTCGTCGGTGCCGCCGATCTGCGCCTGGGTGCGGAAGTTCCGCAGGGAGCCGGTGGCCTCCACCAGCGGGCGGCCGATGAAGCCGCACCCGGCCTGGTTGGCGGCAAACACCATGTCCCGCGCCACGTCCTTTGTGTAGAACTCCCCCACACCGGTGACCACGCACCCGGCGGTACAGCCCTCCAGCAGCGTGGTGCTGCGCCGCAGCCGGGACAGCATCCGGTAGTAGGCCATATTGCACCCGCCCTGGTCCAGCGCCACGGCAAACAGCAGCCTTCGGCCCTCTAGGCCCTCCAGGCCCCCGTCCGGGTCACGGATGTCGCTGCCCGCGGGCAGCATGGACTCCAGCAGCGCCCGCAGGGCGGGGCTGAACTCGTTTTCAGGCAGTAATACGGTGAGCATGATACACCTCCGTCACTGGATGGCGTCCAGTTTCTCCCTTGTCTCGTCGATGCGCCGCTGCAGCGCATGGGGCAGCGTCAGCTGCTCCACCTCGATGCCCGCCGCCGTCAGCCGGTTGCGGCATCCCATGAACACCAGCCCGTCGAACACCGATGAGTAGTGCCACTCCCCCCGCAGCAGCGCCAGCAGGCTCAGCGCCCCGGAACTCAGCGCCGGGGCCACGTAGGGCTTGTAGCCCAGCTTCCGCATCTCCAGATTGGCATGGGCCACCTTCTCCGTCAGCTCGCGGGACAGATCGTCGTCGTAGTGCTCGACGGAGTTGGCCAGCACCAGGTCCTCCCCGTGGGGGCCGAAGGCCCGCCCCTCGGTGAGGTAGCTTGCAAAGCGCCCGTCCTTCCGCGCGTAGTACAGCGCCCGCGCGTGCATCACGCCCAGGCCGAAGCCCCGCACCTGCGCCGGGTCAAGGCCGCTCTCCCGCAGCACGGCACGGCACAGGGGGTCCACCGGGTCGCTGACCACGCAGAACAGGCCCTTGAAGCCCTTTTCCCCCGCCATCCGGGCGTATACGGCCGCCAGTTCCCGGTTCAGGGCATACTGCGCCATGCGCACGTCCCCCTGGGTCACAGAGGTGTCCGGCACCATCCGGGAAGCGCAGAACAGGAACACATCCCCGTCGAACAGCTGCTCCGGCGTGACGATGTCCACCGGGGGCAGCGCCGCCCCGTCCGGGGACTGTATCTGGTTCAACTCAAACTCCCAGCGCTCCGCCGCGCCGGGCCGCACATCGCATATCCCGATGGAGCCTATCACATCGCCGCCCATGAGCCGCAGGCCCATCAGCAGCGTGCTGCCCACATCGCCCAGCGCCAGCAGCGTCACCCGGCATTTCTCCGGGATACGGGGCAGACCGGCAGTATGGGTAAGATCGTTCATTTCCGTGCCTCCATTCCATGGTTCTGTGTTTTCTTATTTTTGGGGACGCATACGCTTCAGCAGCTCAATGTCCCCCTCAAGGTACGTGCTGGCCGCGCGGCTCAGGTCATAGGTCATGCAGCCGCCCTTGTCGGGGCAGAGGGGCAGGATGACCGCCTCGCCCAAACGGTTGAGGGTCAGGTTGCGGGCATAGAGGGCACGGAACTCGGTCTCGAGGGCCAGCAGAATATCCCGGGCGTTCTCCAGGCAGCAGAGGGACAGCTCCCAGGCGGTCTCGTCGTCCATGCCGGTGTACTCGGGGGCGGCATAGGGGAGGATGCGGTTGACGGCGGGCTGCAGGCCTCCGGGCAGGGCTTCGCTGCGGCGGACGGTGTCGCCGCCGATGAAGGGGTACAGGGTGGACTCCACGAAGCGCAGGCGCAGGTTGGGCAGGTAGTAGATGGCATCGGCGTCGTAGCCCAGCTGCTCCATGAGGTCGCGGCCCATGCCAGTGAGATAGCCCACCAGCACCTGGTCCACGGGGGTGTTGGTAGCGGCGAACAGGGGCGCCAGGCGGCGGATACGCTTGCCGTCGTGGAGCATATCGTCCACGAGGATGACCGGGCGGGCGAAGGCATGGATGGTGCGCACCTGGTCGGCCAGGGGCGAGTAATCCGGGTACGCCTCGATGGAGTAGCCGCTGAGATCGGGCTCATAGACCTTGTCGGTGCGCAGGGTCTTGGTGACGGTGTTGGGCACGGCTACACCGCGGAGTATCTTACCGTAGGGCACGCATATATCCGGCCCCAGGACGCGGGGCATGGTGGGCTCCGCCGGGACACCGTTGCGGCCGGTGATGCGCTGGAGCAGCCGGTGGTGGATGACCCCGGCGGACAGGCTCAGCACCAGCGAGCCCGGCTGCAGCTTCGTCAGCGCCGCCTGCAGACGGCGGTGTGCGCCCGCGATAGCGGACAGCACACGGGGCGAGGAGCTGAAGGGCGCCTTCACCGCCGTGTCCACGTTGCGGCTGAGGACGATGGGGCAGCGCATGTCCACCGCCAGGGCGTCGGTGCTATCCCCGGCGGGGACGAAGCCCTGCAGCGTCAGCAGCTGGCGTCCGTAGCCGGAGGCCGCGCCCTCTATGGGCACGTACAGGGCGTAGGTGAACTCCCGGCTCAGCGCCAGGGTCAGCACCTCGGTGATGAGGAACTGGCACAGGTCGCTCTGCCGCTCGCCCCGGGGCACGAACAGGCCGCTGATGAGCAGCGTGCGCCCCCCGGCGTTCTGGCGCACCAGCCCCGACAGGGCCGGGTCGCCCAGTCGGGCGAACAGGTGTGCGGAATCCAGGCAGGTATAGCTGGCCGCCCCCAGTATGCCCCCGTCGGCGCCCCGGCAGACCATCACATCGTCGCCGCAGCGCTCTATCTGCTGGCGCAGGGCGGCGGCGGTGGGCACGGACAGCATGGTGCGCAGGAACTTCTCCGTGGTCTCCGGCGAGGCGGGCAGGAAACTCAGGTCCTCCGTCCGCAGCACCGGCTTGTCCTGGGGCTCCCGCAGGTACAGGCCCCGGCGGTAGATGAACTCCTGTACCACCGGGTCGATCAGGTTGGAGATGTCGCGGTTGGCGTCCACCGCCTCCCGTATGCGGGTGGAGCTGATCTCCTCCAGCTGGGGCGGCAGGGTCAGCTCCACCACCCGACCGGTGATGCATCTGTAATCGGGCGTCTCCGCGTCGGGCTCCGTGCGGCGGAACACAACGTGGTCAAAGGTATGGATGGAATCGGCCTCCACCGGCTTGCGGTAGGAGGAGGCGTGCAGCACCACGTCGCTGCCCACCACGATGGACACGCTGCGCCCGGGGAAGGCCGCCCGCAGCTCGTGCAGGTTCTCCGGATTGGCGATGTTCACTGGGAAGTCCTCCGGGAAGATGCTCACGTGGAACACATCCGCCACGGACATGGCGGCTATGCGCCGCCGCAGGCGGTAGGGCTGGGTCTTTTTCGACCAGGAGAACTCGTCGATAGCCAGCAGCACCTCAAAGCCCAGGTCCCGTATGGCCTTGACGATGCCCTTGTGGGACAGAGTGAACGGGTCGAAGGTGCCGGGGAAGAAGGCCACCGGCCGGGGCGCGCCGAAGTCGAAGCCCTTGTGGAACAGCCGCTCCTCTGTGATGAAGCGGTACAGCTTGCCCAGCATGAACGCCCGGTAATAGAAGGTCAGCCCCTCGCCGGGGAACTCGTCCTGGGCGGACAGCAGCTTCCGCTCGGTGAGCATGAAGGCGCGGCGCTTCTCGTGCCGTCCCAGCTCGCCGGAGCCGAACACCCGGCGGCCCAGTACGTACAGCGCCTCCTGCCGGGTGGCGCCGTCGATGCCGCTCAGTCCCCGCATCAGCAGGCCCAGCAGCCGCTCCCGGCGGCGGCGGTAGGCCGCGTCTGTCTCCGGGAACCGGGCGCGGTAAACGTCATATTCCTCATAGATGACGCCCACGGTGTCCAGCACCGAGGCGGTCACGCGGCTGTCGGAGGAGCTCAGGTTCACGTGCAGGTCGTCCAGCACCTCGTCCAGCTCCGCCGGCGGCAGCCACAGGGCAAAGCGCCCCAGATAGTCGGGGATATACTTGGTGAACTCCTGCTGTCCCAGCTCCAGGCCGCGGCACAGCTCCACCGCCACCTCGTTGCGCTGGTCGGCGGTCAGCCGGGGCGCCAGCGCCAGCAGCGCGTTGCCCGCGCTGTGGCGGACGGTGACCCGGTCGCTGACCTTGATCAGGTTGGACAGGTGCGTGGCGATGTGCAGGGCGGGGCTCTTCCCGCTGCGGGCGAAGTCCGTCAGCAGCCGCAGGTTGGCCTGCTTGGTGATCCACGGGGTGGCGGTCTTCAGGTTGTCCAGGAATATCTCCGACACCACCTCCTCCGGCAGCAGCAGCGGCTCGCCCCCGGCCAGGATGTCCTGCTTCAGATACCGTAGGGTGCCGCTGTCGTCGCAGGCCGCGGCGGCCACCGCCTCCAGGGCCCGGCCGTTCTCCGGGTACAGGCCGTGCAGCCGGTCCAGCAGCAGCACAGCGGCCATGCGGATGGTCAGGTCCTCCCGCTGGGACAGCGCCGCGGCGAACTCCACCATCTGCGCCGCCCGCCGGGCGTCGTAGGCCTCGTCGGGCAGGGCGCCGGCGGTGTCCAGCAGCTGGAAGGCCGTGTAGTCGTCCAGTGTCTCCGGGCGGCGGTAATAGGCGAACACCGGGGCCAGGAACCGTTCCTCCCGCCCCGGGCAGTGGCTCAGCAGCGAGCCCACCGCGAACTTCAGCGTATAGCCGATCCACCGCCGGTGCTGCAGCATCAGCTTGTGGTCGGGATAGAGTATCTTGTCCAGGTACAGCTTCCACTGCTCCACGTCGGTGATGGCCCGGGGGTCGGGGCGGCTGTCCTCGGGCCGCTGCTTGGCATAGCCCGCGTGGAACCCGGCGATGATCTCGCCCAGCAGCGCCGCCGCCTGGCGGCGGATGTCGCCCTCCCGGTGCATCAGCAGTTCATAGAGGAACGTCAGCGTCTGCACCTTCTGGGGGATATGCAGATACAGGGAATAGGACTCGAACACCGCCAGATACGCCCGCAGACGGCGCCAGTCCGTTTCGCCGCGGGCCTCCTCCAGCAGACGAGCGAAGCTGCGCTGGTCGGTGAGCCGGTGCATCAGCGTCATGTTGTGCTCCACGCACCGCAGCGTCAGGGCTCGCAGCGCCTCATCGTCGGTCATCAGGGCGGTGTGCTTCTCCGGCAGCGGCGCCGTGTCGCCGCCGGTCATGGTCACGTCCACGCCCCGGCTGATCATATACTGCTCGAAGTCCTCCAGCCGGGCGTACACCCGGGTATAACGCTTTTTCTTCTCACCGTCCACATCGTCCAGCTTGGCCAGTATCACCTGGAAGGCCTCCGCCAGCGTGGAGATACGGGTGATCTCCTCCCCGCGCTCGCCCCGCAGCTGTTTCACCCGGAAGTCGGCGTAGATCAGCAGCAGCGCCTCGGCGGACAGGTAGTCGGGCTCCAGGTCCCACACGGAGTGGTTGGCGGCCACATGGCCGATGTCGGTCATCTTGCGGCGGCGGAACCACTGGTCGGTGTAGTAATAGTGCAGATACGGCACCCGCTCGCCGGGCCGGCAGCCGAATTTGCCCAGGTCATGCCCCGCGGCGGCGCCGGACACCAGCGCCACGTCCACAGCCGAGCCGTTTCTGTGCAGGGCGCGGGCGGCGGTAACGGCGATATGGTGCACCCCGGCGATATGCTCCAGCGTGCGGAAGGGCGTGGTCTCCAGCCCCAGCCGCATCATCTCGTACACGAACTCCCGCTTCCACGTGCGCAGGAAGCGGGTATAGGAGGCCGCCGTGGGGCTGTCGGCCAGCTCCTCGTCGGTCAGGAAGTCGAACGTCCACGCCGGGTCGTAGGGCAGCAGCTCCGCCTCGGCGGCAAAGAGCACCTGCAGCACGGACAGGAAGAACACGGCGCCTGCGGCAAGATCGTCGGGTGCGTTTTTCTCCGGATACAGCAGGCGGCGTGCGTAGTCGTAGGTATAGGCCATCCAGCCCTCCCGCGGCGCGCAGCCGGGGCACAGGGCCTCCAGCTCCGGGCGGATGAGGTCCAGCACATCGGCGCAGCGCAGCCGCTGGCCGTTGAACAGCCCGGCAAAGCGCTGCATATACCCCTCGGTCTCGATGCGCTGGAGCAGGGGAAGGCGGGGGTCGATGCACTCCGACGCGCCGCGGTCGGAAAGGCGGCGGCGCAGGGCCAGGTCCATCTGGCGGATACGTTTCTTATTCATGGCAAAACCTCCTGCCGGTGGTATCGTACACAGGGCGCGTCCGGCCCCCGGCGTTCCGGGGCATCGCTCATGCCGGACACGGCACACCATAATAATAGGACACACCCCCGCACGCTGTCAATATTCTGCCGGGCGTTTTGCCACCGTTTTGATACGGAACCTTATGGAGCTCTTAATCCTGCGTTCATATTTTGTTCACAATTTGGACAGCCCCGCCATGGTATGATGTGGGAGAGGCTTTTTACCGCGCGGCGGAACGGAAACGACCCTTCCGCCGTCTATAAGGGTAGGAAAATTTCCCCATCGGCGTATGGGAAAGGAAAAGGAGAACACAACATGAAAAAAGCTGCTTTTGTGCTGGCGCTGGTCATGCTGCTGGGCTGCGTGTCCGGCTGCGGCGCAGCGGAGGGCGAGGCCTCCGTGCAGTCGGTGTCCATGATCTGCGGGCTGGGGTCCGTGGGTCTGGCGGACCGGTTCGCGGGCATCGTCAGTCCCCTGAGCGAGACGACCATCAAGAAAAACGACGCCATGACCATCGACACCGTCAAGGTGAAGGTGGGCGACAGCGTAAAAAAGGGCGACGTGCTGCTGACCTATGACCTCAGCCAGATCCGCACCGACCTGGAGATGGCGCAGCTGGAGCTGGAACAGCTGAACGCCACGCTGGAGGACCAGCAGGCGGAGCTGGAGCGTATACAGAAGCTGATGGACGACACCTACGACGCGGCCACCAAGCGGCAATACGCCCTAGACCTGCGCGAGCAGAACGTGAAGGTGCTGGAGACCAAGGCCAGCATCGCCACCAAGAAAAAGGACATCGAGAAGCTGAAGAACAACACCAAGAACGCCACCGTCACCTCCCCCGTGGACGGCGAGGTGCAGTCCCTGAACCCGGACGGCGGCACGGACAACAACGGCAATCCCCTGCCCTTTATGACCATTGTGGAGACGGCGGGCTGCCGCGTCAAGGGCTACGTGAACGAGAACAACGCCAGCGTGCTGACCGAGGGCACGGCGGTGGTCATCCGTTCCCGGGTCAGCGACCAGACGTGGAAGGGCAGCATCAGCTCCATCGACTGGAACAACGCCCAGCAGACGCGCAGCGACTACGGCGACAGCGACACGGCCATGTCCAGCAAGTACCCCTTCTATGTGACGCTGGAGGGCGACGGCGAGGGCCTGCTGATGGGCCAGCACGTGTACATAGAGCCGGATGTGGGGCAGGAGGACAAGGCGGAGAAGGATGCCATCAACCTGCCGTCCTACTTCGTCAACGACGCCGAGGGGAACCCGTGGGTGTGGGCCCAGAGCAGCAAGGGCAAGCTGGAGAAGCGCAGCCTGAAGCTGGGCGAGTACAACGCCGACACGGACACCTACCCCGTGCTGGACGGCCTGACGGCGGAGGACTACATCGCCTATCCCGACGACAGCCTGAAGGCGGGCATGACGTGCATCACCTATGACGACGCCACCTTTGACCCCAGCGCAGGCGGCAGCACGGGAGATATGGACGGCAAGGTTGACATGGACGGCATGGAGGATATGACCGGCACGGACGGCACGGACAGCATGGACGGTGGCGATACGGTCACGGAGGACGGCGGTACCGCGGACAACAGCGGCACCGCAGCCGTGCTGCCCGGCGGCGAGGCCGCCTCCGCGCCGGCGGTCGTTCCGCCGATGGAGGGCTGAGCATGATTTTGGAAATGCGCGATATATGCAAGGACTACCCCATGGGCAAGGGCGTTGCACATATCCTGAAAAACGTGAGCCTCGACGTGGAGGAGGGGGAGTACCTGGCCATCATGGGTCCCTCCGGCAGCGGCAAGACCACGCTGATGAACCTGATCGGGTGCCTGGACGTGCCCACCAGCGGCAGCTATCTGCTGGGCGGGCGGGACGTGACCACCTGCAACAACAAGCAGCTGGCGGAGGTGCGGAACAAGGAGCTGGGCTTCGTGTTCCAGAGCTTCAACCTGCTGCCGAAGCTGACGGCGCTGGAAAACGTGGCGCTGCCCCTGCTGTACGGCGGGGTGAAGAAGGCGGAACGGCTGGAACGGGCCCGGGCCGCGCTGGAGACAGTGGGGCTTTCCGACCGGGTGGAGCACCGGCCGGACCAGCTGTCCGGCGGGCAGTGCCAGCGGGTGGCCATCGCACGGGCCATCGTGGGCAAGCCCAAGCTGCTGCTGGCCGACGAGCCCACCGGTGCGCTGGACAGCGCCAGCGGCGCGGCGGTGATGGAGCTGTTCCAGCAGCTGCACGAGAGCGGCTCCACCATTATTATGATCACCCATGACCGCTCCATCGCGGGCCACGCCGCCAAGGTCATGACCATACGGGACGGCGTACTGTCGGGAGGTGACGACCATGAGTGAGAAGCTGACACTGCGCGAAAAGCTGCACATCGGCGAAAAGCGGCCCGACGGAGAGCGGCCGCCCATGAACAAGAAGGCGAAAAAGGCCATCATCGCCGTGGTGTGTACCGTTGCCGTCTGCGGCGCGGTGTGGGGCGGGCTGACCATCGCACGGAACGCCCAGCGGGGGGACGTGAACGTGTACGCCGTGGGCGATTGCGCCATGACCGACTACTGGGGCGACAACTCCAACACCAGCGGCATGGTGACCACCGACAAGCTGCAGAAAATTTATATCTCCCAGAGCCAGACGGTCACAAAGGTCTGGGTCAAGGAGGGCGACGAGGTCAAAAAGGGCGACCCGCTGGTGAGCTACGACTCCACCCTGACACAGGCCTCTGTGGAGCGGGCGCGCATCCAGTACGACCGCCAGGTGGAGAACCTGAGCACCGCCAAGAGCGACCTGGAGCTGCTGAAAAAGGCCCAGAGCAAGGAGACCCTCGAAGCCGAGCGCAACGGCCTGCAGAGCAAGCTGGATAAGCTGATAGAGGATGCGGACAAGGCCGCCGGGTACAAAGACCCGGTAACCCCCCGTTTTCTCACCGTGAAGGACAATCTTGGCAACACCAAGGATAAGCCCCTGTACTACATCTACACCGGCACACTGACACTGGATCAGGCCACGCTGGAAACACTGCTGGCAGAGAAAACGGAAGCCTATATCGTTGCCTTCAAGCGGGAGGGCGACATTGTCGGCGGCGCCATTACAGAGAGCTGGGGCCTGCACCTGAAGCTGGTAAACGCAGCTCCTGCCCCCACCCCTGGCGGTGAGACCGGCGGCAATACCAGCTCCGGCGAGGACACCGGTTCCGGTCAGACCACCGTCACCGTACTGACCAACGAAGGCAACGGCAGCGACAACAACGACAAGCCCGCCGCAGCTGAGAAGAAAATTTCCCTGGAACTGCTGAATGGTATGCCCGACTATCCCGAAAAGGCACGGGAATACAACACCAAGGAAATCCAGGACCTGCAGAAGAAGATCGCCCAGATCGACGAGCTGCTGGCGGCCTCCATGGAGCGCGCCGACCTGAACAAGGCCATCCTGGACAAGATGCAGGAGATCAAGGAGCTGGAGGTCAACAACAAGCTGGCAAAGCTGGACCTGGACAAGAAGCTGAGGGAGCTGGGCGACGGCAACGTGTACGCGGAGTTCAGTGGGACGGTGAAGGCCGTCCGGGACGCCACGGAGGCGTATAACAACAGCGAGGCGGTGGTGGAGCTGTCCGGCGGCGGCGGGTACTACGTCAGCGGGACGCTCAGCGAGATGGATCTGGGCAGCGTGAAGGTGGGGGACACGGTGCAGATCAGCAGCTGGCGCACCGGGGCGTTCTGCGAGGGGAAGATCGTGTCTATCGACGACTACCCCACCAGCAATGGCAATAACTGGGGCGACGGCAACAGCAATGTCTCCTACTACCCCTTCAAGGTATTCGTCACCGAGGACGCCAATCTGGAGCCGAACGATTATGTGGATATTCAGTACCAGAAGGTGTCCACCCAGCAGCAGACGGGGAGCTCGCTGTATCTGGAGAGTATGTTTATCCGGGAGGACAACGGCAAGAGCTACGTGATGGTGCGGAACGAGGACGGCAGGCTGGAGCAGCGCTGGGTGCAGACCGGCCGCGACCTGTGGGGCAGCTACACCCAGATACGCGGCGGACTGACCATCGACGACTACGTGGCGTTCCCCTATGGGCGCGACGTGGTGGAGGGCGCCCACACTGTGGAGGCCACGGTCGACCAGCTGTACAACTACGGCGTGTAAGGAGGCGGGATAGAATGTTGGAAAATATAAATCTCGCCTTTCAGGGCGTGTGGAGCCACAAGCTGCGCTCCTTCCTGACCATGCTGGGCATTATTATCGGTATCGCCGCGATCATCACCATCGTGTCCACCATTCAGGGCACCAACGAGCAGATCAAGCAGAACCTGATCGGCGCGGGCAACAACGTGGTGCGGGTGACGATCGAGGCATCGGACAGCCAGAATTATTTCGACCTGAACTACTCCGCGCTGCCGGAGGGCATCGACCCGGTGACCCGCGACATGCGCAATGAGATGGAGAAGCTGGGCGGCGTGTCCTTGGTGAGCATGTACTACTCCCGCGACTGGTGCGACAACGTGTACGTGGGCAATACGGCGTTCAGCGGGTCGCTGTACGGTGTGGATGACCACTACCTCAGCGCCGTGGACTACGCCGTGAACTACGGCCGGTCCTTCACTGAGGCGGACTACGCCAAGCGGCGCAACGTGGCGCTGATCGACACCAAATCGGCCCGGTCCCTCTTCCAGGGGGAGAACCCCATCGGCGGCACCATTGAGATCAAGGGCGAGCCCTTCACCGTGGTGGGCGTGGTGTCCTCCCGCAGCAGCACGGGGCCCGTGATCAACAGCTTTAAGGACTATCAGATGTACGCGGGCAGCACCGCGGGCACCATCTTCATCCCGGACGTGTGCTGGTCCGTGCCCTACCGGTATGACGAGCCCCAGTACGCGGCGGTCCGCGCCACCAGCACCAACGACATGACCGCCGCCGGCGACAATGTGGCCAAGTACCTGAACGAGAACGTCATCCGCACGGATAAGTACAAATACCAGTCCAAGGACCTGCTGCAGCAGGCCAGCGACCTGCAGAGCCTGTCGGAGAGCACCAACAAGCAGCTCATCTGGATAGCGGCCATCTCCCTGGTGGTGGGCGGCATCGGCGTCATGAACATCATGCTGGTCTCCGTCACCGAGCGTACCCGCGAGATCGGCCTGAAGATCGCCATCGGCGCGCAGCAGAGCCGCATCCTCTGGCAGTTCCTGACGGAGGCGGCGGTGCTGACCAGCATGGGCGGCATCCTGGGCGTGGCCAGCGGCATCGGCCTGGCGGAGATGATGTCCCACATCATGGGCACACCGGTGGCCATCAGCGTCCCGGCCTGCATCATCGCCGTGGCCTTCTCCATGGTCATCGGCGTGGTGTTCGGCCTTGTCCCGGCCATGAAGGCCTCCAAGCTGAACCCCATCGAGGCCCTGCGCCGCGAATAAACGCGCAAAAAGAAAAGACCTGCACCCGCAGGTCTTTTCTTTTTGCTTTCTTTTCCGTTTGTGCGCCGCTCCCCGCTCATTCGAACAGTCCCGCCTGCCCCGGCACCTCGTTGTTGCCGATGGTCTGCAGCTGCCGCGCGTTCTCGGCGGTCAGCGCGTCGCTGATGGCCATTTTGCGTATGATGTTCTGCACTGTCACATCCAGCCCGGTGCCCTCCCGGTAGTCGGCGGGGAAGATGAAGTCCACCCGCCCCTTGGCCAGCAGATCCTCCACGCCCACGCGGTTGCTGCTCTGATACACGGCGATGGCCTGCCCGCCGTAGGAGCGCATCATCTTCATGCAGGGCACGTCGCTGAGCCCGTCGCCCACATAGATCATGTTGGTGAAGGGCACCCGCTTGCTGTCGTCGGGCATGGAGTCGTTCAGCCGCTTATCCTCCGCCACATCCAGCACGCCCTTGTTGATGCGGTATACGAACTGCGTCTTGTTGGTGAAGTTGACGTCCAGCTTCGGCCAGCAGGCGGCGCCGCTGCCGTCGTAGTAGAACTCACAGGCGTATATCTGCCGGAACTCGTGCGCGATGCCGCTGCCCTCGATGATCTCCTTCAGCCCCGAGGACAGCACATAGTGCTCCACCTCCACCCCCAGGCTCTCGCCGAAGGCGTTGATGCGCGCGAACCACTCCCGCACACCGGGGAACAGCACCATGCTGCGCCCGCACTCCACCAGGAAGTCCCGCTCCAGCACCTTGCCCTGTGCGCGGCACTCGGCGATCATGGTGTACATATAGGCCAGCAATCCGTCCATCCTGTTCTCCCGTCCGAAGGTATTGGCCTTGTGCCAGAACTGCTCCGGGGTATAGCCCAGCGCGGGGATAAAGGCGTAATCCTCCATGTCCGTGGTGCACAGTGTCTTGTCGAAATCGTAGAGCAGCGCGATGATGGGCTTTGTCATATCCTTCTCCTCCGGGTAAAAAAGGCGGCCTGCGGCCGCCTTTTCGTTTTTTCTCCGCTTACTTGTCCCCGCCGTAGTTGCGGCCGAACTTCAGCTCGTCCAGACTCAGGCGGAAATCACTGGGGATGGCGCTGCCGTCCACGGGAGGCAGCTTGATGGTGGGCTCGTCGGTGACGGCGGGCTCGGCCTTGGCGGGCTCGGCGTCAGTGTAGTGGCTGAGGATATCCTGCTCGATGGAGGACACCACATCCTGCTGGGGCGCGGGCTCCGCCGGTGCCTCCGGGGCGAAGTCCAGCTCGGGCAGGGACTGCAGGAACGCGCTCTGCGCCTTGCACAGCTCATCGCTGCGGCGGATGAACTCCGCGGTCTTCTCCTGCGCGGCGCGCAGCTTGCGCTCCTCCGCCTGCCGCTGGTCGTCCAGCCGGTGGATCTCCTTCTCGGCCTCGGTGCGCGCATCGGCCAGGATCTGCTCCTTCTCGGACTGCGCCTCCTGCACCAGCTTGGCCGCCATCTTCTGCGCGGTCAGCAGCGCCTGCCGCATGGCCTCCTCGGTAGAGCGGTACTCCTCCACCTTCTCGGCCAGCACCTTCAGCTTCGCCTTCAGCGTCACGTTCTCCTTGAACAGGGCGGTATAGTCCTCGGTCAGCGCGTCCAGGAACTCGTCCACGGACTCCATTTTATAGCCGCCGTTGCCGAATGATGCCTTGGGAAATACTTTTTCGGAAACTTCCTGGGGTGTAAACATTGCCGATCCCTCCGTTGTCAGTCTATATAATATGTCTTACAGATACAGTCCGTTGTTCTCCAGCTCGTCGATCAGGTCGCCCATGATGTCCACGGAGTAGGGGGTGATGATGTAGGTATTGGCGGCCACCTTCTTGATCTTGCCCTCACCGGCGTAGGCCACGCCGGACAGGAAGTCGATAAGCCGCCGCGCCACGTCCTTGTTGGTGGACTCCAGGTTCAGCACCACGGTGCGCTTCTCCTTCAGGTGGTCGGCGATCTCCGATGCGTTCTCAAAGCGCTCGGGCTTCACCAGCACCACCTTCAGCTGGGTGGTGGCGTGGATGTTCACCACCTTGTTGTGGCGATCCTCACTGCGGCGCTCCTCGCTGCGGCGGTCGTCGCGGCGCTCGTCCTTGCGGTCGTCGAACAGGGACCGGGAGGACTCCTTCACCGGCTCCTCAAAATCGTCCTCGTATTCGTAATCCTCATCGTCGTAGGGATGAATGATCTTCTTCAGTTCGTCCATCAGGCCCATGTGCAGTACCTCCCGCTGTATTATTTGGAATAGTCTCTGGCACCGAAAATAGCAGTGCCCACGCGCACCATGTTGGCGCCCGCACGGATGGCATCGGCAAAGTCGCCGCTCATGCCCATAGAAAGATATTCTAATCCATTATCGTACATTTTTTGGCTTATGTCAACATATAGTGCCTGTACTTTTTGGAAATATACCATATTTTCCTCCCGTGTGGCGTCCGCCGGGGGTATGGTCATCAGTCCGCGCACCCGCACATGGGCACATTCCTTCGCCTGCGCGGCGGCAGCCTCCACCGCCTCGGGGGCAAAGCCGCTCTTGGCCTCCTCGCCGCCGATGTTCACCTCCAGCAGGATGTCCTGGACGATGCCCAGCTTCTCCGCCTGCTTGTCCACCTCCGCCAGCAGCTCCGGCGAGCCGATGGACTGGATAAGGTCCACCTTACCCACCACCTGCTTGACCTTGTTGCGCTGCAGGTGTCCGATGAAATGCAGCGGCGCGCCCCGGTAGGCGTCCTCCGCCAGCTTGGCGGTCATCTCCTGCACGCGGTTCTCGCCCAGTGCGTCGATACCCTCGGCGATGGCCTCCTGGCAGGCGGCGGCGTCGTTCATCTTGCTGGCGCCCACCAGGGTGATGTCGGCGCCGGTGCGGCCGGTCTCCCGTGCGGCGGCGTCAATCTGGGCGCGGATGGCCTCAATATTTTCCCGAACAGACATTGCTTGTGCCTCCTTGTCTCTTTCGTGTCTCGTTATATACGCCCGCCGGAAGGGCGGGGGATATGCTCTTTACCGTATGACCTTTCCGTCGTACAGCTCGCCGGAGGTGGCGATGACCTGGTCCCCGGCCCGGAGTATCTGGGTGTCCCGCACCCCCTCGGCCGGTGCCACCAGTGCGTAGCCCTCCCCCTGGTACACCAGTGTCACCGGGCGGAAGGCGGCGTTCTCACCGTCCACGCAGTACACGCCGGTGGTGCCGTCCTCATTGACGCGCAGGGCGTTGGCCGGCACCCGCAGGCCGGTGTAGGTCCGCAGCACCGCGTCCGCCGCCTGGTGGCGCAGCAGGGTGGTCTGTGCCAGATAGCGGGTGGAGGACAGCACCACCACCGCCTGCCCGTTGTCCTCACGGGACACGGACTCCACGCTCATGCGGATGCTCTGGTCAAAACCCTTGGCCAGCCGCACGTTGACCCGGCCCAGTTCCTTCAGCGCCGCCGCCTGCTCCGCCGGCAGCGTCACGGCGTAGTACCATGTGTCGCCGTAGATGAGCTTGCCCACGTTGCTCTGCTCCGAGGCGGGCTTCAGCGCCTTCAGCGCGGCGGGGGTCACGTCCTCCAGGAATTCCTCCGTCAGCACGGACTCATAGCCGTCGCAGACGGCGGAGTAGGTGCCGGAGGCCTTGGCGTTGACGCTTTTGGCCCCGGACAGCTTGTTTTTCAGCGCGGAGATGTCGCTCTCCACGGACTTGATCTCCGCCTGTATGTCCTCCTGCGAGGTGTAGGAGTGGTCCCGCTTCAGCACGGCGGCCTTCAGGGCGGCCAGGTCGCTCTCCGCCGCGGAGTAGTCCCCGGAGGTCAGCGTCTGCCGCAGGGTCAGGATGTCGCCGGTGATGGAGGTGTCCAGCTTCAGCGCCGCATCGGGGTCCAGATAGGACGTCAGGGCGAACTGCAGCTGCTGCAGCTGCAGCTCCAGTGTCTCGATCTGGCTGACGGTCTGCAGGGCGCTGTCGTCGCTGTATACGGTGGCCACCGTCTGTCCCGCGGCCACCCGCTGCCCCTCCTGCACCTGGCGGGATACCGTGCCGCTCTGGGCGGGGAGGGGCTCCTCCGTCCGCACCAGCCAGCCCTCCATGGCGATGGTGTCCTCCGCCTGGCTCTCATAGACCACGGTGATGGTCAGCGGGTCGGCGAAGTAGTTGAACACCTGTGCGGCGAAGTACACCAGCACCGCCGCCAGCACCGCCACAGGCAGTACCTTCAGCAGCGGCGACGAGCGCTTATTGTTCCCCGCGGGGCGTGTTGTGTTGTTGTCAGGGGTGTTGTTCATGGGCTTTCCTCTTTTTCGCTGTGTCTCTTTACTCCGCGTCCTCCCGCAGGGCGATGGTCCGCGCCGGGGCGATGGTGGAGATGGCGTGCTTGTAGATGACCTGCTGCCGCCCCTCGCTGTCCAGCACCACCACGAAGCAGTCGAAGCCCGTGATGACGCCCCGCAGCTGGAAGCCGTTCACCAGGAACAGTGTGACCGGCACGTTCTCCTTGCGCGCCTTGGTGAGAAAGATGTCCTGCAGGTTGTTGGTCTTTTGCATAGTTGTCCGCTCCTTTTTATGTCTGTGTGCGGACGGTGTATGCCTGTCTCCGTCCGCCGCTATCAGCATACCCCGGCGGACAGGAGGAATTCTGTCGCATTTTGTAGCCCCGCCGAAAAGTCCGGCGATTTTTCCCACAATATCCAGTGGATGGCCTCGTTGCGCCGCAGCCAGGTCAGCTGCCGCTTAGCGTACTGGCGCGAGCGGAGCTTGACCTCCTCTATGGCCTCGTCCACAGTTACGCGGCCCTCGGCCACCGCCAGGAACTGCTTGTAGCCTATGGCCTGCAGCGCCGTGGCGTCACGGGGCAGCCCGCTTCGCAGCAGGCTCTCCACCTCCTGCAAAAGCCCCTGCGCCACCATGTCGTCCACCCGGCGGTCGATGCGCTCCCGCAGGTCCTGCCTGTCGCGGAAGCTCAGCCCGATATAGGCGGCGTCGTAGCGGGGCGGCGTCAGGCGGCTCCTCCGGTCGTGCTCCGTGATGGTCTCCCCGGTCTCGTAATAGACCTCCAGCGCCCGCAGGATGCGTTTCTCGTCCCGCAGGTGCAGCCGCGCGGCCGCCTCCGGGTCTATGGCCGCCAGCTCCGCCAGCAGGGGCGCCGCGCCCTCCTGTGCCAGACGCTGCTGCAGCTTAAGGCGCATCTCGCCGCCCTGGCTGCCGGCGGCGAAGTCCGTGCCCCGCACCAGCGCGTCCAGATACAGCCCCGTGCCGCCCACCAGCACCGGCCGCTTTCCCCGGCGCAGGATGTCCTGTATGCACCCGTCGGCGGCGGCGGTGAACCGCGCCACGGACCAGCTGTCCGCCGGGTCGGCCACAGCCACCATGTGGTGGGGCACACCCTCCATCTCCTCCGCCGTGGGGGCGGCGGTGCCGATGGTCATGCCCCGGTATATCTGCATGGAGTCCACGGACACCACTTCGCCGTCAAAGCGCTTCGCCAGCGCCACGCCCATTTTCGTCTTGCCGCTGGCGGTGGGGCCCACGACGCATATCAGCTTGTCCATGCACTTCACCTTGCTTTTCCGTTACTTTTCTGTTTTTTCAAAGCTTTTTCAAATTTTTTCGCCTTTTTCCCGGCCCTATTACGCCCTCTTGAACATCTTTTCTATCTCATATTCCCGCAGCTTCACCGCCACAGGCCGCCCGTGGGGGCAGTAGCGCACCGCGCCGGTACGCACCTTATCCACCAGTGCCCGCAGCTCCTCCGCATCCGTGGTCATCCCCGCCTTGATGGCGCTCTTGCAGGCCACGGTGTGCAGCACCTCGTCCCGCAGCGCCTCCGGGTCGGCACTGTGCAGGGTCAGCTTCTGGGCCAGCTCCTCCAGCGTGGGGGCGGCGTCCTCGGCGCGCACATCGTCGGGCAGCTCCCGCACCAGCACCGTGCCATCGCCGAAGTCCTCGCACAGGAATCCGCAGCGCTCCAGCAGGGGCAGATTGTCCAGCACGGCGGTGTATTCCTCCACCGCCAGCGTCACCGCCGCCGGGGTCAGCAGCAGCTGCCGCATAGGCGGCTGCGCGCTCTCCTTCAGGGCATCGAAGCGCACCCGCTCGTGGGCGGCGTGCTTGTCGATGAGCCAGACGTTGCGCTCCTCATCCTCGCAGATGATATACGTCTTGAGCACCTCGCCCACCATCCGCCACGCGGCGCCCTCCGCCGCGGCGGGCTGGCCGGGCAGAGGCAATGTCTGCTGCTCCGGTTCCGCTTCCGCGGCCTGGCCGGGCGTCGATGCGTGAATGTTTTCCACAGGGGTGTGGACATCCTCCCGCACCACGGGAGGGATAATATGATACGTCACGCCGGGGGCGGCGGGCGCAGTAAACGGCCTGTCCGGCTCCGGCGCCACATCGTGTACCGCCATGACCGGGGCGGCGGGGGCAGGGGAGGGCCGCGCGGGCGCCGGGGCCTCCGTCACCACGGGGCGCGGCTGGGCGGAGCCCACGGGCTTCCCCATGGGCAGCGTCACCGCCCGGGCGGGCTGGGGCGCGTCGGGGCGCTTCAGGAACTCCTGCGCCGTCATGGTCTGATAGAAGGGCTTCTCCGCCGGGGCGGGGCGGCCCTCCCTGTCCAGCGCGTCCTTGACGGTATAGTGTACCGCGTCGAACACCGCCTTCTCGGCGGCGAACTTCACCACGGTCTTGGCCGGGTGGACGTTCACGTCCACGGCCTCCACCGGCAGCGTGATATGCAGCACGCAGCCGGGGAACTTCCCCTTCAGCAGCCGGTTGCGGTAGGCCTCCTCCACAGCGGCGGTCAGCAGCTGGCTTTTCACCAGGCGGCCGTTGACAAAGAACAGCTGCCTGGCGCGGGTACCGTGTCCCGCGGCGGGGCTGGTGACGTATCCCTTGGCCCGCACATCGCCGCTGCCGCCGTCCACCGGCAGCAGGCTCTTGGCGAAGTCCCGCCCCAGGGCGGCATAGACGGCGGAGAGCAGCTCCCCGTCGCCGGGGGTGTGCAGCACCTCCTGCCCGTCGCGCAGCAGCTTGAAGAACACGTCAGGGTGGCTGAGGGCCAGCTGTGTCACCACAGCGGCGGCCGCCGCGCCCTCAGCGCTGTCCTTTTTCATGAATTTCATCCGGGCGGGCGTGTTATAGAACAGCTCCCGCACGCAGACGGTGGTGCCCTCCGGGCACCCTGCGGCGGTCACCTCGCCGGGCACGCCGCCCTCCAGATGCAGGGCGGCTCCGGCATCGGCACCCTTCTCGCGGGAGAAGATGTCCAGCCGCGACACGGCGGCGATGGCCGCCAATGCCTCACCCCGGAACCCCAGCGTGCCGATGGCCGCCAGGTCCTCCGCCCGCCGCAGCTTGCTGGTGGCGTGGCGCAGGAAGGCGGTGGGCAGCTGCTCCGGCGCGATGCCGCAGCCGTTGTCCGTCACCCGCAGGTACGTCATGCCGCCGTGCTCCAGCTCCACGGACACCGCCGTGGCCCCCGCGTCCAGGGCGTTCTCCAGCAGTTCCTTGCAGACGCTGGCGGGGCGCTCCACCACCTCGCCGGCGGCGATAAGGTCGGCGATATGGGCGGGCAGTTGTTGAATTTGCGGCATGGGATCAGCTCCTTTTGTCTTGCTCGTTTTTCCTGTTTCTATTGCAATTTGTTCTTCAATTCGTACAGCAGATTCAGCGCCTCCAGCGGGCTCAGGGCATCCACCTGCGTGCGCCGGATGGTGTCGGCCACGGCGGACTCCGCCATAGCGGTCAGGGACACCTGGTCCTCCGCCGGCGCCGGGGCGGCGTGGGGATGGGCGGACTGGCTCTCCAACTCGCGAAGTATCTCCCGCGCCCGCTTCAGCACCGCGTCGGGCAGGCCGGCCAGCTTGGCCACCTCGATGCCGTAGCTGCGGTCGGCGCCGCCGGGTACGATCTTCCGCAGGAACACGATATCCTCTCCCCGCGCGTGGACGGCCACGTTGTAGTTCTTCACGTTGGGCAGCTCCTGCTCCAGCGCCGTCAGCTCGTGGTAGTGGGTGGCGAACAGGGTCTTGGCCTTCAGCTTGCCGGCGCAGTATTCCAGTACCGCGCGGGCGATGGACATGCCGTCAAAGGTGGAGGTGCCGCGGCCGATCTCGTCCAGTATCAGCAGGCTGTTCTTTGTGGCGCAGCGCAGCAGGTCCGATACCTCGGTCATCTCCACCATAAAGGTGGACTGCCCGGCGGCCAGGTCGTCGCTGGCGCCGATGCGGGTGAATATCCTGTCCACCACGCCGATGTGCGCCCGCTGGGCAGGGACAAAGCTGCCCACCTGCGCCATCAGGGCGATCAGCGCCACCTGGCGCATATAGGTGGACTTACCGGCCATATTGGGGCCGGTGATGATGGCCACCCGCTCCTCCTTGGCTCCCATGTGGGTATCGTTGGGGACGAAGAAGGCGTCACCGCGCATCTTTTCCACCACCGGGTGGCGCCCCGCCGTGATCTCGATAACGCCGGACTCGTCCACCTCCGGGCGGCAGTAGTGGTTCTGTGCCGCTGTCTCGGCAAAGGCGCACAGGGTGTCCAGCTGCGCCACCAGCGAGGCCGCCAGCTGCACCCGGGTCACCTGCCCGGCCACCTCCGTGCGGAGGGCAGCAAACAGGTCGTATTCCAGCGCCGCGTCACGGTCGCGGGCGGTGAGCACCTCGTGCTCCAGGTCCTTCAGCTCCTGGGTGATGTACCGCTCGCCGTTGACCAGCGTCTGCTTACGTATGTAGTGCTCGGGCACCTGCTCCTTGAAGGAGTTGGATACCTCGATATAGTAGCCGAACACCTTATTGTACCCCACCTTCAGGGTACGGATGCCGGTCTTTTCCTTCTCCCGGGCCTCCAGCTCGGCGATGAAGCCCCTGCCGCCGGAGAGTATGCTCCGCAGGCGGTCCACCTCTTCGTTGAAGCCCTCACGTATCATGCCGCCCTCCCGGACGGAAAACGGCGGCTCGTCCCCCAGCACGGCGGCGATGCGCCCGCTGACATCCTCCAGTGTCTCCAGCTGCTCGTTGAGCTTTGCCAGTGCGCCGGTGCCGAAGGGCGCCAGGCACTTTTTGATCTCCGGCAGATGCTCCATGGCCGCGCGCAGGTTCACCAGGTCACGGGCGCCGGCGGTGCCGTAGACGATGCGGCTCATGAGCCGCTCCATGTCGCCCATGCCGGTCATGGCCAGCCGCAGCTCCTGCCGCCCCATGGTGTTGTCCGTCAGGGCGGCCACGGCGTTCAGCCGCCGGTCGATGGCCGCCACGTTCAGAAGCGGCTGCTGCAGCCAGGCCCGCAGGTTCCGCGCGCCCATGGCGGTCTTGGTCTTGTCCAGCACCCACAGGAGGGAGCCCTTCTTCTCCTTGCTGCGCAGGGTCTCCGTCAGTTCCAGATTCCGCCGCGCCGCCAGGTCCAGCTCCATGAACTGTCCCGTGCGGTACCACTCCAGCTTGTCCAGCTGCTTCAGGTCGGTCTTCTGTGTCTCGTACAGATACGTCAGCAGACCGCCCAGCGCCAGCAGCGGCGCGGTCTCGTTCCGGGGCAGGTGGGTAAGGGCCTCCTCGCCGAACTGCAGGCGCACCTTCTTCTCCGCGTCCCGCACGTCGAACCGCGCATCGCCCATGCGCTCCCGGCGGCAGGAGAAGCGGTTCTCCAGCGCGGCGGTCAGGGCGGGGTCGTCATAGCCCGCGCCGTTGAGCACAGTCTCCGCCGGGGCAAAGCGCCCCAGCTCGTTGATGAGCCCCGTCATGCGCTGCTCGCCGGTGAACACCGTCACCTGCGCCTGTCCGGTGGAGATGTCGGCGGCGCACAGTCCCGCCGCCGCGTCCGTCAGGTACACGCCGCACAGGTAGTTGCTGCGCCCAGCGTCCAGACAGGCGTCGTCCAGCACCGTGCCGGGCGTCACCGTGCGGATGACCTCCCGCTGCACCAGCCCCTTGGCCTGTGCCGGGTCCTCCATCTGCTCGCAGATGGACACCTTGTAGCCCTTGGCAATCAGCCGGGCGATGTACCCCTCCGCGGAGTGGTAGGGGATGCCGCACATGGGTATCTTCTCGTCGAAGGATTTCGTCTTGTCCTTGTCCCGGGTGGTAAGCGCCAGATCCAGCTCCTGGGAAGCCGTGCGGGCGTCCGGCCCGAACATCTCATAGAAATCGCCCAGGCGGAAAAACAACAGCGCGTCGGGATTCTTCTCCTTGACCTCCATATACTGCCGCATCATGGGCGTCAGTTCAGCCATAGCGTCGGCTCCTTTCTCCGGGAAATGCGCGCCCGCGGCGCGGTGTCGTCAGCCTAAAAAGCCCAGCAGGCCCAGTATGCCGAAGGTGGTGTACAGCAGGCACATGACCACCAGCACGATGGTGATGACGGTATAGAGCCCGCTGTTCTTCTTGGTGTGCTTGTACTTGCGGATGTAAAACAGCGTGCCGCAGGTAACGCCCAGCAGCAGGGAGGACAGGTGCGTCATGACGCTGCTGTCCTTGAAGGCGGTCAGCCGCAGGATAAGCACCAGCAGCACGGCGCCGAACTCCACGCCCAGGGTGACGTTCAGCCAGGTGGGCAGCTTGACCCGCTCCTGCTGGTTGGCCTTGTCCACGATCTTCTGCGCCATGTAGGCGCCGGTGGTATAGCCGCCGTAGTTGCTGTTTTTCTTCTTGGCGTGGATGTTCTTGTTGGGGTTGCCCTTCGCCTTGCGGATGGCCTCCTCCTGGTTGGCGTACTGGTTCACGTTGGAACGGTAGTTGTTCTTGGCCATGGGTCATTCTCCTTCTATCGGTAAATTGGTAAGATAACGCCGCAGCATGTCAAAGGCGTGGTGCGCCGTAAGCGTCCGTATGCGCTCCCGGTCCCCACCCAGCGCCAGCTGCCGCACAAATACGCCCTCCGGCGCGGACAGCGCCGCGAACACGGTGCCCACCGGGTTGCCCCGGTCGTCGCCGTCGGGACCGGCCAGGCCGGTGACGGCCACCGACAGGTCCGAGCCCGTCAGCACCCGCACGCCCATAGCCATGGCCCGCGCCACCGGGGCGGACACGGCGCCGTAGGCATCCAGCAGAGAGGACGGCACGCCCAGCACGTGGTTTTTCACCCCGTTTGTATAGCTGACCACGCCCCCCAGGAACACCCCGGACGCGCCGGGCACGTCGGTGATGCGCTTGGCGATAAGGCCGCCGGTACAACTCTCCGCGGCGGAGAGCGTCAGCCCTCTCTCCCGGCACAGGCGGAACACCGCCTCCTCCAGTCCGGCCACATCCGTGCCGTAGAGGTACGGGCCCAGGCGTTTGCGCACCTCCTCCAGCACAGGCGCCATCCTAGCCTGGCAGGCCGCCTCATCGGCGGCGCGGGCGGACAGGTGCAGGGACACCTCGCCGGTCTTCGCGTAGGGCGCCAGGGTCAGGTCGTCCTCCCGGCGCAGCAGGTCGTCCAGCAGCTCCTGCACCTGCGGCTCCGTCAGGCCGAATATCCGCAGGTCGTGGGAGCGTATCACGCCGCCGCTGAGCCGCTCCAGATACGGCAGCAGGCAGTGCTCCGCCATATAGCGGCACTCCCCGGGTACGCCGGGCAGCAGCACCGCCGTGGTCCCGCCCGCGGTGAAGGCGCAGCCGGGCGCGGTGCCCACCGGGTTGTGGAAAACGGTGCATCCCTCCGGCAGATACGCCTGCTGCAGGTTGCACTCCGGCATCTCCCGGTGGAACACGGTGTCGAAGTAGTGCCGTATCTCGTCCACCACCTCCGGGTGGAACACCAGCGGCGTGTCCAGCGCGGCGCACACCGCCGCCTTGGTCATGTCGTCGTAGGTGGGACCCAGCCCGCCGGTGAACACCAGCAGCTGCGCGCGGTCCTTCGCCGCGGCCACGGCCTGCTTCAGCCGCCGGGCATCGTCGTCCACGGCGGTGTGGTACAGCACGTCCACCCCGGCGGCGGTCAGCAGCTCCGACAGGAACCGTGCGTTGGTATTGGTGACTCCGCCGCTGAGCAGCTCGCTGCCCACGGTGATGATCTCCGCAGTGCGGGGCATGTAAAAACGCCTCCTTGTCGGCAAATTGGCCGCCCGTTCAGATGGCGGGCCTGATCTTTATCATCTCGCGCCCGGCCATGGCCCGCTGGCACAGGCCCTCCACATCCAGCGCGGACTCGTACTCGCGGGTCTCCTCCACGCTGGGCTTCGTCTTGGGGTGCCGGGGGGTGAACACGGTGCAGCAGTCCTCATAGGGCAGGATGGACGTGTCGAAGGTGCCGATATGCCGGGCGATCTTCACGATCTCCTCCTTGTCCATGCCGATCAGGGGCCGCAGCACCGGCATGGTGGTCACGTCCTCGCTGACGGCCAGCGCCTGCATGGTCTGGCTGGCCACCTGGCCCAGATTCTCTCCCGTGACCAGGGCGCGGCAGCGCAGCTCCAGCGCCAGCATATTGGCCAGGCGCATCATAAAGCGCCGCATGATCAGGGTGAAGTGGTCCTCCGGGCACTTGCGGCGTATCTCCTCCTGTATCTCGGTAAAGGGGATGATGAACACCGCCAGACGGCCGCACCAGGGCGTCAGCTCCTCCGCCAGCTTCAGCACCTTCTCCCGGGCCAGCTCGCCGGTGTAGGGAGGGGAGGCGAAGTGGATCATCTCCAGCTGTACGCCCCGCTTGGCGATCATATAGCTGGCCACGGGGCTGTCGATGCCGCCGGACAGCAGGCTGACCGCGTGGCCGCCCATGCCCAGGGGCAGGCCGCCGGCGGCGCTCTCCGCGGGACCGTGGACGTAGGCCGCGTCCTCCCGGACCTCCACGTACACCGTCAGCTCCGGATGGTGTACGTCCACCGTCAGGTGGGGGAAGGCGTCGTGCAGCGCGCCGCCCACCCACTGGCTCAGCTGGATGCTGCCCATGGGGAAGGACTTGTCCGCCCGCTTGCTCTCCACCTTGAAGGACTTCGCGGCGGTGAGCGCCTCGCCCAGATAGGTCTTTGCCGTGTCGAAAATGGCCTCCTTGGTCTTTTCGCAGGGCAGGGCGCGGGTGATGGCGATGATGCCGAACACCTGCTTGCAGGCGGCGTAGGCCCCGGCGATGTCGCAGGTGTCCTCCGCCGGCTCCACGTAGATGGTGGACTGGCGGGAGTATATCTTCCACTTGCCGAACCGCTGGGTGCGGCGGCGGATATTGCTCATGAGCTTCATTTCAAAGCTGCGGCGGTTCAGTCCCTTCAGGACCACCTCGCCCAGCTTGCACAGGATGATCTCGTGCATTGGGTGTCTCCTTATCATGTTGGTGTGGGTGTCACGGCCGTCGTATTTCCATTCGTGCAGGGCGCGATGACCACATCGCGCCGCACCGCGCTATCCCGCCACGGCAGTAAGATCTTTCGTCCTGCCGATGGCAGGGCGGAAAAGATACCGCCGTTACTTCAGCAGGTTGCTGCTGCGGTACTGTATCGCTTCTGCCAGATGCGCCGCCTCGATATTCTCCGCCCCCTCCAGGTCGGCGATGGTACGCGCCATCCGCAGTATCCTGTCGTGGCTGCGGCCCGTCAGCCCCAGCCGCTCGAAGGCGCCCTGCATGAGCTTTTCCCCCGCGGCGTCCAATTGGCAGTACTGCCCGATCATGGACGGCGTCATGTAGGCGTTGCAGGAGACCTCCGTCCCGGCAAAGCGCTTTTTCTGCACCTCGCGGGCGGCGTTGACGCGAACGCGGATGTCCGCGGAGGACTCCGGCTGCTCCTTGCGGCGCATGGCCTCGTACTCCACGGAGGGTACCTCGATGTGCATGTCGATGCGGTCCAGCAGGGGGCCGGAGATGCGGCGCATGTACTGCTCCACCTGCTGGGGCGAGCAGGTACACCGCCCGGAGGGATGGCCGTACCAGCCGCAGCGGCAGGGATTCATGGCGCACACCAGCATAAAGCGGCTGGGCAGCGTCAGCGAGCCGGAGGCCCTGGTGATGGTGACGAAGCCGTCCTCCAGCGGCTGGCGCAGTGTCTCCAGCGCGGACTTATCAAACTCCGGCAGCTCATCCAGGAACAGCACGCCGTTGTGCGCCAGGGAGATCTCTCCCGGCCGGGGCACGCCGCCTCCGCCCGCCAGTGACACGGTGGACGCCGTGTGGTGGGGGCTGCGGAAGGGTCGCGTATCCACCAGCGGGTGCCGCGGGTCGGTCATGCCCGCCACGGAGTATATCTCGGTGGTCTGCAGGGCCTCCGCCCGGGTCATGTCCGGCAGGATGGAGGGCAGCCGCCGGGCCAGCATGGACTTGCCCGCGCCGGGCGAGCCCATCAGCAGCACGTTGTGGCCGCCGGCGGCGGCGATCTCCAGGGCGCGCTTCACGTTCTCCTGTCCCATCACATCGGCAAAGTCCGGCAGAGGGCGGCTCTGGTGCGATGGCTGCCACCTGGGGGCGGGGTCCATGTCCCGTTCGCCCTTCAGGTGGGCCAGCAGCTGCCCCACGTCCTCCACGCCGTAGACAGTGAGTCCGTCGGCCAGCGTGGCCTCGGCGGCGTTGGCGGCGGGGACGAACAGTGTCTTAAAGCCCAGCCGGGCGGCGGTCAGCGCCATGGGCAGCACACCGGTCACCGGACGCAGGGCGCCGCTCAGGCTCAGCTCCCCCAAAAACGCCGCGTCGGCGGGCAGGGGGCGTATCTCCTCCGCCGCGGCCAGGATGCCCAGCAGGATGGGCAGGTCGTATACCGTGCCCTCCTTCCGCACCCGCGCCGGGGCCAGATTCACCGTGATGCGGCTGACGGGGAACTTGCCGCCGCAGTTCTTCACCGCCGCGCGGACGCGCTCGCGGGATTCCTTCACCGCCGCGTCGGGAAGTCCCACCACGTCGAAGCCCGGCAGCCCTCCCGACAAAAAGCACTCCACCGACACCTCGTAGCCGGTGATGCCCGTCAGACCCAGCGACCGTACCGTGACCATCATGGACAGCGCCCCCTTTACACTAATTTTATAGCACCCTACATTCTACCACAAAATATCGCCTGTGAACAGCAAATTTTCCAAAAAAGTGCCGCGCTTTTTGCGCGGAGTGCATGAACCTCCGGCGGCGGCGTGAGAATTTTTGTGCATGGCGCTAAAAAAGTTTTAACATGGTGCAAATCACGAAATTGAGGTTTACATCGGGAAATTTTTGTGCTACTATGACGGTGCCTAACATTCCGTACAAGTGGGCGTACTGCGCCCATTCTGGCGATGTACGGAAGCATATTACATTATGTTCAAGGAGGCTCATTATGGTAAGAAAAATGAAGTCCATGGATGGCAACAACGCCGCCGCGCATGTTTCCTATGCGTTCTCTGAGGTCGCTGCCATCTACCCCATCACCCCGTCCAGCCCCATGGCGGACTTCGTGGATCAGTGGAGCGCCAACGGCCAGAAGAACATCTTCGGCACCAAGGTCAAGGTGGTCGAGATGCAGTCCGAGGCCGGTGCCGCCGGTGCTGTCCACGGCTCTCTGGGCGCAGGTGCGCTGACCACCACCTACACCGCGTCCCAGGGCCTGCTGCTGATGATCCCCAATATGTACAAGATCGCGGCTGAGCAGCTGCCCTGCGTGTTCCATGTCTCCGCCCGTACCGTTTCCACCCAGTCCCTGAACATCTTCGGCGATCACTCCGACGTCATGGCCTGCCGCCAGACCGGCTTTGCCATGCTGTGCGAGGGCAACGTGCAGGAGGTCATGGACCTGAGCCCTGTAGCCCATCTGGCCGCCCTGACCGGCAAGGTCCCCTTCATCAACTTCTTCGACGGCTTCCGCACCTCCCACGAGATCCAGAAGATCGCCGTGTGGGACTACGAGGATCTGAAGGATATGTGCGACATGGACGCCGTGGCTGAGTTCCGCCGTCACGCACTGAACCCCGAGCATCCCCACATGCGCGGCTCTCACGAGAACGGCGACATCTTCTTCCAGCACCGCGAGGCCTGCAACCAGTACTACACCGCTCTGCCCGCCGTGGTGGAGAAGTACATGGACAAGATCAACGCCAAGCTGGGCACCGACTACAAGCTGTTCAACTACTACGGCGCCGCCGACGCTGACCGCGTCATCGTGGCCATGGGCTCCATCTGCGACGTGGCCGAGGAGGTCATCGACTACCTGAACGCCCACGGCGAGAAGGTGGGTCTGGTGAAGGTGCGCCTGTTCCGTCCCTTCGCCGCCG
This sequence comes from uncultured Oscillospiraceae bacterium, assembly GCA_934590325.1. Lineage (GTDB taxonomy): Bacteria > Bacillota > Clostridia > Oscillospirales > Oscillospiraceae > Vescimonas. The sequence goes on from CAKTOW010000003.1 coordinate 95,683, forward strand.
AGAAGCTCATCGAGGCCATCCCCGCCACCTGCAAGAAGATCGCCGTGCTGGACCGCACCAAGGAGCCCGGCTCCCAGGGCGAGCCTCTGTACCAGGACGTCGTCACCGCTCTGGCCAACGCCGGCCGGAACGACATCGCCGTCATCGGCGGCCGTTACGGTCTGGGCAGCAAGGATACGCCTCCCGCCTCCGTGTTCGCCGTGTACACCGAGCTGGCCAAGGCTGAGATGAAGCGCCAGTTCACCATCGGCATCGTGGATGACGTCACCAACCTGTCCCTGCCCGAGGATCCCAACTGTCCCAACACCGCCGCGGAAGGCACCATCGAGTGCAAGTTCTGGGGCCTGGGCGGCGACGGCACCGTGGGCGCCAACAAGAACTCCATCAAGATCATCGGCGACCATACCGACAAATACGTGCAGGCGTACTTCCAGTACGACTCCAAGAAGACCGGCGGCGTCACCATCAGCCACCTGCGCTTCGGCGACAAGCCCATCCGCAGCCCGTACTACATCAACAAGGCTGACTTCGTGGCCTGCCACAACCCCAGCTACGTGACCAAGGGCTTCAAGATGGTCCAGGACGTCAAGCCCGGCGGTGTCTACATGATCAACTGCCAGTGGGACTTCGACGAGCTGAACCACCACATGGACGCCGCTTCCAAGCGCTACATCGCCCAGAACAACATCCAGCTGTACACCATCGATGCCATTGACCTGGCCATCGAGATCGGCATGGGCAAGCGCAACAACACCATCCTGCAGTCCGCGTTCTTCTCCCTGGCCAAGGTCATGCCCGAGGAAGAGGCCATCACCTACATGAAGGAGAAGGCCAAGGCCTCCTACCTGAAGAAGGGCCAGGACATCGTGGACATGAACTACAAGGCCATCGACCTGGGCGCCACCGCCTACAAGAAGATCGACGTACCCGCCGACTGGGCCAACGCCGTGGATACCAAGGAGCCCAAGCAGCTCAAGGGCAAGCCCGAGCTGGTGAAGATGGTCAAGGACATCCTGGAGCCCGTTGGCAAGATGGACGGCGACAGCCTGCCCGTTTCCGCCTTCGTGGACCACGTGGACGGCCAGTTCGAGCTGGGTGCCGCCGCTTACGAGAAGCGCGGCGTGGCCGTGTCCGTCCCCACCTGGGACGCCGAAAAGTGCATCCAGTGCAACCAGTGCGCCTACGTCTGCCCCCACGCCACCATCCGTCCCTTCGCGCTCACCGCTGACGAGGCCGCCAAGGCTCCCGAGGCCGCCAAGATCGTGGACGTGAAGGCCGGCAAGGGCAAGGGCACCTATCAGTTCACCATGGCCATCAGCCCGCTGGACTGCATGGGCTGCGGCGTCTGCATCGGCGCCTGCCCGGTGAACGCCCTGACCATGGTCGCCCAGGAGGGCGAGCTGCCCCAGCAGGACGTGTTCGACTACTGCGTGGCCGAGGTGTCCGAGAAGAAGGATATGCAGGACAACACCGTCAAGGGCAGCCAGTTCAAGCAGCCCATGCTGGAGTTCTCCGGCTCCTGCGCCGGCTGCGCCGAGACCAGCTATGCCCGTCTGGTGACCCAGCTGTTCGGCGACCATATGTATATCTCCAACGCCACCGGCTGCTCCTCCATCTGGGGCGGTCCCGCGGCTACCTCTCCCTACTGCACCAATAAGGCCGGCCACGGCCCCGCATGGTGCAACTCCCTGTTCGAGGACAACGCCGAGCACGGCCTGGGCATGTTCGTGGGCCAGAACAAGATCCGCGAGGACCTGGCGGACAAGACCCGCCAGCTGATCGCCGTGGAGTGGGCGCGTCCCGAGCTGAAGGCCGCCGCACAGGCGTGGCTGGATACCATGGCTGACGGTACCGCCAACGCCGAGCCCGCCAAGGCTTACGTCAAGGCACTGGAGGAGAGCATCAGCACCGTGGAGGATCTGGCTGCCATCCCGCAGTTTGCCGAGCACGCTGCCCAGCTGAAAGCCAAGGGTGCCCTGCTGTGCGACTGCGAGGCCTGCACGCTGGCTGCCGACATCCTCAGCAAGAAGGAATACCTTGCCAAGAAGTCCATGTGGATCTTCGGCGGCGACGGCTGGGCTTACGACATCGGCTACGGCGGTCTGGACCACGTCATCGCCTCCAAGCAGGATGTGAACATCTTCGTGTTCGACACCGAGGTGTACTCCAACACCGGCGGACAGGCCTCCAAGGCATCCAACATCGGTCAGGTGGCACAGTTCGCCGCCGCCGGTAAGGAGGTCAAGAAGAAGAGCCTCTCCGAGATCGCCATGCAGTACGGCTACGTGTACGTGGCCCAGGTGGCCATGGGTGCCAACCCCGCCCAGACCATCAAGGCCATCACCGAGGCCGAGGCCTATCACGGCCCGTCCCTGATCATCGGCTACAGCCCCTGCGAGATGCACTCCATCAAGGGCGGCATGATGAACTGCCAGAAGGAAATGAAGAAGGCCGTGGACTGCGGCTACTGGAACCTGTTCCGCTACAACCCCGAGGGCGAGAAGAAGTTCACCCTGGACTCCAAGGCGCCCGCCGGCGGCTATCAGGACTTCCTGATGAACGAGGCGCGGTACTCCCGCCTGACCCGCGAGTTCCCCGAGCGCGCCGAAGTGCTCTTCAAGCGCAACGAGGACGAGGCCAAGGCCCGTTACGAGCACCTGCTGAAGCTCATCGAGATGTACGACAAATAATCGTACCCCTTAGCAAAAAAAGAGACCGCCTGAGGCGGTCTCTTTTTTCGTCCTGATGTCTTGACGATATAGTACAAATACAAGTATAATATCTCCATTGTGTTTTCCAAATAGAGACAGAGAGGGAGAACCCCGTATGAAAAATCGTATTGTCGCCGCGCTGCTGGCCCTGGTCACCGGCGCGCTGCTGTACCTGCCGGCAGCCCACGCCGCCCCGGCCCGCAAGACCGCCGCTGCCGCCGCCCCGGCGGAGCTCACCGCCCTGCTGAAGGCCGTGCCCGCTGCCGCGGACGCCCTGCTGGCCGCCGCCGTCCCCGACGCGGACGCCATCGCCGAGCTGAAGGCCCAGGTGCGGACCACTGTGGAGCGCCAGCAGGGCCCCGTGGGCATCGACCTGGCCTGGTGGCAGAGCCACTACAACGACATCATCGGCTATGTGTACAGCCCCGGCACCCCCATCAGCTACCCCATCGCCTACGACGGCAACAACGAGTACTACCTGCACCACGACCTGTACGGCAATTACAGCGAGTACGGCACCATCTTCCTGGACGCCCGCGTGCCCAGCGACTTCACCGGGCGAAACAACGTGCTCTACGGCCACCACATGTCCGACGGCTCCATGTTCGCGTCCATCTCCAACTACAAACAGCAGTGGTACTACGACGCCCACCCCTACTATTTCGTATACACCAACAAGGGCACCTACCGCGTGGACCTGTTCGCCGGTATCATCGTGCCCGGCACCCACGAGGTGTTCAGCACCTCGCTGAGCACCGACCAGCTCCAGCGCTTCATCAACGAGTCCACCTTCTACTCCGGCAGGGGCGTCCCCTCCGGGCAGATCATGACCCTGTGCACCTGCTCCTACGAGGCGGCCAACTACCGCTATGTGGTGCTGGGCGAGATGGTGCTGCTGGAGGACACCGCCACGGAGGAGACAGCATGACCCACGAAGAACAGCAGGAGATATTTGACGCCATCATGACCCGCAGCGCCGCGCCGGGCACCTTCAGCCCCTACACCGGCGTATACCTGACCTCCCTCAGCGACGGCGGGGCGGAGGCGGAGCTGGTGCTGGCGCCCCACCACATGAACCCCATGGGCATCGTCCACGGCGGCGTGTACTGCACGCTGATGGACCACGTGGCCGGCGCCGCCGCCTGCACCCGCGGCAGCCGCTGCCTGACCGTGGACTGCGAGACCCGCTTCATCGGCGTCCCCGCCGGCGATAAGCTCTGCGGCCACGCCAGGGCCGTCCGCATGGGCCGCACCATCGTGGTCATGCGCGCCTGGGTCACCGACAGCGCCGACACCCTCTGCGCCGAGGGCACCTACACCTTCCGCATGAAGGAAGGTTTCCCGAAGGAATAAGCCACAACCCTCCCCCGCACCGCCGGGGGAGGACTTTTTTATGCAAAAAGACGCCGCCCCCTCAGGAGCGGCGCAAGCGGGTGGGATATTGGAAAGCCTCCGATCACTATACTACACCGGCGCACAGTCCTTGTAAATAGGAGCTTTTGCCGCTTTTTGCCGCAAAATGCCGAACGCCGTCGAATTTGTCAATTCCACGAACTTTTTATGAACTTTTCACAAATTCTTCCAAACCCTCTTTTCAAGTCAAGACATATTTGCTATAATTAGTTAAGGATAAGGGGAAACCACTCCCCGACCCTTGCACCGTTACCCGTTACGGAAAGGAGCAAACACTATGAAGTTCACATTCGCCTGCAAGAAGATCTCCCTCAACGACTCCATCAAGGAATACGCCGAAAAGAAGATCAGTAAGCTGGACAAGTATTTCCCGGAGGAGGCAGACGCCTTTGTGACCTTTGCTGTGGAGAAGAAAAACCGCTGCGTGGTGGAGCTGACCATCCGCGCCGCCAACGGCACGCTGTTCCGCGCCCAGACCGAGGATCCCGACGGCGACATGCGCTGCGCCATCGACGAGGCCGTCAGCTTCATCGACCGCCGCATCCGCAAGAACAAGACCCGTCTGGCCAAGAACCTGCGTCCCGACGCGCTGGTGTCCACCGTCCCCGCCGAGTTCGACGTGGTGGAGGACAACGACTTCGACATCATCCGCACCAAGCGCTTCTCCGTCAAGCCCATGACCACCGACGAGGCCGTCTTGCAGATGAACCTGCTGGGACACTCCTTCTACGTGTTCCGCAACATCGACAACAACACCGTCTGCGTGGTGTACCACCGCAACAACGGCGGCTACGGCCTCATCGAGACCGAGGAGTAATATACGACACAAAAAGGACCGGCTCACGCCGGTCCTTTTTTATGCCTTCCGTATCTGGCCCTGTATCAGCTTCGTCACCACGTCGGCGAACCACCCCACAGCCGGCAGCTTTTCCACCGCCTGGCCGTAGATGCGCCGCGCGGCGGGCGCCTCCCGGTCGCTGCCTGTGAACAGGCAGACGGGCAGCACCCCGTGCAGCCGCAGCTGCCCCGCCTCGGCGGCGGAGTCGTCCACGCCCCGCTTACCGGTATAGGCATAGCCGCCCAGCCCGTTGGGTATCCGCTGGTCGTCGTTGGGGCTGGCGTCGGACAGCACCAGCAGCAGGCTCCTGTCGCTGCGCTTCCTCCGCAGCAGCCACCCCATGGCCCGCAGCGCCAGCCCGTCCCGGTTCCACCCGGCGGCCACGTAGTCGAACACGCTGTCGTTCTGCTCCGGCCTGTCATAATCCCGCAGCACCCGCAGCACCGTGCACCCGCTGACCGAGCAGAAGGCCGTCACCCGCACGGGGATGTGGCACCGCGTCAGGCTCTCCACGATGAGGTACGCCTGGGTGGCCAGCTTCTCCTGCTGCCTGTTCTGGGAGGCCGATCCGTCCAGCAGGATGTCCACCGACAGGTCCCCCGGGTCGTGGGGCGTGGTGCGGGAGAACACCCGCTCATCGTCCAGCACTACCGCCCGCCAGGCCGCAGCAGGCCGCAGCCGCCCTGCCCGGGCGCTGTCGCCCTCGTCCTCCTGCTGCAGCAGCAGCGTGTTGCGCAGCTTCTGCGTCAGCTGGCTGATGGCCATTCTGTTCTCCACCAGGTGCGCCTGGTAGTAGTCCCGGTTCTTCTGCCGCTGCTTGCGGAAGTTCTCCGCGTCCCACGCCGCGTCGGGGGAGGGCGCCCGCTTGGGCAGTTCCCCTTTGGTGAAGTGCAGGCGGCAGTTCTTATGTACGCCGGTACAGAGTGTCCGTTCCGCCTCGTCCAGCTCCGCCGGTGTCAGCATGGACAGCCCGAAGCAGTCCTCCACATACCTCCGCAATATGGGCTCCGGCGTCCGCCCCTGCAGGAAGCCCAGCAGCGTCTGCTTCTGCAGCCCGCCGCTGCCGCCGCCCGTATCATGGCTCAGCGCCCGCAGGGCGTTGGGGCGCACGAAGTGTACGCCGCCGCTCCTGTCCCGTTTTCGTCCCACCCAGGCCGCCCACTGGCGGTCGTCGGCGGCGCGGCGGGCACGACGGAAGTACGTATACAGCAGCCGCTCCGTCCGCTGGATGAGCTTGCTCTCCGGTTCCCCCGCGGCGGCGGCCATATCCTCCAGCAGCGCGGCCATGTCCGCATCCTGCACCGGCTGTCCCAGCACCCGCTGCGCCCAGGCACGGCGCATAGCGCCGTCGGTCATGCCCTCGGCCATAGGCGTATCCCGCAGCAGCGCCGCGGCATACTGCCGCCTCAGCGACCCCAGGATGGGCCGCTCCTCCGCGCCCCGGGCGAATACCGCGCCCTCCAGCACGAAGAAGAACATGTCCGTGTACAGCCCCTCCTCCGCCGCCCGGTGGAAGTCGTTCAGCATGGGCTTGAACCGTCCGAAATCATAGTACCGGCAGGCCAGCCCCAGCACGGTGTTGCCGTACAGGTCCGCGCCGCCGTCCGCGTCGAAGGTCACCAGCTCCGGCCGGGCCTCATAGCTGCCCCAGCCGTTCCACACCTGGTTTTCCGCCCGCCGGGTCTCTCTGTCCTGTCTGTCCATATCAGGCAAACAGCTTATCCCGGGTGGCGTCCCTGGGCAGCCGCGACCACACCGCGTCCGCCACCAGCTGCCGCTCGAAGGGCTCAAAGGCCTTGTTGATGATGCCCAGCTCCAGCGCCCGGCCGGAGGGGATGCCCTTCTCGATCAGGTGCAGGGAGGCCAGCAGGCCGCGCAGGTCCAGCGCCTTGGTGGAGATCTCGCCGCTGTCGCACTTGGCCCGCAGGTCGCGGAACAGTTCCGTCAGCTGCACCGCCCACTCCTTTTTCAGGTCGGGGAAGCTGCGGCGCAGCAGCTTCTGCAGGTCCTCGTCGGAGATGACCGGCATATCCACCACCACGAACCGGCTCACCAGCGCCTCGTTCAGCTCACGGGTGCCGGCGTAGCCGTAGTTCATGGTGCCGATGAACCGCGCCGCGTCGCTCAGCTCTATCCGCTCATAGCCCGGCACGTCGATGACCCGCCGGTGGTCCAGCGTGGCGTGCAGCACCGCCAGCGCCTCGTTCTTCGCCATGTTCACCTCGTCCAGCACGCCGAAGCCGCCCAGCCGTGCGCAGGCACATATAGGCCCCTCCCGGAACACCACCTGTCCGTCCTTCAGGGTGTCCGCGCCGATAAGGGCCGCCGCGTCCACATTCACGTACATGGACACGTCCCACACCGGCCGGCCGAACAGCGCTGCCAGGTCCTCCGCCAGCACGTTCTTTCCGGTGGCCTTAGGCCCCGCCAGCAGCACATGCTGGCCGCACAGCAGGGCCGCCGCCGCACTCTCCCATATCTCCTTGCCGTAGTAGAGGTACTTGGGCTCGGGCACGCGGCTCTGTGCCTCCGGCGTCAGGGGGTGCTCCGCGCGGAAGCGCTCCACCTCGTCCAGCAGCCCCGCGTCCACGCCCTCTTCCAGCAGCTCCTTACGAATATCCATGGTATCTCCTCGCTTTATCCTTGGATGATGGAAAATTATACCCCCGTCATCCGTTAAGTGTCCGTTAAGGATATAAAACCGCATTTTTATCATATCCCGCCCGCTCCCACCATATAGATAGACCACAACAGCATGGGAGTGAACCGTATGCGAGATGATCTGGAACAGCGGGCCAGAGAGCTGGCCCTGTACCTGATAGAGAACCGGACCACCGTCCGCGCCGCCGCCAAGAAATTCGGCGTCAGCAAGTCCACCGTCCATAAAGATCTGTCCGAGCGTCTGGCCCTGTGCGACAAGGCACTGTACGGACAGGTGAAGGCCATACTGGACGAGAACAAGTCCCAACGGCACATCCGCGGCGGCCTTGCCACCCGGCGGAAGTACAAGGGGATATGAATGAGGGCAGGGGGCGCGGAACGCGCCCCCTGCCCTCATTCGTGCAAAAGCAAAACGGGCATCCTTTCGGATACCCGTTGAGTTTGGTTCATCAGCCAATGTTGTTCAGCTTCAGCGTCAGCGCGCTCTTCTTGTGGGCCGCGTTGTTCTTGTGCAGCAGACCCTTAGCAGCCGCCTTGTCGATCGCCTTGACCGCCACCTTGTAAGTGCCCTCGGCCTCGGTGCGATTGCCTTCAACGGCAGCAGCCTCGAACTTCTTGATAGCAGTCTTCAGTGCGGACTTATTGGCTTTGTTGCGAGCATTTCTCGCCTCTGCCACCAAAACACGCTTCTTAGCAGACTTGATATTCGGCAAACCAAACACCTCCCCGACATGAATTTTAAGTGCGGTGGAAAGCTATACTTCCACGCAGGATGATATTTTAGCATCTTTGCCTGAAAAATGCAAGACTTTTTTGCAATTTCCGCGGCAGTTTTTGTATAAAAGCCATTTCCCCGGCCATGCTACCTAAAAGCCACAATATTTTGTGTTCAGAAGGGAGCGTCAGCCACTATTATGACCCTTTCCCGCACCGATCTGGCGGTGGAGACCGCCGAAGAATTGTCCGCCGCCCGGGATATTTTTTCCCCCGGCTCCGGCGTCACCCAGTCCTTCAGCCTTCAATGCGGCTGTCCCGTCACCCATATCCGCGTCGTCTCCCCCGCCGGGGCGCAGGCGCTGGGGCGTCCCGTGGGGCGCTACGTCACCATCGACCTGCGGCCCGTGCTGCAGCGGCAGGAGCCCCTGACCCTCCGCGCGGCCGCCTGCCTTTCCCGCGAGCTTCGCGGCCTGCTGCCCCCGGCGGAGGGCACCGCCCTGGTGGTGGGTCTGGGCAACGACGCCATGACCCCCGACGCCGTGGGCGCCGCGGCGCTGGAGCACCTGCTGGTGACCCGGCACATGATACGGGCCATGCCCCGGCAGTTCGCCGGGCTGCGGCCGGTGGCCGCCCTGCGCACCGGCGTACTGGCCTCCACGGGGATGGAGACCCTGGAGCTCATCCGCGGCGCTGTGGAGCACCTGCACCCCTCGGTGGTCATCGTCATCGACGCCCTGGCCGCCCGCAGCCGCCACCGCCTGTGCGCCACGGTGCAGCTCAGCGACACCGGCCTGACCCCCGGCAGCGGCGTGGGCAACCACCGCAAGGCCGTCAATGGGCAAACGCTGGGCGTGCCCGTCGTCGCCCTGGGCGTGCCCACGGTCATCGACGGCGCGGCCCTGTGCGGCGGAGAGGACACCGCCCCCACCGGCCTGTTCGTCACCCCCCAGGACATCGACCGCCGGGTGCGGGAGCTGGGGCGCCTTATCGGCTGCGGCGTCACCATGGCGCTGCAGCCCGGCCTGACGGCGGAGGACGTAAACGCCCTGTTAGGTTGACCCTTGCAAAATCTTTCATTGTGCGGTACAATAAACCATCAAAATTTTCCAGATATTTTCGGAAAATTTTCGCAATTTTTCCACATGGAACGGGAGGTATCGCACATGGAATTCAACCCCCAGAAGCAGCTGGCCGGTCTGCTGGAATGGATGTCCGAGCAGATGACCGCCTGCCGCGGAAAGACCGCTGTCATCGGCATTTCCGGCGGCAAGGACAGCTCTACCGTGGCCGCACTGGCCGTGGCCGCCTACGGCCGCGACAACGTGTTCGGCGTCCTGATGCCCGACGGCGTCCAGCCGGACATCGACTATTCCCAGGCGCTGGTGGAGCATCTCGCCCTGCCCCACACCACCATCAATATCCACGATTCCGTGCAGGGCGTCCTCCGGGAATTGGAAAAAGCAGGCATCCAGCCCAGCCGCCAGACCGTGGTAAATCTGCCCAGCCGCATCCGCATGGCCACCCTCTACGCCGTGGCCCAGTCCGTGGACGCCGGCATCGTCATCAACACCAGCAACCTCAGCGAGGACTGGGTGGGCTACTGCACCATCTACGGTGACAGCGCCGGCGCGTTCTCCCCTCTGGGGATGTACACCACGGAGGAGGTCGTCGCCCTGGGCCGCGCCCTGGGCCTGCCGGAGAAATTCCTGATCAAGCCGCCCTCCGACGGCCTCACCGGCAAGACCGACGAGGACAACCTGGGCTTCCCCTACCACGCGGTGAACGAGTACGTCCGCCGCGGCATCGTGGACCCCGCCGTAAAGGAGCGCATCGATGCCCTGCACCGCGCCAGCCGCTTCAAGTTCCAGACCCTGCCTGTGTACCACAACGGCCTGCCCATGGCGCTGACCGACGAGACCGATTATTACAAATAAGCACGAAACCACGCAAAAAGACCGGCTTCCGCCGGTCTTTTTTCTTTGTTTCCTACGGTGCTTTCACGCCCCGTCTCTCCTGAAAAACGGTAGGTCTTGCGTCAAGATGAGGCGCAGCGGTGCAGTCGTACTTTGTGTACGTCAAGCCGCTGCAGCGAAGTATTGATACAGAAGACACGTTTTTCAAACGCCTGTGCCGTCAAAGGCCGGCGTATACGCCTCCTCCGCCGAGGTTCGCTCCTGCACGAAGCCGTCCTCTATGCCGCAGTTGCGCATGTACGACACCGCCGCGCGGTATTCCGCCGCCGTCACGCGGCGGGCCAGGCGGCCGGTCATGTGGGCGGGGGGCGTGTACTGGCTCATGAGGGAGAACAGCACCTCCCCGGGCCGGAAATTCTCCGCCACCCAGTCGATGCAGCGGCGGGTGTTGTCCAGTTGTCCCGGCAGCACAAGGTGCCGGATCACCACGCCACGCTTCAGAAGGCCGTCCTCCAGCACGCAGGGCCCGGTCTGGCGGAACATCTCCCGGATGGCGGCGCAGGCCACGGGGAAATAGTCCTCCGCGGCGGACAGGTCCCGGGCGAGGGCGGCGTCGGCGTATTTCAGGTCGGGCAGCCACACATCCACCCTGCCCTCCAACTGCCGCAGGGTCTCCACCTTCTCATACCCGCCGCAGTTGTATACCACCGGCACAGGGAGCTTCGGCTCCAGGGCGGGCAGTATCCAGGGCAGGAAGTGGGTGGGCGTCACCAGTTCAATATTGTGGGCGCCCTGTGCGATAAGCTCCGCGAATATCTGCCGCAGCCGCTCCGGGGAGATGTCCTTCCCCTGTCCGCCAGCGGAAATATCCCCGTTCTGGCAGTAGCTGCACCGCAGGGTGCAGCCGGAGAAAAACACCGTCCCCGCGCCGTTGGTACCGGAGATGGGCGGCTCCTCCCACCGGTGCAGCGCCGCCCGGGCCACCCGCAGCCCCGCGGGCATGGCGCAGAAGCCCTCGCCCACATCAGGGGTGCGCAGCGCGCCGCAGTTCCGGGGACACAGCGTGCAGGTCATACCTTGTGGATGTCGAAGTCGGGGCCCAGGTCGCCGGCGATCCAGTGACGGCGGCACAGGCCGATGTACTTATCGTTGGCGCCCAGCACCACCTGCGCGCCCTCCTTGACCACCCGGCCGTTCTCGTCGAACCGGGCGTTGAAGGCGGCCTTCTTGCCGCACCAGCAGATGGTCTTGACCTCCTCCAGCTTGTCCGCCAGCACCAGCAGGTGATAGCTGCCGGGGAACAAGTCGCCCTTGAAGTCCGCCCGCAGGCCGTAGCATATCACGGGGATGCCGCAGTCGTCCACCAGGTGCACCAAGTAGTAGACCTCCTCCTTGGTGAGGAACTGCGCCTCGTCGATGATGATGCAGGCGTACTTCTGTAGGTCGCTGTCCGCCATGGCCTGCATCTCGTCAAAATAGACGCAGGGGTGCTTCAGGCCGATGCGGGAGTAGACCATGTGGTCGCCGTCGCGGCTGTCCAGCCGGGGCTTTACCAGCAGGGTGTCCTGCCCCCGCTCCTCGTAGTTGAACCGCGCCATCAGCGCGTTGGCGGATTTGCTGGAGCCCATGGCCCCGTACTTGAAATAGAGCTGTGCCATCCTGTATTCCTCCGTTTTTCTCCGTGATCCCGGTCGATCTTATGGTCTGTCCGCTTTCAGCGCGGCGGTGAAAGCCTTGAAAGCAGAGGGTATCGCTTTTCCCTCCATGGTCTGCCCGTCCGCCCACAGCCAGTCGGCGCAGCCGTCGCCCTCAGCGGTCAGCAGCCAGCCGGTCATCTCCCACCGCCGATGGGTGAAAAGATGGGTGGCGCTGACGGTCCTGCGCCAGTCCACGACCCGCAGGCCCCAGTCCGCAAGCTGTTGTGCCACAAGGGATTCCGTCAGTTCACCCGGCACGTGGGGGAACTCCCACAGTCCGGCCAGAAGCCCCTTTTCCGGGCGGCGGCGCAGGGCCGTCCTGCCGTCGGAGCGGGTGATGACGAACACGGACATAATGTCCGTGGGACGGGCGGTGTTCTTCTCCCGGACGGGCAGCTGGTTTTGGATACCCGCAGCCCTTGCGGCGCAAAAGCCGGCAGCGGGACAGCGCCCGCAGTCCGGGTTTTTCGGCAGGCAAACTTCCGCACCCAGGTCCATCAGCGCCTGGTTGAGATCGCCGGGACGGGCGGCGGGCATTACCTCCGCCAGTGCGTCCCGAAAGGCGGTACGTGTCCGCGTGTCGAGGACATTGTCGTGGCAAGCGGTGAGCCGGGCGGCGATGCGCAGCACGTTGCCGTCCACGGCGGGAACGGCCTGCCCAAAGGCGATAGACAGTATCGCACCGGCGGTATAGTCCCCGATGCCGGGGAGCTTTATAAGCTCGTTGTACGTGTGCGGCATACAGCCGCCGTACTGCTCCGCCATGATCTTCGCGGCCTTCTGCAGATTGCGGGCGCGGCTGTAATACCCCAGCCCCTGCCACAGGCGCAGCAGCTGCTCCTCCGGCAGGCGGGACAGGGAAAAAATGTCAGGCGCGGCGGCCACGAACCGTTGGAAATAGGGCAATACGGCCTGCACGCGGGTCTGCTGCAGCATGATCTCCGACACCCAGGTGCGGTAGGGGGAGACCTGGTCTCGCCAGGGGAGGGAACGGCGGTTTTCGTCATACCACGGCAGCAATATGGCAGCCAGTTTGGCAACCTGTTTGGTAAAGGTACTTTCTGTTTTCATGGCATTTTTGGTAAACTATTTGGCAGCCTTTTTTGATGCAATACAATAAATCGATATATTTTTGCAAATCACTTGTTGAACCGCGCGGCGTAGCCGCAGCGGCGGCAGAGCTCCTCGGCGGGGCGGCGGCAGTCGAAACCACGGATGATGCGCTGGGCACGGGAGCCCTGCAGGATGTCCTCCATGCTCTGGTGCAAGAGGTCGCCCAGGGGCAGGCGCCCCTCGCCGTCCAGGCAGCAGGGCACCACGGTGCCGTCGCAGAGGACGGCCACCTGCCGGCGCAGGCCATAGCAGAACTGGGCGTCGGGGCCGTCATAGGCGGGATCGCCCGGCCAGTGGAACCTGTCGGCCGCCTCTATGTAGACATGGGGAAGCAGGCGGCGGTTGCCGCGGGCATCCCGCTCCAGCTGGTGCAGGGGGCGGCCAGTGCAGTCCTCCAGAACGGCGGCGATCCGGTCGTTGAGGGTATCCCCGCCGCCGCGGTTCCACAGGCGCAGAACGCAGGTCACGGGGCGGTCCTTGCCCTCCAGCCGGCGGGCGGCCAGTGCCGCGGCGCAGCGGCAGCAATCGCGGACGTAGCTCTCCAGCGTCTGCTGCACGTGGTTGGCCTCGTAGGAGTGGAGGGAGATGTTGACGCGGTACAGGGCCGGGGCGGCCAGCAGGAGGTCCAGCCTGTCGGGCAGCAGGACGCCGTTGGTGGTCAGGTGCACCCGGAAGTCCAAGGCGCAGCAACTGTCCAAAATTTTATCCAGTTCCGGGTGGAGCAGAGGCTCGCCCATGACGTGGAGGTAGATGTGCCGGGTGTAAGGGCGGAGCTCCCGGGCGATACGCTCAAATTCGGAAACGCGCATAGCCCGCAGCGGGCGCCGGGTGCCGGGGCAGAAGTCGCAGCGTAGGTTGCAGATATTGGTTATCTCCACATAGGCGCGCTGGAGCATGGGAACGCCCCCTTTCGTGTACATCACATTGTAGCACAAGATGGCGGATTTGGGAATAACAAAAGGGAGGTCTTTTTACCTGCGGAGTGGAAGAATGCGGCGGGCGGGCGGGATGGGGCATATCATACGTTTGGTACATTTGGAATTAGAAATTTTACCCGTTTCGTGGAAATAGGCCGTTTTTTCATAGAAATAAGTACCGGAAACGGCAAAAACAGTTGCAATTCACGGTGGGGTATGGTACGGTATAGACGGAACAAAAAGCGCCCGTGGGGCGAAATACGGAAAATCACAGGAGGTACATCCATGAAGTATCCGAAAACCGGCAGCGAGGTCTACGTGAGCCTGAACCTGTCCAACACCATGCTCACCGGCATCGGCAAGGGCACCATCACCCGCGAGGAGGTCTCGGCCAGCTACCTGAAGCGGCTGTTCGCCGAGCACGGCGTCATTGTCTCCGCCAAGCCGGAGCAGCGCCGCCTGCTGGAGATCGTCAACGAGCGCTATGACCTGGAGCTGGAGCTGCCCGAGCAGCTGAAGCTGTTCCAGCTCAGCGAGGAACACCGCCGCCTGGTGGTAGTGGAGGTCACCGGTCTGCGCCGCAAGGGCGGCTCCCTGCTGGCGGAGTACAGCGAGGAGGAGTTCAGCGAGGCCACCTTTGCCTTCGTGAAGTACTACGTGCAGGGCACCCACTACGACACGCTGGTGGAGGAGAACAAGAAGCTGAAGTTCGAACTGGAGCAGGAGCTGGAGTGGAGAAACCGCACCGACAGCTGAGCATGACACAAAAAAAGAACCGCCGGATGGCGGTTCTTTTTTCGTTTATCGGGCCTGTGCGCGGTCGTAGGAGACCACCACGCGGCGGTTGGGCTCGGTGCCCACGGAATAGGTGGTGACACCGGGGACATCCTGCAGGGCGGCGTGGATCACATGGCGCTCGTAAGCGTTCATGGGCTCCAGGGTCACGCTGCGGCGGTACTTCTGCACCTTGGAGGCCACCTTACGGGCCAGGCTCTCCAGGCTCTGCTCGCGGCGGGCGCGGTAGTTCTCGGCGTCCATCTGGACGCGGATGCGCTTGTCGGTGCCGGTGTTGACGGCATAGTTGGTCAGCTGCTGAATGGCGTCCAGGGTCTCGCCCCGGTGGCCGATGAGCTGGCCCATGCGGTCGCCCACCAGGAAGACCTTGTAGCGGCCCTTCTCGGCCTCGTAGACGCGCACGTCGGCGGCGCTGTCCATGTGCTCCAGCAGGCCGGAGACAAAGGCCACGATGCGCTTGGCGTTGTCATCCTCGCACAGGGGGAGGTCGATGTCCGGCTCCACGGGGGCGGGACGCTCCTTCTTCTCGGGGCGGGGACGGTCGCTGCGCTGGGGGCGGTCGGTGCGCTCGGCGCGGGGCTTGTCCTGCCGGGGGGCGGGCTGCTCACGCTTGGCGGGAGCGGCGGGCTTGACGGGGGCAGGCTTCTCCTCGACGGGCTTTTCGGGAATGATCTTGACCTCAGTCTCGGCGGGGGCGGCGACCTCCGCCTCATCGGGGCCGTAGGTGATACGGATACGGGCGGGGGTGGCGCCGATGCCCAGGAAACCGCTCTTGGCGCGCTCGAGAATGGAAACGGACACGTCGTCACGGTCCATGCCCAGCTGCTCAAGGCCTTTGCGCAGCGCCTCGTCCTCAGTCTTGCCCGTTACGTCGATATAACTCATAGACAAAACTCCTTATTCGTCGTAGTGGTCCTCGCGGTAGGCGCGGCCTCTGGCGTAGGGGCGGCCGCCCACCTTGCCGGCCTCGGTGGTACCTTCGTTGTGGCTGCCGGACTTTTTCTTTTTGGGCTGGGACTGGGGCTGGGGCTTCTTGGTGCCCTTGGCCTCCTCCAGCTGGCGGTTGTAGTTCTCGCGGGCGGCCTGCATCTTGGCGTAGCGGGCCTCGCGCTTCTCACGTTCCTTGTCGGTCTCCTCCCGGTCCAGGATCTTGTTGAAGTGCTTGTTCAGGAACAGCTCCTGCAGGCAGGAGAACGCGGCGTTGGCTATCCAGTAGACGCACAGAGCGGCGGGGAGGATGTAGCCCATCCACACCGTCATCAGGGGCATCATGTAGAGCATCGCCTTGGAGGACCCGTTCATGTTGCTGTTGCTATTGGTCTTCATGGAGATGCGGGTCATCAGGAACTGCAGGGCAGCGGAGATCAGCGGCATGAGCATCAGGCCGATGATGGGCCAGCCGCCGGAGGGGAACTGGCTGAACAGATCCTTGGGAACAGAGGACAGGTCCATGCCCAGGAAGGTGTAGTTCAGGTCGATGAGGCCGTCGAACTTACCCTCAAAGCTGCTCCAGTTATCGTGGACGAACTTGGCCAGGTAGATCTGGTCATAGGCCGCGGCCTGCCCCTCAGCGCCGGAGACATAGCCCAGGGACACCGCCAGCTCGGTGATCTTGGCGATGACCTCGTTGGACAGGGACATGAAGTAGCGCAGGGGGGTACGGATGATGTAGTACAGTGCGATCAGGATGGGGAAGGGCAGGAAGGACCACAGGCAGCCGGACATGGGATTGACACCCTCGCGGGCGTAGAGGTCGGCGATCTCCTGCTGCTGCTTCTCCTTGTTGTTGGCGTATTTTTTCTGTATCTCCTGCACCTTGTTGTTCATGCGTCCCATGCGGAGCATGCTCTTCTTGCTCTTCAGCTGGAAGGGCAGGAGCACCAGCTTCACCATGAGGGTGAACAGGATCAGAGCGACGCCGTAGGAGCCTGTCCAGGTATAGAACAGGCGGGTGAGCCATGCGAACGGCACACAGATGTAGTAGCCGAGCTGTGCAAACATAGGCTTATTTTCCTCCGTTAGATTTTGAGGCTTGTGGGGGTTCAGGGCACCGGGTCATACCAGCCGCCCTTGTGACTGTGGAAGGGATGGCACCGCATAAGGCGCTTGAAGGCCAGCCAGCCGCCCTTGGCCGCACCGTATTTCTCGATGGCCTCCAGGGCGTACTGAGAGCAGGTGGGTATGTAGCGGCAGCGCGGCGGGAACAGGGGGGAGATGGCACGGCGGTAAAAGCGTATCAGCCGCAGAAGGAGCTTTTTCATACGTCCTCCCGCAGCAGGTCCAGCTCCGCCAGGCAGCGCAGATACTGCTTCTCCAGTTTGGCGTAGGGCAGCTCGGCGGCACGGACACGCGCCACCATGATGATGTCCCAGCCGGGGAGCATATCGTCCTTGTGCAGGCGGTACAGCTCACGGAACCGGCGGCGGACACGGTTGCGCACCACCGCGTGGCCCAGCTTGGTGGACACGGTGACGCCCAGGCGGCTCATGCCGCGCTTGTTTTTCAGACAGTAGACCACCATGCCGCCGGAAACGGCAGACCGTCCCCTGCGGTAAATGCGGCGGAAATCACCGTTCTGCTTCACCGTAACTCTTGCGTCCATAGTTCCCTCGTTTTCCTTCTTTGCAGCGCATATGCACCGATAGGGACGGGGAGCAAGTCCTCCGTCCCTCAGGGCATATCCTTATGTGCGATGCACCTTCCGTGACCTCAATGGGTCAGACGGGCACGACCCTTGGCACGACGACGGGCCAGAACCTTGCGGCCGTTGCGGGTGGCCATTCTCTTGCGGAAGCCGTGCTCCTTGGAGCGCTGGCGCTTCTTGGGCTGATAGGTACGGAACATTGCATGACACCTCCATTTTTAAGATTATCCGGCGGGAACGGGCGTCCCCGCGCTTACTCGACAGCGGAAATTCAGAAAAATCGCCGCCGCAGTAAACTTTTTCCACATTTGTTGCACACTTTTATGCAACAACGCGCACAGAACATTATACAGACAGGAGGGGTGGCTGTCAACATAAAATTTGCCCGGAATACGCCGCTTTTGCGGAAAAAACAGGGAACGCGGCAGGAAGTTATATTAGAATAGGTATAGACTTCGGGAGGGTTTTCTGTTATAATGATGCGGGATATTTTGCGGCGGTACACCCCCCGCCATTTTAATACGGAGGACAGATATACCTCCGGCGAAAGGGGAGCTTTCTTTGAATTCCATGAAAGATCTGTGGGACAGCGTGCTGAAGCGCCTGAGCGGCGAGCTGTCGGACACCACCATCAAGACCTGGTTCGACGAGGTGACGGTGGTAACTATGGAGGATTCGGCCTTCGTGCTGCACTGCAGCAACACATTTAAAAAGAGCACTATCGAGGCCCGGTTCCTGCCCCACATCAAGGCGGCGCTGCGGGACCTGTTCTCCACCGACCTGGAGGTGAAGATCCTGGACGACCAGCAGCTGGCGGCCTATCACGGTGTGGCGCCGGACCGGCCCGGCGACCTGTCGGAGTCGGAGGCCTTTACCTTCGAGACCTATGTGGTGGGGCCCCAGAACAAGCTGGCCTTCGCCGCGGCCAAGGCGGTGACGGAGAAGCCCGGCGAGAACTACAACCCGCTGTTCATCTACGGAGACAGCGGACTGGGCAAGACCCACCTGCTGTACGCCATCGCCAACGCCCTGCGGAAGAAGCGGCCGGATGCCCGCATCGTGTATGTGAAGGGCGACGACTTCACCAACGAGCTCATCGCCTCCATCCGGGAGAACCGGAACACGGAGTTCCGGGAGAAGTACCGGCAGACGGACATACTGCTGATGGACGATATCCAGTTCATCGCCGGCAAGATACAGACCCAGGAGGAGTTCTTCCACACCTTCAACACCCTGTACGAGTCGGGACGGCAGATCGTGCTGACCTCCGACCGTCCACCCAAGGAGATCACCCAGCTGGAGGACCGCCTGCGGACCCGGTTCGAGTGGGGCCTGATGGTGGACGTGGCTCCCCCGGACTTCGAGACACGGTTCGCCATCATACAGAACAAGGCCGCCATGCTGGGCGTGAAGCTGCCCAGCGAGGTCACCGACTACATCGCGGAGAACATCACCTCCAACGTGCGGCAGATCGAGGGCACTCTGAACAAGATACTGGCTTACCGGGACCTGCTGGACGATCAGGTGAATGAGGAGACCGTCAGCCGCGCCATACGGGATATGCTGAAAAAGAGCAACGACTTCGCCCCCACGCCCAAGGTCATCATCGGGTATATCTGCAGCTACTTCAACGTGGACGAGGAGACCCTGCGGGGACAGAGCCGCAGCCGTGATGTGGTGGCGGCGCGTCAGATCGCCATGTATCTCATGCGGCGGATGACCTCCATGAGCCTGAACGACATCGGCAAGGAGTTCGGCGACAGGGACCACACCACCATCATGCACTCCCTGGACAAGGTGGAGAGCACCATGCGCTCCGACCCTGCCTACGCCGAGAAGGTGAAGGAGATCACCACCAACATCAACAGCAAGAAGTAAAAAAACGCAGACTGTAAAAGGCGGAGGAATATCCACTTATTCTGTGGAATCCACGTGGATATTCTGTGGAACATCCGCACCACACACCATCCTGTGGGAAACCGGGAGAGTTTTCCAGGGGAGGTTGTGGGAAAAAAACCTTTGGAGACAAGGGGATAAGAGGTTTTTCCACGTTTTTTTCGCCTACTATTAAGACTACTGAAATAAAAGATAAGTTTATGATTTGATAAGGAAAAACAGAACCGGAAATTTTTCGGAAAGAGAGGAACGACGGATATGGTGAGATTTTCCTGTGAGAAGGCATTGCTGCAGCAGGCGGTGGCGGCGGTATCCCGCGCCGTGGCGGCCAAGAGCTCCATCCCCGCCCTGGAGGGCATCCTGCTGGAGTGCGCGGACGGGCTGCGTCTGTCCGGCTACAACATGCAGACCGGCATCCGTACCACGGTGGAGGCCGAGGTGCAGGAGATGGGCCGCATCGTGCTGAATGCGCGGCTGTTCGGCGAGATGATCCGCCGGCTGCCGGATGATATGGTGACCTTCGACGCCGACGAGAAGTTCAACGTGAAGCTGCAGTGCGGCGACGCCAGCTTCGAGCTGCCGGGACTCAGTGCCGACGACTATCCTGAGCTGCCGGAGGTGGACGACCAGTTCTCGGTGACCATGGAGCAGCGGACGCTGAAGGCCATGATCGATCAGACCAGCTTCGCCGTATCCCTGAACGAGACACGTCCCATCCACACCGGCGCGCTGTTTGAAATCAACGACAGAGGGCTGACCATGGTGGCGGTGGACGGGTTCCGCCTGGCCCTGCGGCGTGAGCCGCTGGAGTATATCGACGGCGGCGCCTTCAAATTTGTGGCGCCGGGCAGCGCTCTGAACGAGGTGGAGAAGATCTGCGCCGACACCGACGACATGGTGACGGTGATACAGGGCAAGCGGCACCTGATGTTCGAGGCGGGCAGTACACAGCTGATCTGCCGCCGGCTGGAGGGCGAGTTCCTGGACTATCGGAACGCCATCCCCATGAACAACCCCATCACCATCGAGGTAGACAACAAGGTGATGATAGAGAGCCTGGACCGCGTCAGCGTGGTCATCAGCGAGAAGCTGAAGAGCCCCGTGCGGTGCCTGTTCAGCAGCGATAAGGTGTACATGTCCGCCCGCACCGGCAACGGCGAGGCGCGGGATATATGCCCCGTCCGCGGCGACGGGCAGGAGCTGGAGATAGGCTTCAATAACCGCTATCTGATGGATGCCCTGCGGTATGCTCCGGCGGAGACGGTGAAGATGAACCTGAACACCGGGATAACGCCCTGCGTCATTACACCGGTGGACGATTCCGACAGCTTTTTGTACATGGTGCTGCCGGTTCGACTGAAGGCACAGTAAAGGCACATCTCTTGCGCCAATACTTCGTTGCGGTGGCTTGCCGTACACAAAGTACGCCTGCGTCGCCGCGCCTCGTCTTGGTGCAAGATCTGCACCTTTATGGAAATTGGAAGAGTACTACTATGGAAACTATCACCATCACAACAGAATATATCAAGCTGCAGGACCTGCTGAAATTCGCCGCGGCGGTAGAGACAGGCGGCGAGGCCAAGATCGTCATCCAGGAGGGCGACGTCACCGTCAACGGCGAGGTGTGCACCATGCGGGGCAAGAAGATACGCCCCGGCGACGTGGTGTCCTTCAACGGGCAGGAAATGACCGTGGAATATGAGAGTTGACGGCCTGACGCTGGCGGGCTGGCGGAACTACCGGGAGCAGAAGCTGACCTTCGACGAGAGCTGCAACGTCATCTACGGCGAGAACGCCCAGGGAAAGACGAACCTGCTGGAGGCCATCGTGTATCTCAGCTGCGGAAAGAGCCCCCGGGCCCACGGCGACAGGGAGCTGATCGGCTTCGACGTGCAGGAGGCGGCGCTGGTGGGGAACATATTCTCCCGGCAGCGGGAGTTCGTCACAGACATACGGCTCAGCCGCGGGAAGCGGCGGAAGATGTCCGTCAACGGCGTCACCGCCAAGAGCGCCGCGGCCCTCAGCGACGTGCTGCACACGGTGTTCTTCGCGCCGGAGGACCTGTTCCTCATACGGGCGGGGGCTGCGGAGCGGCGGAGGTTCATGGATACCTCCCTGTGCCAGCTGCGGCCCCGGTACGCGGAGGCGCTGGGCAGCTACAACCGTCTGTACGAGCACAAGACCCGCATCCTGCGGGACAGCGAGGACAAGCCGGAGCTTTTGGAGCTGCTGCCGGAGTTCAACGAGGGACTGTGCCGCAGCGGCGCGGTGCTGATAGGCTATCGTGCGCGGTTCTGCGCGGCGCTGGCGGAGTACGCCAGGCAGGCCCACTACGAGTGCAGCGGCGAGCGGGAGGAGCTGGCGCTGACGTACCAGACCGTAAAGACCGTCGCCGACCCGCTGGGCGGACAGGAGGACATATACCGCGCTCTGTGGGAACACATGGAGAGCCACCAGGCGGCGGAGCGGGCCTCCCGCCTGTGCCTGAGCGGCGCCCACAAGGACGACATCGAGGTGCTGGTCAATGGGCGCAGCGCGCGGCAGTTCTGCTCCCAGGGGCAGGTGCGCACGGCGGCGCTTAGTCTGAAGCTGGCGGAGCGCGAGATACACAAAAACGCCATGGGGGAGTACCCGGTGATGCTGCTGGACGATGTTCTCAGCGAGCTGGACCCCCGGCGGCAGGAATATGTGCTCAACCGCATCAGCGGCGGGCAGGTGTTCATCACCTGCTGCGAGAACGACCGGCTGGACGCGCTGCTCAAGGGCAGGGTGTTCCACATACGGGGCGGGGAGGTGCTGTGATGGCCTACCTGCATATCGGCATGAACGTGATGGTGGAGGACAGGCGGGTCATCGGGATATTCGACCTGGACAACACCTCCACCTCAAAGAGAACGAGAGAGTTTTTACAGGGAGCGGAGCAGGAGGGCGTGGTACAATCCGCCTGCGAGGACATACCGCGTTCCTTCGTGGTGTGCGACCATCCCTATCACCGGCAGATCGTGTATCTGTCGCAGATCAACTCCCGGACGCTGGGCAAAAGAGCGGAAGGAAAAGGAGAGTAATGCATGGCAGACATGGAAAAGCAGATCGTGGATACGGAATATAACGCATCGGAGATACAGGTGCTGGAGGGACTGGAGGCGGTGCGCAAGCGCCCCGGTATGTATATCGGCTCCACCAGTGCCAGCGGACTGCATCACCTGGTATATGAGATCGTGGACAACGCCATCGACGAGGCGCTGGCCGGGTACTGTACGGACATCACTGTGACCATCAACGAGGGCGACACCATCACCGTTACCGACAACGGCCGAGGCATCCCCGTGGATATACAGGCGCAGACGGGACGTCCCGCGCTGGAGGTGGTGTTCACCGTGCTGCACGCCGGCGGCAAGTTCGGCGGCGGGGGCTATAAGGTGTCCGGCGGCCTGCACGGCGTGGGCGCCAGCGTGGTGAACGCCCTCAGCGAGTGGCTGGTGGTGCAGGTGCACAAGGACGGGAAGATCTACGAGATGAAGTTCTCCCGGGGCAATATCACCAGCGAGATGACCGTTATCGGCACCACCGACCACACGGGCACCACCGTGACCTTCAAGCCCGACCCGGAGATGTTCGACACCCTGGAGTACGACTATGAAACGCTGCACACCCGCATGCGGGAGCAGGCGTTCCTGAACGCGGGGCTGCGCATCACCATCAGCGACGCCCGGCCCGGCAGAGAGCAGTCCGAGACCATGTGCTACGAGGGCGGTATCCGGGAGTTTGTGACCTACATCAACCGGAACAAGACGCCGCTCCACGAGGAGGTCATCTATCTCTCCGGCAGCAAGGGCGACAGCACGGCGGAGATCGCCATGCAGTATAACGACGGCTATAACGAGACCATCGTCTCCTTCGCCAACGACATCCACACGCCGGAGGGCGGCATGCACGAGACCGGATTCAAGGCCGCACTGACCCGCGTGCTGAACGCCTACGGCTTGAAGTACGGCATGATCAAGGAGGGGGACAAGGTCTCCGGCGAGGACGTGCGGGAGGGTATCACCGCCGTCATATCCGTGAAGCTGACGGAGGCGCAGTTCGAGGGACAGACGAAGGCCAAGCTGGGCAACGCCCATATCCGCACGCTGGTGGACGGCATCGTCAACGACCAGCTGGCGGTGTATCTGGAGGAGCACCCGGTGGTGGCGCGCACCATTCTGGACAAGGCCATGACAGCCAACCGCGCCCGTGAGGCTGCCCGCAAGGCCCGCGAGTCCATCCGCCGCAAGACGGTGCTGGGCGGCGCGGCCATGCCGGACAAGCTGCGGGACTGCAACGAGAACAACCCCGAGCTGACGGAGCTGTACATCGTGGAGGGCGACTCCGCAGGCGGCTCCGCCACGGCGGGGCGCGACAGCCGGTTCCAGGCCATCCTGCCCCTGTGGGGCAAGATGCTCAACGTGGAGAAGGCGCGGGTGGACAAGGTCTACGGCAACGACAAGCTGCAGCCCGTCATTATCGCGCTGGGCGCAGGTATCGGCGAGGAGTTCGACGAGAACAAGCTGCGGTACCACAAGGTCATTATTATGGCGGATGCCGATGTGGACGGCGCACATATCCGGACGCTGCTGCTGACGTTTTTCTTCCGCTATATGCGGCCTCTTATCGAGCAGGGGTATGTCTATTCCGCCGTGCCGCCCCTTTACAAGCTGACCCGGGGCAAGCAGCAGCGGGTGGCGTACTCCGACGAGGAGCGTGACCGGGTGTCCAACGAGATGCGGAACGGCGACCCCAACGTGAAAATCGGCATCAGCCGGTTCAAGGGTCTGGGTGAGATGGACGCCCACGAGCTGTGGGAGACGACTATGGACCCCAACACCCGGACGCTGCGGCGCATTACGCTGGACGACGCCATGAAGGCCGACGCCACGTTCACCGTCCTCATGGGCGAGAAGGTGGAGCCGCGGAAGGAGTTCATCGAGCAGCGCGCCAAGTACGCGGTGAATCTGGATTATTAAGGAGGTCGTGCGAGTATGAGCAAAAAACCCCAATACGACCCGGAAGAAATACGCTTCCCCGATCAGCACATCGTGGAAAGTCCCCTTGTGCCGGAGATGGAGAACTCCTATATCGAATACGCCATGTCCGTTATCGTGGGACGTGCGCTGCCCGACGTGCGGGACGGTCTGAAGCCCGTGCACCGGCGTATCCTCTACGCCATGTACGAGGACAATCTGACCTCTGACAAGCCCTTTAAGAAGTCCGCCACCTGCGTGGGCGACGTGCTGGGTCGGTATCACCCCCACGGTGATGCCTCCGTGTACGACGCGCTGGTGCGTCTGGCACAGGATTTCTCCATGCGCTATATGCTGGTGGACGGACACGGCAACTTCGGCTCCGTGGATGGCGACCCCCCGGCCGCCTACCGTTACACCGAGGCCCGTTTGAGCAAAATTTCCAACGAAATGCTGCGGGACATCGAGAAGGACACCGTGGACTGGGACCCCAACTTCGACGAGAGCCGGAAGGAGCCCCGCGTACTGCCCTGCCGGTTCCCCAACCTGCTGGTGAACGGCTCCAGCGGCATCGCCGTGGGTATGGCCACCAACATCCCGCCCCACAACCTGCGGGAGGTCATCGGTGCGTGTATCTGCGTGCTGGACGACCCGGAGGCCACCCTCAGCGACCTGATGGAGCACGTGAAGGGCCCCGACTTCCCCACCCGCGGCATCATCATGGGCCGCAGCGGCATCCGCGCCGCCTACGCCACCGGCCGCGGCCGGCTGATGGTCCGCGCCCGCCACGAATTCGAGGAGTTCAATAACGGCCGTACCCGTATCGTCATCACGGAGCTGCCCTATCAGGTGAACAAGCGGATGTTGATCAAGGCCATCGCCGACCAGGTGGAGGACAAGCGCATCGAGGGCATCTCCGACATCCGGGACGAGTCCGACCGCAACGGCATGCGCATCGTCATCGAGCTGAAGCGTGACGCCAATCCGCAGGTGGTGCTGAACCGTCTGTTCGCCCAGACACAGCTGCAAACCACGTTTGCCATCAATATGCTGGCGTTGGTGGAGAACCAGCGGCAGCCGAAGATACTGTCCCTGCGGCACATCATCGACGAGTACCTGAAGTTCCAGGAGGAGATCATCGTCCGCCGCACCCGCTTCGACCTGAAGAAGGCCCAGGAGCGCGCCCACCTGCTGGAGGGTCTGCTGATCGCCCAGGACAACATCGACGAGGTCATCAAGATCATCCGCACCAGCTACGACAACGCCAAGGAGAACCTGATGGCCCGCTTCGGGCTGGACGACGTGCAGGCACAGGCCATTCTGGATATGCGCCTGAAGGCGCTGCAGGGCCTGGACCGGGAGAAGCTGCAGGCGGAGTACAAGGAGCTGGAGGAGCGCATCGCCTACTTCCTGCACATCCTCAGTGACGAGAGCATGGTGAAGTCCATCCTGAAGGAGGAGCTGACCGCCATCGCCGACAAGTACGGCGACGAGCGCAAGACCGAGATACAGGATGTGGAGGACGAGCTGGACATCGAGGACCTCATCGAGGAGGAGCAGTGCGTCTTTACCCTGACGGAGAACGGCTACATCAAGCGAACGCCGGTCAGCGAGTACGCCGCACAGAGCAAGGGCGGCATGGGCAAAAAGGGCATCACCACCCGCGAGGAGGACAGCGTGGTGGATGTGTTCACCGCGTCCACCCACGACTATATCCTGTTCTTCACCGACACCGGCAAGGTGTACCGGAAGAAGGGCTATCAGATACCCGAGAGCGGCAAGGCCGCCAAGGGCGTCAACATCGTCAACATCATCCAGGTGGAGACCGGCGAGAAGGTACAGGCCATGCTGCACTTCCGCGAGACCGGGGACGAGCAGCTGTACCTGTTCATGACCACCCGTAACGGCACGGTGAAGCGTCTGGAGGTCAGCGCGCTGAAGAACCTGCGGAACAACGGCATCCGCGCCCTGACGCTGGACGAGGGCGACCAGCTGATCTCCGTGGTGGAGACCCGCGGCCACGACCGTGTGCTCATCGCCACCCACGACGGCCAGGCGGTGTGCTTCGACGAGGACGACGTGCGCGCCATGGGCCGCACCGCCGTGGGCGTCCGGGGCATCCGGCTGCGTGAGGGCGACTACGTCATCGGCGCCGCCCGCGCCGACGAGGGAAAAACGGTGCTGTCCATCACCGAGCACGGCTACGGCAAGCGGACGCCCATCGAGGAGTACCGCATCACCAACCGCGGCGGCATGGGCATCCGCAACTACATGGTCACCGACAAGACCGGCGCCGTCGTCGGCATGAAGGTGGTGGACGGCACGGAGGACCTGCTGCTGGTGACGGCGGCGGGCATCCTGATCCGCACACCGGTGGAGAATATCCGCGTGGCGGGCCGCGCCACCCAGGGCGTCATCGTCATGCGCTTCAAGGAGGAGGGCGACCGGGTCATCTCCCTGGCGCTGGCCGACCCTGAGGAAAAGGAGCAGCCCGCACCGGAGGAGGCGCCCCTGTGAGCGCCCCGGCGCTGGAGACTATCGCCCGGATAGAGACACCCTTTGCCGAGAAGTTCGGCGTGCCGCGGCAGAGCGGCATCGCCGACTGTCCGGGCCGCATCGTGTTCGAGCCGGGCTTCCGTGACAAGGACGCGGTGCGGGGACTGGAGGGCTTTTCCCACATCTGGCTGATCTGGCGGTTCGACAGGGCCCTGCGGCAGGGCTGGTCGCCCACGGTGCGGCCGCCCCGTCTGGGCGGCAACGAGCGCATGGGCGTGTTCGCCACGCGGTCGCCCTTCCGGCCCAACGGGCTGGGGCTGTCCGCCGTGGAGCTGGAGCGCGTGGCGCTGGACGAGCCGGACGCCCCGGTGCTGTACGTCCGCGGCGCGGACATGGTCAGCGGCACACCTATCGTGGACATCAAACCGTATCTCAGCTACGCGGACAGCTATCCCGACGCGGCCGGCGGCTTCACCGGCGGTGACGCCGGGGAGATGCTGACGGTGGACTTCCCTCCGGAGCTGCTGGCGCAGTTCGGCAGCGGGGAGCGGCACGGGCTGATCAGCGCCCTGAGCGCCGACCCGCGGCCGCGGTATCAGGAGGACAGCCAGCGGGTGTACGGCATGGGCTACGCCGGGAGAAACGTGCGCTTCCGCGTGGAGGACGGCGTGGTACACGTGGTGGAGGTGGAGTGAGAAAGCTATGAAAACAGTCACGATCTACACCGACGGTGCCTGCAGCGGAAATCCCGGACCGGGAGGCTGGGGCGCCATACTCAGCTACAAGGGCGCGGAGAAGGAACTGTCCGGCGGCGAGGCATCGACCACCAACAACCGCATGGAGCTCACCGCCGTGATCGAGGCGCTGGCGCTGCTGAAGGAGCCCTGCATCGTGGAGCTGTACAGCGACAGCAAGTACGTCATCGACGGGCTGGAAAAGGGCTGGGCCAGGGGCTGGCAGAAGCGGGGCTGGGTCAAGAGCGACAAAAAGCCCGCGCTGAATCCCGACCTGTGGGAGCGGCTGCTGGTGCTGACGGACATCCATCAGATGCGCTGCCACTGGGTGAAGGGCCACGCGGAGAACGAGAAAAACAACCGCTGCGACCAGCTGGCGGTGGCGGAGAGCAGAAAATACAAGTAAAAAACAGGCAGAATTCACAAATTGTTCATTGGCATTTCAAGATTCGGCCAAATTTACCGGGTAATATAGCATCATCCAAAGGAACAACACTTCCTGATGTGATTTTCTCTCTCTCCTAACACAAACACACGGAAACACCCCCACCGGCCGGTGGGGGTGTTTCTGTATACACCTGAAAAGGAAAGCCCCTGCCTTACGGCAGGGGGCCTCGCATTGTCATTCCATCTCGCCGAACAGCGCCCAGGTGTTGCTGTCGGTGATTTTAATATTGCGGTACTGGCCCACGGCGTTTTTGTCGCCGGTGCAGTGGACAAGGCGGCCGCCGGCGGTGCGGGCGGTCAGCTGCCAGCGGGCGTCGTCGCTCTCGCCGTCCACCAGGCAGCGCAGGGTCTGCCCCACGTACTGGCGGTGCAGCTCCTCGGAGATGCCGTTCTGCACGGCGCAGAGCCGGTCGAACCACTTCTGCTTCTCCGCGCGGGGCACCGGGTCGTCCATTTTGGCGGCCGGGGTGCCGGGACGGGGGGAGAAGATGAAGGTGAACAGGGCGTCGAAGCGCACCTTCTCCACCAGGGCCACGGTCTCCATGGCCTCGGCCTCGGTCTCGCCGGGGAAGCCGATGATCACGTCGCTGGTCAGCACCAGCTCCGGCATGACCTTCCGGGCGTAGGTGATGAGGTCCAGGTATTTCGCCACGTCGTAGGGGCGGTTCATGGCCCGCAGCACCCGGTCGCAGCCGGACTGCACCGGCAGGTGCAGCTGCCTGGCCACGTGGCGGCTGTTTGCCATGGTGTCGAACAGCTTGTAGGTGGCATCCTTGGGCTGGGAGGACATGAAGCGTATCAGATAGTCGCCGTCGATGGCGTCCAGCGCCGTCAGCAGGTCGGCGAAGTCGTAGCCGGTGCCCAGGTCCTTGCCGTAGGAGTTGACGTTCTGTCCCAGCAGGGTGATCTCCTTGAAGCCCTCGGCAACCAGGCCGCGGACCTCGTCGATGATCTTCTCCGGGTCGCGGCTGCGCTCGCGGCCCCGGACGTAGGGGACGATGCAGTAGGAGCAGAAGTTGTTGCAGCCGTACATGATGGACACCCACGCGCGGGTGCGGCCCTCCCGCACCACGGGCATGCCCTCGGCGATGGAGCCGTGCTCGTCGGCCACGGAGAACACCCGGCGCCGCTGGGTGTAGACCTGGTACAGCAGCTCCGGGAACTTCCACAGGGCCTGGGGGCCGAACACCAGGTCCACATGGCGGTAGGACTGGCGGACCTTTTCCGCCACCTCCGGGCGCTGGGCCATGCAGCCGCACAGGCATATCACCTGCTCCGGATGGGCCTTCTTCGTGTGGATCAGCGCGCCCAGATTGCCATAGACCCGCTTCTCCGCGTGGTCGCGGATGGCGCAGGTGTTCAGCACCACCACATCCGCCTGGGCCGGGTCGTCGGTGAAGGTGCAGCCCATGGCCTCCAGCATGCCCATGATGTGCTGGCTGTCGGCCACGTTCTGCTGGCAGCCGAAGGTGTCCACCATGGCCCGGAGGGGCCGGTGGGCGTGCATCTCCTTTATTTTCGCTTCAAAGTCCCGCTGGCGCTCCAGCTGCTCCGCGGGGATCTGTACCTGTGTTCTGTCCAAGGTTACCTCCCTGCCCCCGGAGGGGCGAAGTGAATTATCGGGGCTATTGTAGCACAGTCGGCAGGGAAAAACAAGAAAGCCGGGATAAAATACACCCGCCGCACTTGACAAACAAGATACGGCGGGTATAATGAAATCAGAGGACATCGCGACAGCGGTCAGCCTCGGTTATGTTTAGGTTATGTCTTTACAGAAAACCGTCACTTTGCCGAGTGGCGGTTTTCGCGTTTCTTTACGATAATGGTGACAGTATATGTACCAATATGGAAAGTAATACGCATGGTCTTACCTCCTTTCGGAGATGTAGGCCAACCGCCGCCGATGTGTATGATGCCATGACTTCACAGCATCATTGTAACAAGGTGGCGATATTTTGTCAATATATGCGGAAAGGGAAGGCGGCAATATAAGTTGCAATCTCTGCCCGAATACGCTATGATAAGGACACTATTTCTCCGGGAGGAAAGACTATGTGGTATATGATCCTGCTGGCGCTGTGTATCGGCGGCGACCAGCTTTTGAAGTGGTGGGTGACGTCCCATCTGGAGGTGGGGCAGTCGGCGGCGTTCCTGCCGGGCATCGTGCGGCTGACCCGTCTGCACAACACCGGCGCGGCGTGGAGCAGCTTCTCCGGCAAGACCGGGCTGCTGGCGGCGGTGACCGTCGTACTGATGGCCGCGGTGGTGTGGCTGGTGGTGAAGAAGATCATCCGCCACCCCCTGGGACTCACCGCCGCCATGCTGGTGCTGGGCGGCGGCGTGGGCAACATGATCGACCGCATCTGCCGGGGCTACGTGGTGGATATGTTCGATCTGGAGTTTATCAGCTACCCCATTTTCAATCTGGCGGATATTTTCGTGGTCATCGGCGTGGTGCTGGGCGCGGTGTACTACCTGTGGTTCTACGACAAATACGACAAGAAGAAGGAGCCGAACGATGACGCGGGAGCTGACGGCCACAACTGAACAGGCGGGGCTGCGGCTGGACGCCTTTCTGGCCGCGGGCGGGACGCTGTCCCGGTCCCAGGCGGCCCGGCTCATAGAGGAGGGCCGCGTCACCGTGGACGGAAGGACGGCAGCCAAAAGCTGCCGCCTGCTGGGCGGCGAACGTATCGCCGTGGACGTGCCGGAGGTGCGGGATACCGCCGTGACGGCCCAGGACATCCCGCTGGACGTGGTGTACGAGGACGAGGACGTGATCGTGGTGAACAAGCCCACGGGCCTGGTGGTGCATCCCGCGCCGGGCCACCCGGACGGCACGCTGGTGAACGCGCTGCTGCACCACTGCGGCGACAGTCTCTCCGGCATCGGCGGCGAGAAGCGCCCCGGTATCGTCCACCGTATCGACCGGGACACCAGCGGGCTGATCATCGCCGCCAAGAATGACGCCGCCCACGCGGCGCTGAGCGCGCAGCTCAGCGACCACTCCCTGGCCAGGACCTATGAGTGCCTGGTGGTGGGGAACATGCGCCAGGACAGCGGTACCGTGGACGTGCCCATCGGCCGCAGCGGCAGCGACCGGAAGAAGATGGCCGTGGTGCCCGGCGGGCGCCGCGCCGTGACCCACTGGGAGGTGGTGGCGCGGTATCCCGGCGTGACGCACCTGCGCTGCCGGCTGGAGACCGGCCGCACCCATCAGATCCGCGTACACATGGCGCACATCGGCCACCCCATCCTGGGCGACACCGTGTACGGGGCGAAAAAGCCCGTACCGGGTCTGACCGGCCAGTGCCTGCACGCCACGGGCCTGCGGTTCGTCCATCCCCGCACCGGCGCGGCCGTGGAGCTGCACTGCCCGCTGCCGGAGGAGTTCACCCGGATGCTGGAAAAGCTGGCGAAGAAATAACGCACATACCCCCGGCCCTCGGCCGGGGGTATGGTTTTGCGCTCAATACCAGGTGATGCCGTCCACGCCCCGGATCTGCTCCCGCAGGTCCTCCAGCAGGGTCACGGCTGCGGCGGACAGTGCGCGGCCCTTGGGCGTGACCAGATAGAACGTCCGCTCCGCCGGAGGATGGGCCAGGTGCAGTACCTGTACGTTGCTGAACATGCGCAGGTACGGCTCGGTGGCGCCGGCGGGAATGATGCTCCAGCGCTTGCCGCAGGCGGGCAGGGTCTCGGCCAGCTGTGGGGTGTCGGCGTACAGCAGGGGCCGGGCGTCCACGCCGAACCAGTAGTCGTGCCACTGCTGTATCTCCGGCTGGCCGTAGATGAGTATCTCATCCTGCACGTGCAGCGCCGTGGCCTCCACCGGCTCGTGCAGCGCCACGGTCTTGGGCAGCACCAGGAAGAACCCCTCCCGGAACAGGGGCTTCGCCTCGATCTGCAGGTCGTAGTGCAGGCCGCCGTCCACGATGGCCATGTCCGCGTCGCCCCGGGCCACGGCGGATACCGCCTGGTCGGTGCGCATGGACTCCACCCAAAGGTTCACCGGCAGCTCCCGCTCCAGGAACCGCTGGTACACCGGCGGCAGGATGTACTGGTTGGCGGTGTAGGCGGCGATGACGTGCAGGAACTCCCGCTTCTCCGCGGCGGCAAAGGTCTGGGTCTCTGCCAGCAGGTTCTGCCACCGGCGTGCCAGGGGCAGGAAGTGCTGCCCCGCGTCGGTGAGGGTGATGCGCCGCTGGCCCTTGCCCCGGTGGAACAGGGGCGCGCCCACCTCGTCCTCCAGCGCCTTCAGTCGTGCGGACAGGGAGGGCTGGGTGATGTACAGCGCCTCGGCGGCGGCGGTCATGGTGCCGTGATCCAGCACGGCGAAGAAGGTCTCGATGTCCTGGTTGGTCATGGAAACACCTCCGAATTATAGATGTTGCCTATATTATACCGCATAATAATCAATTTTACAAGCACCAACCTTTGTGGTATGCTTTAGCCAACATCAAGAAAGGAGTTGTTCCCCATGACAAAAACCAAGTCCAATACCAAGACCCTTATGGCCATCGCCGCAGTGGTGGTCACCGCCATTATCGTTTACACCTTCGTGTGTATCCTGACGGGGAACATCACCCCGTTGTGCCGTGTGACGGCTATGCTGACGCCGGTGTGGTTCGTGGCGGAGCTGAATTTGCTGTGCACCCTGCTGTAACGGCACTGTCTATCGTACATATTCTTCCCTTTTTTCTCTCTTAACACGAAAAGCGCGGACGGTTCACCGTCCGCGCTTTTCGTGCTGTATGGGGACAAAAATGCTACGAACCCCGAACTATTTTACCGCAAAAATCCCCGGTTTGTAACGCTTTCGTTAATAATTTACTTCTTCTCTTGCAACTTTGCCCCGCCGGTGGTAGACTGTTCTCTGAATCGCAGTTTAACGCCCCTTACCGGGCGGAAGGAGAACGATATATGGCTGGTTTCAGTGTCAAAAAACCGTTGACCGTCTTTGTGGCGGTGCTGGGCATCATCGTGCTGGGCGTGGTGGCGTATCTGAAGATGACGCCCGACCTGTTCCCCAACATGGACTTCCCCTACGTCATCATCGTGACCTCCGACCCCGGTGCCAGCCCGGAGTCCGTGGAACAGGCCATTACCAAGCCGGTGGAGCAGTCCATGGCCACGCTGGATAAGATAAAGACCGTCACCTCCACCAGCCAGGACAGCGTGTCCATGGTCATTCTGGAGTTCGAGGACGGCGCCAATATGGACACCATCAGCGTGGACATCCAGCAGAAGATATCCATTCTGCAGGGCGACTGGGACGACACGGTGTCCGCACCCTACGTGCTGAAGATCAACCCCTCCATGCTGCCGGTGATGGTGGCCGCCGTATCCCGTGAGGACATGGACGTGTACGAGCTCAGCGACTTTGTTACCGACGAGCTCAGCCCCAAGCTGGAGGGCGTGTCCGGCGTGGCCAGCATCAGCGTCAGCGGCGCCGTCACCCGCGAGGCCCACGTGATACTGGACGCGGAGAAGCTGTCCGCCCTGTCGGAAAAGCTGGCCGCCGCGGTGAAAAAGGAACTGGCCAAGGCGGAGGGCAAGCTCATCGACGCCCAGGACGAGGTGGAAAAGGGCCAGGCGGAGCTGCAGAAGGCCAAGGAGGCCATTGCCGCCGGACTGGCGGACACCGCCGGCGACGCGGTGGACGATGTGTACAAGTACATCAAGCAGGCCTACGACAGCCTGCCCGACCTGCCGGAGGGGCCCATCACCCCGCCCACACCTGACCCCGACGGCGGCGACGAGCCCACCGTGCCGGACCTGCCGGAGATACCGGACGTGTCCGGACAGCTGGAGGACCTGTACAAGACCCTGAACCAGCTGAAAAAGACCCTGGAAACACTGCTGAAGGACATGGAGAGCGGCAAGACCCGCCGTGAGGTGGAGGGTCAGGTCTACGACGCCACGCTGTCGCTGATCGACGGCATGACCCAGCTGACCGAGGCGGATATGCAGCTGAAGGAGGCCAAGACCCAGATCGAGAGCGGTCTGGAGCAGATCAAGGATGCCTACAAGTCCGTGGCGGACCAGACGGACGTGGGCGGCATGCTGTCCATCTCCACCGTCAGCCAGCTGCTGACGGCGCAGAACTTTGCCATGCCCGCCGGGTACATCGAGGATGACAGCGGCGTGCGGTATATGGTGTCCGTGGGCGAGAGCGTGTCCTCCCGGCAGGAGCTGGAGGACATGGTGCTGCTGGACCTGGGCATGGAGGGTATCGAGCCGGTGACCCTGGGCGATATCGCCACGGTGGTGGTCACCGACAACGCCGACGAGCTGTACACCAAGGTCAACGGCGACAACGGCATCCTTATCACCTTCACCAAGCAGTCCAACTACGCCACGGCGGAGGTGTCCAACAACATCAGCGACCGGTTCGAGCAGCTGGAGGCGCAGTATGAGGGACTGGACTTCGCGCCGCTGATGGACCAGGGCGACTATATCTACCTCATCGTGGAGACCATCACCTCGTCCCTGCTGTGGGGCGCGCTGTTCTCCGTGGTGGTGCTGTATCTGTTCCTGCGTGACTGGCGTCCCACGGTCATCACGCTGGTGTCCATACCTGTCAGCGTGATATTCGCCGTGGTGCTCATGTACTTCACCGGCGTGACCATCAACATGATCTCCCTGTCGGGACTGGCGGTGTCGGTGGGTATGCTGGTGGACAACTCGGTGGTGGTCATCGAGAACATCTACCGCCTCCGTGCCAAGGGCGCCACCATCATACAGGCGGCGGTGTCCGGCGCCCAGCAGGTGCTGGGAGCGGTGACGGCCTCCACCCTGACCACCGTGTGCGTGTTTGCACCCATCGTGTTTGTGGAGGGCCTGACGCGGCAGCTGTTCACCGACCTGGCGCTGACCATTACATACTCTCTGCTGGCCAGCCTGCTGGTGGCACTGACGCTGGTGCCCGCCATGGCCAGCGGTATGCTGCGCCGCGACCTGGTGCAGAAGCCGGGCCTGCTGGATAAGATATACCCCGCCTACCGCAGGGCCATCGCCTTCGCGCTGGACCACAAGGCGGGCGTGCTGCTGTTGTCCCTGGTGCTGCTGGTGACCAGCGGCTGGGCGGCGGTGAGCCGCGGCTTTACCTTCATGCCCGACATGGATATGAACAACCTGTCCGTCAACATCACCATGCCCGAGGATGTCACCCGCGAGGAGGCCGTGGCGCTGGCCGACACAGTGCTGGAGCGGGTCATGACTGTGGACAACATTCAGGACGCGGGCTTTATGATGAGCGGCGGGTCGTCCGGCATGAGCTTCGGCGGCTCCACCGGCGGCACCTATGACGTGGAGGGCTACATCACCATGCCGGAGGGCACCTTCGGCTCCGTGGCGGGCAAGGAGATCGAGGCGCTGTGCGCCGACCTGCCCTGCGAGGTGACAGCCGGCGGCATCATGAGCGAGATGATGAGCTATATGACCGGCAGCGGCGTGTCGCTGCAGGTGTTCGGCAGCGACATGGCTGACCTGCAGAGCAGCGCCCGCGCCATCGCCCAGCGGCTGGAGCAGGTGGAGGGCGTCGGCGAGGTGGACAATGGGCTCAACGAGTCCGCCCCGGCGCTGCAGGTGGTCATCGACCGCAAGGCGGCGGCGGAGCACGGCATGACCGTGGCACAGATATACATGAAGATCGCCGCCGCGCTGCAGAGCAGCGCCAGCCTGTCCGATGTGACGCTGGACAACAACGACATGAGCCTGACCGTGGACGCGGCGGAGGGCACCGCCCTCACCCGCGAGAAGCTGCTGGAGCTGGAGATCACGCCGGACAGCACTATGTCCGCCGCCATGGGCGGCAGCAGCTCCTCCGCCATGAGCCAGCTGACCGGCGGCAGCGACGGCGAGGAGGACGACGGCACCTTCAAGCTGGGCGACGTGGCCAAGGTACAGGAGACCGTGTCCATGAACACCATTTCCCGCGACCAGCAGCGCCGCTGCGTCACCGTTACCGCCGCCGTGGCCGACGGCTACAACGTGACCCACGTGACCTCCGCTGTGCAGAAGGCGCTGGGCAGCGTGGCCCTGCCCGAGGGCATCACCGTGGAGTTCAACGGAGAGAACGAGCAGATCATGGAGGCCATGAGCCAGCTGATGCTCATGCTCCTGCTGGGCGTGGTGCTGGTGTACCTGATCATGGTGGCGCAGTTCCAGTCCCTGAAGTCCCCCTTCATCGTCATGTTCACTATACCGTTGGCCTTCACCGGCGGTTTCCTGGCGCTGCTGGTCGCGGGCATCGAGGTATCGGTCATCAGCCTGATCGGCTTCGTGATGCTGGTGGGCATCATCGTCAACAACGGCATCGTGCTGGTGGACTACATCAACCAACAGCGTCTGGCCGGCATGGAGCGCCGCGAGGCCATCATCGATGCCGGCGTCACCCGCCTGCGTCCCATCCTGATGACCTCCCTGACCACCATCCTTGGCCTGATCGTCACCGCCCTGGCGAAAAACGCCGGTACGGCGCTGATGCAGCCCATCGCGGTGGTGTGCATCGGCGGATTGCTGTACGCCACGCTGATGACCCTGTTCGTGGTGCCCTGCATGTACGACATGATGAACAAAAAGGACCTCCGCAAGGTGGACGAGGACGAGCTGAAGCTGCTGGATATATGAGAAAAAAAGAAAGCCCGGGAGGGCTTTCTTTTTTTGCTTATTCTTAATACGCCAGCTTCTCCGCCAGGTACGCCTTCAGCTCGCTGATGGGGATGCGCACCTGCTCCATGGAGTCACGCTCGCGGACGGTGACGCAGTTGTCGCCGGCCTTCTCCGCGTCGCCCACGGTGTCGAAGTCCACAGTGATGCAGTAGGGGGTGCCCACCTCGTCCTCGCGGCGGTAGCGCTTGCCGATGGAGCCGGTCTCGTCGAAGTCGATCATCCACTCCTTGCTCAGCTCCTCATAGATCTTGCGGGCAGGCTCGCTGAGCTTCTTGCTGAGGGGCAGGATAGCGGCCTTGTAGGGCGCCAGCGCGGGATGCAGGTGCAGCACCACGCGGACATCGTTCTTCTCCGCGTCCACCATCTCCTCGTCGTAGGCGTCCACCAGCACCGCCAGCACGCTGCGCTCCACGCCCAGGGAGGGCTCCACCACGTAGGGGATGTACCGCTCGTTGGTCTCGGGGTCGAAATAGGTCAGGTCCTTGCCGGACACGGTCTGGTGCTGGGTCAGATCGTAGTCGGTGCGGTCGGCCACGCCCCACAGCTCGCCCCAGCCGAAGGGGAACAGGAACTCGAAGTCCGTGGTGGCCTTGGAGTAGAAGCACAGCTCCTCGGGGTCGTGGTCGCGCAGGCGCAGGTTCTCGTCCTTCAGGCCGATGCCCAGCAGCCAGTTGTGGCAGAAGGTGCGCCAGTAGTTGAACCACTCCAGATCGGTGCCGGGCTTGCAGAAGAACTCCAGCTCCATCTGCTCGAACTCGCGGACGCGGAAGATGAAGTTGCCCGGGGTGATCTCGTTGCGGAAGGACTTGCCGATCTGGCACACGCCGAAGGGCAGCTTGCGGCGGGTGGTGCGCTGGGTGTTGACGAAGTTGGTGAAGATGCCCTGCGCCGTCTCAGGCCGCAGATACACGGTGTTCTTGGCATCCTCGGTGACGCCCTGGAACGTCTTGAACATCAGGTTGAACTGACGGATGTCGGTGAAGTTATGCTTGCCGCAGCTGGGGCAGGGGATGTTGTTCTCCTCGATGAAGTCCTTCATCTCCTGCTGGGAGAAGGCGTCGATGGGCTTGGTCAGCTCCACGCCGTTGGTCTGGCACCAATCCTCGATGAGCTTGTCGGCGCGGAAGCGCTCCTTGCACTCCTTGCAGTCCATCAGAGGATCGGAGAAGCCCGCCAGATGGCCGCTGGCCACCCAGGTCTGGGGGTTCATGAGGATGGCGGCGTCCTGTCCCACGTTGTAGGGATTCTCCTGGACGAACTTCTTCCACCAGGCCTTCTTGATGTTGTTCTTCAGCTCCACGCCCAGGGGACCATAGTCCCAGGTGTTGGCCAGACCGCCGTAGATCTCGGAGCCGGCGAAGATGATGCCGCGGTTCTTACACAGCGCCACGATCTTGTCCATGGTCTTTTCAGTGTTTTTCATGTTCATTACTCCTTTTATCCGCATTTTTCAACATGAATACAAAAAATATTCAAATAAAATATAAACGCCCTGACGCCAATTTGGCATCAGGGCGAACTAAATATAGTCCGTGGTCCCACCTGAATTTGGATACTTCCACACTCTTGCGCCTGTAACGGGGCCACCGGCGGGCATTTCCTCCCGCGGCTCAGGGCCGCCACGCCCGTCATCGCCTGTAACGGGAAAAGAATAGCACGTTTTTGTGTGCTTGTCAAGCACACAAACCGAAAACCGCCGCAAAGCGGCGGTTTTCGGTCGTTTTCAGTCACTTCCCGGCGGCCATGACCTTTCCGGCGGCGTCCACCACCAGGCGGTCGGTCTTGGCGCCGGCGGCGGCCTTGCTGAAGCTCACCGTCCAGGCGCCGGCGGTGACGTCATAGGTGGCGTACACCTGATCGTACTCGCCGGTGTACTGGGCCTTGGCGGCGTCGATGGCGGCCTGCTGGCTGACGCTCTTGCGGCCGATCTGGGCGGTGCCCAGAATGGACAGCAGCGCATCGCGGTTGGCGTTCCACACCTCGGTGGTCATGGTGTCGGAGGGGGCGGCCACATAGCTGCCCGGCACGTCCTCAAAGGAGATGTCGGCCATGACCATGGTGCCCTTTTCCGTGTTCTCCTCCGTGTGCTGCCAGACCTTCATGCCGTTGGCCAGGGTGATCTCCTCACTGGTGACGCCGGTGCCGCAGATGCCGTAGCCGCCGGTCCAGCACAGCAGGGTGTAGCTGACGGTGGGATCGTCGGTCTTATAGAACCGGATGCCCTCGGTCTTGTCGCTGCCGGTGTCGGAGACCTGCTCCCAGCTCCAGCCCTCCGGCAGGTCCAGCGCCATGTCCACATAGCCGTGGGTGAACTCGGCGGTAGTGGCGGCGGGCTGGGGGTCCGGCGCGGGGGTGGGGTCCTTCTTATTGTCGTCGTCCTTCTTGCCGCAGGCCACCAGCGTCAGGGCGCAGGCCAGGGCAAGAATAAAGGCCAGAAACTTTTTCATGTCGGAGTACCTCCTTTTTTCTATTCCTTCCAATACTTTTCTATGTCTATGTATACCGCCCGCAGGCGGGGACAGGCCGTACCGTACCGCGGCTCTGTATTTCTATAGACGGAAGACCGGGGGAGTTCGTTCCGTTTTATTCTATTCGCGGCCCTCGGGCAGCTTGGCGATAACGGTCCTGTACAGATGGCGGAAGAAGCACAGCGTCAGCGCCAGGGAGAACACCTCCGCGATGGGATAGCTCCACCACACCAGGTCGCTGTTGCCCACGGTGGCGCCGTACCGGGCCAGCACGTAGGCGATGGGGATGAGGAACACCAGCTGACGGACGATGGAGGTGATCATGGAGTACAGGGACTTGCCCAGTGCCTGGAAGGAGGCACCCAGGGCGATGCAGGCGCCAGCCATGCAGAAGCTGATGGAGATGATGCGCAGGGCGGGGATGCCCACGGTGAGCATGGTGTCCGTGGCGTCGAATATTTTCAGCAGGGGGCCGGGGATGGCCCAGAACAGGATGGTGCCGAACACCATGATGCAGGAGGCGTACAGGGCGCCGCGCTTGATGGTCTCCACCATGCGTTTGCGGTTCTGTGCGCCGTAGTTGTAG
Source organism: uncultured Oscillospiraceae bacterium (assembly GCA_934590325.1). Classification (GTDB taxonomy): domain Bacteria; phylum Bacillota; class Clostridia; order Oscillospirales; family Oscillospiraceae; genus Vescimonas. The sequence goes on from CAKTOW010000003.1 coordinate 135,405, forward strand.
GCCACGATGGGCACCACGCCGTTGTTCATGCCGAACACCGGCATGAAGATGAAGGAGTTCAGCTTGAAGTACGCGCCGAAGGCGGTGGCCGCGGTCTCGTGGGCGGCGTGGTAGACGATGAGTATCTTGTTCATCAGGAAGGTCATCACCGAGCCGATGGCGATCATAATGACGCTGGGCAGGCCGATGGCGTAGATCTCGCCGATGAGGCGGAAGTCCGGGCGGAAGCCCCGGACGGACAGGGTGATGTCGGTGTTCTTCTTGTGGTTGAACCACATGGCCAGGGCGCAGCCGCAGAACTGGCCGATGATGGTGGCCACGGCGGCGCCGGCCACGCCCATCTTCAGCACAAAGATGAAGATGGGGTCCAGGACGATGTTGATAATGGCGCCCAGCCCCTGGGTGTACATGCTGAGGATGGAGCGCCCGGTGCCCTGCAGCAGCCGCTCGTACATGATCTGGCAGAACATGCCCAGGGAGCCGATGGTGACGATGCGCAGGTAGTCGTTGCCCATTTGGGTAATGTTCTCGATCTGCGTCTGGGAGCGGAAGAACAGGTCGGAGCAGGTGGCGCCCAGCAGCGCGGAGATGGCGAAGCCCACCAGCGCCAGCAGGATGCCGTGGTTGGCTACCTTGTCGGCCCGCTCGCGCTGTCCCGCGCCCAGTGCGCGGCCCATCAGGGCGTTGACGCCCACGGCGGTGCCGGTGGCCAGTCCGATCATCAGGTTTTGGGCCGGGAAGGCCAAAGACACGGCGGTAAGCGCCTGTTCGCTGACGCGGCTGACGAACACGCTGTCCACGATGTTGTACAGGGCGGACACCAGCATGGAGGCGATAATAGGCAGGGACATGTTCCATATCAGCTTGGAAATGGGCATGACGCCCAGCTTGTTTTCTTCGTGCAAAGGTATCACTCTTTTCTGTGGGAATTTCTGTGTATTCCCCATTGTACCATGGACATTGGCAAAAAGGAACCCCCGGAATGTGCTATTTCCACACATTCCGGGGGCGATATTTGGCTAAAACGCGCAAAATTGTTTCGCGCCGGGGAGAAGTTTATCGCCGGGAGAAAAACGCCCGTATCTCCTCCGCAGTGCAGGCGGCGCTGCCCTGGGCGAAGCCGTCCCGGCCGCCGCCCCGGCCGTGGAGCGTGTCATTCATGTCCTTTACCAGCGGGCGGATGTCCTGTCCCGTGTGGATGACCGCGTAGCGGTAGGCGCCGTCCTCGCCGGCGAACACCGCGCAGCGGCCGCCGCAGGTCTGCGCCACCGCGTCGCACAGGCGGCGGGCACCGTCGCCCTCCAGAGGCCCGGTGACCAGCACTGTGTCGCCCTTGCCGGCGTATTCCGCCGCCGTGTGGGCGAAGGACTGTTCCTCCAGCCGGGCGGCGCGTTCCTTGGTGTGCAGCAGCTCCGCCTGCATACGGCTGACGGCGGGGAAGGACGCCTCGGGCTTCACGGACAGGGACTGGCCGATCTGCCGCGCCTGCTCCCAGCAGGCGGAGAGAAAGTCCGCCGCCCGGCGGCCGCACAGCAGCTCCAGCCGGACGCCGTCACGGAACTTCTGACAGCTGAGGAACTTCACCAGGCCCACCTGGCCGCTGCGGAGCACGTGGGTGCCGCAGCAGGCGCACATATCCGCGCCGGGGAACTCTGTGATGCGCACCGCGCCGGTGAGCTCCTTCTTGCTGCGGTAGGGCAGGGCGGCCAGCTCCGCCGGGGAGGGATACCAGATATGCATCGGGTGGTCCTCCCAGATATAGGCGTTGGCGCGCTGCTCCACCTCCAGCACCTGCTCCCAGGTGATGTCGGCGTTGTAGTCGATGGTCACCACGTCCGCGCCCATGTGGAAGCCCACGTTGTCGCAGTGGAACGTGCTGCACAGCATACCGGAGACAATGTGCTCGCCGGAGTGCTGCTGCATGTGGTCGAACCGGCGGGCCCAGTCGATGCGGCCGCTGACGGCGGCACCAACGGGCAGCTCGCGGTCGCACAGGTGAGTGACGACGCCGTCCTTCTCGTGGACATCCAGCACACGGGCCTCGCCTAGCGTGCCGTGGTCGGCGGGCTGGCCGCCGCCCTCGGGATAGAACGCCGTGCGGTCCAGCACCACGGCAAAGCCGCCTTTCACAGCCCCGCAGGACTCCACCACGGCGGTGAAGTCCTGCGTAAAGGCGTTTTCATAGTAGAGTTTGACGGTCTCCATCAGTCGTCCTTCTCCACCTCGCCCACGATGGCGATGTGCAGCTCATCCAGCTGCTTCTGCTCCACCGTGGACGGCGCGCCCATCATGATATCCTGGGCGTTCTTGTTCATGGGGAAGGGGATGATCTCGCGGATGGAGCTTTCGCCGGCCAGCAGCATGACCATGCGGTCCACGCCCGGGGCGATGCCCGCGTGGGGAGGCGCACCGTAGCAGAAGGCGTTGTACATGGCGGGGAACTTCTTCTTCACGTCCTCCTCGCCCAGACGCACCAGCTCGAAGGCCTTGATCATGATCTCGGGGTCGTGGTTACGGACGGCGCCGGAGCTCAGCTCCACGCCGTTGCACACCAGGTCGTACTGGTTGGCGTAGATGTCCAGGGGGTCGATCTCGCCGCGCTCGGCCTTCAGCAGCACCTCCATGCCGCCGTTGGGCATGGAGAACGGGTTGTGGCAGAACTCCAGCTCGCCGCTCTCGTCGCCGATCTCGTACATGGGGAAGTCCACGATCCAGCAGAACTCGTAGCGCTCCTTGTCGAAGTGGTTCTCGCAGGCGGCGCCGAAGGTCTTGATCAGCACGCCCACGGACTTGGTGGCGTACTCGCCCGCGGCCACCACCACCAGAGTGTTGGGCTTCAGAGTCAGCACCTTGGCCAGCTCGCCCTTCACAGGGGCGACGAACTTGCCGATGCCGCCGGCGATCTCGCCGTTCTCGTCCACCTTGAACCAGTAGGCCTTGGAGCCGGACTGCACCTCGCAGTCGGTCAGCAGCTTTTCGACCTGCTTGCGGGTCAGGGTGCAGTCGGTGATGTCCACCATCTTCACGGTCTGGCCCTTCAGAGGCTCGAACTCGCTGTCGGCGAACAGGGCGGTGACGTTCTTGCAGGTCAGGTCGATGCGCAGGTCGGGCTTGTCGGAGCCGTAGGTCTCCATGGCGGTGTTGTAGGGGATGCGGCGGAAGGGAGCGGAGGACGCCACGTTATAGGTGCCGAACTTGGCGAAGATGGGGGGCAGCACGTCCTCCAGCACGGCGAAGATGTCGTCCTGGGTGGCGAAGGCCATCTCCATATCCAGCTGGTAGAACTCGCCGGGGGAGCGGTCGCCGCGGGCGTCCTCATCGCGGAAGCAGGGGGCGATCTGGAAATAGCGGTCAAAGCCGGAGGTCATCAGCAGCTGCTTGAACTGCTGGGGCGCCTGGGGCAGCGCGTAGAACTTGCCGGGGTGCTTGCGGGCGGGCACCAGGTAGTCGCGGGCGCCCTCGGGGGAGCTGGCGGTCAGGATGGGGGTGGTGATCTCCAGGAAGCCGTGCTCCATCATAGCGGCGCGCAGGGCGGCCACCACCTGGCAGCGCAGGATGATGTTCTGCTTCACGGCGGGGTTGCGCAGGTCCAGATAGCGGTACTTCAGGCGGGCGGTCTCGTCGGCCTCGCGGCTGCGGTTGATCTCGAAGGGCAGGGAGTTGTAGCGGCAGCGGCCCAGCACCTCGATCTTGGTGGGCACCACCTCGATCTCGCCGGTGGCCTGCTTGGGGTTCTTGCTGGCGCGCTCACGGACGGTGCCCTCCACAGAGATGGTGGACTCCTTGTTCAAGTCCTTGACGGTCTTGAGATCCGCCTCGTCCTCCACCACCACCTGCGTGGTGCCGTAGAAGTCCCGCAGCACCACGAACGCCAGATTGCCGCCCACTTCGCGGACGTTCTCCATCCAGCCCACGATCTTCACGGACTTGCCGACATCGCTCAGCCGCAGCTCGTTACAGGTATGTGTACGCATCTGCATCATTGTTGTTTTCCTCCTATTTGTGATAGTGATTTGTATAATTATATTGAATATTACTTGCGGTTGTTGCAAGGAAGCCTACTCCCTTAGCAGGGGAGCCCCCTTTGGCCTTATTTTTCCACGATGACCTTGCCGCGGTTCCGCTCGGCCAGGCCTTCCCGGATGCGGGCGAGGGTCTCGTCAAAGCCCAGGGTGGTCTGCTCACCGCTGGTCATGTCCTTGCAGGCGATGACGCTGTTCTTCACCTCGTCCTCACCCAGGAACACCACATAGGGCACGCCGATCTTGTCGGCGTAGTTCATCTTGCCCTTGAACTTCTTCTGCTCGGTGTACAGCTGGGTGCGGATGCCCGCGTCGCGGAGCCTGGTGGCCAGGGTCACGGCGGCGCTCAGGTCCTCCGTCATGGGCAGGATCAGCACATCCGCCGGGGCGGTGGGCAGGTCGCCGTTCAGCATGCCCTGCTCGCCCAGCACGTAGAACAGCCGGGTCAGGCCGATGGAGATGCCCACGCCGGGCAGCTGCCTGTCGGTGTAGTACGCCGCCAGGTTGTCGTATCGGCCGCCGGAGCAGACGGAGCCGATCTCCGGGTGGTCCAGCAGCGCGGTCTCGTACACCGTGCCGGTGTAGTAGTCCAGGCCGCGGGCGATGGTCAGGTCAACGGCGAAGTTCTCTTCTGGCACGCCGAAGGCGGACAGGTACTTCACCACGGTCTTCAGCTGGTCGAGGCCCTCGTCGAACACCTCGTTCCGTCCGGTGTAGCCCTCCAGGGCGGACAGCACCGCGTCGTTGCTGCCGGTGATAGCAATGAACTTCAGTATCTCACCGGCGTTTTCGGAGGAGACACCCACCTCGTCGGTGAGCAGCGTCCGCACCTTGTCGGCGCCGATCTTGTCCAGCTTGTCCACCGTGCGCATGATGTCGCCGGACTTCTCCGTCAGGCCCAGCATGGCGTAAAAGCCATTGAGTATCTTCCGGTTGTTTACCCGGATGCAGAACCGCTTCAGGCCCAGCTCGCTGAACGCCCGGTAGATGATGGCGGGCATCTCGGCCTCATTGGTGATGTCCAGCTTGCCGTCGCCGATCACGTCGATATCCGCCTGATAGAACTCCCGGAACCGGCCCCGCTGAGCCCGCTCGCCCCGGTAGACCTTGCCGATCTGATACCGGCGGAAGGGGAAGGACAGGTCGTTGTAGTGCAGGGCCACGTACTTGGCCAGGGGCACCGTCAGGTCGAACCGCAGCGCCAGGTCGGCGTCGCCCTTGTTGAAGCGGTAGATCTGCTTCTCTGTTTCGCCGCCGCCCTTTGCCAGCAGCACCTCCGCCGCCTCGATCACCGGGGTGTCCAGCGGGGTGAAGCCGTACAGGGAGTAGGTACGGCGCAGGATGTCCATCATCCGCTCCATCTGCTGCTGCGGCCGGGGCAGCAGCTCCATAAAGCCCGACAGTGTGCGGGGCGTCATCTCAGCCATTTTCGGTCTCTCCTTTATCTTCGGTAGTATCGTTGGTATCCGCAGTTTCCGCGGCCTCCGAGGTCTCGGGCAGCTGCTCGCTGCCGCTCTCCAGGGTGTGGGCGGCGGCCTCGCGGGCGGCCTCTGCCTCCGCCTCGCGCTTCAGCTCCAGCGCCACGTCCCGGTAGATGTCATCCAGCTCCGCGCCCTTCTTCTTGCCGCGCTTGCCGCCGGCGATGCCCAGGACCACTGCCAGCGCCAGTCCGGCGTACCACAGCTTCGGCAGGAACAGCACCGGCACAAGGCCGATCAGCACGCCGATCCAGGCGCCGATCTCGGTGTAGTTGTCCGTTACGGCGTGGTAGACGCCCTTCTTCTCCCGGATGGAGGCGATCTTTTTCAGCTGTGCCCGGCAGACCAGGATGCGCAGCACGGCCAGCGCCGTCAGGGGGATGAAGATGTCGTAGGTGTGGGTGTTGATGAAGTCCAAAACAGCGTGCATGGTGTTCTCCTTTTTAATGTGATGCGGGAACAAAAAAACGCTCCCGTCCCCTGCATTGGGACGAGAGCGTCAAACACTTCGTGGTGCCACCCAAATTCGGCCTTGCGGCCCTTTCGTGCTCCTGTTACGGGGAGCGTGCCGTGGATGTTTCCATCCCCGCTCGCTCGCTGTCTTCACCCTCTCCTTGCCGCGACGCGCTTTCAGCCGGTGGCGCGTCTCTCTTGCAGCGGCGGTGCGGGAGCTACTCCTGCGAGGTCTGCACGGTTATTCCTTATTGTATGCGATTTGCTGTCCCTTGTCAAGCTGTAAACGGCTTGTTCTTGGGATTGACGATGTCACGCCAGTCTAGATCGCCGCGGTCCAGGCCCAGCACCAGCATCTCGGCGGTGGCCAGATTGCTGGCGAAGGGCACATTGTTCTGATCGCACAGGCGGGAGATATAGGCGATGTCGTTGTCGGGCACCTTCTGATTGGGGTCGCCGAAGCACAGCACCATATCGATCTCGTTGTAGGCGATGCGCGCGGCGATTTGCTGTCCGCCGCCGTGAGCGAAGGACAGGAAGCGGTGTATGGTCAGCCCGGTGGCGTCGGCGATCTGCTGGCCGGTGCGGGCGGTGGCGCAAAGGGTGTGCTTGGCAAGGATGCCGCAGTAGGCGGTGCAGAACTGTACCATCAGCTCCTTGCGGTTGTCGTGTGCCATCAATGCAATGTTCATAGAAGGCTCCTTTCCGTGTTATATCTTCATCAGGGGCGTTTTCTTGCCCATGATGCGTTTGGCGATGTTCTCATACGCCCGGGCGGCGTAGTAATTGCGCTCCCGCAGGGCCAGCCCGCGGTTCAGGCAGTAGGGCACGTCCGGGTCCTCCGGCACCACGCCCAGAAGCGGCAGCCCCGCCTCGTCGATGGCGTCGTCGATGGTGGTGTGCAGCTGCTTGAGCACCTTCTTGGATACCCGGCCCACCACAAGATGCACCGTCCCGTTGGGGAAGGCGGACAGCTCCGCGGCGGTGCGCTGGGCGTCACGCATGGCGGACACGTCCGTCGTGGTGATGACCACTACTTGGTCGGCCATGCACGCCGCCATCCGGAAACCCTGACCCAGGCCCGCCGGCGCGTCGATCAGGCACCAGTCGTACTTTTCCCGTATCTCCCGGGCCAGCGCCTGCAGCTTCGCCACGGACAGCTCCAGCGGCCGGTCGGCCATGGGCGCCGTCAGCAGGGAGAGGGAGGGGTACCGGTCGTGGGCCACGGCGGCCTCCTCCAGAGTGCAGCGGCCCTCCAGCACGTCGGAGAAGTCCATCAGCGCCCGGTCACTCAGCCCCAGGGCCAGATCGAGGTTCCGCAGGGTAATGTCGCAGTCCATGCACAGCACCTGCTGTCCCATGTCCGCCAGTGCCAGGGCGGTGTTGGCGGTAAAGGTAGTCTTGCCGGTGCCGCCCTTGCCGGACACCACGGCGATGATCTTGCCCATGATGGCTCCTCTCTGCGCCGCTCAGACCAACGGCGCTTTTTTGATCCGGGCAAAGGCCCGGGGGAATTGCTTCGGTGTGTGCTGCGTCTTTTCGATGGACACCACGCGGTGTACCACCTCCGTGCCGGGTATGGTGTAGTCCGTGCAGCCGGTCAGCTGCCCACCCAACTGGACGATGGCGCTGTGCGCCTGGCGTATCTCCTCGTCGGTGGAGGTGGACTTCATGGCGGCGAACATGCCGCCTACCCTGACCAATGGCAGGGTCAGCTCGCACAGGACGTTCAGCTGCGCTACGGCGCGGGAGGAGGCTATGTCGAAGCGCTCCCGGTGGGCGGTGGCGAATTCCTCCGCCCGGGCGTGGACGCAGGTCACGTTCCGCAGCCCCAGGTCGTCACAGACCTCCTGCAGGAAGTCCACCCGTTTGCCCAGGCTGTCCAGCAGGGTGAACCGCGCGTCGGGGGCCAGGATGGCCAGCACCATGCCGGGGAACCCGGCGCCGGTGCCCACGTCGATGACGCTCTTGCCCGGCAGGTCCAGCTGCGCGGCCAGGGCGGCACAGTCCAGCAGGTGGAGGGTGGCCACGTCACGGGGATCCGTGATGGCTGTCAGGTTCATGACCTTGTTTTTCTCCAGCAATGCGGCGGCGTACCGCTCCAGATCGTCCGCTGCGGCGGTATCCAGCCCCAGGGCGGCCAGACCGGCGGTCAGGATGTCCCTCATTTCTGCTGTTCTTTCAGCAGGTCACGGATCTCGGTGAGCAGCTCCTCACTGGTGGGCGCGGGCTCCTCCGCCGGCTCCTCTTCCTCTTTCTTCTTGCCCAGCTTGTGGAACTGGTTGATGGCCTTGACCATCAGGAAGATGACGAACGCCACCAGGATGAAGTCGATGATGGTGCTCAGGAACGTGCCGATGCCCAGGGTCACGGCGGCCACGGTCTCGCCTGCGGCGTTGACGGTCTCGGGCTTCAGCACGATATTCAGCTGGCCCAGGTCGATGCCGCCGATGATCAGGCCGATCAGGGGCATGAACACGTCGTTCACCAGGGAGGTGGTGATCTTGCCGAAGGCGGTACCGATGACTACGCCGACGGCCATATCCAGCACGTTGCCGCGCATGGCGAATTCCTTGAATTCATTCAGAAGCTTTTTCATCTGCAAACACTCCTATACAAAGAGTATAATCTAAATTGAAAATTACGAAGCGCTATCAGTGCAGCGGTACCAGACGCTCCTTGCCGCCCATGTAGGGCTGCAGGGCCTTGGGCACCAGCACGGAGCCGTCTGCCTGCAGGTTGTTCTCCAGCAGGGCGATGAGCATGCGGGGCGGCGCCACCACGGTGTTGTTCAGGGTGTGGGGCAGGTACAGCTTGCCGTCCTCGCCGCGGACGCGGATCTTCAGACGCCGCGCCTGGGCGTCGCCCAGGTTGGAGCAGGAGCAGACCTCGAAGTACTTCTGCTGGCGGGGGGACCAGGCCTCGATGTCGCAGGACTTGCACTTCAGGTCGGCCAGGTCGCCGGAGCAGCACTCCAGCTGCCGCACGGGGATGCCCAGGCTGCGGAACAGCTCCACGCTGTAACGCCACATCTTCTCGTACCACGCCTTGGACTCCTCGGGCTTGCAGACCACGATCATCTCCTGCTTCTCGAACTGGTGGATACGGTAGACACCGCGCTCCTCAATGCCGTGGGCGCCCTTCTCCTTGCGGAAGCAGGGGGAGTAGGAGGTCAGGGTCTGGGGAAGCTTGTCCTCCGTTAAGATCTGGTCGATGAATTTGCCGATCATGGAGTGCTCGCTGGTGCCGATCAGGTACAGGTCCTCGCCCTCGATCTTGTACATCATGGCGTCCATGTCCGTCTGGCTCATAACGCCCTCCACCACGTTGCCGTGGATCATGAAGGGGGGGATGCAGTAGGTGAAGCCCTTGTCGATCATGAAGTCCCGGCCGTAGGCGGTGACGGCGGAGTGCAGCCGGGCGATGTCGCCCATCAGGTAATAGAAGCCCTGACCGCTGACACGGGCGGCGGCGTCCATATCCACGCCGTCGAATCGCTCCATGATCTCCGTGTGGTAGGGGATGTCAAAATCGGGGGTCTTAGGCTCGCCGAAGCGCTGCACCTCCACGTTGCAGCTGTCGTCCGGGCCGATGGGCACGGACTCGTCGATCATCTGGGGGATGACCAGCAGCAGCTTGTTCATGGCGGTCTCGGCATGGGCTTTCTGCTCCTCTAGCCGGGACATGCGCTCGGCGTTGGCCTTGACGGCGGCGTTGTTGGCGTCGATCTCCGCCTGGATGGCGGCCTTCTCCGCCTCATCGGCGCACTTCTTCAGCCGGCCGAACAGGGGGCCGTTGGCCTTGGACAGCTTGTTGCGCTCCGCCTTCAGCGCCTCGCCCTCGTTGATGGCGGCGCGGCGCTCGGTGTCAAGAGCGATGACCTCATCCACCAGGGGCAGCTTGGCGTTCTGGAACTTCTTGCGGATGTTTTCCTTTACCAGTTCGGGGTTCTCCCGGATAAACTTGATGTCAAGCATGATGCTTTACCTCTCTATCATAATGTGTCGGCGGGGGAGGGGACATGTTTCACGTGAAACACGCTCACTTCTTCCCCAGCTTCTCCAGTGCCTCCAGCAGGGCGTTCAGGTCGTCAGTGCCGTAGTATTCCAGCTCCACGCGGCCCTTCTTCTTGCCGTTGACGATGCGGCAGGGACGGCCCAGTTTCTCGCCCAGCTCCCGGGCGGCCTCCTCAACATAGTTGACGGAAAGGGCGTCCTTCCGGGGCTTCTCTTTTTTCTCGGCGGTGAGTTTTTTTACCAGCAGCTCCGTCTGGCGCACGGAGAGCGCGTCCTTGATCACCGTCTCCGCTGCCGCTTGCTGCTGCTTGCTGTTCAGCACCAGCAGGGCGCGGGCATGTCCCGCGGACAGCCGTCCGTCCTCCACCATGGCGCGCACCGGCTCCGTCAGACCCAACAGCCGCAGGGCGTTGGCCACCGTGGGGCGGGACTTGCCCACCCGCTGGGCACACTCGTCCTGGGTCATGCCGTACTGCTCCGTCAGCACCCGGTAGCCCTCCGCCTCTTCAATGGGGTTCAGGTCCTCGCGCTGCAGGTTCTCGATCATGGCCAGCTCCATGGCCTTGCGGTCGTCCGCCTCGATGACCACGGCGGGGACCTGGGTCAGGCCCGCCATCCGCGCCGCCCGCCAGCGCCGCTCACCGGCGATGATCTGATAGTAGCCGGACTGCAGCTTGCGGACGGTCAGTGGCTGGATGATGCCGTGGACGCGGATGGAATCCGCCAGATCGCTGAGCGCCTCCGGTTCAAAGTTCTTTCGCGGCTGGGTGGAGCAGCTCTCCACCTGGCTGATGGGCAGCAGCAGGGAGGAGCTGCGTTCCTCGCCGGTGGCGATCACATCGTCGCCCAGCAGTGCGCCCAGACCCTTGCCCAAGCCTTTCATATTCGCCATACCGCTTCTCCTTTCAGCAGTTGTTCTTCCGCAGGAATTCCGCCGCCAGCGCCTTGTAGGCCTCCGCGCCCCGGCACGTCCGGTCGTAGGCACTGATGGGCTTGCCGTGGCTGGGCGCCTCGCTGAGCCGCACGTTCCGGGGGATGATGGTGCTGTACACCTTCCCGCCGAAGAATCGCTTCAGCTCCTGTGCCACCTGGATGTTCAGGTTGGTGCGGCCGTCGTACATGGTCAGCAGCACGCCCTCTATCTCCAGACTGGGGTTCATGCTGCGGCGCACGATGCGCACGGTGCCCATCAGGTCGCTGATACCCTCCAGCGCGTAGTACTCGCCCTGCACCGGCACCAGCAGGCTGTTGGCGGCGCACAGGGCGTTCAGCGTCAGCAGCTCCAGGGACGGGGGACAGTCGATGAAGATGAAGTCGTAGTCGTCGGCCACCTGCCGCAGTGCGGCCTTCAGCAGGAACATCCTGTCCTGCATGTTGATGAGCTCCACACCGGCGCCGGCCAGCGCCTTGCTGCTGGGCAGCACGTCGCCGTAGGGGGTGGACACAATGACATCGGCGGTCTTTGCCCCGTTGATGAGCGCGTCGTACACGCCGTTGCTGACGGTCTTGTCCACACCCATGCCGCTGGTGGCGTTGGCCTGGGGGTCGAAGTCGCACAGCAGCACCCGCTTGCCCGCGGCCTTGACGGCGGCGGCCAGATTCACGCAGGTGGTGGTCTTGCCCACGCCGCCCTTCTGATTCACGATCGCAATGATTTTCGCCACAGCAGATTCCTCTTTCTGTCTAAGTTCGATACTATAGTATATACCACCCATGCGGTGGGTTTCAAGAGGGAAGTTGCAAATTTTCGCCCTTTGTTTCACGTGAAACATCTCACAGCGCAAAACGCACCCGCTGTTTCACGTGAAACAGCGGGTGCGTTCCTCATATCAGTATCACGCCGTCCAGCGGCGGCAGACTCAGGTGTACCTGCCCGCCGATGGTCAAAAAGCGCTGGCCGGTAACGGCGTCCGTGGCCGTGGGGGCATCCCACTCCAGCGTCACTGGCAGGGGAGAGGCCCCGGCGTTCAGTGCCGTGACCGTGCGTTCGCCCTCCGTGTCCCGCCGGATGACCAGCCCGCCGCCCTGGGCATATATGTACCCCAGCGTGCCGCGCCGCAGGCTCTCCCGCGCTGTACGCAGCTGCCCCAGGGTGCGGAAGAACGCCGTCAGGTCCGCGTCCTCCTGCCCCCAGGGGAAGGTGCTGCGGTTCAGGGGGTCCTCAAAGCCCTGCATCCCGGCCTCGTCGCCGTAGTAGACGGTGGGGGAGCCGGGGAAGGTGTACAGCAGCATGGCCGCCAGACGCAGCTTCCGCACGCCCCGGTCAAGCTCGGCGGGGGAGAGGCGGTAGTCCGCCCGGGCCTGCTTGGTCTCCGGCGTTTTCTCCGCGCCCAGCAGCGTCAGGATGCGGGGCGTGTCGTGGGTGCCCAGAAAGTTCATGGCGCCGTAGAACGCCGCGGGAGGATAGTTCTCCCGTATGGTCTCCATGCTGTCCCGGAAGGCCGCGGCGTCGCCGCCGCCCAGCCAGTCCAGCAGCGCCGTCCGGAAGGGATAGTTCATCAGCCCGTGGGTCTCCCGCCCCAGCAGATACCGCCGCCGGCGGGAGTAGGCGATCTTGTTGCTGCCGTCCTCCCAGACCTCGCCCAGCAGGTACGCGCCCGGCTTTTCCGCGTCCATGGCGGCGCGGATGCCCTCGATGAAGTCGCCGGGCAGTTCGTCCGCCACGTCCAGACGCCAGCCGTCAGCGCCGCAGCGGAGCCAGTGCCGCACCACGCTGTCCTCGCCGCCGAAAATGAACTCCCGGTAGTCCGGCCGCTCCTCGTTGACGGCGGGCAGCGTCCGCACGCCCCACCAGGCGTCGTACTGCGACGGCCAGGGGTGGAAGCTGTACCACCCGTAGTAGGGGGAGTCCTGGCTCTGGGCGGCGCCCAGCTCCGGGTAGTAGCCCTCCGCGTTAAAATACCGGCTGTTGCTGCCAGTGTGGTTGAATACGCCGTCCACGATGACGCGCATCCCCCGCTCGTGGGCCTCACGGCACAGGGTACGGAAGTCCTCCTCCGTGCCCAGCAGGGGGTCGATGCTCCGGTAATCCGCCGTGTCGTACCGGTGGTTGCTGGCGGCCTCGAAAATGGGGTTCAGGTACAGGGTGGTGACGGACAGGCTCCGGAGATAGTCCAGCTTCTCCGTAATGCCCGCCAGCGACCCGCCGAAGAAGTCCCGGTTGGTGATCTCGCCGTTTTCCTCCGGGAGATACACCGGCTCGTCCTCCCACGCGCTGTGGAGCCATCGCCGTCCCACCATGTGGGACACGTCCGGCATGGCCACCCGGCGGAACCGGTCGGGGAATATCTGATAGGTGATGCCCTCGCCGAACCACGCCGGGGTGGGGGAGGGCTCGTACACCGTCAGCTGCCAGCGTGCCAGCTTCTCCGGCGCGTCCTGCAGGCCGTTCTTCCCCAGCCACAGCTGATGCCCGTCGCCGTCCGTCAGGCGGAAGGCGTACCAGCACAGCTCACCCTCGCCGGACACCGTGTAGTCCCCGGCAAAGCCGCCCTCTGCCGGCGGCAGGGCACAGACGTCCTCTACGCCTGCAAATTCCCGCTGCACCAGCAGCTCGCAGCCGTAGTAGATGTCGTCCCGCAGGGCGAAGCGCACCTGCGACCCGGCCTCCGCCGCGCCGAAGGGTGATTTGTACCGGATGTCTCTGGGATCGAAAAAAGGTTCCATGTGTGCCTCTTGTGTTACTGCAGTAGTGTGTTTTCGCCCACGGCGGTGCTGCCGCCCCGGGTGAACCATGCGTTGATGATGTCTACGGCGGCGTTGGCCAGCAGACTGCCGCTGCCGCCCTTCTCCACCACGATGGCGATGGCGATCTGGGGATCGTCATAGGGGGCGTAGGCCACGAAGGTGCCGTTGGCGATGTCCGTACCCACCTGGGCGGAGCCGGTCTTGGCGCCCGCCTCCACCACGCAGCGGGAAAAGGCGCTGGTCAGTGAGTCGTGGGTCAGGTCGTGCATGCCCTTGGTGATGGCCGCCACGGTGGAGTCGGACAGTTCCATGTCGTTCAGGGGGCCTTTGTTATAAACGTCGATAATTCGCGAATTATCGTAAGATTTAACTGTTTTCAGAAGATGTGCCTCGTAGTGCTCACCGCCGGACACCAGCGTGGCCACGTAGTTGGCCAGCTGCAGGGGGGTGAACAGGTTGTAGGACTGGCCGATAGCGGCGGTGATGGTCTGACCGTCTGTCCACTCCCGGTCGTGGGCCTCCGCCCACTCCGGCGAGGCCAGCACACCGCTGGCGTCGCCGATCTCGATGCCGGTGGACTGCCCCAGGCCGAAGGCCGTGGCGTATTCGTCCAGCTTCTTGATGCCCGTCAGGCGGCCCACCTCGTAGTAGAAGTAGTTGCAGGAATCCACGATGGCCTGGCTGACGTTGATGCGGCCGTGGGTCATGCCCGCCTGCCGCCATATCCAGCACATGGGCTGGGGATCCTTGTAGTAGGTGTAGATACCCCGGTCCTCGATGATGGTAGAGGGGGTGATGATGCCCTCCTCCAGCGCCGCGGCGGAGGTACACAGCTTGAAGGTGGAGCCGGGGGCATAGATGCCCTGGGTGGCGCGGTTGAACATGGGCAGGCGTTCGTCGGCCGCCAGCTCCTCATAGTCCTGGTTGAAGGTCTCCAGGTCGTAGGTGGGGTAGCTGGCCAGTGCCAGCACCTCGCCGGTGCCTACCTCAATGACCGCCGCCGCGCCGCCCCGCTGGTAGCTGTCCTTGTCCATCATGCCCTGAATGGTCTCGGCCAGCGTTTCCTCCACCACCCGCTGCAGGTCGATGTCCAGCGTCAGGGCCACGGTGCCGCCGGGCTGGGGCTCGCGGGTGTACAGCTCGCCGGTGAGCTTGCCGTTCTCGTCAGTGGTGATGAGCCGCCTGCCGTCCTTGCCGTGGAGGTATTCCTCAAAGGCCTTCTCCACGCCGTCCTTGCCCACCAGATCATTCATGTTGTATCCCTTGTCGGCGTAGCCCACGTAGCCGGTGGCCTCGTCGCTGCGCCATTCCTCCTGCCATATGGCGCCCACGGTGCCCAGGATGTGGGCGGCCAGCTTGGTGTTGTACACCCGCGCCGCCGCCGTCTTGATGGTCACGCCCTCGTAGTGCCCGTCGGTGATGCGGCTCAGCAGGTCCGTGGACACGTCCTCGGCGAAAGTATAGCTGCTGCGGCCGTCCAGCTCGTACCGGACGCCTACGATCAGCCGCGCCTGCGCGTTGGGCAGGCTCTCGTCTATTTTGTACAGGGCCCGCAGCGCGGCAAAGGTCTCCTCGTCGGTGCCGTTCTGGGGCAGCTTGTTGTCTTTCAGGTATTTCTTGAAGGCCTCCGACCGGCTGGCGGTGGTCAGGCGGGGGGAGGCGCCCATGGTCATGGGCAGCGTGTCGTTCCACAGCACGTCCTGCTCCTGGCACAGCTGTATCAGTCGCAGTATGGCGTCGTTCAGCGCCGCCTGGTCCTTGCCGAAGCCGCTCTTGTCCAGCACCAGGGTATAGGCCAGGCGGTTGCTGACCAGCACCTTGCCGTTGCGGTCGGTGATGATGCCCCGCGAGGCGGTCACCGTTTCGCTGGTGGTGTTGCTGGTGATGGATTTGGCGCGGTTCTCGCTGCCGTGTGCCACCTGTGCGTCGTACAGCACGGCGAAAAACAGCAGCAGAAACGCGGCAAAAAAGCCCAGCAGCATATATACGCGCCGTCTGGCGGGGTGAGGGTTCTTTATCATGATGGTTCTCCTATGCCGTTGCCTGTGTCATTCGCTCTGTGTCCGCCGCTGCACCCAGCGCAGCAGCGGGTGCGCCGCCGCGGCAAAGGGCAGCGTCAGCAGCATCTCCCGTCCCAGCAGCGAGGCCGCCGTAGCCAGTGACGCGCCGTTCTGCCCGGCCAGCACCGCCATGTGCAGCAGCCCGCACAGCAGCATGGCCGCCGTCGTCACTGTCAGCGAGCATACCAGTCCCGCCACGATGACCTGTCCGCTGAGCACCCACGCGATGGCCGCCCCGGCCAGGAACGCCAGCGCGTAGAAGCACGGCAGGCCCGCCACCGGCGATAGAAGGTCGCACACGATGCCGAAGAACACCGCGTAGATCAGCGCCTGCTCGCTGCGCTCCAGCGTGGCGGGTATCACCGCGATGGCCGGCAGCAGGAACGGGTGCACGCCCCATACCTGTATGTGCACCAGCACCAGCCCCTGCACCAACACCAGCGCCAGCGCGCACAGGCAGTACAATATCCACTTGGCCGCGATAGCCCGCCGTGTCATAGCCTTCCTCCGTTACTGTATCACGTCAAACTCCGTGATGATGAACAATTCCTGTGTGTGCGTCACGTCGCACTTGGGCTCCAGCACCGCGTACCGCGCCAGGCCGCCGTCGTCGGTCTGCACCGCGTCCACGGTGCCTATCACCAGCCCGGAGGGGTAGTACCCGCCCAGTCCGGAGGTCACGATCACGTCGCCCTTGATCAGGCTGGCGCTGTCAGTGAGATACTGCAGCCGCAGCTTCCCCTCGCTCATCAGGGCCAGGTCGCCCCCGGCCACGGCCGTTTCACCGGTGCGGAACACCGTGGCGCCGAACTGAGACTCCGTGTCCAGCACCGTGGAGAGCCTGCACCAGTTCAGCCCGGCCTCCGTGACCACGCCGGCCAGCGCGCCGGTGCTGTCCACCGCGCAGTCGCCCACGGCCACGCCGTGCTGCGTGCCCCGGTCCAGCACCAGCGTACTGGCCCAGTTGGAAACCTCGCGCTGGGTCACGTGGGCGGCCTCGAACTGCAGGTCGCTGCGCTGCTGGCGCAGACCCAACAGCTCGCGCAGCTGCTGGTTCTCCTCCGCCGCGGGCTGTGCCGCGCGCAGCTGCTCCTCCAGGTCCGCGATGCGCTGGCGCAGCTCCTCGTTCTCCTGCTGCAGCGCCTCCACGCTGTCGAACCGGTCGCCGATGCCGCCGACCCATCCGGCCACCGCCGCCCCCGCTGAGCGGAAGGGCGAGGCGATGACGCCCAGCGCGTTGTGCAGCAGCCCCGTCCCGGAGCTCAGCGCCGACACCACGCACAGCATCACCGCGATGGTGGCCGCCGCGGCCAGCAGCCATATTCCCGTTTTCGTAAAAAATCGCTTCATTGGGTGTACCCCTGTATCAACCTAATAATGTAATGCCGAATTCCCCCAGCATCTCGCTGAGCATCACCACCGGCAGCCCCATCACGTTGAAAAAATCCCCGTCGATGCGCTCCACCAGCAGTGCGCCCTGCCCCTGTACGCCGTAGGCGCCTGCCTTGTCCATGGGCTCGCCCCCGGCGATGTAGGCGCGCAGCTCCCGCTCTGTGGCTGGGCGGAAATACACGTCCGTGGTCTGTGCGCGGGTCAGGGACCGCTGCCCCTGCCGCACCGTCACGCCGGTGCACACTGTGTGGTGCCGCCCCTGCAGCGCCGTCAGCATCCGCAGGGCCTCCGCCTCGTCGGCGGGCTTGCCCAGCTTCTTGTCGTCCAGGAACACCATGGTGTCCGCCGTGATGACGATCTCGTCCTCCGCTGATACCACCGCCTGGGACTTCTCCCGCGAGATGTAGCACACGGTCTCCTGCGGCGTCAGCCCGGCGGGGAAGTACTCCTCCACCTCCGGCACCCGGATAGTGAAGTCGTTGATGCCCATCCGCCGCAGCAGCTCCTGCCGCCGGGGCGACCCGGAGGCCAACACGATCTTCGCCATGGCCGTCACCTGCCTGTGGAGCCGAAGCCGCCGGCGCCCCGGCCGGTCTCGTCCAGGTCCTCCACCGGCGTCAGCACGGGCTGCACCACCGGCACCACCATCAGCTGCGCGATACGGTCGCCGGGCTGCACCGTGTAGGGCTTGCCGCCCAGGTTTACCAGCCCCACGCCGATCTCGCCCCGGTAGTCACTGTCGATGACCCCTACGCCGTTGCTCAGGCACACGCCCTTCTTGATGCCCAGCCCGCTGCGGGCGAACACCAGCGCCACATAGTCCGCCGAGGGCAGCGCGATGGCGATGCCCGTGGGGACCAGCGTCCGCTCCCCGGCCTCCAGCGTCACCGCACGGTCTATGCAGGCGCACAGGTCCATACAGGCCGCCCCGGCGGTGGCAAAGCGGGGGAGGGGTATCTCCGTCCCGATCTTGGGGGATAGGGCTTTTATCTTCAGCTCCATAGTAACACCTTTTTCTCTCAGAATTGAATACAATTTGTAAATTTTGCCTGTCGTTATACTGTCTGTTTTACTCCACGCCCCGATAGAACAGCCCTCTTGTGCTGTCTCCGTCGGCGCGGACCGCCCCATTCCTGTGGGCGCGCAGGATGGCCGCGCACTCCGCGGGGCTCTCCGTGGTGAACCGCAGCCGCCCGTACCGCAGGCCGCACCGGAATACCTCCGGCTTGTCCGCCAGCACCAGCACCTTGCCGTTCTCTATCTCGCACCGGCAGCCGTAGGCGCACAGCACCGGGAATTGCGCCCCCACCCGGTCGGTGAGCACGCTGCCCTCCCCGTGGGCGCAGCCGGCGTTGTTCTTCGTCACGCAGTTCTCCGTGACCATCAGCGGCAGCCGGCCGTAGACGATGCCCTCGCAGGGCACGTACTTGGCCAGGTCCCGCACCTGCTGCCACCGCAGCTCGAAGCTGGCCGTCACGGAGTCCAGCCCCATCTCCTGCCAGAACCGCACCGCCCGGCTGTTGTAGACGTTCAGGCCGAAGTCCCCCCGCAGTGTCCGGCCCAGGCCCCGGGCGATGGGCAGGTGGCCCAGGTTGCCGACGGCCACGGACGCTGCCTCCGGGTGCCGCTGCAGGATGTCCCGCAGCACCGGCTCGTCCGCCGTGCGGAATATCCGCGGCAGCACCGCGCAGAACTCCGTCCTTCCCGCGTAGGCGGACAAGTCCAGCTTATCCAGCAGCTCCGCCGGGATATACACGATGGCGGGCTTTTCCGCCAGCAATTCCTCCGTTATCTGTTCGCACCGGCTGACGGACACGGTAAAGTCCATGACCTCCGCGCCCTCCGGCGCCTCCGGCAGGGGGGCGGCGGGCAGTATCCGCCGGGCCGGGATGTCCTCCCGCCGGGCCGCCAGTTCGTCCAGCACCTCCCGGCGCAGACCGTTGACGGCACTGGCGGAGACCATCAGCCCCTCGTCCAGATCTATCTCCACGCTGTCCGCCGTGAACACGGTGCCGCCGGTCTTGGTGAGCCGCTGCCGCAGCTCCTCCGCCGTCACCGCCCGGTTCCGGGCTTCCTCCGGCATATCGCCTGTTGCCATGGTTATGGCCACGCCGCCGTTGACGGCGCAGGCGCCGCCCAACGTCACCGGCTTGCCCCGCTTCACCGTCAGGCGGAGGTTTACGGGTATTTTTCGGTTTTCTTTGCCGTTTTCGTACCGCTCCCGCGCCCGGGCGAACAGCTCCTTCGGCTCCGGCATGTTCTCCGGCCGTGTGCCGAACATGGCCCGGCCCTTTTTGCCCAGCCAGTAGCCGTCGGTAAAGCCGCTGCGGGAGAAGGCCTGCTCCAGCGCGGCGGATTCCTCCGCCGTGGGGCTGCGCCTCTCGTCCAGCAGCCGCCGATAGATGGACGTCACCACCGCCACGTACTCCGGGCGCTTCAGCCTCCCCTCTATCTTCAGGCAGTCCACGCCCATTTGCTCCATGTCCTGCAGATACGCGGACAGGTTGGCGTCCTTCAGGCTCAGGGGATAGTTGTTTCTGCAGGGCCCGTTGACGCCGTAGGGCAGGCGGCAGGGCTGGGCGCAGGCGCCCCGGTTGCCGCTGCGCTGTCCCAGCACGGCGCTCATCTCACACTGTCCCGAGTAGCACATGCACAGGGCACCGTGGCCGAACACCTCGATCTCCGCCCTGCACCCGGCGCATATCTCCGCCACGTCCTCCCGGCGCAGCTCCCGCGCCAGCACCACCCGCTCCATACCCAGCGCGGCTGCCTCATTGGCGCCGCCCAGGGTGAACAGGCTCATCTGCGTGCTGGCGTGTATGGGCAGGTCGGGCACGGTCTCCCTGGCCAGGGCCAGCAGTCCCCAGTCCTGCACCAACACCGCGTCCGCGCCCATGGCGCTGGCCTTGCGCAGCGCCTCCGCCGCCTGGGGCAGCTCCCGGTCCGTCACCAGCGTGTTCAGGGTAAGGAACACCCTCACCCCCCGCAGATGGCAATACCGCACCGCCGACGCGAAATCCTCGTCGGTAAAATTCTTTGCGCTCCGCCGCGCGTTGAAGGCGCCGAAGCCCATATATACCGCGTCGGCGCCGCTTTGCACCGCGGCCGTCAGCGCCTCATACCCGCCTGCGGGGGACAGAAGCTCCATCATCCCCGGCGGTTATTCTGATTCTGGGCGTTCTGCAGCTTGCGGCGCAGCTCCGCGGCCTCGTTCTTGGCGCGGCTGGCCTCGTCCAGATAGGTCTTGACCTGGCGGCGCAGATTCTCCGCGCCCTCCTGCGCCTTGGCCAGCTGGTCGGCCAGATTCACCGCCGCCAGCACCGCCGCCGCGTCGCGGCTCATGTGGGCGGTGTCCATCAGGTTCTGCATCTCTGCGTCCACCATGCCGCCGATCTTCTCCATGTAGGCGGCGTCCTCCTCCGCCACGAGGATGTACTCCGTGCCGCAGATGGTCATCGTTACCCGGTTCGCCATGACAAAGCCCTCCTTGTATTTATCAACATTTGTGTATACATACCTATACATAATCCATTATAGCACAAATCCCGGCGGAGGAAAGCCTATTTTGCCGAAAAGCGGAAATTTGTAAAAAGTTGTCCCGTCCCGCTTTACGCCGCCCCCTTTTTCGTGTAGAATGGAGGGCACTACGAGGAAAGGAGGCATCCCCATGGACGGATATATTCTCCGCGACAAGCGCGAGCAGCTGACCCTGCCCGCCGATGCCGCGGATAAGCTGCTGCGCAGCGGCCAGGGCGATGCCGCCCTGCTGTACCTTGCGCTGCGCCGCTTCGGCCGCGGCGTCACCCCGGAGGAGTTGGAAAAGGTCCTGCCCATCAGCCGCCTGCGCATCGACGCCGCGGAAAAGACCCTGCAGGAGCTGGGCCTCCTGCCCCGCCCGGAGCACCAGGTGCCCCCCGCCCCGGCGGACGAGCGCCCGGTCTACACCGCCCAGGACATCGCCGGCCTGCTGACGGACAACGAGGGCTTCCGCCTGCTGGTGCCCCAGACGGAGCAGCAGCTGGGCAAGAAGCTCCGCACCCCCGACCTGCAGATACTGGCCGGGCTCTACGACGACGTGGGCATGCCCGCCGACGTGATCTACCTGCTGGTATGCCACTGTGTGGAGCGCGCCAAGCGCCAATGGGGTGAGGGACGCCGTCCCACCCTCCGCCAGATCGAGAAGGAGGGCTACCGCTGGGCGCAGCTGGGTATATTTGACCAGAATTCTGCCTCCGTCTACCTGAAAAAGTGGGCGGAAAGGGAGAGGAAGTACACTTCCTATCTGCGGAATTTGCAGATCCTTAACAGGCAGCCGGTGGAGGCGGAGCGCCGCTACATCGACCAGTGGATAGACATGGGCTTCCCGCCGGAGACCGTGGCCCTGGCCTACGAGCGCACGGTGTTCTACAAGAAGGACCTGAACTGGCGGTACCTGAACGGCATCCTGCGCCGCTGGCACGATGCCGGCTGGCACACCCCCCACCAGGTGGAGGAGGGCGAAAAGGGCGGCAAGCCCGCCCCCAACAGCGCCGCCCGTCCCGCCGCCCCCGGCAGCGGAGGGAACAAGGACGCCTGGATGCGCCGCTATATAAAGAGGTGAGAGTATGTCATACGACGGTATCATCATGCAGCGGGCCATCGCCCGCTTTGACCAGGCCAAGCAGCGCCGCGAGGCGGAGCTGGAGCAGCGCCGCCGGGAGGTCTACGCCCGGCAGCCCCGCCTGCAGGAGATCGAGCGCACCCTCCGCGGCACCATGAGCCGCATCGTGGCCGCCGCCATGAAAAAGGGCGACGACCCTCTGCCCGCCCTCCGCGTCCTCCGGGACGAGAACCTCTCCCTGCAGCAGGAGCGCGCGTCCCTGCTGACGGAGCTGGGCTACCCCGCCGACTATCTGGAGGACAAGCCCGCCTGCCCCCTCTGCGGCGACACCGGCTACGACAAGCACGGCGTATGCCGCTGCCTGCGCAGCTACTACGCCCGCGAGCAGCTGCAGGAGCTCTCCCGTCTGCTCCCCCTGGGCGAGGCGCGGTTCGAGACCTTCCGCTTTGATTTGTACGACAGTGCGGTGTGGGAGAGCTACGGCACCTCGCCCCGCGCCAACATGGAGCATAATTTCGACGTCTGCCGTGACTATGCCAACCAGTTCTCCCGCGGCAGCGGCAGCCTGCTGCTCTCCGGCGGCACCGGCCTGGGCAAGACGTTCCTCTCCGCCTGTATCGCCCGCGTGGTCAGCGAGGGCGGATTCTCCGTGGTCTACGACACCGCCATCAGCATCTTCGCCCGGCTGGAGGATGCCAAGTTCCGCCCGGACGAGACCAACGCCGCCGATGTCCGCCGCTGCGAGAGCTGCGACCTGCTGATCCTGGACGACCTGGGCACCGAGATGACCACCTCCTTTGTCCAAAGCGCCCTGTACCAGCTGGTCAACGGCCGTATGCTCTCCGGCAAATCCACCATCATCAACACCAACCTGGCGCCCCAGGAGCTGGCCGCCCGCTACGGTGCGCCCATCCTCTCCCGCATCGAGGGCACCTACGAGATACTGCCCTTCTTCGGCGATGACATTCGCACAAAGCAATAAAAAAGACCGGCTCAGGCCGGTCTTTTTTTATTGCGCGGTATCCTCACCGTCAGGCATATCTCCTCCTCCGTGTCCTGCCGCGCTATCTTCGCGCCCACCCCGGCGGTGCGCATGAGCCGTATGCCCCGCTCCACGCTGTTGAGGAACAGCCGCACGTCCTTGATGATGTACGCGCTGCGCCCCTTGGGCGGCGTGGCCTGGTTCTGGGCCAGCAGCCGCTCGATGTACTCCTCCGCCGCCGCCACGTTCAGCTGCCGCTTCCCGATGTGCTCCGCCGCCGTCAGCCGCTGCTCTCCGTCCTCCAGCCGCAGCAGCGCCCGGGCGTGGCGCTCCGTCAGGCCGTACCGGTGCAGCGCCTCCACCACCGGCTCCTCCAGCCGCAGCAGCCGCAGCTTGTTGGCCACGGCGGACTGGCTGCGCCCCAGCTTCTCCGCCGCCTGCTGCTGGCTCAGCCCGTACCGCCGCACCAGCCGCGCGATGGCCGCCGCCTCCTCCATATAGTCCAGGTCCCGCCGCTGCAGGTTCTCTATCAGCGCCAGAAGCGCCGCGTCCTCCTCGTCCACCCGCGCCAGCAGGCACGGCACCTGCCGCAGCCCCGCTATCCGCGCCGCCCGCCACCGGCGCTCACCGGCCACCAGCTCGTACCCGTCCCCCTGCGCCCGAACGGTCACCGGCTGCAGTATGCCGTAGGCACGGATGCTGTCCGCCAGCTCCTGCAGCCCCTCCGGGTCGAACCGCCGCCGCGGCTGCTGGGGATTGGGCCGTATGTCGTTGATGGGTATGTACCGCACGCGGGTGGATAAAAACTCCGATTTCTGCTCTTTTTTCATGTTCTCCCCCTCCTTTGCCCCCATTGTACGCCCCGTCCCCTGTCGGATACGGCCGGAATTTGCCGGGAAATAAAAAATTCCGCTCGGCGTCGTCCGCCGCCGCTCCGTAACGCTTTTGTAACCCATTTCCCCTCCGGCCGTGGTACAATGCACCTATCACCGATAAAAAAGGAGGGACGCACCATGCCTGAAGAAGTCAACGTGTCCTCTGCTGCCGCGGAAGCGCCCGCCAGGGGCGGCCGCCGTATGGCGCCCGCGGAGAAGAAAGAAAAGACCCCCATGACCCCCGGCAAAAAGGCCGGGCTGATCGTCGGCATCATCGCCGTCGTGCTGGTGTTGGCCTACGCGGGCTGCTGCGCGGCCGCCAACGCCCTGTATTCCCACGCGGCCTTCCCCGGCACCTCCGTGCTGGGTCTGGATGTCTCCGGCCTGTCCGCACAGGAGGTGGAGCAGCGCTGGGCGGAGCAGGGCGGCGCCCTGCTGGACGGCACCCTGATCCGCCTGACCCGCGATGGGCAGGAGATCGGCAGCGTGTCCCTTTTAGAACTGGGCGTGAGAGTCCAGCCCATTTACGTCTCGCAGGCCGCCGGGTGCGACGTGCAGAGCCGCGGTTGGGGCGGGGAGGCAGAGAGCTTCCTCCGGGGCGGCTGGCGGTTCATTGAGAGCTGGTTCCGCGCCGTGGATGTCACGCCCCAGCTGGACGTAGACGAGGAAAAGCTCACCGCCGCCTGCGAAGAGTTGTCCAATATTGTGGGCTGTACCTTCGTTGAGGGCGGCTACCGTCTGGCGGAGGGTGAGGGGCTGTACATCACCAAGCCCGCCGACGGCGAGAAGCTGGACGCGTCGGCGCTGCGCACCGAGCTGATCAAGCGCTTCGAGAGCCGCGACCTGTCCGTGGCGGCGCGGCAGGTGGAGTGCGTTTTTTCGCCCCATACCGCCCAGCCGCTGGACCTGCAGCAGCTCCATGACGAGATCGCCGGCACCATGGCCGCCGCCACCTACGACCGCGCCACCGGCAAGCCTACCCGGTCCCGCATCGGCGTGCAGTTCGATGTGGCGGCCGTGCAGCAGCAGCTGGACGCCGCCGCCCCCGGCACGGAGTTCCTGGCGGACGCGGAGGTGCAGTTCCCGCCCGCCTCCACCGAGGAACTGGAGACCGCCATGTTCCGCGACGTGATCGGCACCTGCACCACCACTTGCGCCGGGCCCTGGGGCCGGCGGCAGAATATCAAGCTGGCCGCTGCCGCCATCGACGGCCGGGTCTATAACCCCGGCGAGGAATTCTGGTACAACGCCACCGTGGGGCAGCGCACCGAGGCGCGGGGCTTCCAGCCCGCCGCGGCCTACGCCGGCGGCAAGACCGTCACCTCCATCGGCGGCGGCATCTGCCAGGTGTCCTCCACCCTGTACTACGCCGCACTGATGGGCGACCTGAAGATCGTCCTGCGCTACGCCCACATGTTCGACCCCGGCTATATGCCCGTCACCGGCTGTGACGCCACGGTCAGCTGGGGCGGCCCCGACTTCGCCTTCCGCAACAGCACCGACTATCCCATCAAGCTCACCACCAGCTACAATGACGATACCAACCAGCTGACGGTCACCATTCTGGGTACCAAGACCGACGACAGCTACGTGGTCATGACCAATCAGTTCCTGTCCTACTCCGAGAGCCGCACCCGCTACCAGGAGTCCGAGGACATCGCCCCCGGCACTACCCAGGTGGAGCAGTACGGCCACAACGGCTACGCCGTGCAGACCTACCGCAACGTCTACGACAAGGACGGCAACCTCCTGCGCAGCAGCAAGGAGGCCTACAGCGACTACGACCGCGCGGATAAGATCATCCTGGTGGCCCCCGGCGAACTCCCGCAGTAAAAAGAGCCCCCGGCGGGCTTCTGCGGTAATAAAAAAGCCCCCGCACCATCGGCGCGGGGGCTTCACACACCCTTGTTTACTTTTTCTTCTTCTTGGCGCCCACGATGAGCAGCACCACTACGGCGATCACGGCCACCACCACCATGGCGATCCACAGACCCATGTTGCTGGTATCGCCGGTCAGGGGGCTGGCGCAGGCCACGCACAGGCTCATAGCCGCGGCACACACCGCGCACAGCAGCGCGATAAGCTTCTTCATCATCTTCACCTCGTTCCAACGAATGTTGCATCCCCCGCAGACGGCGGGGCATGTATGCTTGTCTCGACAGGCCTATTGTACCATAGATTTCCCGTTTTGCAAGTCCGGAAAAACAACACCCCCGCCCACCGGGCGGGGGTGCGTGCGCTTACAGGTAGTTCAGCGGGTTCACGAACGTGCCGTTCAGCTTGATGCCGAAGTGGCAGTGGTTGCCGGTGGAATATCCGGTGGAGCCCATCCGCGCGATCAGCTGGCCCTTGTGTACCTTCTGCCCCACGTAGGCCACCAGGCTGCTGTTGTGGCCGTAATAGGTCTCATAGCCGTTGCCGTGGTCGATGATGATCAGGTAACCATAGCCGCCCATCCAGCCGGCGTATGTCACCGTGCCGCCGTCGGAGGCGTAGATGGACGTGCCGTAGCTGTTGCCGATGTCGATGCCCTGGTGGTTGTTGGAGCCCGATAGCCTCAGGCTGCGGTAGCCGAACCGGCTGGTCAGGGTGCCGGTGCAGGGCCACGAGAACGACCCGGTGGGGTACCATGTGGGCCGCTCCTTGGTGCCGCGGAGCTGCTGCTCCGTCACCGGCTGGGACAGCGTCACGCTGGCCACCACCTCGCGCTCAGTCTCTGCGCCGTTGATGTAGGTCACGTTGGCGGTCACGTCCGCCTTGCCGTACACACCGGCGGAGGTCACCTTGTACTCGCCCTGGTACATGGATGCGTCGTCGGTGTACTCCACCTGATAGGGCGTATCCTGCACGTACCGCTGCCGCTCCACGTTCACCACGGTCAGGTAGGGCACGGCGTTGCTGATGGTCAGCACGTCGCCCACCCGCAGCAGATCGGGATCATAGCCCTCGTTCAGCTTCATCAGGTCCTCCAGGGACATCTCGTAGTCCTCGGCGATGCTGTAATAGCTGTCGCCGCTCTCCACGGTGTAGGTGACCTCGCCCTGCTTGGTCTCGTTGAGTATCTCGGCGATATAGCCCAGATTCATCACGTAGGAGGACTCCACGTACTCCTGCCGTATCTCCACGTCCTCCACGAAGTATGCGTTCACGGTGTCCGCAGTCTGATAGCCCAGCTTCAGCTGCTCCAGCAGGTCCTCCAGCGCGCCGGACCGGGTGGTGGCTACCACCTTTTCCCCGTCCACGTACAGCACGTAGGCGTAGTCCACCTGCCCCAGCGCGTCGCCCAGGGTCTCCTCGAACTCGTCCCGGCTCAGCAGCTCCCGGCGGGGGAATACCCCTGTCTCGGTGCTCAGCAGCGCCTCGTCCACGGCGTAGCCGCCGTTCCCGGTGGTCTTGCGTGTGATGTCCTCCAGCTCCTCCACCACCTGCTGGGCCGCGCGGCTCGATGCCACCACGCCCAGCCGCTGGCCGCCGTAGGTCACCTCCGCGCCCAGCGTGTACAGCGACAGCACCGTGGCCGCCGCGGCGATGGCCACCGCGCCGAACAGGAACGCCACCGGGTGCAGCTTCATCTTCTCGAAGAAGTGCCGCCGCTTGCCGCCCAACCATGCCCAGCCCTTGCGCCGGTTGGTCCACCGCTCCCGCACCGCCGCGGCGAACCGCTCGATGCTGCTGCGGAAGAACAGGAATAACTGCGCCGCGCCGAATTCGGATTCAGGGAACCTCCGGTCGCGGTTGGCGGCTGCCAGCCTCTTCGCGTTGCCGCGGAGGTCGGACAGCCACCGGCCAATACGGCGGAAGCCTGCCTGAATGTTCAGGGTGAACAGGTCGTGGTGCTCATCGCAGAAGCTCCGCCAGCTCATTAAGTTGTCACGCCACAGCTGCCACAGCTCCGATAGGGTCATGTGTTCCCGATTGGGGTCGCGGCCGCCGGCTTTTTTCTGTTGCTGTTGATCCTGCGTCATTGGTATAGCCCCTAAAAGTTACAAATAGTTACAAAATGTATAATACATGCTTTTAGGTGCCGCGTCAAGGATTAAATTGTAAACAAACCTTGTTATGAGAATAAAACCTCACAAAACACCCCTTAAAGGCACAAATTTGCCCGTTTTCCGCTTTTTATTTTTTTCCCGCCGGCGTTACGTTGGCCACAAACACGCACCCCAAAATGACTGCCACGCCCAGCATCTGCCACAGGCTGAAGGGCTCCTTCAGCAGTATGACGCCCGCCAGCACAGACACCACCGTGGTCACGTTGGAGAACAGGGAGGACTCCGACACCGTCAGGTGCCCGTTGGCGAAGTTCAGCAGGCCGTAGGCCACCCCCGAGGACAGCACGCCCAGATACAGCACCGCCAGCCAGAAGTCCCCGCTCTGCACCGGCAGGGTGATGAGTTCGCTGTGCAGACCCCCGGCCTGCAGCAGCGCCACGGGGATGAACACCACCATGCCCACCACGAACATCACGTAGGTCATCTCAAAGGGCGTGCACACCTTGGCGGCGCTGTGGCTGATGCCGTAATACACCGTGTCGCTCAGCATGGTCAGCAGCAGGAACAGCAGACCCAGCGCCGAGATCATCACCGCCCCGCCCACGGAGATCAGCGCCACGCCGCCCACCGCGCCCAGGGCGCACAGCACCTGCCGCGCGGTGACCTTCTCGTGCAGCACCACCACATCCATGAGGATGCAGCACACCGGCACTGCGGATATGATGGTGCCCGCCACGGCGGAGGACGTGTACAGTATGCCGTAGTTCTCGAAGATAAAGTACGCCACCGGCTGCACCATGCCCAGCAGGATCAGCTTGCCCACCGGCTTGCCCCGCAGGGAGAAGGCGAACAGCTTCCTCCCGCGTATTTTCCCCGCCAGCTCATTGACCAGCACCGCCAGGGACATCACCGCCACCGCCACCGTGAACCGGAAGGCCAGCAGCACCGTGGGCTGCGCCACCGCCAGCGCCAGCTTGGAGAACATGAAGCTCATGCCGAAGATAACATCCGCCGTGATGGCCGCCAGCAGGGACAGCCCGTGCAATTTTTTCTCGTTCATAGGGAATACCTCTTTTATCATATAACGCCGGTATCGTACCATACCCCCGGCGAAAAGGCAAGAAAAAGCACCGCCAGGGAGGGGCGGTGCTCTTTCCGCGCGGAGCGGTGGGGGTAAGACCGTGCCGCTCACGTCCAATTTGTAAGGGGGAGAGAGGAAAACAATGGAATGGTAAAGGCGTTTGGTTTACTTGCTGGTCGCCTTCGTGACAATGGCCACGACCACCAGCAGAACCGCCAGACTAGCCAGCAGAAGATTCAATGCCATGTTCAGCGCCTCCTTTCTGATGGGTTTCTTAACGTGCTTTTAATATAGCACGAAAGGCGCGATTTGTAAAACGCATCAATTTCATCAAAACCATGAAAAATACTTTGCACCATGCCGGCGGATGTGGTAAAATGACAGCGACGAAAGGGAGGGGATAGGTATGTCCATCAGCAAGTACAAGATATTCCTCAAGACTGTGGAGCTGGGCAGCTTCACCGCCGCCGCCCGTGAGCTGAACTTCACCCAGTCCGGCATCAGCCATGCCATCGGCTCGCTGGAGGAGGAGTTGGGCGTGACGCTGCTGGTGCGCAGCCACGGCGGCGTGACCCCCACGGCGGACGGCCGCGCGCTGACGCCGTACTTTCAGGAGATGTGCGCCACGGCGCACCGGTTGGAACAGCACGCCGCCGACCTGCGGGGCCTGGACACCGGTCTTGTCCGCGTGGCCACCTTCACTAGCGTGTCGGAGAAATGGCTTCCCGGCATCCTCAAGACCTTTCAGGAGAAGTACCCCCGCATCGAGTTTGAGCTGCTGCCCTCCAACTTCAATAATGAAATATCCGATTGGGTGCTCCACGGCCAGGCGGACTGCGGGTTCATCTCCCTGCCCGCCCCGGCGGAGAAGTACCTGGACTGCTGGCTGCTGCAGCGGGACCAGTGGAAGATCATCATGCCCTGCGACCACCCTCTGGCCGGGCGCGATCCCTTCCCCCCGGAGGCGCTGGACAAGTATCCCCTCATCCTGCTGGATGAGGGCGACGACTACGAGATACAGGCCATCTTCGACCACTACAAGGTGCACCCCAGGATACAGTATACCGTCCAGCAGGACCAGACCATCCTGGCCATGGTGTCCGGCGGGCTGGGCATCAGCGTCATGGAGGAGCTGATGCTCTATAAGTGCGCCTACCCTCTGGCCGCCAGCGTGCTGCCCAAGGTGTTTCACCGTGACATCGGCATCTGCGTCAAGGACAGGTCCGCCCTCTCTCACTCCACCCAGGTGTTCATCGACCATGTGCGCCAGTGGGTGCTGCAGAACTTCCCGGAGGGTTGGAATGCTCCCCGGCCCCATGAACGATAAAACGCAACCGACCGCCGCCCTCTGCCGTCAGTATAGGCAGAGGGCGGTATTTTCCGTCCATAGCAGGCGGCATCCGCCTGCCTGAAAGGAGTTGCTTACACTATGAAGAAGTTATTTGCATTGCTTCTGGCCCTGGTCATGGCCCTGTCCCTGGTGGCCTGCGGCCAGAAGGAGGACAACATCGGCGGCGACAAGACCGGCGATGACAGCCAGGGTCAGACCGATACCCAGTCCGTGGACCTCCGCGCCGCCTACGAGGCGGCCATCAAGCAGGTGCAGGACCAGCTGGGGGACGAGGCCCCCGTGCTGCTGGAGGAGACCGCTGTGGAGCTGCTGAACAGCTACTATCCCGGCCTTGAGAACGCCAAGCTGAAGCAGTCCGTGTTCTTCATCTCGCCCACCGCCACCTCCTGCGAGGTGTCCATGGTGGAGGCGGAGAGTGCCGCCGACGCCGAGATCGTCCGTCAGAGCTTCCAGGCCCGCGTGGATGACATGGCCAACGACACCACCTACCCCGAGGAGGCCGGTATGTGGAAGAACAACGCCACCGTGTCTGTCAACGGCAACTACGTGGTGCTGGAGGTGCTGCCCGACGGCTGCACCGTGCCCGACGCATTTCTCGCCAAATTCTGATTCTATTTGTAACTGGTATTCCCCCTTTTTGTGTGCTATGATGTTTTGACCGATACAGACAGAAAGGGGAGTGCCCGATGGAGGACGCTCAGATCATAGAGGGCTTTTTCCGCCGTGACGAGTCGGCCATCACCGCCGCGCAGGAGAAATATGAGCGGCGCTGTCTGGCCGCCGCCCGCCATATCCTGCCGGACGAACGCGACGCGGAGGAATGTGTCAGCGACGTGTGGCTGCGGCTGTGGAACGCCATCCCGCCGGAGCGGCCCCGCTCGCTGGCGGCGTATGTCACCACCGTCACCCGGCGCCTGGCGCTGGATAAGTGCGACTATAACAAGGCCGCCCAGCGGCGCAGCGACCTGACGGTGGCCTTTGAGGAACTGGAGGGCTGCCTGGCCGCCGAGGACGGCGCCGTGCGCGCGCTGGAGCAGGAGGACTTCCGCCGCGTGCTCAACGGCTTCCTGCGCAAGCTGACCCGGCAGAGCCGCACGTTCTTCCTGCGCCGCTACTGGTACGGCGAGAGCATCCGCGAGATCGCCGTCAGCTGCGGCGCCGGGGAGGAAAAAATAAAATCCTCCCTGTTCCGCACCCGTCAGCGGCTGCGGACAGTACTGGAAAAGGAGGGGATGCTGTGAACGACAACAGAATGAAGCAGTGGATGGAGTCCGTGGACGACGACCTGCTGGAGGAGGCCCAGCGTCCCCTGCCCGCTGGCGGCGGACTGCGCCGCTGGGGCGCGCTGGCGGCCTGCTTCTGCGCCGCCGCGCTGGCGCTGGCCCTCTGGCAGCCCTGGAACGCCGCCAAGTCCGACTGCGGCGCCTTCGACGACGCCAACGGCAGCGGCGCCGGGGACTATGCCGCCATGGATAAGAGCTTCGCCGCGCCCACCCCCTCCGCCGGGGATGCCGAGCCCCTCAGCGCCACGCTGGTACTGCCCGCTGACGCGGAGCTGGCCTCCGACGAGCTGCAGTTCACCGCCCGGTCGGATGCCCCCTCCGCCGCCACGTCGGGCACCGCCGTCTGCACCATCGTGCTGGGCGGCTACGACTACGACTACGGCGCGGTCTACGCCTCAGCGCCCCTGCCCGCCCCGGACGGCGCCCTGCCGGAAACGATCTGGCAGCTGTCCGACACCCTGACCGTCATGCTGTACGGCGGCGGTGCCGTTGGCTGGTATGACGCCGCCGCGGGCATCCAGTGGTACTGCGTGGCATGGGACGGCGGCGCGCCGCTGGTCACCGCCTTCGCCCTGATGGACGCACAGTCCTACACCGTGCCCACAGCCCCGTCGGGCGCGGAGACCCAGGGCTACGACCTCTTCGACCTGGACGGCATGACCGTCACCGAGGTGACCTTCACCCTGGATGGCCGCACCTGGCGCTACCGCATGGCCCCCACCATGGATGTGACGGAGACCATCCCGGACATTTCAGGCTCCACCGGCGGCAGCCTGACGGCGGAGGGCACCGTGCGCTGGTGCGCCGCCGCGCTCCGCTGGGACGAGGGCGGCACCGGCTGCATTATCTGGAAGGACGTGGCCCCCGGCCTGGTGTACAGCCTGACGGTGGATACCGGCGCGTCGGAGGACCTGCTGTCCGACACCGCTCTGCTGGTATTCCAGCCCGCCCAGGAAGAATCCTGAATAGGACATAAAAAAGCACCCCTATTTGGGGGTGCTTTTTTATGTCCTATTCGCCGTATCTCCTGCGGTACAGCAGGTTCTTCGCGGCCTTTTTGGCCTCCGGGGTGTAGTCCCTGCCCTCCGCGACCTTCTGCAGCTTCTCGTCAGAGTAGTCCCGGAAGCTGTACTCGAACTTCTTCACCGGGTCGCTGATGGCCTGCATCTCCGCCTGCCGCTTCTCAAATTCCTCCAGCGGCGACGGCGGCGCGAACATGGCCACGTAGCGGCATTCCGGGCAGATATAGATCAGCACCTCCGTGTGCCGCTCCATGATGGGCAGCTCGGGGTCATCCACCGTGGTCAGATAGCTGGCGCACCGCGGCGGCGTCATCTCCGCGCCGCACAGGGGGCACAGCTTCGCATCAAAGCCCATCGCTCCGCTCCTTTCTCCGTCAGAATTCCGGCGCGTCAGGGGTCTTGCGGTACAGCAGCGGCTTGCCCTCGGCATCCACCAGCAGCGTCAGCCCGCCGGAATTGCCCACAGCATGGTAGAGATACTGTACGCCGGTCTGGGTGTCCACCAGTACCTCGTTGCTGCTGATGAAGCCGCTGTCCTCCATGACCTTGATAAAGCGCTGCTCCTTCTTCGCCATAGCCTTATTCCGCCGCCGCGTCGTCTTTCTCCACCAGCATCTTCGCACTGGCGGCCAGACCGGCCAGCCCCTGGATCTCGCTGGGGATGATGAGCTTGGTGGCCTTGCCGTCCGCCACCTTCTGCAGGGCCTCCAGCGCCTTCAGCTTGATGACCTGTTCGTTGGGCGCGTTCTCGTTCAGCATGCGCATGGAGTCTGCCATGGCCTGCTGTACCTTCAGGATGGATTGCGCCTCGGCCTCGGCGGCCATGATCTTGGCCTGCTTGGCGGCGTCGGCCCGCAGCAGGGTGGACTGCTTCTCGCCCTCGGCGATCAGCACCTTGCTGGCCTTCTCGCCCTCCGCCTGCAGGATGGACTCACGGCGCTCGCGCTCCGCCTTCATCTGCTTTTCCATGGCGTTCTGTATCTCGCGGGGCGGCAGGATGTTCTTCAGCTCCACGCGGTTGACCTTGATGCCCCAGGGGTCGGTGGCCTCGTCCAGAATGGAGCGCATCTTGGCGTTGATGGTGTCGCGGCTGGTCAGGGACTGGTCCAGCTCCAGCTCGCCGATGATGTTGCGCAGGGTGGTGGCCGTCAGATTCTCGATGGCGCTCATGGGGTACTCCACGCCGTAGGTGTACAGCTTGGGGTCGGTGATCTGGAAGTAGATGACCGTGTCGATCTGCATGGTCACGTTATCCTTTGTGATGACCGGCTGGGGGTCGAAGTCCGCCACCTGCTCCTTCAGGCTGACCTTCTTCACCACCCGCTCGATGAACGGCAGCTTGAAGTGCATGCCCACGCCCCACACACTGTGGAAGGCGCCCAGGCGCTCCACCACGTAGGCCTTGGACTGCTGTACGATCTGGATGCAGCTCACCACGACGGCGAGAATGAGAACGACTAAGATGATGATGGCAATGGTTCCGGGTGTAGGCATAGTGTTTCCTCCTTATTCTCTCGTTGCTTGTTTATGCGGTCGGTTCGTCTTTGCTGCTGCGGTGTTTGCGGGCCAGGTGTACGATGCGGCCCACGGCACCCGCCAGCACAAGGGCCAGTCCGGCCAGTACATACTGCATAGCTCACTGCTCCTTTTGTACGATGAGCTTCACGCCCTCCATCCGCAGGATGCGCACGGCGGCGTCCGGCTCGATGATGCTGTCGTCGGCGCTGCGCGCCGTCCAGGTCTTACCGTCTATATAGACGGCGCCGGAGGGCAGTGCGTTGTTGATGCGTTCCGTCACGCGGCCCACCCCGCCCAGAACGCGGTCGGCGTTGGTGGGTTTGATGTCCTTCTTCATCCACTTGGCCACCAGCGGGCGGGTGAAGGCCAGTGCGGCGATGGACACCGCGAAGAACAGCACCACCTGCAGCCATATCGGCCCGCCGCACACCGCGGCGATCAGGCCCGCCACGGCGCCCAGCACGAACCATATCGACGTCAGTCCGGCGGTGGCGGCCTCCGCCACACCGAAGATGATGATGGCGGCGATCCATATCGTTGTTGCCATGTCTGCGCTTCCTCCTTTCAGAATGAGCCCGATGATACCGGCCAGCATGCCGATGCCCACCAGCACGGCGGCGGCCAGCCACTTGTTTTTCGGGGACAGATTGGTCAGGAACGCGCCCACGGCGCTGCGCAGGGTGGCGCGGGGCAGGGGAGCGGGCACTGTCTCCGGCGATGTGGTCTCCGCCGGAGCGGAGGGCACCACCGGCGCCTCCTCCGCGAACAGCTCGGCGATGGACACGTGGTAGCGGTTACATATATATAGTATCTTCTCCATCTCCGGATAGCCCCGGCCGGATTCCCATTTGCTCACCGCCTGGCGTGAGACCTGCAGTTCCTCGGCGAACTGCTCCTGGGTCAGGCCGTTGCCGCGCCGTACCGCCGCCAACTGTTCACCAAATGCCATATGCGCCCTCCTTTGCTTCCTGTGGCGTCAGTATACGTGACACCGGCGGGAATGTCTATCATCCTGAGGTTGCGCCGCGGTAAAATTTCGGTGCCGCCGCGCAACCTGAAGTTTACACCCCATATTATACCGTATCGCCGGAGGAAAAGCCACAGGATTTTTGGGTTGCGCACCGTGGGTTTTTTCGGTATACTCTGAAGTAATGCGAGAGTAGAGGTGTGTGCCATGATGACCTATGAGATACCCTGTCTGCTGGGACTGGAAAAGCTGGTGGCTGACGAGATAAAGCGCCTTGGCCTTGCCGAGGTGCGGGCCGAGAACGGCCGCGTGCTCTGTCAGGGAACCTGGTCGGACTGCGCCCGGCTGAATATCAACCTGCGCTGCGGCGCGCGGGTCATTGCCCTGCTGGGGCAGTTCCCGGCACGCAGCTTTGAGGAGCTGTTCCAGGGCGTCCGCGCCGTGGCCTGGGAGGAATTCCTCCCCCGTGACGCCGCTTTCCCCGTGAAGGGCTACTCCATCTCCTCCCAACTGCACTCCGTCCCCGCCTGCCAGAGCATCATCAAGAAGGCAGTGGTGGAGCGGCTCCGCGCCCACTACGGCATAGAGCAG
This sequence comes from uncultured Oscillospiraceae bacterium, assembly GCA_934590325.1. Taxonomy (GTDB): domain Bacteria; phylum Bacillota; class Clostridia; order Oscillospirales; family Oscillospiraceae; genus Vescimonas. The sequence continues at coordinate 170,775 of CAKTOW010000003.1, forward strand.
TTCCCCGAGACCGGCACGAAGTATCAGATACGCTTCTCCGTTTTCAAGGACCAGGTGTCCATCGGTCTGGACGCCAGCGGCGAGGGTTTGTACAAGCGGGGCTACCGCGCTGTGGGCGTGGAGGCCCCCCTGCGGGAGACACTGGCCGCCGCCCTGGTCACCCTCAGCCGCTACCGTGGCCGCGACCCCTTCTGCGACCCCTTCTGCGGCAGCGGCACCATCCCCATCGAGGCGGCGCTGATCGCCAAAAACCGCGCCCCCGGCCTCGACCGGCGGTTCGACGCCCAGAAGTGGGCCTTCCTCCCGACGGAGTGCTGGATGGACGCGGCGGACGAGGCGCAGGACCGGGAGTTCCACGGCCGGTACGATATATGGGGCGGCGACATCGACCCCAGGGCCGTGGCCATCGCCCGGGACAACGCCCGCAAGGCCGGCGTGGACGACTGCGTCCGCTTTGAGGTGGCCGACGCTTCCCGGTTCCACCGGGACAGCCAGTACGGCCAGTTGGTGACCAATCCGCCCTACGGCGAGCGCCTGCTGGAGCGGCAGGAGGCCGAGTCCCTCTACCGCGCCTTCGGCAAGGCATGGCGCACGCTGCCGGAGGGCTGGCGCACGCTGGTGCTCAGCAGCCACACCGAGTTCGAGCGCTGCTTCGGCCGCCCGGCGGACAAAAAGCGCAAGCTGTACAACGGCATGATCAAGTGTGATGTATTCTTCTACGGAAATGTCTGAAGAGAAGGAGACGCCTCCCTTGTGTAAAGGGAGGCGTCAGCACGAAGTGCTGACGGAGGGATCGTCGTTCCCCCGTAGGGCGGGGTGACCACACCCCGCCGCCCCGGCTTAATAAATCTCCGGCCACCCAGTTTATTTTCAATTTGTTCACTTTCTTTTGTGGAAACATGCTACAATCATTTCTATACCTTTCAAAATAAATGCAAATAAATTTCAATATGTTGATGAGGAGGAGAGCCTCGGTGAAGCATATTTTTATCATCAATCCCACCGCGGGAAAGTCCGACAGCCGGCAGAAGATATACGACATGGCGGAGTCGCTGCGGCAGAATCACGGGCTGGATGTGCAGTGCATCCTGACGAAGAAGCAGGGCCACGCCACGGAGCTGGCGCGGAAGCTCTGCGAGAGCGGCGAGGAGCTGCGGTTCTACGCCTGCGGCGGCGACGGCACGGTGAACGAGGTGGCCAACGGCATCATCGGCTATGACAATGCCGCCATGAGCGTCATCCCTGTGGGCACCGGCAACGACTTTCTGAAGAACTTCGGCGACGATGCCGAAAAATTCAAGGACGCGGAGAATCTGTGGGACGGTCCCCAGTTCCCCATGGACGCCATCGATGTGAACGGGCGGGTGGCACTGACCATCGCCTGCTCCGGCATCGACGCCCGTGTGGCCGCCGACGTACATAAATACAGCGAGAGCCCGCTGCTGGACGGCAAGGGCAGCTACATCTACTCCCTTGCGGTGAACTTCCTGTTCAAGGGCATCGCCACCCACTGGACCATCACCCTGGACGACGTGACCACCGAGGGCGACTGGTCCCTGGTGTCCGTGTGCAACGGCCGGTATTACGGCGGCGGCTTCATGCCGGTGGCCGAGGCGCGTATGGATGACGGCGTGCTGAACACGCTGGTGGTCAGGAAGGTCAACCGCCGCACGTTCCTGAAGTTCGTTGGCCCCTACTCCCGGGGCGAATACGCCCGTTTTCCCGAATACGCTCGCTGTTCCACCCCCAAGGTGGTCCGCATCCACTCGGAGAAGCCGGACATCGTCACCTGTCTGGACGGCGAATGTGTGGTCAACAGTGACGTGACCATCAGGCTCCACGACAAGAAACTGAATTTCTTCGGGCCCGAAGGCTGCTCCTGCAACCGCACCGCCCGGTAAAAACACACCTGAAAGCGTCTGCCTGACGGCAGACGCTTTTTTCGCGCGCCCCGCCCGCCGCCATTTTTCAAGCTCTCCGGTCGCCCCGCGCCATTGCACCGCGCCCGCGCTTCCCGTCCCCTCCGGCGCCCACGCTTTCCGCCCCCTCCGGGGCCGCTTGAACAATTTGTGAATTTTTCAAAATTTCACCGTTTTCCCCCTTGCAAATCCCGTACAGTGTGGTATTATAATCAGCGTTAGCACTCAAAGACACTGAGTGCTAACGCCTGGATCGTTTATCAAAAAATAGAAATACAAGGAGGAACCAACTATGAAGCTGACACCGCTTGCTGACCGCGTGGTGCTGAAGATGACCGAGCCGGAGGAGACCACCAAGGGCGGCATCATCCTGACCGGCTCCGCAAAGGAGAAGCCCTCTGTGGCAGAGGTCATTTCCGTGGGCCCCGGCGGTACCGTGGACGGGAAGACCGTGGTCATGTCCGTGAAGGCCGGCGATAAGGTCATCACCGACAAGTACGCCGGCACCAAGGTGACGCTGGAGGACGAGGAGTACATCATCGTTAAGCAGGGCGACATCCTGGCTATCGTTGAGTGAGAATAGGAGGCAAATAGTATGGCAAAGATCATCAAGCGCGGCGACGAAGCCCGCAAGGCACTGGAAGCCGGCGTCAACCAGCTGGCCGATACCGTAAAAGTCACCCTGGGCCCCAAGGGCCGCAACGTGGTGCTGGATAAGAAGTTCGGTACGCCCCTGATCACCAACGACGGTGTGTCCATCGCCAAGGAGATCGAGCTGGACGACCCGTTCGAGAATATGGGCGCACAGCTGGTGCGTGAAGTGTCCACCAAGACCAACGATGTGGCCGGCGACGGCACCACCACCGCCACCCTGCTGGCACAGGCCATGATCCGCGAGGGTCTGCGCAACCTGGCTGCCGGCGCCAACCCCATCGTCATGAAGAAGGGCATGGCCAAGGCCGTGGATGCCGCCGTGGCAGCCATCAAGGAGCAGAGCCAGAAGGTCAACGGCACCGACGACATCGCCCGCGTGGGCACCGTGTCCTCCGGTGACGAGACCATCGGCAAGCTGATCGCCGAGGCTATGGAGAAGGTCTCCGCCGACGGCGTCATCACCATCGAGGAATCCAAGACCGCTGAGACCTATTCCGAGGTCGTCGAGGGCATGATGTTCGACCGCGGCTACATCACCCCCTACATGGCCACCGATATGGAGAAGATGGAGGCTGTGGTGGACGATCCTTACATCCTCATCACCGATAAGAAGATCTCCGTGATCTCCGACATCCTGCCCCTGCTGGAGCAGATGCTGCAGAGCGGCAAGAAGCTGTTCATCATCGCCGAGGACGTGGAGGGCGAGGCTCTCAGTACCCTGCTGGTGAACCGCCTGAAGGGCGTGCTGAACGTGGTGTGCGTCAAGGCCCCCGGTTTCGGCGATCGCCGCAAGGAGATGCTGCAGGACATCGCCATCCTGACCGGCGGCCAGGTCATCAGCGAGGAGCTGGGTCTGACGCTGAAGGATGCCACCATCGATATGCTGGGCCGTGCCCGCCAGATCAAGGTCACCAAGGAGAACACCATCATCGTGGATGGCATGGGCGACCAGCAGGCCATCAAGGACCGCGTGTCCCAGATCCGCGCCCAGATCGGCGTGACCACCAGCGAGTACGACAAGGAGAAGCTGCAGGAGCGCCTGGCCAAGCTGGCCGGCGGCGTGGCGGTCATCAAGGTCGGCGCCGCTACCGAGACCGAGATGAAGGAGAAGAAGCTGCGCATCGAGGACGCCCTGAACGCCACCAAGGCCGCCGTTGAGGAGGGCATCGTGGCCGGCGGCGGCACCATCTATGTGAATGTCATCCCCGCTGTCACCGCTCTGCTGAACACCACCGAGGGCGACGAGCGCGTGGGCGTGCAGCTGGTGGCCAAGGCCCTGGAGGCCCCCATCCGCCAGATCGCGGCCAACGCCGGCATCGACGGCTCCGTGGTGCTGGAGAAGGTGCGTTCCTCCGGTAAGAACGGCTACGGCTTCGACGCCTACAAGGAGGAGTACTGCGACATGATCGCCGGCGGCATCGTGGATCCCGCCAAGGTCACCCGCAGCGCCCTGGAGAATGCCGCCAGCGTGTCCGGCATGGTGCTGACCACCGAATCTCTGGTGGCCGACAAGCCCCAGCCCCCCGCTCCGGCAGCCCCTGCACCCGACATGGGCGGCATGGGCATGTATTAATGATCATCGAGCGAAAACCGCTTCGCTGGGTTTTCATTCGAACAGGCTGCGGTCTGCTGCAGCGCACGAAATGCCGCCTTCGGGCGGCATTTCGCACGTTTGCAGACCGAGAAGTATTTTTGACGACGTACACGCCGCCGAAAATAGATTTAGGCTTATTTGTGCCTGCGGGCGCAAACTCTGCGAGGCTGCATACCGCGGTGTGCCAGTTTTTCCTCTGATTTGCAAAAAAGCTGTTGACAAAGGGCGCTGAAATATGGTATAGTAACTCGTGCCTGTCGAGGATGACATGGCGGCGTAGCTCAGTTGGCTAGAGCATGCGGTTCATACCCGCAGTGTCACCGGTTCAAATCCAGTCGCCGCTACCAGACCGGAGAGATGCTTCGGCATCTCTCCGGTGTACCCCTCGAAAGACGGCCCGTTGGTCAAGAGGTTAAGACACGGCCCTTTCACGGCTGTAACATGGGTTCGATTCCCGTACGGGTCACCATGTCGGCACCCCGAGGGTCGCCGACGATTTGGAGGCTTAGCTCAGCTGGTTAGAGCGCCTGCTTCACACGCAGGAGGTCACTGGTTCGAGTCCAGCAGTCTCCACCAAGAAAAAACCTTGGAAACCTTGTGTTTCCAAGGTTTTTCTCGTTTTTGATGGAACTTTTAATGTCTGCCTGTGACGGACGCTTTACCGCCTTGTGTCTTCAAATATTGCCTTGTTTTAGGTCTCTAGCTGTATTAAGCTGTACGGCTTTTGCGCCTTGAGAACCTTATAAATACTTGAGATTCACGGTCATGTCCTCCGACAGCATCGGGTCGATCTGCTGTAACTGCGCCCTGACGGCTTCTGCGCTGCGCTTCGGCGTGTAGGTGCCGTCCATCAGCTGCTGCGAGGCAGTGTCCACGGCGGCGGCAACACCGGCGAATACCTCCGGCACCACGTGGGTATAGATGCCCAGCGTGGTGGACACGTCCCGATGGCCCAGCAGCTTCTGGACGATCTTGGGGTTGATCTCCTGCTCTAAAAGCATGGAGGCGTAGGTATGACGATACCGATGGAGATTCAAGCCTTCGCCTGAAAAGCCGTTGCGATCCAGAAAGTGACGATAGCTGGCGCGGAAGCCACTGTACGTCCGCATGGACATGGTGCGTGTGCTGATGAAAACAAAGCCCTCCGGCATCAGCACCTCCAACCCTTTCGGAAGGGTCGCCACGTAGCGCATCCATTCCCGCAGCCGTGTCAGTACCAGCTCCGGCACCTGAATAATTCGATGGGAAGTGCGGGTCTTGGTAGAGCCCAGCGCATCGGTCATCTCCACCGTTTTCCCGTTTTCGTCGAAAGTCAGTTTCCGTGTCACAGACTGCGCGATGGTGATGGTGTGGGCCGCAAAGTCGATATGCTTCCATTGGAGGGCCAGCAGCTCGCCGATGCGCATGCCGGTGAACAGCAGCGTAGTGATGATGGGGCGCATGATGGGGTCGTTCTGCGCCGCGGTCAGCACCGCTTCACGCTGGGCGATGGGGATGACTTTTTCCTCCGATTCTAGGCGCTGCGGCTGCCGGGGCAGCTTTGTGCTGCGGGCAGGATTGATCGGAGCCAGAGACATTTCCACGGCATAGTCATATAGCTGAATCAGAATACTGCGCACCAAAGAAATGGTGCGCCGGGAAAGCTGCTTTTCCGCTTGCAGATAATAGAGGAACGTCTGGATGCGGGAGGCTGTCAGCGCCGCCACAGGGATATCTCCCAATGCGGGAACAATATGTAACCGTTCGCAGGAATAATACAGTTCCATGGTGCGGCTGCAAACCTCATAGGTCTTGAACGTGGTCAGCCAGCGGTGCAGAAAGTCCTTCAGCAGCAGTTCAGATGCCAGTGAAGGGGCGGCCTTGGATGTTTCGGAAACCAGCGTCAGGGCGATCCAGTGCGCCGCCTCCTCACGGGTGTTGGCGTAGGTGTATTTGCGGATGGGCTTGCCGGTATCGGGGTGATAACCCACGGTTACCTGACCGACCCATTTGCCGTCCTTGCGGCGATAGACGCTGCCTTCGTTCTTTCCACGGCGTGTGGTTTTGGGTTTGCTTGGTTTACGCGGCATGAATGATTCCCTCCTTTTGCCGCGCAGGGAAGATCATAAAATTATTATACGACAGCAGGAGGTCATCCTGCAAATTTTTTCTTTGCGGCATTGTCATTTAAAACTTCCTCCCATCCAAGAACTCCAGCAAAGCTTCCCTCGGAATGCGAATCTGCCTACCAATGCGGACGCTTCGTATCTGCCCGCTGCGGATCAGCTCATAGGCGGTGTTGCGGCCGATACCGAGAATGGGCATTAAGTCCTCTACCCGCAGGATCATGGGGAGGTCGTGCAGATCGCGATATTTATTCTCCACGGGCAACGCCTCCCTTCACAGACGCCAGATAGATGTCCGTCACATCGGGCCGCTCATGTCCCAACAGTCGCGACACAGTGAAATGGGCGTCCAAAGGCGTCATGCCGCCGCTGACAAGAGATGTATACTTTTCGGCGGCGTAGGTATGCCGCAGTCCATGGAAGGTGATGCGCCTGTCCGGTGCTGTAGGGTCGCAGATGGCGTCACGGTTGCGGATGATAAACTGCTGCATACCGTTGATGGCTCGGTCAGTGGGGGTGCCATCCGGCACCAACAGCTTGTGACCGCGTTCGGTTTTCTCCAGCAGCCGCTGCAGCATCATCGTGATGCGGTCGTCCTCGATGGGAACAATACGCACCTTGCCGCCCTTGCCTTTCACGGTGAGGGCGTTTTCACGCAGCGCACGTTCCGCCGCGGCAGTGTCCATGCGGAAGCACTCGTGGATGCGCAGACCGGCGTAGCGGGCCAGATACAGGGCGAGAATGTAGTCCTCCCGCTCCTCTGCCATGGCGAGGCCGATCAGCTTGCCAAACTCGGAGTTCGTCCATGTACGATCCTGTTGCCCGAAGCGGCGGCGTTCCAGCGCAACGCCCAGTTCTTCATTGTCCGGCAGCGCGTAGCGGGGATGGGACATTTTATCGTGGAAGAAACGAATGGCGGAGAGGTCAGTCTTGATGGTGCTGGCCGACTTGCCCTGCTCCTGCAAATAGAGGACGTAACTCACCAGATGCTTGCCGCTGATGTTCTCCAGCTTTTGCAGATGGTAATGAACAGCGAGGTAGGCGCAGAACCGCTTGACTGCCTCGTAGTAGCGATCTTTCGTGCGGAAGCTGCCTTGCCGGTTGTGCCGGGCCAGCTTGTCCAGCTGGGTAACGAGGGTGCAATAAATGCCTTTTGTGGTCATATCAAAAAATCTCCTTGTATGCAAAGTTGTGTTCAGATGGGCGCACTTCACCCGTTGGCAAGGAGGGCCGTTTCCGGCGCATCTCCGCAGAAAGGATAGACTGCCGCAGGCGGAAAGCCTTGGTGCTGCGTGCTTTTCACGGCTCGCCTGTATGTCTGTCTCTCTTTACTTGTGCCAGGTCAGTACGCTGCCACATGGGGCAAATATGCCCTGCTCCGATAGAGCGGTGGCGGACACTAGGCCGCTGAACTCGGCTGCGGAAGGCTCCGCCGGTGTCCTGTGATCCGCCCGGCAACGGATCTGAGAATGTGCGAAACCCCGTATGACCGGCGCCGCACTCTGACTGCGGCATACAGGGGCGGGAGCTTGCCTCTCCCTGGACGATCTTCCTGCCGTATCGTCCCAACGGCTTTTTACAAAGCTTCTTTTTCCGGATCTGCGCCGAAGCGATTCCGGCGCTCTTTCTTTTCCTGCGGTATCGCGGCGTCGGCAAGTGCCGCGACAAAAATAGTAAGCAAAAACGCAGGAAGAATCTTCCTGCCATTTCGGCTTCATACGATCCTTCCTGCGTTTGCAGTATTGTTCAATTCTGATGGACACCCCGCTTTTCCGGGAGGGTTCATTTTGACATACTTCGGGTTCTTAATCAGAGCGAAAAGCTGTTGATAGCCTTCCACCCGTTCCTGCTCTGCTCCGACCTAAATGCTTGATGCCTTAAGTACAGGCACATCATAGCATAGCGGCAAAGCGGCGTACAGGTGGAAACTGCCGCGAGAGAAACTTCTCGCAGCATAGTCATTAAAGCACGAGGGCGCAATGGCCCTAATCTCAAACGGGAGCATGATGCTCCTCAGCACAAACTTAACAACGTGTGCGATCCGAAAGGTATTCGGAAACCCCGTTGGGGCGGTGCACAAATAACTGAATAATTCTTATATACCACAATATGTTGCGGTTGTCAATATGAAAATGCCGATATATCGCGCTTTTGGGTCGGCGAAAAAACTAATACGCATTATCTCCGTATTAAATGCGTATTACAGGCACATCACGAAAATAATGCGTATTATGTGCGTATTAAAAGCGTATTGGTGATCTGTCTAAATCGCTCACAATGACTTGAAGCTGATACGACGAAAGACTCGTCATAAAACCTCATGAGGCGGCATCCAGCGACGGGTGGTGTTCAGGGGAGATCTCCCCGCCCCTTACCGCCGAGTGGCAGTCGCTGCATTCTTTACGCCGCGTCCTCTCTCGACAGGTTCTACAAACGCAGCCCCTTTATGTCCTTGATACGCGACAAAATCATATTACAGCTGCAGCTGACCACACCGGGCAAGGTGTCAATGACCGCATGCAGAAAAACCTCCATTTCTTCAGCGGAAGCGGCGACGGCGTGGACGTGCAGCTTGTCTTTTCCCGTCACGCGGTAGATCTGCGTGACGGTATCGTTTTGATGTAAGAACTCTGTGACCTCCGCCAGACAGCGCGGTGTTGTTTCGATTTCAAAATAGCAGGAAACCGCCCCGCTGATCTTCTGAGGATTGATAACGGTCGTATACTCCTCGATAATGCCCCTTTGCTCCAAAGCCTGTATCCGGGCTTTTACCGCAACTCTTGAAATGCCGACTTTTTCACCAATATCCGAGTAGGAGATGCGTGCATTTTCTATCAGCAGCCCCACGATCTTTTGATCCAATCCGTCCAGTCCATCTAAGTACATACAGCTTCCTCCATAAATCAGGTTTCTCCATGATCTTCAGCTCTGATGATACCACCGTTCCTTCAAAAAGTAAACGCTGTATTGACAGAGCGAACTAAAAGCACTACAATACTTACGAAATGCAGTTTTTAACTTACGATACGGAGGCGCGCCATGAACCGGGATTTAACGCAAGGCTCTGTCACCAAGTCCATGCTGCTGTTTGCCATCCCTATGATTTTGGGGGATCTATTGCAGCAGTGCTATAACATTGCCGACACGCTGATCGTCGGGCAATTTCTCGGGCGGGATGCCCTTGCGGCGGTGGGCTCATCTTTTACGCTGATGACCTTTCTGACCTCCATCATCCTTGGCCTGTGCATGGGGAGCGGCGCACTGTTTTCCATGCGCTTTGGGCAGCGGGATGAGAAGGCTCTTTGCGAGAACCTCTGTGCATCGTTTTTCTTTATCGCGCTCGTCACCGCGCTCCTGAACATCTTATCGTTTGCCTGTCTGGACGGGCTTCGCACATTTCTCCGGGTTCCCGCCGAGGTCTGGGGCGATATGCGCGAATACCTGTTTGTGATTTTCATGGGAATTCCCGCGGTTTTTCTGTATAACTACTTCGCCTCCTTTTTGCGGGCGATCGGCAATTCCGTTATCCCGCTGGGCTTTTTGGCTGTTTCCGCTGTGCTGAATATCGCCCTCGATCTCTGGTTTGTCATCGGGCTAAATAGAGGCGTTGTCGGAGCGGCGGAGGCGACGGTGATCGCCCAGTATGTTTCAGGGATCGGCATCGCCGCTTATACGCTTGTGCGCTTCCCTCAGGTGCGCTCTATATGGAATTTCCGCTCCCTGCGGCGCGGACGTATCCAGGAGATCGTCTCCTTCTCCACGCTGACCTGCGTGCAGCAATCCATCATGAACCTCGGTATCCTTATGGTGCAGGGACTGGTCAACAGCTTCGGCCCTATTGTGATGGCCGCCTTTGCCGCCGCCGTGAAGATCGACGCCTTTGCCTATATGCCGGTGCAGGACTTCGGTAACGCCTTTTCCACTTTTATCGCCCAGAATTACGGGGCAAAAGAGAGCGCGCGGATACGCGCGGGGCTGAAAAACGCCGTGTGCATTTCCATGGCCTTCTGCGTGGTCATATCCGCCCTCGTCTTCGTATTTGCAAGACCTCTTATGGCGATTTTTGTGGATGTCGGAGAAAGCGAGGTCATTCTGGAGGGCGTGCGGTATCTTCGTATTGAGGGCGCGTTTTACTGCGGCATCGGCTGCCTGTTCCTGCTCTACGGGCTGTATCGTGCGTTGGGAAAGCCGGGCATGAGCGTGGTGCTTACCGTCATCTCGTTAGGCACCCGTGTCGCGCTGGCCTACCTGCTGTCCACGATTCCCACCATCGGCGTCACCGGTATCTGGTGGTCTGTCCCGATCGGCTGGGGTCTGGCGGATTTAGTCGGATTGCTTTATTACAAGGTAAAAAAGCAATCGCTGCTGTTTTGAACCTCCGTTGAGGTTGAATGAGTATACTAAGTTTGCAAAAGGACGGATGAAAGACTATGAGAATACTGGTTGCGGAGGATGATTCGTCGCTGCGGAGAGCGCTAATTTCCATTTTGCAAAAGAATCATTATACGGCAGAAGCGGTGGATAATGGCGGCGACGCGCTGGACTATCTGCTCAGCGGGCTTTATGATGCTGCGATTCTGGACATTATGATGCCGGTGATGGACGGTGTTTCGGTGCTCGTCGAGGTGCGAAAGGCGCACAATGTCACACCTATATTGCTGCTCACCGCCAAAGCGGAAATCGACGACAAAATCATCGGGCTGGATGCCGGAGCCAACGACTATCTGACCAAGCCCTTTGATATGCGGGAGCTGTTGGCGCGGCTTCGGGTGCTGACGAGGAAAAACGATATCCAGCAGACCAATACGCTTACTTTCGGAAACACCGCGCTGAATACCGAGACATTTGAATTGTCTGCACCCGGCGGCAGCTATAAGCTTGCCAACAAGGAATATCAGACGATGCTGCTGTTTATGCGCAATCCCAAGGTGGTTATTCCGTCCTCACGGGTATTGGAAAACATATGGGATCCGGATTCAAAAGCCGAGGACAATACCGTTTGGACATACATTTCTTATCTTCGCCGAAAGCTGGAAGCGATCAAAGCGGATATTGAGATCCGTACCATGCGGGGCGCAGGCTATACGCTGGAGGTGCGGAAATGACAGTAAGTTTGAAACACCGATTGCAGCTACGGTTTGTCCTGCTGTCCCTTGCCGCGCTGCTCATCTTGCAATCATTGATCGTAGGGTTCAGCCTGTGGCGCAATTACCGGCAGATCACCCTCAAAGCCGATCGGATGATCATGACGATCATTTCAGATCCCGATTCCTCCGAGGTGGCGGACGCCCGGTATTTCACAGCAACTTATGATTTAAGCAGCCGAACGCTGTCGTCCGACACGAGCCATACAGCGCTGATCAGCCGGTCACAAGCTGCCGACTATGCCAAGTCGGTGATCGCCGATAAGACGGACAAGGGATATAAAGATAACTATCGCTATCTGGTGCATCGGGGGAAGAACGGGATATCGATCGTTTTTCTGTCCCGCACGGTCGCCTTGGAATCTTTCCGCAACAGCGCCGCTTCTCTGCTGATCATTTCCGGCGTCGGCATTGCTCTGATGACAGCCGTTTTAGCGGCGGTATCCGGCAAAGTCGTATCTCCGCTTGTGAAAAATCGGCAAAAACAAAAGGAGTTCATTACCTCGGCAAGTCATGAGCTGAAAACACCGCTTACCGTGATCCATGCCGATGCGCAGCTATTGGAGTCGGAGATCGGCGAAAACGAATGGCTGTCCGATATACTGAAGCAAACCGAGCAGATGACCGAGATGACCCACCGGCTGGTGTTTTTGGCACGGACGGAGGAACAAAACGAGCGGACGGTCAAAATTGATTTTCCTGTTTCCGATATTGCTGACGAGGTTGCATCGTCTTATCAGGCAGTTGCCCTCAATACCGGCAAGACCTATACGAAAAAAATCGAACCCAATATCAGCTACTGCGGGGATGAAAAAGCCATTCGGGAGCTGATGACTGCACTGCTGGACAACGCTTTTAAGTACGGTGCGGAAAGTGGAACGGTCACGGTATCGCTCATCGCTGTTGGCCACGGCGTCTGTTTTTCGGTGGAAAACACGGCAGATAAACAGCGAATATCGGATATTTCCCACTTTACCGAGCGCTTTTACCGAAGCGATACCTCAGACAAAGTCAAGGGTTTCGGCATCGGGCTTTCGGTGGCGCAGGCGGTATGCGAAACACACCGTGGCAAGCTGACGGTGGAACTTGTGGGAGAAAACAGAATTAAAATTTCGGCTCTGCTGAAAAATTAAAGCATTTGGCAGAGCGAAGGGAGCAGATTATATGAAGCAAAGATTTTACGCATCGATTGCCCTGCTGCTGGTCGCCGTATTGACGGCTGCCTTGCTCTGCGGATGTCACAGCAAGCCGGAGAATTCTTCCGATGAAACGAGCAGCGTTGGCTCAGTGCCGACAACCGAGTCAGACAGCAACAGTATGCCAGCCATAACACCGGACGAAAGCAGCGAAGACACCACCCCGAATGGGACAAACGGTTCTGTGGCAGGCAAGGAGCACACACCCGCCTCGTTTACTGCCTGCTCCATCAACACTTCACAGCTCGGTACCTTTCGGTATTGGCTGTATACACCGTCTGATCCTACGGAGAATATGCCGCTGATCGTATATCTGCACGGCGGCTCGGGAAAAGGCGATGATCTGAATTTAATTACGGCTGTTGACGGTTTCCCGCAGTATTTGCAGTCGGGTCAGCTTGGCGATGTGCGCGCCTATGTAGTCATTCCGCAGCTGCCGAGTACGCAAAAGGGCTGGGTCAATGCCGCAGAGTCGATCTCCGAATTGATCGATCATACAGTATCGACCTATAAAATCAATCGGAACAACATCTCACTGACGGGACACAGCATGGGCGGCACGGGGACTTGGAATCTTGCCTGCACTTACCCGAGCTTGTTTGCCCGCATAGCCCCTCTTTCCGGCAGCATCCGCAATACACCCGATATCATCGACAACTTGAAAAACATACCCGTCCGAGCCTTTGTCGGTTCGGCAGATACCATTGTGCCCCCGGATTCCTCAAAGGAGGTTATCGCAGCGTTGAAAGCGGCGGGCGGCAGTGCCGAGATCACCGTGTTTGACGGTGCAGATCATTTTTCCGTGCCGAGCCTGACCTTCCTCGATACCAATATCGATCTTATCGGTTGGCTGATCAGCGGCTGAGCATGTCATAAAGCAGGTATGGGAGAAAATCCTTCTCCTATACCTGCTTTTTTGAACCTCAATTGAGGTCAAGCACCTACGATAGATGTGTAAAAGAGAGATGGAATCAATCTTTTACCAATCTATTTGAAAGAGGTCTATATCATGAACTGCAAGAAAACGATTGTCGCTGCGTGTGCCGCTCTCTGTATCGGAACGGCACTGTCCGTTCCTGCATTTGCCGAGGAAGCAAAGCCGATCGAAAAAGAGCCGGTGGCGCAAAGCGTGGCTGTCCTTAGCGACGGACTGAAAGAAGGCTTAAAGTCCGGACTGAAAAACGGCTTGAAATCCGATGTAAAAGACGGACTGAAAAACGGCTTAAAATCAGGCACAAAGAACGGCCTGAAGGATGGATTGAAGAACGGCACAAAAGACGGGCTGAAGAATGGACTGAAAGACGGATTGAAGAACGGTGACAAACGATGAAAGGAGCGGACACAATGCGTTTGACAAAGAGAATTTGCAGCATTGCCCTTGCTTCTGTTCTGGTGCTTTCGCTGATTCCGGCGACGGCAATGGCGGCAGAAACAGATGACAGCATGAATATGTTTGAAAACAGTGACTTCATCGAGAAGGAGCAGCCGGAGCTGACCGAGGAGACAAAACAGCTTATTTCTCTCTATCAGAGAGATCCGTCGATGGAGAATTATCTGAATCTGCGGGACATCGTCATCGAAAACTATGATGCCGTGCTCGTCCGGAAGGAGGCAAAATTAGCTTCTCTGAAAGAGGAGACCGCAGGCAAGCCCGGCGGTGCCGATAAGGTTGCCGAGATGGAGGATATTGTGCAGGAAATGTACAAAACCTACTGGAACCGCATCAACAGCAGTATGCTGCGCTTTACCGACAGCCGCCTGCTGAAATGGAAGGTGTCCGATGCGGCGAAATATGATTACATTCCTGTGATGGGTGCAGGAACTACGGTGTATGTCAAGCGCACGCAGGTGACCAATGCCGAATACGCCGCCTTTTTGGCGGATACCGGAAAAGCGGCACCGCAAAATTGGATGGACGGCAATTATCCTGCCGGAGAGGAAAACTATCCGGTGAATTTTGTCAGTTATGAGGATGCCGCAGCGTACTGCGCGTGGCTTACCGAAAAGGACGGCACCGATACTTACCGTTTGCCCAACGAAAGCGAGTGGGAGCTGGCAGCCGGTCATATGCCCAAGGATGCCGATTTCAACTGCGGTGTGAATGATGGCAGAACGCCCGTGGATCAATATGCCGATGTTACCCGCGGTGCTCACGGCGCAATAGATTTCTGGGGCAATGTATGGGAGTGGACTTCCACCGTACGCAGCTCTGATAATGGTATAGACACACTTGGCGTCAAGGGCGGCGCCTGGAATTCCGCACGAACCGATTGCCGCACCGAATACCGCAAAGAAGGCCGCACAGAAAACATCGGCTATGAAGATGTGGGCTTTCGTGTGCTGAAGATCCTGAATGGTGAAGAGCCGGAGCAGAAGGTGGAGCTTGCCACGCTGGAAGCTCCGACGGTCTCCGCCGTTCTTCTTGCAGACAATACCGTGCAGCTCTCGTGGCAGCCGGTAGCGGATGCTGTGGAGTATCAGATTTTCGATTATTGTGAAGAGACCGGACTTGTGCGGATGTTAAGCAGAACGGCACATACCTCCTTCACACTTACCTCTCCCGCCGCCGGTTCCTATCGTTATATTGTGCAGCCGATCTCTTATACAGCGATCTGTGACAATGTTTCTGCGGAATACAGTGTGGAGGTCTTAAAAGCCGAAACCCCGGCGGAAACACTGATGGCGACCGCTGCGTATAACGCCGAGAACAACAGCCTGACGCTTTCTTGGAATGCCGGTGACACGGCCGGTACATACTATGTGTATAAATATCACATGGACACGAACCAACTCTCCAAGGCAAAGATCGTGACTGGTAAGACGGAATGTACACTCCGTAAAATAGAGAGCGGCAAGGAATATGCTTTCATTGTCAGCACAAAAGAGCTTTCCAACAAGTACGGGTATACAGGTGCACCATCTTTGATTATTACGATCCCATACGCGGAATAACACCCCCCTATCCCCCAAAAGCAAGAGAAAGACACTGGATACCGGTGTCTTTCTCTTGCTTTGAGGGGCTTTTTTATCACTCATACTGCCCGTTGTGGTCACGCGGCGGAGGCTCATCGAGGATATGCTTAACAAAATCTGCACGACCGAAACGTGAAAACCGTGCTATACTATACGCGCAATTGGGAATACAGTCGATTTTAAGAGGTGAGTCCCGTGACAGAAACCGGTTTCCATTTGAAACGCCGTCTGACGTCCTTCCAGATCATGATCCTCGGCTTTGCGGGTGTCATCCTTCTGGGTGCGCTGGTGCTGATGCTGCCCATCGCCGCCGCAAGCCGCACATGGACGCCGTTTCACGAGGCGCTGTTCACCTCTACCTCTGCGGTCTGCGTGACGGGGCTGGTGGTGCAGGACACCGGCAGCTACTGGTCCGGCTTCGGTCAGACCGTGATCCTGCTGCTGATCCAGATCGGCGGCTTAGGCGTCATCACCGCCGCCGTAACGTTTCTGATGCTCTCCGGTAAGAATATCTCACTGAAGGAGCGCAGCGCCATGCAGGACGCCATTTCCGCTCCGGCGGTGGGCGGCATCGTGCGCCTGACACGTTTTGTCCTGAAGGGCACATTCCTTGTGGAGCTGATCGGCTCGCTGGCGCTGCTGCCGGTATTCTGCCGGGACTACGGACTGCGGGGCGTGTGGATGGCGGTGTTTCACTCCGTTTCCGCCTTCTGCAACGCGGGCTTTGACATTCTGGGGCGGGCAAATGCGCTCTACACTTCCCTGACGGCGTACATGGCCGACCCGCTGGTCAACATCGTCATTATGCTGCTGATCATCGTGGGCGGCATCGGCTTTCTGACGTGGGATGACGTCTGCACCCACCGGCTGCACCTGCGACGATACCGGATGCAAAGCAAGGCCATTCTGGGCGCGACGGCGCTTTTGATCGTGCTTCCGACGATCCTGTTCTTCCTGACGGATTTTGCCGCCCTGCCCACAGGCGAGAGGGTGCTGGCGTCTCTCTTTCAGGCGGTCACGCCGCGAACAGCCGGCTACAACACCGCGGATCTGACGAAGATGGGCGATACCTCGCAAGCGGTCACGATTTTGCTGATGCTTACCGGCGGCGCACCCGGCTCCACTGCGGGCGGCATGAAGGTCACGACGCTGGCTGTGCTGGCCGCCAATGCCGCCGCCGTATTTCACCGCCGGGAGGAGCCGCAGCTTTTCGGGCGCCGGCTGGAGGATTCCGCCGTCAAAAACGCCGCCGCCATCCTGCTGCTGTATCTGGGACTGACCTTCGCGGGTGCAGCGGTCATCAGCGCTGCGGAGGGCCTGCCGCTGGGCGTCTGCCTCTATGAAACGGCTTCCGCTGCCGGAACGGTAGGGCTGACACTGGGGCTGACGCCGCAGTTGGGTACGCTGTCGCAGGGCATTCTCATTCTGCTGATGTTCTTCGGGCGCGTCGGGGGACTTACCCTGATCTACGCCGCATTCTCCGGACATGATCTCACCTGTACCCGGTGTCCAAAAGAAAAAATCACCGTAGGCTGAAAGGAGCGCACGATGAAAACAGTATTATTGATCGGACTTGGCCGCTTCGGGCGGCACCTCGCCATGCAGCTCAACGAGCTGGGGCATCAGGTCATGGCGGTAGACAGAGACGAGGAGCGCGTCAACGAGTGTATGCCCTTCGTCACCAACGCGCAGATCGGCGACAGTACCCGTGTAGATTTTCTGCGCTCGCTGGGCGTCAGCAACTACGATGTCTGCTACGTCACCATCAGCGGAGATTTCCAGAACTCGCTGGAAACGACGTCTCTGCTCAAGGAGCTGGGGGCGAAGTATGTGGTGTCCCGCGCGGAGCGTGACGTGCAGGCGAAGTTCCTGCTGCGCAACGGCGCGGACGCGGTGACATACCCGGAAAAGCAGCTGGCGAAGTGGGCGGCCATCCGCTACACCGCCAACCACATCTTCGGCTACATCGAGCTGGACGAGAAGCACGCCATCATTGAGGTCGCTGTACCGGAAAGCTGGCGGGGGCACAGCATCGGTGAGCTGGACATTCGCAAAAAGTCCGGTGTCAATATCCTCGGCGTGAAGCGGGACGGCAAAACTGACGTGACCATCTCGCCGGAAACGGTGCTGGACGGCAGTCTGACGCTACTGGTGCTGGGTGAGTATACGGTGCTGAAAAAGTGCTTCCGGCTGTAAGGCTGCATCTGTCATGATTGTGGTCGCCTCAAAATGTGATCATGGCGGCGGCCATGATCTCCAGTTTGAGACCGAGGACTACGCCGCCACAGAGAACATCATGCTGGCAATCACAGCGTCCGGATAAGATGACCACCGGTATGCTGCCGGTTTCCGGCAATACGCCTATCGGCAAGTGGGTAGGCGCGCTGCCCTCCGGCC